>NZ_MSPR01000020.1 GCF_001984715.1 Streptococcus azizii
TAGATGCCGATGGTGTTGGAAGGACCCATACCTTTGACCCAGCCGGTCAAGTGACTGGGGTGACAGAAGGAAATGGGAATACCACCACCTTCACCTACGATGGCCTTGGACGGAAAATCAGCGCTTCCAATGGTGAGGGAGGGACCTACAGCTACAGCTATGACGGGGTGGGCAATCAAGTGTCACTGACTGATGCGGAAGGCCGCACCACCCGCTACAGCTACGACAGCCGTAGCCGCCTCTTGACAGAGACCGATGCCCTCGGTCAAACGGTCACCTATGAGCGCGACGCCTTGGGGCGTGTCCTCACTCGGACCAATGAAGCAGGTCATGCCACTAGCTTGACCTATGATGAGCGGCACAATGCCATCCAGACCCTGACCGATGCTCTGGGGCAAGTGCTCGAGTACACCTATGATACCTCTGGTCAGTTGCTGGAAGTGACCTATCCAATCGGGACGACCACTCAGACCACCTATGATGGCATGGGGCGTGTCTTATCCTATACCGATGAAGCCGGTCAAACGGTCTCCTACACCTATGACGCAGTTGGAAACAAGCTGACCGAGACCAAGGGAGACAAGACCACCCGCTATGCCTATGACAAGTCTGGTAATGTCACCGCTATTACCTACCCAGATGGTACCAGTGTGTCCTACACCTTGGATACTATGGGGAACATCTTGTCTATGATCGACGCCTTGGGTCGGGAAACCGCCTATGAGTATAGCCCAGCCGGCCGCCTCCTTGCGACCACCAATGCCCTGGGGCAGCGGACCAGCTATAGCTATGACAAAAACGGGAACCAACATAGTGTTACGGACGCGGCAGGCTATACCGCAACCAGCACCTATACCGGTCAAAACCAAATTGCCAGCATCACTGACGGTTTGGGAAATACCACCACCACCTCTTACAACCAGATGGAGCAGCCGACAGAGATAGTGGATGCCTTGGGTGGGAAAACGACCTATGTGTATAATGAGCTAGGCTATCCGATTGAGCAGACCGATGCCAACGGTAACGTGACCAAGATGAGCTATACCGAGACTGCTCAACTAAAAGAAGTCACCTTGCCAGATGGCAGGACCCTTACCCAAGAGTATGATGCTCTAGACCGTCTCATCAAGCAGACCACTTCTAGCGGTCTTATCACCGAGTATACCTATGATGCGGCGGGTCGTGTGGTGACCAAGAAGGACAACCAAGACCTCCATGAGTCCTATACGTACGATAAAGCTGGCAACCGCCTAACAATGACCAATAGCCTAGGAGAGGTCACAACCTACAGCTATGACAGTGACAACCAGCTGACCAAGGTCGCCTATGCGGACGGTACCAGCGAGACCTTTACCTATGATGTCATGGGCCATGTCGCGACATCGACCGACCAAGAGGGTAAGACCAAGACCTACCACTATGATGAGAATGGTAACTTGACCAAGACCGTCGACCACCTCAAGCGGGAGACGGCTTACACCTATGATGCCCTCAACCGTGTGGTGACCGAGACAGACGCAGACGGCAATCGCTCCACCTATGAGTATGATGTCCTAGGCAACCTGTCTAAGCTAATCGATGCCAAGGGGCAGGAAAGCCAGTATGGCTATGACGCTAATAAGAACCTAGTTCTCTATACTGACCCAAACGGCCAAGCGACAACCTTCACCTATGACCCATTGGGGCGTGTAGTAGAGACCCTTGCCCCAACGGGAGCCAAGCAGACCTATACCTATGATGCGGTAGGGAATCGCCTCAGCGAAACGACAGGGGAAGGCCATACCACAACCTATACCTACGACCCGATGAACCGCCTAGCCAGCGTCAAACGCCCAACAGGCGGAGAGACCAGCTATGCCTATGATAGCACCGGCAGTCTCGCCAAGGAGACAGACGCCAATGGGCATAGCACCAGCTATGTCAACGACCTCTACGGTCGACCGACCAAGCGGACCTTACCAAATGAAGCGGAGTATACCTATGCCTATGACGGTCTTGGTCGCTTGTCTACACAAACCGGTCCGCAAGGTCTCGCTAAGAGCTATACTTATGATGTGGCGGGGAACCTGACCGAGGAAGTGGACCAGTCTGATAGACGCAACCGCTACACCTACGATAAGGTGGGTCGTCTCTTAACTGCTAAGAATGCCCTTGACCTTACGACCACCTATAGCTACGATGAAGCGGGGAACCTTGCCTCTATCACCACACCAAGTGGTGCCAAGACCAGCATGGACTATACGAGGCTGGACCAGCTCAAGACCATCACCAGTCCAAGGGGGCGCAAGGCAGAAATGACCTATGACCCAGTCGGCCAGGTGACCAAGCGGACCATCAATGGCAAGCGGGAGACCAGCTATACCTACGATCCCAATGGGAACCTCTTAGAGGAGACCAATCCCCTGGGGCAGGTGACCAAACGGACCTATGATAGCCTCAACCGCTTGACCAGTGAGAGTGATACGGCAGGCCAGTTGACCCTCTACAGCTATGACCATGACAACCAGGTGACCAAGGTCATGAATGAAGCAGGTGGAGAGGCCTCCATGACCTATGATGGCAATGGCAACCTGACCAGTGTGACAACTGGTCGTGAGCGTGTTAAGACCTACACTTATGACGGAAAAGACCAGTTGCTTTCAGCCACCCAGGGGTCAGGAGACAAGGCTTCGACGGCTACCTACACCTATGACAGTGTGGGCAATGTCACCTCTATCACTAATGGCAATGGCAAGGTCACGACCTATACCTATGACCAACTCTCCAATGTCGTAGAGAAGATGACGGCCCTTGGCGACAAGGAGACCTACCGCTACAATCGTAACAACCAGCTAGAGAAGGTCACCAAGGCCGATGGCGAGACCATCCGCTATGACTACAACCAGTTGGATCAACTGCTCACTGTCGATTACTCCAAGAAAGAAGACGGTCAAGTCCTCTATGCTTATGATGCGGATGGCCGCAGGGTGTCTATGAGCGACCTGACAGGGACAACCCAGTATGAGACCAATGAAGAAGGAGAAGTGACCGGTGTTCGTCAAGGAGACGGCAGTGTCATCACCTACAGCTATGATGACTTTGGCAACATTAGCCAGCTGACCTACCCAGATGGCAGTAGCGTCTCCTACACCTATGACGACTTGGACCGCTTGACCTCTGTGACGGATAAGGACGGGAAGAAAACGACCTACCGCTACAATGAGGCTGGCGACATGACCCAGGTCACCCGTGGGGACGGGACCAAGAGTTTCCTCACCTATGACAGGGGACATCGGGTGACGGAAATGGTTCACCGCGACCAGAAGGACAAGCTGATAGCGAGCTATGCCTATGAGTATGACGACGGCGACTATATCACCAAGGAGACCATCACTCAAGATGGGGAAACCCTTATCCAAGCCTACACCTATGACAGTTTAGGGCAGGTCGAGACCATGACCGTGTCTGACAAGGCGGGCAAGGAACTCTCCAGCCTCATCTACACCTACGACCTGGCTGGAAACAAGCTGACCAGCACAGAAACCATTGAGGGCAAGGAGGAGACGACCCGCTTCACCTACGATGACCACAACCGTCTCATCAAGTTGGAGACCAAGGACGGTACTAGCAGCTACACTTATGACAAGAACGGTAACCGGATTTCTCAAAGTAAGAACAATGAGAAGCTAGACTATATCTACGATACGGAAAACCGTCTATTAGCTGTCAAGGACAAGGCAGGCCTCTTGTTTGCGGCACTCTACGATGGCGATGACAATAGGGTCTTTACGGCAAGCCGTAAGGAAGGCAAGTACAGCTATCAACTCTTCAAGCGAGAAGAGAAGAAGAAATCACCGCATACCGCCCCAAATGGGGAGGCACATAGCCTCTTCTGGTATGGCTTTAGTCAGAATGTCTTACAATCCTTATCCAGTCTCCCTCAGACCATTGGGACTATCTGGCATGCGATGTTTGACGATGTCTCCACTGCCTACCACAAGAAGGTGGCAAAAGACCGAGCCAATGATGAGGGCTTGGTGGTCAACCCACCCGACCTAGGAAACCTCCCGGGTGAGGGAGAGGTGACCTATGCCAGCGAAGTCAAAGAGGTTCTGATTCCTTACACCACACGGGAAGATAGCTTCCACTACTATGAGGAGCGCAACTATGTCAATGACGTCAACCGTAAGCACACCGAGGTTCTCCAGACCTACGACCGAGAGCTAAAAGCTCGTGAGACCTATACCTATGGACAGGGAAGAAGCTCCTACCACAAGCATGAGACAGGGGATACTTATCAGTACCTAGCGACACAAAGTGGTAGCGTTACTGGTTTGACCAAGGACGGACAGGAAGTGGCGTCCAGCAAGTACCAACTATACGGTTCCACTAAGGATAGCACAGACGAAACAGGCAACCCGTATGCCTACAATGGGGAGGCTAGAGATAGTACAGGGCTGGATTATCTCAGAGCAAGATACTATGATAGCCAGGCAGGAACGTTCTTGACCGAGGATTCCTACTCTGGTAGCCGAAGCAATCCGCTTAGTCAGAATCGCTATACCTATGTGCAGAACAATCCTGTTAACTATACCGACCCAAGCGGGCATTTTCCCTCTCCGTTTACCATGATGGTGGGAGGCGGAGGAAGACCACTCTATCAGCAACCAAAACCGCTGATTAATCCCAAGGACGGCACCCTCTATGCGCCGACGACCCCTGAACATGAGGCGCATCAGATTCGCCAACAACAGACCGGGGTCTATAGCTACACCTATGTCCCAAGCTATGTACCGACTTCTTCTGCCTATGAGTACATTCAACAACAGGAATCTCAGCAGAGAGCCCAAGCGCATGCCCAGGCAGTTCAGTACCGCCAGCAACAGATTCGACAGGAGTATGCGCAATCAACGGGTCAATACGGCAGACCCAAGGCTCGAGAAGCTAACAATTTATTGCTTAACTGGGGCAAGGCTCTGAAAGATATGTTTACGCATGTCTGCGATCCGAAAACGACCAAGGCGAAGGATACGAAAGGGAAGTCTCCATCGCAGAAACAACTACAGGCTATTACCAAATCAGCTACTGATACCAATTATGCGGTGAATCTAGGTGGTGTCGCTAGTTGGAGTGGGACTTCTAGTGCAAGCAATCAACCACAAACAAGTAGTAAAAAAGGACATACATTTGACCTAAGTCGTCTGAAAACTATTTCGTCAGGGAACATTCAAGCGCTAGCAGGCTTATCTGGTCTTGCGGTAGGACTATCAGGAGGAGGTCCGGTAGCTGGTTTTGCGGTTTATGGAGCTGTTAGCTCAGGTCTCACAAGTTATTCTAATGATGACAAGCCACTTGATGTGGCGGTGAATACAGTAGGCGGTGGTTTACAAGGTTATTTTATTGGCAAGTATGTTCAAGGCCTATATACAGCTGCGAAAGGAGCGATAGCTGGAGTAGGGATGACCTTAACTCAGCCGAAACAAGCTGACAAGCCTTATGGACCAGAACCTGCGAGTGGACCGTTAGAACCCTTGAAGCCATACGGACCAGAGCCTGCGAGTGGAACTTTAGATCCGTTAAGACCTAGTCCTGATTTAGCGAATATGACCCGAGTTGGACGGTGGATGTCACTGGAGGAATATTCGAAAATGGTTGAAACTGGGAAAGTGCAGATGTCTGAGCAGTTCAAAACACATGTCGCTAATCCAGCAGATATAGGAGCGTTCCCAGCAGCAAAGCCCGGTACACTTTATGTAGAATTTGATGTTCCTACAAGTTCCTTATCCCAAGGAGGAAAAGAAGAGTGGGGAATAGTAAATTTTCCAGGTTCTCTTCAGGATAAGTTAAATATAAAACGTGGAATACCTGGTTTAACAGAAGCACCGGGTGCATATAATATAGAAATAGTAGGTAAAAAATAGCATAAAATGGAATTTGAAATTAAGAAGCAACTATTAAAAAAAAATATAAAGGCTTTTGTTGATGAGTTTAAATATTACGTGGCATACGATTTATGTCAAGATGATGAGGGAGTATTTGGTTGTTTCATCAGTAGTGAGAAAAATATATTTGAATGTTTTCTTATTGAAGAGGCTATGTTCGCTCCATACAAGCACTGTATGCTTAGCCTTGGTTACATAGATACTGGAGAAATAGAATATTGGTATGATACTGAAGAGACAACTATTCAGGAATTATTATCTCAATTAAATAGTATGTTGCAGGTGATTATTAACTGATATATACTTAATGGACAGACGAGCTGGCTGAGTATATCAAAAAATTATATAAACCTGACAAAAGAGGTGTCCTATTCAGTGGTGCTGTAGGCGATTGAGCTAGTCGTCAAGGACGTTGAAAACGCTGGAGACTCTTCTGCCGTTTTCCGTCCTCGCTTGCCTAGCTCCCCGCCCACCTATGGAGCTACTCTCCATAGGTGTTTTTGACATCACCACTATGTTTTAAAATCTTGTCATATTTAGTTATAAAATAAGGACGGTACCATCCGCTACACTCCATAACCATGGGACAGGCGATACGTATCAGTACCTAGCGACACAAAGTGGTAGTGTTACTGGCTTGACCAAGGACGGGCAAGCGGTAGCGTCCAGCAAGTACCAACTCTATGGAACTACCCAGTCTAGCACAGACGAAACAGGCAACCCGTATGCCTACAATGGGGAAGCTAGAGATAGTACAGGACTGGACTACTTGAGGGCAAGGTACTACGATAATCAAGCAGGTACCTTCTTAACGGAGGATAGTTATTCTGGTAGCCGCAGAAATCCGCTCAGTCAGAACCGCTACAGTTATGTCCACAACAACCCAGTCAACTACACCGACCCGAGCGGGCATTTTCCCTCTCCGTTTACCATGATGGTGGGAGGCGGAGGAAGACCACTCTATCAGCAACCAAAACCGCTGATTAATCCCAAGGACGGCACCCTCTATGCGCCGACGACTCCCGAACATGAGGCACACCAGATTCGCCAGCAACAGACCGGTGTCTATAGCTATACTTATATTCCAAGTCATGTACCGACTTCCTCTGCCTATCAGTACATTCAACAACAGGAATCTCAGCAGAGGGCCCAAGCGCATGCCCAGGCAGTTCAGTACCGCCAGCAACAGATTCGACAGGAGTATGCGCAATCAACGGGTCAATACGGCAGACCCAAGGCTCGAGAAGCTAACAATTTATTGCTTAACTGGGGCAAGGCTCTGAAAGATATGTTTACGCATGTCTGTGATCCAAAAACGACCAAGGCGAAGGATACGAAAGGGAAGTCTCCATCGCAGAAACAACTACAGGCTATTACCAAATCCGCTACTGATACCAATTATGCGGTGAATCTAGGTGGTGTCGCCAGTTGGAATGGTACAGCTGGCTCAAGCTCACGCTATCAGCCGAATGCTAGTGATGGAACTAGGAGAGATAGCCGAACAAATGAACAGATACTAGCAGATCATCAATGGAAATGGAATGCGACAGTTAATGCCTTTAAGATACTTGGTGGGGAACTATCAGGCTTATATAATGCCAAGCGTCTTTGGACAGGGAAAGACCCTGTCACAGGCGAAAAAGCTAACCGCTGGTGGGCAGCAGGAGAACTTGCTTTTGATGTAGCTAGCTATGCGGTTGCTTTAGCTAAATTAGGAAAAGTTGCAAAGGTAGGAGTCACAGCAGGAAAAGTTATTGATACAGTTGATGATGTCAGTGATACCTCTAAAGCTCTAAAAGCTGTGGATGCGGTGGATGACACTAAAGATTCTCTGAAAGCCGCAGAAACTGTAGATGATGTAGGAGATACGGTAAAAGGATTAAAAGGTTCTAAGTCAATAGATGAGCTACCCCAGAATGTGCAAGATGCTTATAAGGGTTATTCTGGCAATAATTGGCAAGGAACATATAAAGGACAAAGTACAGGTACTAAAGCAGGTGGTAGATTTTACAATGATAGGGATTATTTGCCTAATTTTGATAATTATGGTAATAAAATTACTTATAAAGAATATGATATTAATTCTAAAGTGGTAGGTAGTGGTCGTGATGCAGAGAGATTTATCCGTGGAAGTGATGGAAGTATATACTATACTGACGAGCACTACAAAAGTTTTATAAAGGTGGAATAATGATGAACATATTTAGTCATATAAGTCAATTTAAGAAGATATTTTTAAAAACTAAATACCGAAATTACTTTACGGTGATTCTTGATGGAAAAGAAATACAAACTGAGTATGATGCTGTGTTGAAGCTAGCTAATATTTTTAATATTGAGAATTTAATTGATGGGAATTGGGATGCTTTACGAGATAGGCTTGAACGATCAAGCTATATAATTCCAGATAATATAAATATTTTTATAGATAACGCTGGATATTTGTTTGCTACTGATGCGAATTCCAGAAGAATTTTCTTAGACATTCTTAAAGATACTGTTGAGTGGTGGGATGGTGATGTTGAAAAATATGTTGTTGGAGGTAAAAAAAAGTCCTTTAACGTTTATTTAGTTGATTGATAAAAAGTTTCCCGTGGTGCTGTAGGCGATTGAGCTAGTCAGCGAGGACGTTGAAAACGCTGGATATTGTTTATCGTTTTCCGTCCTCTCTTGCCTAGCTCCTCGCCCACCTATGGAGCTACTCTCCATAGGTGCTTTTCACATCACCACGAGAATTGTTTGGCTTGCCATAAGGGAAGAAGAGACAATTTCACCTACGATGACCACAACCGCTTGACTCAGCTCGAGACCAAGAACGGTACCACCCGCTACACCTACGATAAGAACGGCAATCGGATTTCTCAAAGTAAGAACAATGAGAAGCTAGACTATATCTACGATACGGAGAATAGACTCCTTGCGGTCAAGGACAAAGCAGGCCTCTTGTTTGCGGCGCTGTATGACGGCGATGATAACCGCGTCTTTATACTCGTCAAAAATCAACCTCTGGCGTCGTTACCTCACCTTGCCGAACTTCAGTTCTACCTGCGGTTTCGTTGCCTAGTCAGAGGTTGATTTTTATAGAGTATCCCCGCTAGCCGTAAGGAAGGCCAGCACAGCTATCGACTCTTCAAGCGAGAAGAGAAGAAGAAATCACCGCATACCGCCCCAAATGGGGAGGCACATAGTCTCTTCTGGTATGGCTTTAGTCAAAACGTTCTTCAAGCACTCGCAACGCTACCGCAAACAGTCGGTACCATCTGGCATGAGATGTTTGACGATGTCTCTACTGCCTACCACAAGAAGGTGGCAAAAGACCGAGCCAATGATGAGGGCTTGGTGGTCAACCCACCCGACCTAGGAAACCTCCCGGGTGAGGGAGAAGTGACCTATACCAGTGAGGTCAAAGAGGTTCTGATTCCTTATACCACACGAGAAGATAGCTTCCACTACTATGAAGAGCGCAACTATGTCAATGACGTCAACCGCCAGCACACCGAGGTTCTCCAGACCTACGACCGGGAACTGAAAGCTCGTGAGACCTACACCTATGGACAGGGTAGAAGTTCCTACCACAATCATGGGACAGGGGATACCTATCAGTACCTGACCAACCAAGCAGGGTCTGTGACAGGCTTGACCAAGGACGGACAAGTGCGAAAGGAGCGATAGCTGGAGTAGGGATGACCTTAACTCAGCCGAAACAAGCTGACAAGCCTTATGGACCAGAACCTGCGAGTGGACCGTTAGAACCCTTGAAGCCATACGGACCAGAACAATATAGTGGCTCATTACAACCTTTATCAACACTTGATAAATTACCACCAAGCCAAATAGCTAATATGTCGCTGGAAAATATAGAAGCTGCACGCCCAGTTGGTTGGACGATTGATAAGAATAACGGTTTTGTCCATATTAAAGATGAAAATGGGACTTTTAGAATAAAACTAGATCCTCCAGATTGGCGGACAGATTATCCCCATATGCATATTTATGATGAAAATGAAAATTTATTAGATATTAATGGAAATATTGTTAATAGGCGTTCACCAGAAGGTCATATTCCTTGGAATAATGGAGGAAACTAGTATGGAAATACAATCAAAGATAGAAGCGATAAACAACACTGATTATTGGGATGCACAAATTTTAGATATTAGAGCCAATTATTTAGGAGATGAGATTACTGTTTACATTGAATGTTTTGATTTGGAAGAGCGAGAAATTTATTGCTGGGAATTAAAATATTTAAGATGTGCAAAAGTTAGTTATGAAACAGATGCTGGGCATCTTGTATATAAAGGAGATCAGAAGGTTTTATGGAGACATGAAGATGTAAAAAATTTACGAGATGGGCAACTTTATGGTTATGCAGGACATACTATCACACTTACTAAGTACGATGAATTTCTCATTAGATGTAAATTGGTACTATCTCTTATTAGTATGGATATTATTTGTCAAGATATTGAAGTGTCCAAGGTTTTAATTGCAGATCAGCATTTTTTCTGGGATGAAGATAGATAATCTTGAGCTTTGAGCTAATATTCCGTGGTGCTGTAAGCGATTGAGCTAGTCGTCGAGGACGTTGAAAACGCTGGAGACTCTTCTAGCGCTTTCCGTCCTCTCTTTCCTAGCTCCCCGCCCACCTATGGAGCTACTCTCCATAGGTGCTTTTCACATCACCACGAGAATTATTTAGCGGGTCGAGTTATCAGAATGATGGTAACAGTAAGGACAGAGTGGAGATTCCTATAACAACCATGGGACAGGGGATACGTATCAGTACCTGACCAACCAAGCAGAGTCTGTGACAGGCTTGACCAAGGACGGACAAGCCGTTGCGTCCAGCAAGTACCAACTCTACGGTTCCACTAAGGATAGTACAGACGAGACAGGCAACCCGTATGCCTACAATGGGGAGGCTAGGGATAGTACAGGGCTGGATTACCTCAGAGCAAGATACTATGATAGCCAGGCAGGAACGTTCTTGACCGAGGATTCCTACTCTGGTAGCCGAAGCAATCCGCTTAGTCAGAACCGCTATGCCTATGTGCAGAACAATCCAGTCAACTACACCGACCCGAGCGGGCATTTTAGAAAGATGTTGCCGGATGGTAAGGGTCCTCGCTATACGCAGCCCAAACCGTTAATTAACCCCAAGGACGGAACCCTCTATGCGCCGACGACCCCTGAACATGAGGCGCATCAGATTCGCCAACAACAGACCGGGGTCTATAGCTACACCTATGTCCCAAGCTATGTGCCGACTTCTTCTGCCTATGAGTATATTCAGCAACAAGAATCTCAACTGAGGGCCCAAGCGCATGCCCAGGCGGTTCAGTACCGCCAGCAGCAAATCCGACAGGAGTATGCGCAATCAATCGGTCAATATGGCAGACCTAGAGCTCGAGAAGCCAACAATTTATTGCTTAACTGGAGCAAGGCTCTGAAAGATATGTTTACGCATGTGTGTACAACAGCGGACTATGCTAATACTAAATCAAAAGATACTAAAATTAATAAAAAAGCTCTGACTACTTTGGCTTTGCTCGAAAATAGTAATTATCTTGCATTGGGAATATATGATTGGCTTAGGAGAAATCCAATCGGGGTCTCTAATACTCAAACAATATCAAAAATGGATACAAAGTCTGGATTATTATTTTCTAGCTTTGCAGACTATTCATCCGAAGTCACTGCTAGTAGCAATTCGTGGCTTGATATCAATATTACCAATAATAGTTTATCTGGCATAACGTTTAATTCAAAATCTACCTCGTTCTCTCTTGGATATAGTGAGGGAAACCTTACAATTTCTAGTTCAGAGAATTATACAAAACATAATTCTATATCAGGCTCCGTATCAATAGGAAAAGATGGAGTAGATGTTAATTATGTAAATAGTTTCTCTAATGGAGATGCTACAATTGGTAGCGGAGCAGGTGTATCTTTGAAGCCCGATTTAGTAAATGGTATTTTAGGGATGTATCATACTGTTGAGAGTAGTCAACATTCAAGAGAGATAACAACGACCAATAAAATGAATGTTGGTTTTAAAATGCTAAATGGACCTCAGGCAATGGGAATACTTTCGCTAGTTGCTTTACTATTTGGCAACCCTCAACCATTGCAACAAATACAACAATATCCACTAGCACCATAAAAAGGAAAAATAAATGAAACATTTAAAAATAAATGCTTTACTTAATAGATGGAAGACTGAAAAAATTTTAAAATCTATACTATTTGTTCAAATACTAATAAATATGGGAAGTCCCTATTATCCTAAATGGGTGACAATTATATTACCTGTTCTAACAGTTTTAGAGATATGTTTATTGCTACTGTTTTATTTAATAATACCCAAAATAGAGAAAGATATCTTGGACAATATAGAACTTGAAGTACTTGAGCGATATATAGCTAGAATTGAATCACATCATTTTAGAGGAAAAAAAAAAGAATTATTACTTAATAAAGTTATCCAGTTACTACTACATTTTTGGAAAATTTGATTATTCAATTATTTTGCTAAAGGAAGTTGATTTTTCAAAATTACCAAGTGGATCCTATAGCGTTTTAGATTATTATTTTCAGGCCTATATTAGTCGCTTAAAAATGAAAAACTGGGATAAACTGGAGAATATTAAACAATCTTTTCTAGCTTATAAAAGTAATAAACTTTCAGAATATAAGAAAAAGCAATACTATATGAATTATATGGAAATTTTTGAAAAATTATTTATCAAGAAGTCAGAAGTTTCTAATCTTTTGTTAGCGGAAGATACAGCCTATGATTATATTCGGAAACATTATTTTCTAGCAATAAATGCTTTGAATAAACAAGATAGCAATATGGCAAGAAAGGAATTTCAAAAATTATCAAGATATTCAGAGAAATTATTTATGGTTAAAGAAGCCAAAGAATGGTTGGAAACCAATAAAATAAATGATTAATTGGTTAAATTATGTATCCTAATAATTACAGAATAGTCAAAATTCATAGTAGTATCTTTAAAATAGACATTTTATATATTCTTAAAGATACTATCGAGTAGTGGGATTATGATATTCCATGGTGATGTAGGCGATTGAGCTAGTCGTCGAGGACGTTGAAAACGCTGGAGACTCTTCTAGCGCTTTCCGTCCTCTCTTGCCTAGCTCCCCGCCCACCTATGGAGCTACTCTCCATAGGTGCTTTTCACATCACCACGAGAATTATTTAGCGGGTCGAGTTTATCAGAATGATGGTAACAGTAAGGACAGAGTGGAGATTCCTATAACAGCCATGAGACAGGGGATATGTATCAGTGCCTAGCGATACAAAGTGGTAGCGTTACTGGCTTGACTAAGGACGGGCAAGTGGTAGCGTCCAGCAAATACCAACTCTATGGAGCTACCCAGTCTAGCACAGGCGAGACAAGCAACCCGTATGCCTACAATGGGGAGCCTAGAGATAGTACAGGACTGGATTATCTTAGAGCAAGATACTATGATAGCCAGGCAGGAACGTTCTTGACTGAGGATAGTTACCAAGGTGAACTAGATGACCCGCTCAGTCAGAACCGCTATGCCTATGGTCACAACAACCCAGTCAACTACACAGACCCGAGTGGGCATTTTAGAAAGATGTTGCCGGATGGTAAGGGTCCTCGCTATACGCAGCCCAAACCGTTAATTAACCCCAAGGATGGAACCCTCTATGCGCCGACGACCCCTGAACATGAGGCGCATCAGATTCGCCAACAACAGACCGGGGTCTATAGCTACACCTATGTCCCAAGCTATGTGCCGACTTCTTCTGCCTATGAGTATATTCAGCAACAAGAATCTCAACTGAGGGCCCAAGCGTATGCCCAGGCGGTTCAGTACCGCCAGCAGCAAATCCGACAGGAGTATGCGCAATCAATCGGTCAATACGGTAGACCCAAGGCTCGAGAAGCCAACAATTTATTGCTTAATTGGAGCAAGGCTCTGAATGATATGTTTACGCATGTCTGCGACCCGAAAACGACCAAGGCGAAGGATAAGGGTAGGTCTCCTAAACCTATCAGCTTTGGAGGTGGCGGAGTTGCCAGCTGGGAAGGCACAGCCGGTCCAAGTTCTCGCTATCAGCCGAATGCTAGTGATGGAACTAGGAGAGATAGCCGAACAAATGAACAGATACTAGCAGATCATCAATGGAAGTGGAATGCGACAGTTAATGCCCTTAAGATACTTGGTGGGGAACTATCAGGCTTATATAATGCCAAGCGTCTTTGGACAGGGAAAGACCCTGTCACAGGCGAAAAAGCTAACCGCTGGTGGGCAGGCTTAGGTCTAACTCTTGATGTGGCGACTTACGTGATTCCGATTGCCAAATTAGGGAAGTTAGGAAAGGCAGGACTCAAAGCTGGAAAAGTTATTGATACAGTTGATGATGTCAGTGATGCCTCTAAAGCCCTAAAAGCTGTGGATGCGGTGGATGACACCAAAGATTCTCTGAAAGTTGCAGAGGCAGTGGATGATGTAGGAGATGCGGTAAAAGGTATTCCAAAAGAAGTGGATGATGTTGTGGACTATGCTCGTACTCACAATGGAGCTGCGCAAGATGGGTACAAAGGAAATAGAGTATACAATAATATGCCGAGAAATTCAGGAAATCAAAAACTACCAGATGGTCCTGTCTATAGAGAATATGATATTTATCCTAATGTTAAAGGGAAAACTCGCGGAACAGAAAGGGTTATTATTGGAGATAATGGTTCAGTTTGGTATACGGATAATCATTATAAATCATTTACTAGAGTTAGATAAGAAGGAGTGTTATGAGTGAGTTACAAGACCTAATGTCTATTTTTCAAAGGCAGAATATCTGCATAGAAGATGGACTAACACGAAATGAAATTAAGGAGCTGGAAGAGCTATATCAGGTGAAGTTTTCAAAAGATTGGATAGATTTATATAGTCAAATGCTTCCTATAGGAGAAGGTTTTTATAACTGGCGAGATAAAAGTATTGAAAATATTCAATTTATAAAAGAAATTTTTTTAAAACCCTATGAGGATATACTGGCTTGTTATGAGGAGATTAAATGGAATGATATTTGGGGTGTAGAGCCACGAAGCCTGCAAAATAAGTGGATGAGAATCAAATCTCTTTTAGAAGAAGCACCTCGTTTAATACCTATTTATGGACATCGATATTTACCGATTATGGAAACTACTGCACCTATATTATCAATACACGATATCGATATCATTTGCTATGGTGAAAATCTATTTGATTACTTTTTCATAGAATTTGGTTTTAAAGAACATAAAGCGATATGCTTTGAACGAGTAACATATGTTCCGTTTTGGATGGATGAATTGTATTAAAATGAATCTTTAACTGAGTATATAAAACCGTTGATTGAAGGGACTTTCGTGGTGCTGTAGGCGATTGAGCTAGTTAGCGAGGACGTTGAAAACGCTGGAGACTCTTCTAGCGCTTTCCGTCCTCTCTTGCTTAGCTCCCCGCCCACCTATGGAGCTACTCTCCATAGGTGCTTTTCACATCACCACAAGAATTGTTTGGTTTGCCATAAGGGAAGAAGAGACAATTTCACCTACGATGACCACAACCGCTTGACTCAGCTCGCGACTAAGGATGGATAAGCTGTTGCGTCCAGCAAGTACCAACTATACGGTTCTACTAAGGACAGTACAGACGAAACAGGCAACCCGTATGCCTACAATGGGGAAGCCAGAGATAGTACAGGGTTAGATTACCTGCGGGCAAGGTACTATGATAGCGGGGCGGGTACCTTCTTGGCAGAAGACAGTTACCAAGGTGAACTAGATGCCCCACTCAGTCAGAACCGTTATGCCTATGTTCACAACAATCCAGTCAACTATACCGATCCAAGCGGGCATTTTATACTCAATAAAAAATCAAAAGGATACGTTGTCAACTTGTCTCGGTGAACGCCAGTTCTACCTTCGTCTTCGTTTCCTAGCCTACTTTTGATTTTTATTGAGTATTAGAAAGATATTGCTGGATAGGGAGGGAGTCCAATCTAGGTAGCCAAAACCTATCTATTTAGAAACAGCGGATAGCTGTTTTTTTACTTCGTGAAGAAAGGTCTGTTCAGCTGGGGATTGTTTGGAGTTGTCTTTCCAAATGAGAGATAGGGTGTTAGAGGGGGCTTCTTCCAATGGAATAGTGATTAAATTTGGGTCGGAAATGATACCGTCTAGTCCTAGTATAATGCCAACCCCAGATTTGGCCAGTATTCCAGCGTTATACAGTAGATTATAGGTTGCGACAGTATGATATTGACCAGCTGAAGAAAGAAAAGAAAGATCAAAATCACTTTGCTCTGACACGATTAGTGGATAAGAGAGAATATCGGCAACCGTTACAAATGGATAGCTTGCCAGCGGATGACCAATAGGCACAATGATGGACCAGCGATCCCTTGTCCGTAACGATAATGCATGATATTTTTGTGGTATATGGTTTCCGAAGATGATACCGAAATCTAATGTGCCATTGTTTAGTCCTTCAAAAACAGCATCTGCATTATCTGAGCGAAAATGCAATCGTATATTGGGGTGGAGTGTAAGGAGTTCTTTACAAGCCTCAGCAATCGTCTGTAGGGAGGCTGTTTCAGCTGTACCAATGTAAATATCTCCCGAAATCCCCTCTTTTTGTGTTAAATTATCCTTTGTTTTTTGGACCAATGATAAAATTTCTTGAGCACGATTATATAAGTATTGTCCATCGTCAGTTAGCTGTAACTGGCGACTACTTCTCCTAAACAAACGAACCCCTAGTTCATCTTCAAGGTCTTTCATTTGTCGAGATAAAGTAGGTTGCGTAATCAGCAATTTTTCAGCAGCATGGGTAATATTTTTTTCTTGAGCGATGGTGACAAAATAGTGTAGCCTGCGAATATCCATGGGTTTTATCCTTTCTGAGTGATTATTGTCAGTATACCATAAAATGCCTAAAAGGCATATTGTGTATCAAAAATAAGTATTGGACTATAGTATTGCTTTCTTTTATACTATAGATATCCACATCAAAAGGAAGAGGAAGGAATGAATATGACAGAAACAATACAATGGACAAATGAATGGGATAAAGTATTTCCTAAGAGTGAAAAAGTAGAACATACAAAAGTATCTTTTACGAATCATTTCGGTATGACACTTGTTGCTGATGTATATAAGCCAGTCACAGCAAGTAGCGTCTTACCTGCTTTAGCAGTGGCAGGACCATTCGGTGCAGTTAAAGAGCAAGTTTCCGGTCTTTATGCACAAGAAATGGCAAAACGTGGATTTTTGACGATTGCATTTGACCCATCCTTTACAGGTGAGTCTGGAGGTCTACCGCATTATATGCAATCACCAGATATCAATACGGAGGATTTTCAAGCAGCTGTTGATTTCCTGGTTACGCATCCGCAAGTTGATGCAGAGAGAGTTGGTATTATCGGTATTTGTGGCTGGGGTGGCTATGCTTTGAATGTAGCTGCGCTGGATCCACGGATTAAAGTGAGTGTGGTCTTTACCATGTATGACCTCTCTCGCGTGACAAATAAGGGGTATTTTGATAGGGATGATAGTGAAGAGAGTCGGTATCAATTACGATTAACAATGGCGAATCAAAGAACCTTGGATAAGGAATCAGGGGACTATCAATTAGCAGGTGGTGTAGTAGACCCACTACCCGAAGATGTGCCAGATTTTGTAAAAGACTATTACGCTTATTACAAACAGCCAAGGGGATACCATGAACGGAGTGGTAATTCTAACGGGGGATGGATAGTACAATCAAATAGCAGGTTGGCAAATACACGTTTACTAGAATTCAGTGATGAAATTCGAAATGCTGTGTTAATAGTTCATGGTGATCAGGCGCACTCTTACTATATGGGGAAAGAAGCCTTAAAAAAATTGCAAGGAGAGAATAAAAAATGATTACTGTAACAGGTGCTAGTCATATTGATTTATATGACAAATTGGATTGTATTCCGTTTGATGAAATAGAAAACTTCCTTAAAGAAAATATGGAAAGATAGGGAACATAGAGAATGACTCATCTATTGGAAAAATTGCAAAGGAAAAAAGAAATTCTCGTCAATGATGTGGAATTTGAAGAAATCCATAAAATGAAGGCCGAAAACGAGCTACTGATTGCTGAACTTAATACAGGTGTGAAATCTAAAGAAGAGGTGTTGCAGTATCTAACCAAGATTACAGGCAAACAAATAGACCCTTCTACAAGTGTTAGTTTACCCTTTCAAACAGATTTTGGATACCATATTACACTCGGAAAAGAGGTGTTTATCAATAAGGAAGCGTTTTTTGTGGATTTAGGTGGTATTACCATTGAAGATAAGGTGCTGATTGGTCCACGTGTTAGCTTGATTACAGTTAATCATATTTTAGCCCCTGCTAAACGCCGAGGGTTAGAGATCAGACCCATTCATATCCATAAGAATGTATGGCTGGGAGCTGGCGCAATGGTTCTCCCAGGGGTCACCATTGGTGAAAATGCCGTTGTAGCAGCTAATAGCACAGTAACGAAAGATGTACCAGCTAATGTGATTGTGGCAGGAACACCGGCAAGGGTGATAAAAACCCTTTAGGACAACAACGATTTGTTTGTAACAAGTTCTGTATTCCCAATATCCAGATGAAGGTCTCCTCGTTTTACATTGGGGAAAGCCTGTACTTGTAAGGTAGGAGGTAATCATCGAATGCAGAAAAGATTCCAGAGTCTTGTTTCGGACTTTGGATTTTTTTAATTTTAACGCAATAATTACGGCCTCTTTATATGAAATTTATAATTTATTGTTAGACTAAAAGCAGGCTTAGTCTCTCGTTCATTTATTTGAGACTCCTTGCTCAAGTAATACTCAAGGAACATCGATCATTGACGACTGTTAGCACCTGTACAATTAGTAAGTTGACAGGGGGATGTTTGATTTTCAAAGGGGATCAATGAACATCAGGTAAGTCTGCTATCAATAAATATTTTATGAAAAAGAGGATTAGAACATGTTAAAAAGAACGTTTTTAGTGACTTTGGCGACCTTGGCTCTAACAGGATGTAGCAATGCCAGCACTAGTGGAGATAGTGAGATAGATTTAACGAGTATTTCACTGGAAGAGCTGGTAGTGAAGGCCAAAGAAGAAGGGGAAGTAAATTCATTGGGAATGCCGGATAGTTGGGCCAACTGGAAAGAAACATGGGAGGACATTGACGAAAAATATAGTATCAAGCATAGCGATACCGATATGTCTTCTGCAGAAGAGCTAGCAAAATTTGAGAGCGAGAAGAAAAATGCCTCTGGTGACATTGGAGATGTCGGAATTGCTTTTGGTTCACTGGCTGTTGAAAGGGATTTGGTCATCGGGTATAAGACCTCGTATTTTGATGAAATCCCTGACTGGGCAAAAGATACGGAGGGCAAATGGATCATTGGCTACACTGGTACAATGGCATTTATGAGCGATAAGAAAAGTGTCCAAAATCCACCGAAATCTTGGGAGGATATCAAAAATGGTGATTTTAAGGTCACGATAGGTGATGTTGAAAAGGCCAACCAAGCCCAATTT
Organism: Streptococcus azizii; assembly: GCF_001984715.1. Lineage (GTDB taxonomy): Bacteria > Bacillota > Bacilli > Lactobacillales > Streptococcaceae > Streptococcus > Streptococcus azizii. The sequence goes on from NZ_MSPR01000020.1 coordinate 19,517, forward strand.
GCCGTCTTAGCAGCAAGCTATGCTTTTGGCGGAGATGAAAAGAACTTACAACCTGGGATTGACTTTTTTAAGAAGTTAGCCAAGGAGGGACGGCTAGTAACGACCTCTCCAGATCTTGCTACAATAGAAAAGGGAGAGCATGAGCTTGTCTTGATGTGGGATTTTAACGCCTTGAATTATCGCGATCAAATTGATAGAGAGCGGTTTGATGTCACTATACCAGAGGAAAAATCAGTCATGAGTGGGTATGCTACAATCATCAATAAGTATGCGAAAAATCCGTATGCCGCAGCCTTGGCTAGAGAATTTATCCTATCTGATGAGGGGCAAGATAACTTAGCTAAAGGATATGCGAAACCTATCCGAAAGGATGCCAAGATTTCAGAAGAAGCTAAGAATAAATTGTTGCCAGAATCAATGTATAAGAATGTGACGCCCGTTAAGGATTCGGAGGCTTGGAATGAAACCTTGAAGGAATTGCCCCAGAAATGGCAGGAAGAAATTTCTTCATTGATCCAATAGAATCGGCAGGATTACGATGTAGTCAGCCACAATGGTTGCGGGAGGGAGTTTGTGAAAGAAAAGTCAATATTTATTGTGACAATCAGTATCCTATTTCTATTTATAGCCGCTTTCTTAGTTTACCCATTCCTCATTATGCTATTGAATAGTTTTCAAACAGCTGCACACGATGCGTTCACACTAGGCAACTATAGTGAAGTCTTTTCTAAATCAATCTATCTGTCGGCCTTTTTGAATTCTATCATCATTTCAGTAGCCTCTAGCTTATTTGCCCTCATTTTAGCAGCCGTCTCAGTAAATGTGATTAAGTCAAGGGCAAAAAAGTTCCAGAATAATATACTCGTTATGGCCAATCTGACCAGTAATTTCGCCGGGATTCCACTCGCTTTCGCTTTTATTATTTTGCTTGGGAATACAGGGGTCCTTGTGCTGCTAGACCAGCTATCAGGATGGAAGCTACTAGAACATTTTAATCTGTATAGTAAAGATGGCCTGTCACTCATCTATATCTATTTTCAACTGCCTTTAGGAATTATGCTGTTGTATCCAGTATTTGATAATTTAGATAAACATTGGAAGGCGGCAGCGGCCATCTTAGGAGCTAATGACTTTCAATATTGGAAATGTATTGGTTTACCTATTATTTCTCCTGGTTTATTTGGAGTCTTTACGATTATGTTTGCCAATGCGATGGGAGCCTACGCTTCAGTGTATGCATTAACGGGTAGCACTTTTAATATATTGTCCGTCCGCATTGCTACAACAGTGTCAGGAGATGTGATTGCTAGACCTGAAATCGCTTCGACTTTGGCTATTATCTTAGCCTTTATTCTGTTAGTGAATATGTTGATTGGCGAGTGGTTAACGACTAAGGTGAGGAGAGATACGAATGAAAAGAACGATAGGCTTGCTTAGCTTACTGCTGTCTTGTCTATATTTGGCAATACCGCTACTTGTAACAGTATTGTATTCCCTTTCTAGTAATTGGAGCCATACGATTTTACCAGAGAGTCTGACCCTAAAATGGTACAGTGATTTATTTCTAAATAGTGATTTTATTCGTTCTATGGGAAAGTCCCTGATTTTAGTTGGGGGAGTCGTTATCATTGCAGTTCTCATTATGGTTCCTGCAGTTTATGGTATCATCCTTTTTTATCCAAGATTAGAACGCTGGATTAAATGGTCTATTATTGGGAGTTATGCCATGCCGGGAATTATTTTAAGCGTCGGCCTGCTAAAGGCATATGCAAATAGTCCTATTCCAATGCTCTTTGTGGTAATGGGTGCCTACTTCACGACTGTTTTGCCCTTTATCTATCAAGGCATTCGCAACAGTTTGAGAAATATAAATGTGGTCCAATTAAATGAAGCGGCTGAAGTATTGGGAGCCAGTAAGATGATGACCTTTAAAACGATTATTCTACCGAATATTATGCACAGCATTAAGGTATCTGCTCTACTAAGTTTTTCTGTACTATTTGGTGAGTTTGTAGTCATCAACTTATTGTTAGGTTCAAAATTTAAAACGGTCCAGATCTTTTTAATGGAAAATATCAAGAAAAAAGGGCATTTTTCAAGTGCTATTGTCGGCTGTTACTTCATTTTACTTGCAATCGTTGCTCTGATTGTTTTAAAAGAACATTCTGGGCGTAAAGAAAGGTAGTTGGATGAGTTATATACAAGTAAATCAATTAGTCAAAACATTTGATCATAAAGAAGTGCTAAAGTCCTTGAATTTAAGCGTGCAAGAAAAGACAATCACAACCTTACTTGGCCCCAGTGGCTGTGGGAAAAGTACCTTGCTTCGTAGCATTGTCGGGCTCCATGCTATTGATAAAGGCACTATTATTATCGATGGGAAAAGGGTTGACCATCTGCCTCCAAATGAGCGGAATATCGGAATGGTCTTTCAAAACTATGCCCTATTTCCCAATATGACTGTTCAGGAAAATATCCGCTTCGGTCTGGATATGAAAAAGATTGATAGGGCGGTGGCGAACGAATCCGTGCAAGAAATCATTCATTTAGTAGGACTGGAGGGAAAAGAGACGGCATTTCCAAGAGAACTTTCAGGAGGCCAACAACAACGAGTAGCCTTGGCGAGGGCCTTGGTGACAAAACCGAAAGTACTGCTACTAGATGAGCCCTTGAGTGCACTGGATGCCCAAATTAGAAAAAATATCCAACAGTTGCTAAGGCGCTTACAGTACGAACTAGGGATTACAATGATTTTGGTTACCCATGACCAAGAAGAAGCGATGGCTTTGAGTGATTATATCTATATTTTAAAAGATGGAACGATTGCCCAAGAAGGGACACCAAATGAAATATACAAATATCCTAAGTCGGAGTTTATCGCAAAGTTTATCGGTAGCTACAATTTACTAAATCGTGAGGCTTTTTATGAAGTTTTCAACACTCCTTTACAGGGGGCTTCATTTGTAGCGATTCGACCTGAGATTTTCAGTCCAGATCCGATAGCGAATGCTTATCAGATTGAAGGGGAAATTATCAATAGTTCCATGTTGGGTTCTATTGTGAGATATGATGTGAAAATAGGCAATTATATGATTTATTTGGACCGCCTAAATCGTTCCTATCAGCAGCTAAATACAGATAATAAAATTCTCCTTTATGTCAAAGAAGAAGACATGGTGAAAATCTAAGATACAAAGGGCGTCTAAAAAGCGACTGAAAATTAGGAAACATGACGAAGAAACGTTTGAACACCTAATTGACCTCGCTCTTTCGTTTTTAGGCTCAGGTAGAAATAGTCACTCCCCTGACTATTTCTATATCCCAAAGGGATTCTCAGCTGTAATCGGCTAAAGCCGAAACAGCTGCCTATCTTCTTCGCACAGAGTTTAGGGCATGTTCAATTAAGATGTGAGGACGTTAAGAAAATGTAAAGAAAAATAGGACTCTTGATGAAGTATCTTTTTGATTTTTAAAGAGTATGACTCATGCTCAATGAAAATCAAAAAATATCAGCTAGTGGCTTTTCTTAGGTGTGAAAATGAAAAGAGAGAAGAGCAAAAAGGGAGGGATGAGGATGTTAAAAATTCTTCAGTTAACGGATTTGCATTTTGGAGAAATACACGAAGAGTCTAGAGATAGAGATGCAGCGACAAAAGCTCTTATCAGTCGACTTGTTATGGAACACCGTCCACAGTTTATCGCTGTAACGGGCGATATTATTTGGAGTTTAGCTAAAAAGAGCTTCCAAACATTTAGGGAAGTACTGGCCTTTATCAATGATTTTGGTATTCCGTTTGCAGTCACACTTGGTAACCATGATGCTGAGGCAGACTTTGATCGAGAGGTACTAAATGCCATCGTATTGGAACAAACTAATTTTATAATTCCAACCTCGCTCTTGAATATCGGTGGGCGCTTGAACTATTATATTGAACTTCAAGATGCAGGGATTTCCCATCGACTCTATTTTATGGACTCGGGAGATTATGACGCTCACCGGTTTGGTGAATATGATTTTATCCAACATGAGCAAATTGACTGGCTGGTAAAAAATGAAAAAGACTTTTCTGGCATCAGTCAGTTGTTTCTCCATATCCCTGTACCAGAATATAAAACAGCACGACAGTTAGGATTAGCCATCGGTCATCAGGATGAAGAAATTAATTGTCCGGGCTTAAATACGGGTCTCTTCAGTCATATCTATCTTCATACTCATATAAAGGCCATCTATTGCGGCCATGATCATGACAATGATTTTTCAGCTCATTATTTCGGTATTCAGCTCAACTATGGACGTGTGACCGGATTTAATACCTATGGTAGCTTAGAAAGAGGTGGCCGTTTAATCATGATTGAAAAGGACAAGATTTCCTCTATCATAGTGGAATAGATACAGCAAAAAAAGGAACAGGCAGGGTGTTCCTTTTTCTGTATAGCTGCTTAATGATACTCGTCAAAAATATACTCTAACGTCGTTACCTCACATTGAGTTTTTCACGGGCTTGGTATCTTGTGGAATTGAGTTCAGCCTAAAACCTCGGGAAAAAGGTTTTGGCTTCAGCCGATTACAGCTGAGATTGAAACAGTTCAGTGAACTGTTTCAACTGGTCACCTAGAAATCAGAAAGTGACCACAGCAGAACGGGGAACTGTTTCAACTGGTCACCGAGAAATGTGAAAGTGACCACAGAAGCCCGAGCTAAGAAATAGGAAAGCGAGGCTAGATTAACTCATTGGTTGCAAAGCAACCTGCTTCGATTGCCTACTTTCACTTAGACCTTTTAACGTCCTCACATCTTAGTCTAGTCAGAGTTTGATTTTTTATAGAGCATGAACTAGCTGCCTGTGGCTTTTTCACTGATCGCAGCAAGGTTTTCTTTAGGATAACGAGTCCTTTCGTTTCATCTCTCCGTGGGGGAAGTAGGTGCCTTCTGGCATGTCATTGATGATGACATGGATGGCTTCTTTGGGTGCATTGGTGTTGCGGGAGACAACCTCAGTCACCTCACGCGCAAGGGCGATTTTCTGCTCTTCTGAGCGTCCTTCAAATAGATCAATTCGCACAAATGGCATAAGAGTCTCCTTTTTCTTTACTAGGATTAGTATAGCACATTTGTAAAGGATAAGATAGTCGAACAAAAACTTTTTTTCTTTTTCTCTAGTACCGTATTTGTCGAATTTGTGGTAGAATGGAATGAATGAATGTGATAGATTGGAAAGAGAAAAGTGGCTCAATTTTATTTTAAATATGGTTCTATGAATTCAGGAAAGACCATTGAAATTTTAAAGGTAGCGCATAATTATGAGGAGCAGGGAAAGAATGTGGTCATTATGACATCAGCCCTTGACACACGGGTAGGCGTGGGGATGGTAGCCAGTCGTATCGGGATGCAACGAGAAGCAGTCGCCATCACTGAGGAGATGAATGTCTATGATTACATTGCTAATCTATCCTTAAAACCCTACTGTGTCTTGATTGATGAGGCCCAGTTTCTAACCAGACAGCATGTGTATGATTTTGCCCGCGTGGTAGATGATTTAGGAGTGCCAGTCATGGCCTTTGGGTTAAAAAATGATTTCCGCAACGACCTATTTGAAGGCTCCAAGCATTTACTACTGTTAGCAGATAAGTTGGATGAAATCAAGACGATCTGTCAGTATTGCTCTAAAAAAGCCACTATGGTGTTACGGACAGTAAATGGTGAGCCTGTGTATGAGGGAGAACAGATCCAAATCGGAGGCAATGAGACCTATATCCCTGTGTGCCGTAGGCATTATTTTAAACCAGAAAGATAGGAGACAAGATGAATATTTATGATCAACTACAGGCGGTGGAGGACCGCTATGAGGAGCTGGGAGAATTGCTGAGTGACCCGGATGTCGTCAGTGATACCAAGCGTTTTATGGCGTTATCAAAGGAAGAAGCAGCCATTCGTGATACAGTAACTGCCTACCGTGAGTACAAAATAGTCCTTCAAAGCATCGTGGACGCAGAAGAAATGATTAAGGACGCGGCTGGTGATGCGGAATTAGAAGAATTGGCTAAGGACGAGCTTAAGACAGCTAAGGCTGACAAGGAAAGTTACGAAGAAAAACTAAAGATTTTACTGCTGCCAAAAGATCCCAACGACGACAAGAATATCATCTTAGAAATCCGCGGTGCAGCTGGTGGAGATGAGGCGGCCCTCTTTGCAGGGGATTTACTGACCATGTATCAGAAATTTGCAGAAAGCCAAGGTTGGCGCTTTGAAGTCATGGAAGCGTCCTACAATGGTGTCGGTGGTATCAAAGAGGTTGTCGCCATGGTATCGGGACAGTCGGTCTATTCTAAGTTGAAATATGAATCAGGTGCCCACCGGGTACAGCGTGTGCCTGTGACTGAGAGCCAAGGACGTGTGCATACTTCAACGGCTACTGTCTTGATTATGCCTGAAATTGAAGAAGTGGAGTATGATATTGATCCCAAGGACTTGCGCATTGATATTTACCACGCGTCAGGTGCAGGGGGGCAGAATGTCAATAAGGTTGCGACAGCTGTGCGGATTGTCCATTTGCCGACGAATATCAAGGTAGAGATGCAAGAAGAACGGGCTCAGCAAAAGAACCGTGACAAGGCGATGAAGGTGATTCGGGCGCGAGTGGCAGACCACTTTGCACAAATTGCTCAAGATGAACAGGATGCCGAGCGGAAATCAACCATTGGTACTGGGGATCGTTCAGAGCGGATTCGCACCTATAATTTTCCGCAAAACCGCGTGACTGACCACCGAATAGGCTTAACTCTGCAAAAACTAGATACCATTTTATCTGGAAAGATGGATGAAGTTATCGATGCCCTGGTACTCTATGATCAGACACAAAAGTTAGAAGAGTTAAGTAACTAATGAACTACGCGCAACTATTTTCATACTATGAAAGCAGGTTGGACGAGGTTGGAGAAGAGCCTGAAAGTCTAGCCTATACCTTTCGTAGTGTCAAGCAACTTAGTTTGACAGACTTCGTTTTACTGTTGCCCAAAGAAGTGGCGGCTGAGGATGAAAGGTTATTAGAAGAAATCTTTTGCCAGTTGGCTCGCCACTACCCAGCCCAATACATTGTGGGTAGGGTGACGTTTCAGGGATTGGATTTGACTGTTGATCCACGAGTCTTGATTCCTCGTCCTGAGACAGAGGAGTTGGTCGACTTGATAAAAAACGAAAATCAAAGAGAGGATCTGGCTGTCTTAGACATTGGTACAGGAAGTGGTGCCATTGCGCTTAGCCTTGCTCACAGTAGGCCAAGTTGGCGCGTGTCAGCTACGGATATTTCACCAGAGGCTCTTGCTGTCGCAAAGAAAAATGCAGAGCAGCACCAGCTCCCTATTACCTTTATCCAGTCGGATGTCTGGCAGAAGGTCACAGGAAAGTATGACATCATCGTTTCCAATCCTCCTTATATTGCACGAGAAGATGAAGCAGAGGTCGGTTTAAATGTACTGCACTCAGAGCCTCATTTAGCTCTATTTGCAGCTGAACACGGCCTTGCCATTTATCGAGAACTGGCAGCGGGAGTGGCAACGTTTCTAGCGGAAGGAGGAAAAATCTACCTTGAAATCGGCTATCAGCAAGGGCAACAAGTAAGAGAACTCTTTCAGAAAGCCTTTCCGGATAAACGTATTCGGGTGTTAACAGATCAATTTGGCCAAGATAGGATGGTGGTGATTGATGATCGATAAGGTTGCAAGGCAGTTAGAGGCTGGCGGGGCAGTAGTGCTTCCGACAGAAACAGTCTATGGTTTGTTTGGGCAGGCACTCAATGAAAAAGCCGTCCAGCTCGTCTATCAACTCAAGCACCGTCCACTGGATAAGGCTATGAACTTAAATGTGGCTACTTTAGAAGATATTATTGCTTTTTCTAAGCAGCAGCCAACCTGTCTAGCAAAACTCTTTCAGCTTTTTTTACCAGGTCCTTTGACGATTATTTTACAAGCAAATGAACAAGTGCCACACTGGGTCAATTCTGGCAAGGACACCGTTGGTTTTCGGGTGCCTAGTCACCCTATTACGCTTGACTTGATTAAAAGGTTTGGTCCTCTGATTGGTCCGTCTGCTAATCTATCTGGTCAAATGAGCGGCGTCTTGTTTGACCAGATTATGCAGGACTTTCACGGTAAGGTCCTAGGGATAAAAGATGATGCTTTTCTAACGGGGCAAGACTCGACGATTTTGGACCTATCTGGGGAGGAATTTCAGATTTTACGACAAGGTGCCATCACTCGCGATGATTTGCTCGCGCAGCTACCAGAACTCAAATTTAAAGGAGAAAATACATGATTTTTGACAAAGAAGATTACAAAGCCTATGATAAAGAACTATGGGATGCTATTGCAGCAGAAGAAAGACGACAACAGCACAATATTGAGTTGATTGCCTCAGAAAATGTTGTTTCAAAAGCCGTAATGGCTGCTCAAGGTTCCATTTTGACCAATAAATATGCAGAAGGCTACCCAGCACGTCGTTACTACGGAGGAACCGAGTGTGTGGACATCGTAGAAAGTCTTGCGATTGAACGTGCTAAGGAGATCTTTGGAGCTAAATTTGCCAACGTACAGCCACATTCTGGTAGTCAAGCGAATTGTGCAGCCTACATGGCCTTGATTGAGCCTGGAGATACTGTCATGGGCATGGATTTAGCAGCAGGTGGTCACTTAACCCATGGATCAGCTGTCAGTTTTTCTGGGCAGACCTATCACTTTGTTGCCTACAACGTTGATAAAGAGACAGGCTTATTAGACTATGATGCGATTTTGGCACAAGCAAAAGAGGTCCAACCAAAACTGATTGTAGCAGGAGCCTCTGCCTATTCTCGGGTCATTGATTTTGTCAAATTCCGTGAAATCGCAGATAGCGTGGGAGCAAAGCTCATGGTAGATATGGCCCATATCGCTGGACTTGTTGCAGCTGGGCTACATCCCAACCCAGTACCTTATGCCCACATCACTACAACAACGACCCATAAAACCCTTCGAGGTCCTCGGGGTGGTCTCATTTTGACAAATGATGAGGACTTGGCAAAGAAAGTCAATTCCGCTATCTTCCCTGGTATCCAAGGTGGACCACTTGAACATGTTATTGCTGCAAAGGCGGTCGCTTTTAAAGAGGTCTTGGATCCTGCTTTTAAGGAATATGCCCAAAAAGTGATTGATAACAGCAAAGCTATGGCAGAGGTTTTCCTAGCTCATGACAAATTCCGTGTCATCGCTGGGGGTACAGATAATCATCTCTTCCTTGTAGATGTCACTCAGGTGGTTGAAAACGGCAAGGTTGCTCAAAATCTCTTAGATGAAGTCCACATTACCCTAAATAAAAATTCTATTCCTTATGAAACACTCTCTCCTTTCAAAACCAGCGGTATCCGTATCGGTTCTGCAGCGATTACAGCTAGAGGATTTGGTGTTGCACAAGCGCGTAAGGTCGCTGAACTGACCGTGAAGGCCCTAGAAAATGCGGATAATGATGCTGTTCTTGATGAAGTGCGTCAGGAGGTCCGTGCTTTGACAGATGCTTTCCCGCTCTATGAGGCTTAGTAGTCATGGATATTTATATTAAAGAGGCCGTCATTCACCAGTTTAGTCCAGACGATACGCAGCTACTTTTAGCAGATAAGCTATTGATGATGACACCGAAGATTGAAGAATATCTCCGCAAAAAGATTGAACGTTCTTATTCAGACGAAGCAAAGACAGGGCAATTAGGAGCAGAGAGTCCCTTTCTTGATTACTTGACAGATGATTTGTTGTCCACGTCAATCGCTATTGCCAATCTTTGGAAAGAAGAGTTTTCTGTTTCTGAAAATCTCAAAACGAATGATTTGGTATTTGTTCGTTTTGAGAAACATGGAGTGGAACAATTTGCCTTTCTGCGGATTTCACTTCGAGAAAATCTAGTCCATGTTGGATTAGAAAGTGAAAGTCCCCTGAAGCTCACACAGAACAATTTACCAAGTGCAGGGGCGGCACCGGATGAGGCCTTGATTCTCAATCTGCAAACCTATAAATATCACTTGATTGAAAAACGAATTAAGTATAATGGAACTTTTTTAAATTATTTTTCAGACAATCTCTTGCAAGACAGTCCGACTCTTTCTGTTAAGAAATCCATTAAGGCAGTGGAGCAAACTGCCCAGAAAATTGCTGAAAAATTCAATCAGGCAGATTTTCAGTTCCCCTCCAAAGTCAAATCTGCTATTTTGAATCACCTGGAAGAAGATGATGGCTTATCACCTGAAAAATTGGCCAATCAACTATTTGACAACAATCTAACAGCTCGCTTGAGTTTTGTTGATGAGTTAAAAGAAGTGGTTCCAGATACGGTCAGTTTTGAGGAAATTGACCATAGTCGCCAGCTAAAAAAATTAGAAAATCAGAAACTATCCCTGTCAAATGGAATTGAGTTGATTGTACCGACTACCATTTATGAGGATGCAGAATCTGTCGAATTTATCCAGAATGAGAATGGGACTTATTCCATTCTCATCAAGAACATAGAAGATATTAAGAGTAAGTAGTATATGAAAAAACTAACAAGAACGATGGTCCTTGTCGTCCTTGTTTTTCTAGCTTATCAGTTCTACAAGATTCACCAAGATGTTCAGCAAGTGATGAATTATCAAGCCATGGTGCAAGAAATCTTGGACGAAAATGATACGAAGGCCAATGAAGAATTGGTGCTAGCGATGATTTACACGGAAACGAAAGGGAAACAGGCTGATGTCATGCAGTCGAGCGAGTCTGTTTCAGGATACGCTGACACCATTACAGATAGCAAAGAAAGTATTCGCAAAGGAGTCGAATATCTCAGTCAAAATATTTCTCTGGCAGAAAAAGCTGGAGTGGATGTCTGGACGGCTGTTCAGGCCTATAATTACGGTCCATCCTACATTGAGTATGTTGCCCAAAATGGTGGAAAAAATACCATTGAGTTAGCAACTAATTATTCAAAAGAGGTTGTGGCCCCTAGTCTTGGGAATACAACAGCTCAAACCTACACTTATTACCATCCCATTGCACTTTTAAATGGCGGGAAACTCTACGTAAATGGAGGAAACATCTATTATTCGCGACAGGTACGTTTTAATGTTTATTTGATCCGCCTAATGGAACTATTTGGCTAGCAAGAAAAGAGTAAGGAATGACAGATATTTTTCCTACTCTTTTTTCATTTTCCTTTCTCAAAAAAAGTGGTATAATGAAACCAAGGCTCAATAAAAATCAACTTGATTTTATTGAATATAAGGAAGAAGGGTTGCATATGGCACGATACGTATTGATTACAGGGGCGACAAGTGGTATTGGAAGAGCAATTGCCTATGCATTTGCAAAAAATCATGATACAGTGATTATTACAGGCCGAAGGGTGGAAAAACTCCGAGAAATTCAACGTGATTTAGCAGAAATATATGGCGTTGAAGTTTTCTATTATCAAATGGATGTCACGCAGGGAGCAGAAGTAAGAGCTGTTTGCCAACAGATTCTAGCGGATCTACCTAAGATTGATATTTTGATCAACAATGCTGGCCTGGCTTTGGGACTTGAAAAATTTCATCACTATGATGTAGATGATATGCTGACGATGCTTGATACGAATGTCAAGGGCTTACTCTATGTGACCCGTCACATTTTGCCTACTATGGTAGCAAACAACCACGGTCATCTCATCACTATCGGATCGACAGCAGGGATCTATGCCTATGCGGGAGCAGCCGTTTATGCAGCGACAAAGTCAGCTGTCAAGGTGTTGAGTGATGGCATCCGTATTGATACCATTGATAAGAATATCAAGGTGACGACTATTCAACCGGGTCTTGTCGAAACAGATTTTAGTCAGGTACGTTTCCACGGGGATAAGGAGCGGGCAGCAAAGGTATATCAAGGGATAGAAGCCTTGCAGGCAGAAGATATTGCCCAAAGTGTCCTATTTGTTGCCAATCAACCTCCACATGTACAAATTTCAGATATGACTATTATGGCGACCCAACAAGCGACAGGCTTCACAATTCATAGAGAAGGAGAGAAAAAATGATGAAAAAACACCTACTTTTTACCACGTCTTTACTAGCTGTCTTGGCCTTGGCTACAGCTTGCTCTAAACAGTCGAGCGAAAGTAGCCCAAGTAGTAGTACAAGTAGTCAAGTATCAACAACCTCATCATCTATTCAACAACAGGCAAGCTCCAGCACTGTTGAAACTAGTTCAAGTGAGACATCGGCTGATTCAGCCACTACCAACGTATTGCAAAATGAAAATACTGGTGTGACCTTGGAGAGTGGTCAAGCTACTATTAACTATGCCAATACAATCCTTGGTGATAAGGGCTGGACAGTCTTAGAAGATAATTATAATCGCACTGATGGGATTCCTTATAATCTCTTACAAGGGACAGATGGCTCGCTCTACCGTGTCTACCAGAATGGTGTGATTGTTGATATGGACGATATCATTGTCCATCAGCCTTGATCATCAAGGAAAATCACAAGCTAAACACACAAAGCCACCCTGGTACTCTTATGTGAGTGTCAGGGTGGCTTCACTTTTTATCGAAAAAATCTTTTTGTTTTAGACTCTGTAATTTGAATTGCGAGTTATACTTAATAAACATCAACGGTAAACTAGGAAACGAAGATAGTTGAAATAAGAAAAGATACAAAGGGCGTGTAAAAAGCGACTGAAAAATAGGAGATTGACGATGTGTTCAATTAAGATGTGAGGACGTTAAGAAAATGTAAAGAAAAATAGGGAATTGGGGCAGATGACTCAGGTCATCAAGCCGATTCATCTTTTTTCTCACATTTTTAGTCCGAACTCAATTACACAAGATGTGAGGACGTTAAAAAACCGAATGAAAAATAGGAAATCGAAGTAGGTTGCTTTGCAACCAATGAGTTAATCTAGCCTCGCTTTCCTGTTTCTTAGCTCGGGCTTCTGTGGTCACTTTCGCATTTCTCGGTGACCGTTGAAACAGTTCCCCGTTCTGCTGTGGTCACTTTCTGATTTCTAGGTGACCAGTTGAAACAGTTCACTGAACTGTTTCAATCTCATCTGTAATCAGCTAAAGCTGAAACAGCTGCCTACCCCCTAAAGGGATTCTCATCTGTAATCGGCTAAAGCCGAAACAGCTGCCTACCCCCTAAAGGGATTCTCATCTGTAATCGGCTAAAGCCGAAACAGCTGCCTACCCCCTAAAGGGATTCTCATCTGTAATCGGCTAAAGCCGAAACAGCTGCCTACCCCCTAAAGGGATTCTCATCTGTAATCGGCTAAAGCCGAAACAGCTGCCTACCCCCTAAAGGGATTCTCATCTGTAATCGGCTAAAGCCGAAACAGCTGCCTACCCCCTAAAGGGATTCTCATCTGTAATCGGCTAAAGCCGAAACAGCTGCCTACCCCCTAAAGGGATTCTCATCTGTAATCGGCTAAAGCCGAAACAGCTGCCTATCTTTTTAAAGTCAAAACTCTTGACCAAGTATTTAAAGAGTATTAGCCGTTTTTCATGCCTCATATCTTAATTTGAAGATATTTCTCACAGCCTATTATTCTTCTGTTTGCTGTATGGCACCAGTTTCATAGAGTTGTGCGATGAGACTGGTCTGAGCCTCTTGGGAAAAACCGAGTTCAGAAAGTAGGGCGACCATTGTTGTTTCTGAAATTCCTTTTTCTTTAGCTGAAGAAAGAGCGGTAAAGATACTTGAGATGACGTAATCAACAATTTTACTGCTTTCTTCAATAGACATAGATTGGTTGTGAAAGGTTGAAGTCGCACGATATTCCTTGTCACGTTTTCCTGTTAGGTAGTCGACACTTACATGAAAGAAGATAGCTAGATCTGTAATTTGCGCTAGGCTTGGTTCTAATAGACCGCGTTCCCAACGCGAATACGTTCCTTGTTTAATATTGAGCGCATTTGATAATTCCTGTTGTGTTAGCTTGGCATTTTTTCGTAACTCTTTTAAGCGTTGGGGAAAGAGATTTTTACTCGTATCCATGATTGACTCCATTTTTATTCATAATCGTATATTTTTATTGACAAATCAAATACCAATTAGTATAATATAAATATACAGTTTGGTATGCATTATAGCTAGGCCTTGTACGTTTATTTTACCATAAATCAGACTAATTGCCTATGGTCAGATGAAGAGTTTGCACAAAATAGCACTCGGAGGCAGAAAAGGAGAGAGAAGATGGAACATTGTAGTACAGAACCTCAAACATTGACAGATATTATTGGAAAATTGACAGAATTGGAAATGGTTGGCTACATTATGTATTCGCCAAAATTGAAAAAAAGAATCCTCTTGACCAACGAAATGTATAATGAACTGGATAAAGAAGAGCTAGAGTTACACCAATCTCGCTATCAACTTGTGATGCAGGCAATGGATGTGGTAAAAGACTTTCTCTCAGAAGAGGGAAACCTAAATTTATCCGATGTTATAGAGACACTCCATCTAGGAGAAGATGCGGGCAATCTTGAACCCTTTAATCATCATGTTTCTGATTGATCTGCCTGTTTCATTTTAATCTTGCCTGAAACTCTTCCGCTGGAATGGTTGAGAATGTGGATTTGTTTTTCTTTAGCAAGTCCCCGCTTGTAACATCGACCATGTTACCGCTTAGTCTGAATGATGTATACTCTTTAAAAATCAAAAGGATACCTCGTCAAGAGTCTCGGGGAATGAATACCATGACTGGAGTTTTTACTTGTCAAAACCCCTGTTTTTGCTTTGAGTTTTTCCAAAGCTCCCAACTAATGCCAATAGTTGAGGGCTTTTTTTACGTTCACGTAGTTGCTAAAAAATAATCTATTTTTGGTTAAATGATTACCAGGTTGTGGTAAGTATTGTAATCTGGCTTAGCATTTACTATGGAATGAAAAAAGATTGAAGAATTGTCCTAAAAAGACATGTTCTCCAATCTGACTAATCTATTGGCTAGACTAATGTTTAGTTCAAGGCTCTGGACTTCTGTGGTCACTTTCTTGTTTCAACTGGTTAATCCTCGCTTTCCGATTTCTTGGCTCGGGCTAACCTAATCCACTGGATTAGGTTACTCCCCGAACTGAGGTGGTCACTTTTTGATTTTTGGGTGACCAGTTGAAACAGTTTCCTGAACTGAGGTGGTCACTTTCTGATTTTCGGGTGACCAGTTGAAACAGTTCCCCGAACTGTTTCAATCCACTGGACTTACGACACTTTTTTATTTTCAGGTGTCGGATAAATTGGTCCACTGGAGTATCTATCCTCGCTTCCTAGTTTTAAGGCTCGGGCTAAAATAGTCCGCTGGACTGACCTCACTCTTCTGTTTCCAGGCTCGGGCTAAAATAGTCCGCTGGACTATTTTACTCCCACTCAACGGTTGCGGGTGGTTTGCTGGTGATGTCATAGACGATACGGTTGACATGATCCACTTCGTTAACGATGCGAACAGAGATTTTTTGGAGGACTTCCCATGGAATTTTTGCAAAATCTGCCGTCATCCCATCAATAGAAGTAATGGCTCGAATAGCAATGGTGTAGTCATATGTTCGTCCGTCTCCCATAACACCGACAGAACGCACACCAGTATTGACAGTGAAGTATTGCCAGATATCGCGCTCAAGACCTGCTTTGGCGATTTCTTCACGAAGGATAGCATCAGATTCACGGACGGTTTCCAATTTTTCCTCAGTGATTTCCCCCATGACACGGATGGCTAGACCTGGACCTGGGAATGGTTGGCGCCATACGATTTCATCAGGCATGCCAAGTTCTGTCCCCAAGGCGCGAACCTCATCTTTATAAAGGGTATTGAGGGGTTCGATTAACTGGAATTGCATATCTTCTGGTAATCCGCCTACATTGTGATGGGATTTTATCGTTTGAGCGGTTTCTGTTCCAGATTCGATAACATCTGTATACAGTGTTCCTTGGGCAAGAAATGCGACATCAGAGAGTTTACTTGCTTCATCATCAAAGACATAGACAAATTCATTTCCGATGATTTTACGTTTTTGCTCAGGGTCAGCGATACCTGCTAGCTTGTCGAGGAAGCGTTTGGCTGCATCTGCCTTGACAATATTCAAGCCAAATTTTCCACCCAGCATTTCCATTACTTGATCAGCTTCCCCTTTGCGAAGTAGCCCGTGATCTACAAAGATACAGATGAGTTGGTCTCCGATTGCTTTTTGAAGAAGGACACCGACAACAGATGAATCTACTCCGCCAGAAAGGCCGAGGAGAACCTTCTTATCACCAACAGTTTTACGGATTCTTGCAATCTGCATATCAATGAAGTTGTCCATTGACCAGTCGCCCTTGGCACCGCAGATATGGAGAGCAAAATTCCGGAGAATATCATTTCCATAAACGGAGTGGCGTACTTCTGGATGGAATTGAATACCGTAAATTTTCTTGTCAGGATTTTCAATAGCTGCATAGGGGCAATCTGCTGAGGTTCCTGTACGGATAAAGTTATCAGGAATTTCTGTGACCGCATCTCCATGGCTCATCAATACAAGCTGTTCATCGGGAGTGCCTTCAAAGAGCGCTGAAGGGGTGTGAGTTAGGGTAGATTGACCGTACTCACGATTTCCAGTCTTACCAGCAGGCAGCACCTTTCCTCCTAGTTTGTGGGTGATCAGTTGCATACCGTAGCAAATTCCGAGAATTGGAATCCCAAGTTCAAATATTTCAGGGTCAATATCAAAGGAACCTTCTTCATAGACCGAATTTGGACCACCTGAGAGAACGATTCCGATAGGATTGATGGCACGCACTTCAGCTGCTGAAATCTTGTGGCTCTTGAGTTCAGAAAAGACACCAATCTCACGAATGCGGCGTGAAATCAGCTGATTGTACTGGCTACCATAGTCCAGAACGATGATTTTTTCGACGTCTTGGAGTGTCATAGTATTTCCTTTCAATTCAAAATATCAAATGATGTTTCTTATTCTATCATAAAAACGAACAATTTGCAGTAGAGATGGTTAAAAAGATAGAAATTTGGTACAATAGAAAGAAGAAAGAGGAGTAATGATGAAAGCAGCTTATATTGCCATTCATGATAAGTTAAAAGAAGAAATTGATCGTGGAATATGGAAAATTGGAGAGCGCTTACCTAGCGAGAGGGATTTGGCAGAAGAGTTTGGAGTATCGAGAATGACCCTGCGCCAAGGGATTACGCTATTGGTAGAAGAAGGAGTCTTACAGCGAAAGGTAGGTTCAGGAACCTATGTGGCTAGCACCCGTGTTCAAGAAAAAATGCGGGGAACCATGTCTTTTACTGATATTATTCAGCTGCAAGGGAAGGTTCCCTCCAGTCAACTCTTATCCTATATCCGAACAAAACCCAACGATAAAGAAGTTAGTCAGCTGAATTTACAGCCAGGAGACTATGTGGTGCGGATGGAACGTGTCCGTTTTGCGGATAACATTCCGGTTGTCTATGAAGTAGCCAGTATTCCTGAACGTCTGATACACAATGTTAAAAAAAGTGATGTGACCAATCATTTCTTTAAAGCCCTGACGGAAAACGGCTATCGCATCGGAAAAAGTAACCAGACTATCTACGCTCGTTTGGCCAATGAACAGGTAGCAAAGCATTTACAAATTGCTAAAAATCAGGCCATTTTAGCCCTACGTCAGGTATCCTACCTCGAAGATGGTCAACCTTTTGAATATGTGAATAGCCAGTATGTCGGGGAGCGGTTTGAATTCTATTTAGAAAATAATTGATTTACATAACTTTTATTATGTAAACATTAACTGCGCTAATTCATTTTAGGGAGTTATTTCTTGAGGCAATTACTATCGAAGAAAAATCCTCTCCTAGTCATCTTGATATACTCCCCTTATAGTGGACAGTGAAAAAACAAAAATTCACTAGAAACTATAAGGGGAGTTTTCGTATGTCAAAAAGAAGTCCAAAGTCGGTAGAAGAAAAACTTGACGTTGTGATGCTTTAT
>NZ_MSPR01000021.1 GCF_001984715.1 Streptococcus azizii
GCTGACAAGCTTCTTTACGAGTATGACCTTCGTCTTGAACAAACGAAATCACTCGTTTTCTAAAATCTAAATCATATGCCATAACTTTAGTATACCATAATTACTGATTTAAAACTGATTGACTATACAGCGTCAGTGTTCGTGCCTTTTTTCAGTTGAAAGGTCACACACTCATCGCTATGGTGGCTGAGCTAGACGCTGTACGGATTCGCTGTTCCTAGTAATAGTGGCTAGGAATGTTGAAAAAACATTTGTAGAAAGAGGGAAGTATGTCAAAGAAACTTACATTTCAAGAGATTATCTTGACTTTACAGCAATTTTGGAACGAGCAGGGATGCATGTTGATGCAGGCTTACGATACAGAAAAAGGAGCAGGAACCATGAGTCCGTATACGTTTTTGCGCGCCATTGGTCCTGAGCCTTGGAATGCGGCCTATGTAGAGCCAAGCCGTCGACCAGCAGATGGTCGGTATGGGGAAAATCCAAACCGCCTTTATCAACACCATCAGTTTCAAGTAGTCATGAAACCAAGCCCAAGCAATATCCAAGAATTGTACTTGGAATCGCTCGAGCGCCTAGGAATCAATCCATTAGAGCATGATATTCGTTTTGTAGAAGATAATTGGGAAAATCCTTCTACTGGATCTGCTGGGCTGGGCTGGGAAGTTTGGCTTGACGGAATGGAAATTACTCAATTTACTTATTTTCAACAAGTCGGAGGTCTCGAAACAGGCCCTGTTACCGCTGAGGTGACCTATGGTTTAGAGCGATTGGCCTCTTATATCCAAGAGGTGGACTCGGTTTATGATATTGAGTGGGCAACTGGTGTGAAATATGGAGAAATCTTCCTCCAACCAGAATATGAACATTCAAAATATTCCTTTGAAGTATCAGACCAAGACATGCTTCTTGAAAACTTTACCAAGTTTGAGAGGGAGGCAGAACGTGCTCTTGCGGAGGGGTTGGTCCATCCAGCCTTTGATTATGTTTTGAAATGCTCTCATACGTTTAACTTGCTAGATGCTCGTGGAGCAGTATCTGTAACAGAACGTGCAGGCTATATTGCCCGTATCCGTAACCTTGCCCGTGTCGTTGCCAAGACCTTTGTAGCAGAGCGCAAGAAACTTGGTTTCCCACTCTTAGACGAAGCAAGACGAGCGCAATTATTAGCAGAGGAGGCAGAATAAGATGACGAAAAATTTACTGGTAGAACTTGGCTTAGAGGAAATCCCAGCCTATATTGTAACTCCTGCCATGAATCAGTTGCGTGACCGTATGGCGAACTTTTTGACAGACAATCGTTTGGCTTTTGAAAGCATTGATGTCTTTTCAACGCCTCGCCGTTTGGCTGTTCGGGTGTGTGGTTTGGCAGAAGAGCAGACCGATTTGACAGAAGACTTTAAGGGACCTGCTAAGAAGATTGCCTTGGATGCTGATGGCAATTTCACTAAGGCAGCAGAGGGCTTCGTTCGTGGTAAAGGTTTGACTACAGCTGACATCGAATTCCGTGAAATTAAGGGGGAAGAGTATGTCTATGTCACCAAGCACGAACAAGGAAAGCCAGCTAAGGAAGTCTTGGCAGGCATTCCAGAGGTCTTGAAATCGATGACCTTCCCAGTCAGCATGAACTGGGCTTCCAATACATTTTCCTACATCCGTCCTGTCCACACCTTGACGGTTCTCCTAGGAGATGAAGCACTTGAGATGGACTTTTTGGATATTTCTTCAGGTCGCATCAGCCGTGGTCATCGTTTCCTTGGAAAAGAAACCGAGATTGTAAGTGCTGATAGCTATGAGGCAGACTTGCGAGCGCAGTTTGTGATCACTGATCCCGCAGAACGTCAAAATATGATTGTCAAGCAAATCAAGACCATCGAGGACAAGCACAATGTGACGGTGGAGATTGACCAAAATCTGTTGACCGAAGTTCTCAACTTGGTCGAGTATCCAACTGCTTTCATGGGTTCATTTGATGCTAAATATTTGGAAGTGCCAGAGGAAGTTTTGGTCACTTCGATGAAAAATCACCAGCGTTACTTTGTGGTGCGTGATAAGGCAGGTAGGCTTCTTCCTAACTTCATCTCCGTCCGCAATGGTAATGACCAATACATTGACAATGTTATCAAGGGAAATGAAAAAGTATTGGTGGCGCGTTTGGAAGATGGAGAATTTTTCTGGCGTGAAGATCAAAAATTACAGATTGCAGACCTAGTAGAGCGCTTGAAAGCCGTTACTTTCCATGAGAAAATTGGTTCACTTTATGAGCATATGGTACGGACAGCTACCATTAGCAGTTGTTTAGCTGACCAAGCGGGGCTTTCTGAAGAGGAGAAAACAGCGCTTGCCCGAGCAGCAGCAATTTATAAATTTGACCTCTTGACGGGGATGGTCGGTGAGTTTGACGAACTGCAAGGGATTATGGGAGAAAAATATGCCTTGCTTGCAGGTGAGACACCGGCTGTCGCCGTGGCAATTCGCGAACATTACTTGCCCAACAGTGCAGAAGGTGACCTGCCACAAACGAAAGTGGGTGCAGTCCTTGCCCTTGCGGATAAGTTAGATACTATCTTGTCATTCTTTTCTGTCGGCTTGATTCCAAGTGGGTCAAATGACCCGTATGCCCTTCGTCGAGCGACTCAAGGTGTCGTGCGGATTTTGGAGGCTTTTGGCTGGAATATTGCCATCGATGAATTGATTGAAAGACTCTATGCTCTAGAACACGATAGTCTTGTGTATGCCCATCAGCTAGAAGTCCTTGATTTTTTCCGCGCTCGAGTGGAGAAAATGATGGATAAAGATATACCTAAAGACATCGTGAACGCTGTTTTAAATAGTAGTCATTTTGTAGTGAGCGACATGCTAGAGGTGGCTCATATCCTGGCTGAAAAGGCTAAGACTCCTGACTTCAAACCAGCAGTTGAAAGTCTGGCTCGTGTCTTTAACTTAGCTGAGAAAGCAGAGGAAGGTGTTGACGTTGATAGTGCTTTATTTGAGAATGCACAGGAAAAAGATTTGGCTGAAAGAATTGAGCAGATAGTAGCTGTTACGGATTTGAGGGCTATTATCGACCAACTCTTTGCCCTTCAGCCAGTTATTGACGCCTTCTTTGATCATACCATGGTTATGGTTGAGGATATAGCTGTAAAGAATAACCGTCTAGCTTTGTTGGCTGCCTTGACCAATAAGGCACAGGAGATCGCCCAGTTTAACCAAATCAACACCAAGTAGGAGAGAAGATGGAACAAAAAAAAATTGACCGCATCAATGAATTGGCCAGAAAGAAAAAAGAAGAGGGCTTGACAGAAGAGGAATTAAGGGAGCAAGCAGCTCTTCGTGAAGAGTATATCGAAGGCTACCGTCGCAGCGTTCGGGCCCATGTCGAAGGAATTAAAATCATTGATGAGGAAGGAAACGATATAACACCAGAAAAACTAAAACAGGTGCAGCGAAAAAAGGGATTACATGGCCGCAGTATGGATGATCCAACTTCCTAGCCCAGAGGAGTTTATACTCGATAAAAATCACCAGTAGATTATCCTTTTGATTTTTAAAGAGTACTGGACTAAAAAACAACCACTAGCATAGGTAGCTAGTGGTTGTTTTTACTCTAGGTTTTCCTGTCTTAATTTTTTCGTTAGAATAAGACTACTAGGAATCAAGACCATGACACTACCGATCCAGGCAGCGGGATTGGCAGCAGCAACACCGTAGAATCCCCAGTAGGTCATACCGATAATAGCGACGCCCGCTCGCATGACTAATTCCATGATTCCTGCAAGGGTTGGTACAAATCCTTTTCCTAGTCCTTGGATAAAGCTCCGAAGGACAAAGAGGATGGATAAAATCCAGTAACAGGTACCATTGATGATGTAGTAGGCCAAGGCTAGGCGATAGACTTCTGTACTACCGTCTGCGAGAAAGAGGCGGGAGAAGAAGCGATTGGCTGTGACGAGAACGATGGCAAAGATAAGGGCCCAAGCAAGGCTGATGAGGACGGATTTTCGCAGCCCCTCTAAGATTCGCTGATAGTGTTTTGCTCCGTAGTTTTGGGCAGTGAAGGTTGATATGGCTAATCCTAGGTTAATCATGGGGAGCATGGCAAGTTGGTCAGTCTTACTGGCAATCGCTTGAGCAGCAATCGCATCGGTACCTAGTTGGTTGAGCATGACTTGTAGGGTGATGGCTCCAATGGCGATAATGCTTGCCTGAAAGGCCATGGGAAAGCCTAGTTGTGCATGTTTGATCAGGTTGAGCTTATCGAGTCGCAGCTCTGCCCATGTGATATGGAAGTAAGGGACTTTTTTATAAATATAAATGACTAGATAAAGGACGGAGAAGGCCTGGGCTGTAATCGTTGCAAGCCCTGCTCCAAATACACCTAAACCGGCATTTAAAATAAAGAGAAAGTCGAGTAGGACATTGATGAAGCAGGCAATAATAAGGGCAATCAGTGGGGTAGTTGAGTCACCGAGACTACGGATAAGGCTGGACAGATAGTTAAAGAGGACAGAAAAAATCGTTCCACCGAAAATGGCTGTTAAAAACTGTTGTGAATGTGGCAATAATTCCTCAGGAGTCTGCATCAAAATGAGTAGTGGTCTTAGGAAAGAAAGTGCCAAAATGGTGAGGGCTAGACTGATACAAAAGGAATAAAAGAGACCGTGGACAAAACTTTTTTTGACTCCATCCATATCGTTGGCTCCAAAACGTTGGGCAGTGACAATGGTTAGACCACTGGTCAAACCTTGTGCAAAGCCGAGGATGAGAAAGACGATACTTCCAGTTGCTCCGACACTGGCAAAAGCCATCTTACCCAGCGTCTGCCCTACGATAATACTATCTGCAAAATTGTAAGCTAATTGAAAAAAACTGCCAATTAAAAGGGGGACGGTAAAGCGCAAAATCACTCGGATCGGCTTTCCTTGGGTTAGATCCTGCATAAAAACTCCTTGAAGATAAGGGAGAAGAACGCATCATGGGGTAGTAGCAAAAGGCTAGAGTTTAGTTAGTACACTCTTCAAAATGATCGACAGTGTAGTTGTCGGTTACAGCCATGATTAGCTCTTGCTCGTTGAAGATATAGTCGGGTGAAAATTGGACATTCAGTTTATGAGTCTTGGCATTGCGATAACCAATGATGTTAAGGTTATAGTGCTGACGTAGTTGCAACTGAGCAAGGCTCTTTCCAATCCATTTTTGTGGCGCATGAAATTCAATGATGGTGACATCCCCGTCTAGTTCAATTAAGTCGGTCGTGTCAAGGTGAAGGAGATGCTTGGCAAGGGAGACTCCCGTTTCTCTTTCTGGAGAAATGACACGGTCTGCTCCGATTTTTAACAGCACTTCTTTAGCCGTATTACTCTTTACCTTGGCGACAACCTTAGGTACATTGAGGGCTTTACAATGGAGTACAGCAAGAACGCTAGACTCTAAGTTACGTCCTGTTGCAACGACTACTGTATCACAGCGGTCGATTCCTGCAGCCCGCAGCAAGTCCTTGTCTGTAATATCCCCCACAATTCCTTTGGTTAGAACAGTTTCTAACTGATTGATTCGCTCGACATGGTTATCGACGGCGATGATAGTACAATCATAACGGTGTAAGGTTTTGGCAATCGTTGTCCCAAAGACACCGAGACCTAAAATTCCAATAGTTTGAGGTTTCATCATAGTCTCCTTTACATTAAGATACAAAGGGCGTTTGATACGAGTAATACTCGTTTTATTTCCAACCTTCAACAGTCTATTCCTAGACTGTTGAAGCGAGCAAAGCAAAAATAGGAGTTTTGACGCAGAGGGTAGCTGAGAGTTTGCTCCGGCAAACTCCTATTTCCCGCCTTCAAAGGTATACCATACCTTTGAAGCTAGGAAAAACTATCCCAAAGGGATTCTCAGCTGTAATCGGCTAAAGCCGAAACAGCTGCCTATCTTTTTTGCACAGCTCGTAGCCCGTGTTCAGTTAAACCAAGATACAAAGCCCGTAAAACTCAAGGTAAAAATAGGAAACTTTGCGAAGACGTTTCGTCTAGCAAAGGCTTCTCTTTTTTACGCAGAGTTTAGGGCGAGTTCAGTTAAGATGTGAGGACGTTAAAAGGTCTAAGTGAAAATAGGAATTCTGACGCAGAGTCCAAAGACTCTAGGAAGAATTATCTTTTTCGCACAGACCTTAGTCCGAACTCAATTCCACAAGATACAAAGGGCGTTTGACACGAGTCTCACTCGTGCTATTTCCAACCTTCAACAGTCTATCCCTAGACTGTTGAAGCAACTCCTAGACAAAATAGGAAATACGACGAAGAAGTAAAGGACGTTTGCTAAGGCAAACTTCTATTTCCCGCCTTCAAAGGTATGCTATACCTTTGAAGCTAGGAAGAATTATCTTTTTCGCACAGACCTTAGTCCGAACTCAATTACACAAGATACAAAGGGCGTTTGACACGAGTTTCACTCGTGCTATTTCCAACCTTCAACAGTCTAGTCCCAGATTGTTGAAGTGAGCAAAGCAAAAATAGGATTGAAACAGTTCACTGTTTTGCTGTGGTCACTTTCTGATTTCTAGGTGACCAGTTGCAACAGTTCCCCGAACTGTTGCAATCTCATCTGTAATCAGCTAAAGCTGAAACAGCTGCCTATCCCCCAAAGGGATTCTCATCTGTAATCGGCTAAAGCCGAAACAGCTGCCTATCCCCAAAGGGATTCTCATCTGTAATCGGCTAAAGCCGAAACAGCTGCCTATCTTTTTTTCGAGCTTTTAGCCCGTGTTCAGTTACACAATCATAGAGGATTTTGCATACTGTATCGTCTCTTCCTTGGACAGTCTCCGGGCAGAGAGGCTAATCAAAATGGACATGGGACCAATCCGCCCGAAGAACATGAGTGCCATGATGATGCCCTGCCCTAATTGAGAGAGTTCGGGCGTGAGATTCGCTGTTACTCCAACAGTGGCTAAGGCTGACATGACCTCGAAAATGAGAAAAATCGTGGGCTTTTGGGGGTCTGTCATGCTAATAGCCAGAAGGCCGATGAGAAAGACCATGATAAAGACGATAAAGGTTGCAAAGGCTTTTCGGATAGTGATAGCATCGATCGTCCGCGCCTTGAAATTGGTATGGGGAAGGCCGATAATCTCACTTCTAGCATAGAGAATGAGGGTAAGAAAGGCTGTGATTTTGATTCCACCAGCGGTTCCCCCAGGTGCACCTCCAAGCATCATTTGAAAGGTGTAAAGTAAGAGGGTGACAGGATTGGCCTTGGTGTAGTCAATGGAGGCAAAACCAGCTGTTCGCATGGTGACCGTCTGGAAAAAACTAGTGAGAATTTTTTGTGGAAAATTCAGGGATCCAATCGTTGCGGGATTTTTATATTCGGTTAGAAGGGTCAGAGTCGTTCCGATTAAGAGGATTAGACTGGTTAAGGTGAGGACCACCTTGGTATGGAAGCTGAGCCTACGAAAACTCAGGCGTTTTTGAATTTTAGTCTGCATGTCAAACCAGACAGAAAATCCAAGGCCTCCCATAATAATCAGTGCGGCAATCGTCAGATTGACCAAGGGATTGGTGGCATAGTTGACCAAGCTAGTGGATCCAAAATTATCAAACCCCGCATTACAGAAGGCAGAAATAGCTAGGAAAATGGAAGAAAAAATCCCTTTCTGCCAGCCAAATTCAGGGACGAAGTGGAAGGAAAGACAGACTGCTCCTAGCGCCTCGATGGCAAAGGTAAAGCCAAAGACAGATTTGATAAAATTGCGAAAATGTTTGGTTTCTGCCAGACTAAAACTTTCTTGCAGAGTGGCCATATTGATAAAACTTAGCTTTCGTCCTCCTCTCAGGGCAAAGAGTCCGATAAAACTAATGAGACTCAGACCTCCAATTTGAATCAGCAACATGCAGACGATCTGACCGAGTGCATTGTAGGTCTCTGAGACAGGGACGGTAAAGAGTCCTGTCACGCAGACCATAGAAATGGCGGTAAAAAGATGGTCCCAGTATCTGGCCTCTGAGCTGGCTAGCTGAAAAATAGGGAGAGATAATAGGAGCGAGCCAATTAGGATAACTCCTGCAAAGCTCAGGACAATCCGTTGGCTCGGTTTTAGTTTTCGTTTTAGGCTAGGCATGTTTTCCTCTCGTCATTAGGACATTATTTTCTTTTAGTATGAGGATATTGTAGCACAAATTGCTAAAAATAACAGAAAAACCTACCCAGTCGGCAGGAAAAGAATTTTTATACTCTTTAAAAATCAAAAGGATACTTGGTCAAGAGTCTCGGGGAATTGTAACTGAGTTCAGCCTAAAACCTCGGAAAAAAGATAAATCTCATTGGTTGCAAGACAACCTGCTTCGATTTCCTATTTTTCAGTCGGTTTTTTAACGGCTTCACATCTTAACTGAACACGCCCTAAACTCTGTGCGAAAAAGATAATTCTTCCTAGAGTCTTTGGACTCTGCGTCAGAATTCCTATTTCCTAGCTCAGGCTTCTGTGGTCACTTTCTTGTTTCTAGGTGACCGTTGAAACAGTTTCCCAAACTGTTTCAATCCCATTTTCGTTTTGAGTTCTTAACGGGCTTTGTATCTTAGTAATTGAACTCTGACTACGAGCTGTGCAAAAAAGATAGGCAGCTGTTTCAGCTTTAGCTGATTACAGCTGAGAATCCCTTTGGGATAGTTTTTCCTAGCTTCAAAGGTATGGTATACCTTTGAAGGCGGGAAATAGGAGTTTGCCTCAGCAAACTCTCAGCTACCCTCTGCGTCAAAACTCCTATTTTTGCTTTGCTCGCTTCAACAGTCTAGGAATAGACTGTTGAAGGTTGGAAATAAAACGAGTGAAACTCGTGTCAAACAGTCTAGGAATAGACTGTTGAAGGTTGGAAATAGAACGAGTGAAACTCGTGTCAAAAGCCCTCGTATCTTGATGAGTGAAAAGCTCCAGTGGAGGTTTTCAGCCTGTTCCATCTTGAAATAGTTATCAACTACCTTCACGACCTTCGGTTTTGATTGTAAGGAAATGAGCGGTGCTCATCTCCTATCCCAGCTTTCACAATTCTTAATTGTGAAAGCTAGCCTACTGTTGATTTTTATTGAGTATATGATAAAAGTGCTGAGCTGTGAAGGCAGGTTCTTATCTCCAGTTTGCCAAAATAATTTGGTTATAATGGCGGAGGGGAGCGATCTTCTGGAGCAGATAATTGGCAGCTAGACCGACCAAAAATCCAGACAGAATCCCGCTAAACGATAGAATAGGGAGATAATTGAGGACGAGTAAGGATTGAGCAATCCAAGAAAAAACCAACAACTGGCCGATATTGTGGAGCATGCCGCCTAAGATGGAAATCCCAATCGCACTGACGCGATTAGGTCCCAACTGTTTGGCAGCAAGCATGCCAGTGTAGCTGAGAGTAACCCCTGAAAAACCATATAAAAATGTCGAGAAAGTTCCTCCTAGAAAGGTTGAAACCAAGAGGCGAATGCTGACTACTTTGATACTATCCTTGGCAGGAAGGGTAAAAATTGCAATCAGACTAATGAGGTTTCCAAGTCCTAATTTTGC
Organism: Streptococcus azizii; assembly: GCF_001984715.1. Lineage (GTDB taxonomy): Bacteria > Bacillota > Bacilli > Lactobacillales > Streptococcaceae > Streptococcus > Streptococcus azizii. Next base: position 9,548 of record NZ_MSPR01000021.1, read on the forward strand.
TCCAGGAGCAAAGGAAAAGGGGGTTGGAATCAGTCGCTCAACCAGAGTAATGACAACTGCCTGAGCAGCTAGCATTGTAATAAACAGTAGTGTTTGATTTTTTGAATTCATAATCGTATCTCTATACTAATAGTAGGTAGAAAGTGTTTAAGGATAAAAGCTAGCTACCCATCCTCTCTACCTCCATTATACTATCTGTTTTTTTAGAGATATGCAAGTCTTTTTTGGAGAATTGTCTCCCTCCAAAATAAATCCTCCCATTGTGCAATCTCTTCAAAAGGTGTATAATAGTCTTTGTTAAAAAGCAGACAAACTAATTGGAGGTTATGTTTTGACTAAAAATATTGTAATAGTAGGTGCTGGGTATGCAGGGATTGCTGCAGCGCGCCTACTCGGGAAAAAGTTCAAGAAAAGTGACGATGTGACCGTTACCTTGATTGATAAAAACTCATTCCATACCTATATGACAGAGTTGCACGAAGTAGCAGCTGGTCGTGTGGAAAAAGATGCTATTAAGTATGATTTAAAACGCATCTTTAATAAGTATCCAAAAGTGGACTTGGTGACAGACAAGGTTGTTGAAATTGACTACGACAAGAAAGAAGTCATTGCGGAACATCAAACCCTTCCTTTTGACTATCTCTTGCTTGCAATGGGTGGGGAAGCCAACGATTTTGGTATCAAGGGCGTAAAAGAAAATGGTTTCACTCTTTGGTCGATTGAAGCAGCAGAGCGTTTGCATGACCATATCATTGATTCCTGCTATCGTGCTATGCGAGAACACGATGAAGAAAAGCGTCGTGCCCTGCTTACTTTTACCGTTATCGGTGCAGGTTTCACGGGTATCGAAATGATTGGTGAACTGATCGACTGGGTTCCAATCTTGGCACATGAATTTAAATTAGATCCAGCCGAGTTCTCTCTGAAAGTAATCGAAGCAATGCCGAACATCTTGCAAATGGTTACGGAGAAAGAACAAGTGAAAACCCGTAAATACCTTGAGAAAAAAGGTGTTGAATTGGTACTCGGTGATGGAGTGGCAGCCGTCGAAGCCGACAAATTGCTCCTTTCATCTGGTCGCGAAATTCCAAGCTACACTTCTATCTGGACAGCAGGGGTACAGGCTAATAGCGATGCTAGTGCGTTCGGGATTGAAAAAGCGCGTGCAGGACGCTTGGTTGCCAATGAATACATGGAAGCCAAGGGTAAGGAAAATGTCTATGTAGCAGGTGACTTGGTCTATTATGAAGAGCCAGACAAGGATGGTAAACCAACGCCACAAATTGTTCAAGCAGCCGAGCAAACAGGACATACAGCAGCGCAGAATATCATCGCTGCGATTACCGGTGGAGAAAAACATAGCTACAAAGGGAAGTACGATGGCTTTATGGTCTCTATCGGTTCCCGTTATGGAGTTGCCTTCTTGATGGGCAAATACCACTTGTCAGGCTTTATGGCGATGTTCATGAAGCACATGGTGAACTTGCTCTACTTCTTTACCATCCGTAGCTTCTTTTACATGGGTTCTTATATCCGCCATGAATTCTTTGATATTAAGAATAAACGCAATATCTTTGGTGGTCACACATCTGGAAAAGGAAACCTTCTGTGGTCTACACCCTTGCGTGTATTCTATGGTTCCGTCTGGCTCTACGAAGGAATCAAGAAAGCCTTTGGACTTTTCGGAACGACCTCATGGCTGGGGGATCAAGTAGTCTTTCCATTCCCGTGGTTGGCTGACCCTGTATCAGGTGCTTCAGCAGCTGAAGCCACATCAGGCGCTTCCCAAGCAGCGACTGAAACAGCCCAAGCTATCTTTGGACTGAGCTATGCCTATGGTGAGCAGCCAATGACAGTGTTGGACGGTATGCCAGATTGGTTTGCTTCTATCATGCAGTTTATGATGCCTAATCAAGAGGTTGCTCTCTTTATGCAAAAGTTCATGACCATTGCAGAAATTGGAATAGGTCTTGCCTTGATTGCGGGAGCCTTTGTTTGGATTGTCAGCGCAGCAACGGTTGCCTTGGTAGCCATGTTTAGTTTATCAGGAATGTTCTATTGGGTAAATATCTGGTTCGTTCCAGTTGCCATCTCATTGATGAACGGTGCAGGTCGTGCCTTCGGTCTAGACTACTGGATCATGCCATGGTTGGGTCGTTTCCTTGATAGGAAGGTGTATGGCAAACCCAAGCATATTTATACTTTAAAAGACAAATGATACTGAATAGTGGTTCTTAATTCCATTATGATTGAAAGAAGATAAAATGATAGGGGCTATTCAAAGAGCGGGGAAAGAGTTTGCTGAATAGCCCTTTTTCTATAATGAAGTAGGAGTATTGTGGTACATCAAATTTGGAAGAATCATCCAGAAATACAGAAGGGACTGGGACAAGTCAAGCGCATTATGCTAACAGAGATGAGGATGATACATCCAGCCGTGCGCGAAAAAATTGTTGAATATATAGAGGCACCGGGAAAGTATATGCGCTCAGGTCTGTGTCTCATGTTTGCCCAAGCTGTGGATGGAGAAATTAAGCTAGAAAAACTTTATTTTGCTGCTTATGTAGAGGTGTTACATCTTGCGACCCTCCTTCATGATGATGTCATCGATGAGGCAGATGTACGGAGAGGAATCGTTGCTGCCCATCGTCACTTTTCAAATCGCATTGCCATCTACGCAGGTGACTATCTAATGGCCTATGCAGGACGTTTACTGGCAAAGGGGGTGCGATTATTAGGACTTGAAAGGTCCGAAATGGAATGCCTCAATGAGAGATTGATAGAGGGAATTTTAGCAGGGGAATTGGCTCAGTTGATGAATCAGTTTGATTCGACGATGACCATGAAACGCTATCTGAAGCAAATTCAAGGAAAGACAGCTTTCTTGTTTGGTTTGGCTTGCCAACTAGGAAGTCTACAGGGTGGGAGAACTGTCAAAAAAAGCTCCCCGGCCTTTCGAGCGGGTCGTTCTTTTGGTATGGCCTTTCAGTTGCGGGATGATCTGATTGATTATTATTTAACAGCCCAGGAATCAGGGAAGCCGGCCCTACAAGATATTCAAAATGGGATTTATACAGCTCCCCTCCTCCTTGCTATTGAGGAGGATCAGAGTATCCGTCAGGATTTGAGGGTAGTGATAGAGACTAAGGACGAGGGCTTGATGGAGCAGTTGATAGAGAAGATAGAGCAAACCAAGGCGCGGGAGCGTACGGAAGCCTTGATGAGAGCCTATATGCGAAAGGTAGACAGGGAGGTTCTTCTAGTAGAGACAGAAGGCCGCTCAGTTGATTGGCACTGGCTAGCAGAAAAAATGCTGGCTTCTTATCGTTGAATCTAACAAGAGATTTTCCTTATCTTGTGGTAAACATTGGACATTCTGACCAAAAAGGTATATCATTATAGAGTAAGAAAACGCTTCAGTTTTGATTAGCTGAGGTAGAGAAAAGGAGTTTTATCGTAATGAAAACAACAAAAGTCGCTTTGAAAAGTATTGCAGTTTTAGCTGCTGCCTTTGCCTTGGTAGCCTGTGGTGCTAAAGAAGACGCGAAAGATACAGCAATGTCTACATCTGAGACTACAGCAGCTTCATCAGCAGAAACAAAGACGATGGCTGAATTGAAGGATGGGACATACTCAGCAGAGTCTGCACCAGATGATCGAGGATTTAAGATTGTTCATTCTATCACTGTTAAAGACGGCAAAATTACAGAGTCTAAGTTTGATTATGAGGACAAAGACGGTAAGATGAAGTCTGAAAACGAAGAATACAATAAAATGATGAGTGAAAAAGCTGGTGTCTCTGCAAAAGAAGCGATTGAAAAATTAAATGCTGGTCTTGTTGAAAAGCAAGATGTTGCAGCAGTTGAAGTGGTTTCAGGAGCAACCCATACTTCAGAGGACTTCAAGAAGAGTACAGAAGCTCTCCTTGTCGCAGCTGAAAAAGGTGATACTGCAAAAGTAATGCTTGATAAATAATTGAGCAGAAACATAAAAATAGAGGCTGACTAAATACCAGCCTCTTTTCTAGTGGGGTATAGTCATTCAGTTCATCTTATGTAATTGAACACGCCCTAAACTCTGTGCGAAAAAGATAGGCAGCTGTTTCGGCTTTAGCCGATTACAGATGAGAATCCCTTTAGTGGATAGGCATCTGTTTTGGCTTTAGCTGATTGTAGCTGAGGATTCCTAGGGGATTGAAACAGTTTGGGGAACTGTTTCAACGGTCACCCAGAAACAAGAAAGTGACCACAGAAGTCCGAACTTAGAAATTAAAAAGTGAGGGAATTTGCCACTGAGCTTAAAAACTAAGAAGTGAGGATAGGCAGCTGTTTCGGCTTTAGCCGATTACAGATGAGATTGCAACAGTTCGGTGAACTGTTGCAACTGGTCACCTAGAAATCAGACAGTGACCACAGAAGCCCGAGCTAAAAAATTAGACAGCGAGGATAAATACTTCGATTTACTGTCTTTAATGAATAGGCTGAAAACCTCCACTGGGGCTTTTCACTCGTCGGATTTTCTATTTTCGCTTTGAGTTTTTCACGGGCTTTGTATCTTATGTAAAGGAGGATGAGAATATGAAATGGAAATGGCTGGTGCTTCTTCTATCCGTTGGTGTTTTTTTATTGGGAGCTTGTCAGTCTAAGCAGGCAGTCAAGGAGGGTCTACCTGTGGTGGAGAAACCTTTGACTCGTACGGAGAGTCTGCTTCATACAGTTGTGCAGATTAGTATCTATCATGAGAATCAAGAAGAAGTGCTAGAAGAAGGCCTTGCCTATGTTAAGGAAATGGAGCGGCTTCTATCAACAAATTTGGAAGGTTCTGATATTTATCGAATCAACCATGCGGCAGGAAAGGAAGCGGTCAAGGTTGATTCTCGGACCTTTGAATTGATTGAACAAGCCTTGGTGATGGGGGAAAAAAGCAAGGGACGCTTTGATATCTCTATCGGAGCCATCAACAATCTTTGGAGAATTGGCTCAGAAGATGCCCGAAAGCCAAGCGATCAAGAGATTAAGGAGGCCCTGCCTCGCGTCCATTATAAGGATGTGCAGCTGGATAAGAAAAATCAGACCGTTGCGGTAAAAGAGGGGATGGTCTTGGAACTTGGTGCCATTTCAAAAGGCTATATCGCTGATGGCTTGAAAGCCTTGTTTGCTAGCAAAGGAATCACAACTGCAATTATCAATCTAGGTGGCAATGTTGTCGTGATGGGAAGTTCTCCTGCCCATAAGGAGGGCTGGAAAGTAGGGGTTCAAGATCCCGATGAAGTACGGGGGACAGTGGTTGGTTCGGTCTATGTGACAGATGGATCAGTTGTAACCTCGGGCATCTATGAGCGCTATCTGGAAGTGGATGGAGTCATCTATCACCATATCCTGAATCCTGCAACAGGTTACCCAGTTGAGAACAATATTTCAGGAGTGACAGTCTTTACCAAAACGTCTACCCAGGGAGATGCTCTCTCTACAACCTTGTTTCTGCTGGGCATTGATGAAGGGCGAAACTTTATCGACCAGCTGGAGGATGTAGAGGCGGTCTTTATCGATAAGGAGCGTGGTGTTCATCTCAGCAAAGGACTCAAGGGACGTTTTGAATTGAGCAATAAGGAGTATCATCTTGTCAATGACGAATAAAAAAGGGAAGCTCTCCCTTCCGATTTTCTTAGAATTTATCGAATTACGAACCAAGGTTGCGAGCATCTTTCCCCTGCTCCTTGGAATGGTTTGGGCGCTTTACCGTTATAGTAGTTTCAATGCTCTGAACACTCTACTATTTTTTCTAGCTGTCTTGGCCTTTGATATGTGTACGACAGCCATCAACAATACGATGGATTATGCTAAGGCAAAGGATCAAGTCTATCGTGAAAAACAGAATGTCATCGGTCGCCATCAGCTTGATTTTCGACAAATGGTGCAGATTGTCTTTTCTCTCTTGTTCTTTTCAATCGTTATCTCCTTGCTATTGGTCTGGCGGACAGATGTGATGTTGCTACCGCTTGGAGCGATGTGCTTCTTGATAGGAATTTGCTATACCTTTGGCCCCATTCCCTTGTCACGGATGCCTTTAGGAGAGGTTTTTTCTGGTTTGACGATGGGATTTGGCATTTTCTTTCTCGCTGTTTTTGTTCAAGCACCCCATCTATTTTTAGTCAGTCGGTTTGTGGGGGAATGGTTTCAGTTGCAGCTAGCTTGGGGGAGGCTGATTGAAATCGGTCTGATGAGCCTTCCCTTGGTTTGTCTCATTGCAAATATTATGTTGGCCAATAACTTGTGCGATTTGGATGAAGATATTCGCAATCATCGCTATACCTTAGTCTTTCATATTGGACGACAAAAGGGGCTTTTCCTCTATACCTGCTTGGCTCTCTTGCCGTGGTTTTTGTGGCTAGTCTACCCTTTCTTTGGACTGTTACCTTTTTGGGCTTGGTTGGGCTTTGGTATTGCAACCTTGTCTTATCGCAGTTTGAGACGTTTCTTGGAAAAACAAGTGAAACGTGAAACCTTTATCGAAGCGGTCAATAGTTTTATCCTCTTTTCAGTCTTATATCTTCTAGTGCTGATTGTAGCTTGTGTGATATAGAAAAAAAGAACTTGAAGTTTCAAGCTCTCAGATTGAAGAAAAATCCATCTCGGCTCATTTTCTTCAATCTTTTTCTTGGGCTAAAAATACCACTATATCAGTATTTTTAAGAGTTGCTGCAAGATGATGTTCACACTATGAATTTGCTATTTTTCTACCGCTTAGAGGGGTTGTCTACCTTTTGAGACTTCAATTTTCCAACTCTTTTAGACTACCTATCAAATTGGTAGAATCAATTCATCCTCCTCTTCTCCCTCTTGGTCATCTGGAATTCGGATTTCGATGATGAGGTTGTGGGGGAGACAAACTGCAATTTCGCCGGGTTTGCTAATCCAGCCTGTATTTACTGCGATTTGGTCGGGGCTATTGTCTTCCTTGTCTCGAATCCGCTCGCCGTCGACCTCGATGATATTGTACTGACCGGGATTGGGATAGTAGGTCACTTCTTTGTGAGGGCTGCTTTTTGAGAGTTTAAATTCTTCGACAACTTCTCCGTTGATACGGATGGAAGCAATGAGATAGGGTTCTTCCGGTTGATTCTGGCTACCTACATAGGTGACGATAGCTGGCACGAAAGACAGGAGCAGGGTTATCCCAACTAAGATAAAATCAAAGGGTTTCAGTTGACGTAAAATATGTTTCATTCCAATCCTCATTCTAGCAAGAATAAGAATATTGTAAAGGAATTTTGTGGCTTTGTAAAGGTAAGAGAGTGATAAGAGAGTGTCAAAAGTAATTGAAAAAAGGCTTGCTATCGCGCTTAGTGAATACTAGGAGGCTCAATCTTATTTAGCTATTTATACTCTTTAAAAATCAAAAGGATACTTGGTCAACCATTTCAACTACCTTAGGCTTCGTTCCCGAAAAAGACTGCTTCCAATTATCCAAGTAACACCTAGCTTTACTCGAAAAAGTATCGTTGCAATCGGAGCATATAGGTTATTCTCATGAATGAATTTGTAAAGTTTAAACTGTTTATATCTTGTGGGTTTCTGTTGATGAGTAGTGTTTTATTATGGAATGTTCGCACTATTCGTATCCACTTGTTTTGGAAAGTAGTGTTAATGTATTGATTTGGGGTTATCATTCCTAATGATAGAAAAGTTCTTTTTGAAAAGCAGTTTTTTCTTGAATGATATTGGAGTTCAATCATACCGGAAGAGTCTGCCCCTTTTTAGAAGGGGCTTAGACTGAAGAAAAAGTTTATTTTCTTCAAAACGATTATTTTATTATGATACTTTACTTGGGTAGCACGGACGGCAGCAACTCCCTACGGGATTTCATGCCTAGATTTTGAGCCTGAGTCTCAAAATCTCCGAACACCAGAAACATAATGTTTCTGGTGTTTTTTGCTACGGCGTAAAGTAGCGGTTATGAGCTCGCTTCGCTCGCCCTTTCACGAAGAGATAAGAGCACTGATACTATCCTTCGATATTGACATTGACAAATTTTCTCAGAGATACTTTGTCTACAACCTGTTCCCCTTTTTAGAAGGGGCTTTTTCATTTATGCTCCCGTCTCTTGATAATAGTTTTCCGTCTCTTTTTGGGAGGAAATGTGGTACAATGGTAAGGATATGATGAAGGAATTTAACCATACGACTGTTTTATTGCATGAAACTGTAGATATGCTAGCCGTAAAGCCTGATGGTATCTACGTGGATGCAACCTTGGGAGGAGCAGGTCATAGCGAGTATTTATTGAGTCAGTTGAGTGAGGAGGGGCATCTTTATGCCTTTGATCAGGATGAAGCGGCTATTTTGAATGCCCAAAAGCGCCTGGCTCCCTATCTTGAAAGAGGCATGGTCACTTTTATTAAGGATAATTTCCGCCATCTGAAGGCTCGTTTGAAAGAGCGAGGAGTGGATGAAATAGATGGCATCTGCTATGATTTGGGTGTGTCTAGCCCTCAACTAGATGAGCGGGAACGAGGATTTTCTTATAAAAAAGATGCTTGTCTAGATATGCGGATGGATCGGACTGCCCCCTTGACAGCTTACGAGGTGGTCAATCGGTACAATTACCATGATTTGGTACGGATTTTCTTCAGATATGGGGAGGATAAATTCTCTAAGCAAATCGCACGAAAGATAGAGCAAGCACGAGCTGAAAAGCCGATTGAGACAACGACTGAGCTAGCAGACCTAATCAAATCAGCCAAGCCTGCTAAGGAGTTGAAGAAAAAAGGTCATCCTGCTAAGCAGATTTTTCAAGCCATTCGCATTGAGGTCAATGACGAGTTGGGAGCGGCAGATGAGTCTATCCAGCAGGCCATTGACCTGTTAGCAGTAGACGGTCGGATTTCGGTCATTACCTTCCATTCGTTGGAGGATCGCTTGACCAAGCGGTTGTTTAAAGAGGCCTCAACAGTTGCTGTACCAAAGGGGCTACCTTTTATTACCGATGAGCTAAAACCTAAACTAGCCTTGGTCAACCGCAAGCCGATTTTACCAAGCCAAGCCGAATTGGTTAGCAACAACCGCGCTCATTCTGCCAAATTGCGCGTGGCAAAAAAGATACATAAATAGGGGAAAATATGTTACAAGATCAACGAAAAGATGCGACGATGCGCGTGATTAGTGAAAAAATCAAGACATTTTCTCGAGTGGAGAAGGCCTTTTACGGCAGTATTGTCTTGTCTAGTTTGACCTTGGCTATTGGAATTGTTTTTATGCAAACCCGCCTACTGCAAGTGCAGGCAGAGATGGCCCATGTCAATCAAGAAATCAATAATAAGCAAGTGGAAATCGATGACGCTGAGCAGGCTGTCAATGAATTGATTCGGAATGCGCGTTTATTAGAGATAGCTGACAAGGCTGGATTGACCTATAAAAATGATAATGTTGGAGTAGCAGAATAATGTCAAAACGCAAACAACAATTATTACGGTATGTTTTAAAGAAGCGTTATATTCCGTCGCAAAATCGTCGGAGGGTGGGGCAGAGCCTTATTCTTCTGACGGTTTTCATCTTTTTCATCTTTTTGATTCATTTTGCCATTATTATCGGGACAGATAAAAAATTTGGAGTTGATCTATCAGAAGGTGCAAGAAAAGTTCACCAGACAGAGGTGCTTGTGCAAGCAAAGCGAGGAACGATCTATGACCGTACAGGTTTACCGATAGCTAAAGATTCAACAACCTATACAATCTATGCGATTATCGATAAGGAATACGTATCTTCCTTGCGAGAGGTTCTATATGTTGAGTCGAGCCAATTTAACCAGGTCGCACAGATTTTAAATAAGTACCTAGGACTAGAGACAGATTATGTTCTACAGCAATTAAATCAGCCTAAGCTCAAACAGGTCTATTTCGGAACCTTGGGAAAGAATATCTCCTACAGTACCATGACAGCGATTCAGCAGGAGATGGAGACAGCTGGTATCAAGGGGATCGCTTTTAATACCAACCCGGGTCGTCTCTATCCGAATGGAAATTTTGCCTCAAGTTTTATTGGGCTAGCGAATCTAGTAGAAGATGAGACGGATGGTAGCCAGCGCTTGGAAGGTCAGCGAGGACTGGAGTATGCCCTCAACAGCATATTGGCTGGTCAAGATGGGAAAGTTGTCTATGAAAAAGATAGCCGTGGTCGAATTGTTCCCGGGACGGAAAATATCAAGGAAGCACGAGTAGATGGACAGGATGTCTACACGACACTTTCAGCGGATCTTCAGCGCTCTCTAGAAACCAATATGGACGTTTTTGCTGATAAGACCAAGGGAAAATATATCAATGCGACCTTAGTTTCGGCTAAGACAGGTGAGATTCTAGCAACGACACAGCGACCGACCTATAATCCAGATACTAAGGAAGGGGTGGATAACAAGGATATTTTACAGCGTTCCCTCCTTTATCAAGACAATTTTGAACCCGGGTCTACCATGAAGGTGATGACTGTTGCTGCTGCGATTGATAACGGGACTTTTACCCCAAATGAGTATTACAATCGTTCGGAAATCCAAATTGCTGATGCCATCATTCGGGACTGGGATGTCAATGCAGGGGATATATACGCTCCGCTGAGTCTAACTTATGCACAAGGTTTTGCCCTTTCTAGTAATGTAGGGATGACCCTTTTGGAGCAGAAAATGGGAGATGAACGCTGGTTGAACTACCTGGAGAAATTCCGCTTTGGCTATCCAACCCGTTTTGGCATGGCAGGAGAAGAGGCAGGGATTCTGCCTGAGAATAACGTTGTATCCGTTGCGATGACCTCCTTTGGACAGGGGCTTTTAGCGACGCAAACCCAGATGTTACGCGGGTTTGGTGCAGTTGCTAATAATGGTGTCATGTTAGAACCGAAATTTATCACGGCTCTCTATGATTCCAATACGGACTCAGTGCGCCTTTCTAAGCCTGAGGTGGTAGGAAAGCCCGTATCCGAAAAGGCTGCGACTGACACGCGTCAATATATGATTAGTGTCGGAACAGACCCTCACTTTGGAACCTTACGCGCATCGGATGGAGCTGTTATTCAAGTAGATGGCTATAACATTGCAGTGAAGTCAGGGACTGCTCAGATTGGTAAGGAGGATGGTACTGGCTATATGGAAGGGCCAAATGATACCATCAACTCGGTTGTGGCAATGGTTCCAGCTGAAGATCCAGAGTTTATCATGTATGTGACCGTTCAACAGCCAGAAAGTTGGAGCATTCTCTATTGGAGAGATATCCTCAATCCGTCCCTCAAGGAGGCTATGCAACTGAAAGATAGTCTCAACCTAACAACACCAGCTCCAACCCTTACGACCGTTTCAAAAGAAACGGAGTACAAGTTGGGGAAGGTTATCGGGCAGCAACCAGGTGTGACAGCAAGCATCTTGCGGCAGCAACTGGTACAGCCGATTATTTTAGGAAATGGTGGAGAGATTAAGAAAGTGTCGGTTGATGTCGGGTCCAATCTCGTAGCCAATCAGCAAATCTTACTACTGACAGATAAATTTGAAAGAGTACCTGATCTGTATGGATGGACAAAAGAAAATGTGGATATATTCGCTGAGTGGACAGGAATCGAGATTGAATATAGTGGCTCAGGATCGATTGCCGTCGGTCAAAGTGTAGCCATCGGCAATGATTTAGAACAGACGAAAAAAATAAGAATTAACCTAGGAGAGTAATATGCATTCTGTCATTCTAGCAGGTCTAGTTGCCTTTGTTGCGACGGTTCTGTTGATTCCAAGATTTATCAGATTTTATCAAGCAAAGCGTATCGAGGGTCAACAAACCCATGAGGATGTTACCCAGCACCAGTTTAAGGCAGGGACGCCAACCATGGGGGGGACAGTCTTTTTACTGGTGACGATTGTCACAATCCCTCTTTTTGCCGTCGTTTCAAACAGGCTGACCGGGTCAGTCCTTGCGATCCTTTTTATCCTATTGCTTTACGGATTTGTCGGTTTTTTGGATGATTTTTTAAAGATTTTTCGCAAGGTGAATGAAGGCTTGAATCCCAAGCAAAAATTAGCCCTACAGATTCTAGGTGGCCTTGTTTTTTATCTGGTCCACATGCAAGGTTCAGGTGAAGGCACGCTCAATGTGCTAGGTTATCCACTTCATCTAGGAATTTTATATGTCGCCTTTGTTCTCTTTTGGCTGGTTGGATTTTCCAATGCAGTCAATCTAACGGATGGTCTAGATGGTCTTGCTTCCATCTCGGTTGTCATCAGCCTTGCTGCCTATGCAGTCATCGCTTTTATCGAGGGACGTTCGGATATTTTATTGGTCTGTGTGACCATGATTGGTGCCTTACTCGGATTTTTCTACTATAATCGTAAGCCGGCCAAACTTTTCATGGGAGATGTGGGAAGTTTAGCCCTCGGAGGCATGCTTGCAACGATTTCAATCGCCCTTCATCAAGAATGGACCCTGCTTTTTATCGGTCTAGTCTACGTGGTGGAGACCTCTTCTGTCATGCTCCAAGTCAGCTATTTCAAGTATAGCAAGAAAAAGTTTGGTGAAGGCAAACGGATTTTCCGTATGACCCCATTTCATCATCATTTGGAATTAGGGGGCTTGACGGGTCACGGGGAAAAGTGGAGTGAATGGAAGGTTGACTTCTTCTTGTGGGGGCTCGGTTTAATCATGAGCTTGCTGACGCTTGCTATCTTATATTTATAATCTTTAACGAGTATCAAACAGCAGTCAAATGCTGTTTTTTTTGATATAATAAAAAAAGTAGAAAAAGAGGAATACTATGAAATTTACAGAATTTACCCTAAAACCCTATATTCAAACAGCGCTGAGGGAGATAGGTTTTGATACAGCGACAGAAGTTCAAGAACGCTTGATTCCCATCGTTTTATCAGGGCGTGATTTGGTTGGAGAATCAAAGACTGGTTCTGGTAAGACGCACACTTTTTTAATTCCCATTTTTCAGCAACTGAAAGAAGAATTAGAGCAGGTACAAGCCGTCATTACTGCACCATCGCGTGAGTTAGCAACTCAGATTTACCAGGCTGCACGCCAGATTGCCCAATGCTCAGATATGGACATTCGTGTGAACAACTATGTCGGAGGAACGGACAAGCAGCGCCAGATTGACAAGCTACAGACCAGTCAGCCCCACATCGTTATCGGGACACCGGGGCGGATTTATGATTTGGTCAAATCAGGAAATCTAGCTATTCATAAGGCGACCACCTTTGTGGTGGACGAGGCAGATATGACCCTTGATATGGGCTTTTTGGAAACGGTGGATCGCATTGCTTCGAGCTTGCCGAAGGATTTGCAGTTCCTGGTCTTTTCGGCAACCATTCCACAAAAATTACAACCCTTTTTGAAGAAATATTTGACGAATCCTGTCATCGAGCAGATTAGGACGCAGACAGTTATCTCAGATACGGTTGATAACTGGCTGATTTCGACCAAGGGGCGGGATAAAAATGCCCTGATTCTGGAGCTTACCCAGCTAATGCAGCCGTATTTGGCCATGATTTTTGTCAATACCAAGTCACGGGCAGACGAACTGCATCGTTACTTGGTTGCAAATGGATTGCGTGTGGCAAAGATTCACGGGGATATTCCACCGCGGGAACGCAAGCGGATGATGAACCAGATTAAGAATCTAGAATTTGAGTATATTGTTGCAACTGACTTGGCAGCAAGAGGCATTGATATTGAAGGGGTTAGTCATGTCATCAATGACGCCATTCCGCAGGATCTGTCCTTCTTTATACATCGTGTAGGGCGGACAGGTCGCAATGGCTTACCAGGAACGGCTATTACCCTCTACCAGCCGAGTGATGATGCTGACATTCGTGAACTTGAAAAACTGAATATCCGTTTTGTGCCTAAGGTCATCAAGGATGGTGAATTTCAAGACACCTATGACCGTGATCGGCGCGTCAATCGGGAAAAGTCAAGGCAAGCATTAGATCTTGAGATGATTGGCTTGGTCAAAAAGAAAAAGAAAAAAATCAAGCCCGGCTATAAAAAGAAAATTCAGTGGGCTGTTGATGAAAAGCGTCGTAAGACCAAGAGGATTGAAAATCGTATCAAGGGACGTGCAGAGCGGAAAGCTAAGCGCCAAACGTTTTAGCATAAGATACAAAGGGCGTTTGACACGAGTTTCACTCGTTCTATTTCCAACCTTCAACAGTCTAGTCCCAGACTGTTGAAGCGAGCAAAGCAAAAATAGGATTGAAACAGTTCGGGGAGTAACCTAATCCAGTGGATTAGGTTAGCCCGAGCCAAGAAATCGGAAAGCGAGGATTAACCAGCTGAAACAAGAAAGTGACCCCAGAAGCCTGAGCTAGGAAAAACGATACCTAAAGGTAGCCTGACCTGTAAGCAACTAAAGTTGCAACAGTTGCGTCTCTTTTTTGCACAGCTCGTAGCCCGCGTTCAATTACACCAAGATACAAGGGCGTTTGACACGAGTTTCACTCGTTCTATTTCCAACCTTCAACAGTCTAATCCCAGACTGTTGAAGCGAGCAAAGCGAAAATGGGATTGAAACAGTTCGGGGAGTAACCTAATCCAGTGGATTAGGTTAGCCCGAGCCAAGAAATCGGAAAGCGAGGATTAACCAGCTGAAACAAGAAAGTGACCCCAGAAGCCTGAGTTAGGAAAAACTATACCTAAAGGTAGCCTGACCTGTAAGCAACTAAAGTTGCAACAGTTGCGTCTCTTTTTTGCACAGCTCGTAGCCCGCGTTCAATTACACCAAGATACAAGGGCGTGAAAAAGCGACGGCTGTATCTGTATAGTAGGTATAGCTGACAACTGCTACGGTAAAAATGAAGAAGCTCGTGATTGTTTGCTTTCGCAAGCGTCTATTTCCCACCTCTAAAGGGCTGTTCTACTTGTAGTAGAACCAGGATTCTTGGAAAGAAGTGTCGTGCGCTATAAGTATGGATGATGAAGATAGGAAGCAGGAAAACAGATGTTACAAACGATATTAGGTCTTTACATGAAGAGCCTATTGATTGCAACTGTCTTGGTAGTGATAGCTAGTACGGGCTGGTTTTTACTTCGCCTGTTGAAGAAAAAAGATAAGACTCACCAAGATCGTCAAGAGGTTCTCTTTGATTTATTGATTATCAACGTGATGACCATTCCCATTTTATCTTTTGGGATTGTGGGTATTTTGTTGATGGCAAGAGTATAGAAAGAAGGAAGAAAGATGTACGATACGATTATTATTGGAGCAGGTCCTGCCGGAATGACCGCAGCCTTGTATGCTGCGCGGAGCAATTTAAAAGTAGCCCTACTAGACCGTGGTATCTATGGCGGGCAGATGAACAATACCGCAGAGATTGAAAATTATCCAGGATATGACCATATCAGCGGCCCAGAATTGGCTGAAAAAATGTTTTTACCACTTGAAAAATTTGGTGTAGAATATCTCTATGGTCAAGTGATTCGTGTGGAGCTAGATGGGGCTGTCAAACGTGTTGTGACAGAAGATGAGACCCTAGAAGCCCATACTCTGGTCCTAGCTATGGGGGCTCAACATCGCTCACTAGGGGTTCCTGGTGAAGATATATATAATAGTCGGGGAGTGTCTTACTGTGCGGTCTGCGATGGAGCCTTCTTTCGTGGGCAGGACTTATTAGTCGTTGGTGGAGGAGATTCTGCTGTTGAGGAGGCTCTTTATCTGACTCAGTTTGCCAATACTGTGACGATTGTGCATCGTCGCGATGAATTGCGAGCCCAAAAAATTATCCAAGAGCGTGCCTTTGCCAACGAAAAAATCCAGTTCATCTGGGATAGCGTAGTGGAAGAAATCAAAGGTGATGATACCAAGGTACAGGAAGTCTTGGTTAGAAATCTAAAGACAGATGAAGTGACAAGTCATGCCTTTGGCGGTGTTTTTATCTACGTAGGTCTGGATCCGATGACCGATGCAGTAGCAGATTTGGGAATTTGTGATGATCAGGGATGGATTGTGACGGATGAACAAATGGCAACAAGTCAAGCTGGTATCTTTGCTATCGGAGACATTCGTCAAAAACAATTACGTCAGATTACAACGGCTGTTGGCGATGGAGCAGTTGCTGGTCAGCAGGTTTACCACTACGTTACTGAGCATGTGAGCTGAGGGGGAAGAGATGTTCCATATTCAAGATATTCAAAAAAAAATAGACGGCATTTCCTTTGAAGAAAATCTAGAATTAGCTGATGAGTTGATGGCTCGCAATGCAGATATTCTAGCAGTTTCGCCCATCAGCGTAGTGGGACGAGTCAGCTTTGAAGCTGGTTTCTTTCTCTTGAACTATCAAATGACTTATGACATTACCCTTGCTTCGAGTCGTTCCATGGAGCCGGTTGTGCTTTCTGAATCTCTTCCAGTACAGGAGGTCTTTGTGGCAGATGAAGAGGCTCTAAAAGATCAAGATGTGGTGGAAGCAGATTTAGTCCTTGTCATTGAAGAGGATGTGATTGTGCTTTCAGAAAGCGTGGCGGACAACATCCTCCTAAACATTCCGCTCCGGGTCTTGACCCCTGAGGAAGCAGCCGATCAGAACCTGCCGTCAGGTAACAGTTGGACTGTGATGACAGAAGAAGACTATACCGCGAAAACTCAAAAACAAAAGGAAGAAAATAGTCCCTTTGCCCAATTACAAGGACTTTTTGATGAAGAATAAAATTGACAGAAAATTTGAAAAATCTTGTCAATAGCTTGATTTCATTGTATAATGAAAAAGATATTAAGAAATAGGAGTAGAACATTCATGACAAAAGCAAATTTTGGTGTTGTGGGGATGGCTGTTATGGGGCGAAACCTCGCGCTTAACGTAGAGTCTAGAGGCTACACTGTGGCGATTTACAACCGCTCAGCAGATAAGACAGAAGATGTTGTTGCAAGCAATCCGGGTAAAAAATTACTTCCAAGCTATGATGTAGAAAGTTTCGTACAATCGATAGAAAAACCGCGTCGCATCATGCTCATGGTTCAGGCAGGTCCAGGGACAGATGCGACCATTCAAGCCTTGCTTCCTCACCTCGATGAAGGGGACATCTTGATTGACGGTGGAAATACCTTCTATGAAGATACTATCCGTCGCTCGAAAGAATTGGCAAATTCAGGGATTAACTTTATCGGAACAGGGGTTTCTGGTGGAGAAAAAGGAGCGCTTGAAGGTCCGTCTATCATGCCAGGTGGACAAAAGGAAGCCTATGACTTAGTAGCAGATGTTTTAGAAGAAATTTCTGCCAAGGCTCCTGAAGATGGCGCACCATGTGTGACCTATATCGGTCCTGATGGTGCAGGCCACTATGTGAAAATGGTTCACAATGGTATCGAGTACGGTGACATGCAGCTGATTGCAGAAAGTTACGATCTGATGCAACATCTGCTTGGTCTTTCCGTAGATGAAATGGCTGAGATCTTTACTGAGTGGAACAAGGGAGAGCTCGATAGCTACTTGATTGAGATTACAGCAGATATTTTGAAACGCAAGGATGATGAAGGCCAAGAGGGGCCAATCGTTGACTATATCCTTGATGCAGCAGGAAATAAAGGAACTGGTAAATGGACGAGTCAATCATCCCTTGATTTGGGTGTACCATTGTCCTTGATTACAGAGTCTGTATTTGCCCGCTATATCTCAACATATAAGGAAGAGCGCGTACATGCAAGTAAGGTCTTGCCAAAACCAGCAACCTTCCAATATGATGGTGACAAGGCAGAGTTGATCGAAAAGATCCGTCAGGCTCTTTATTTCTCCAAGATCATGTCCTATGCACAAGGTTTTGCTCAGTTACGTGTAGCGTCTAAGGAAAACAACTGGAACCTGCCATTTGGTGAAATCGCTAAAATCTGGCGTGCCGGATGTATCATCCGTGCTCGTTTCTTGCAAAAGATTACGGATGCCTACGGACGTGATGAGGATCTTGCTAACCTTCTCTTAGATGAATACTTCCTTGAGGTAACAGCTAAGTACCAACAAGCTGTTCGTGATGTGGTGACCTTGGCGGTTCAGGCAGGTGTCCCTGTCCCAACTTTCTCAGCGGCCATTACCTATTTTGATAGTTACCGTGCTGAAAATTTACCAGCCAACCTCATTCAAGCACAACGTGACTACTTCGGTGCTCATACATACGAGCGTAAAGATAAAGAAGGAATCTTCCATTACTCATGGTATGATGAAAAATAATCTATGGTAAAAAAAATCTTAATTGCAGGTCGCGAGCGGAATCTATCCCACTTTGTGTCCATGGAGTTACAAAAGAAGGACTACTTAGTTGATTATGCTTCTACAGGGAAGGAAGCTCTCCAACTTGCCCATGAGACCGATTTTGATTTGATTCTCATGAGTTTTTCTCTATTAGACATGTCTAGCCATGACTTGGCAGCCGAGCTGATTAAAATCAAGCCGACCACCGTCATGATTGTGGTAGTAGATAGCGAGGATGCTAAAAAGCACGGAGCAGCTATCCAGCGCTACGCAGTCTCTTATATTATTAAGCCCTTTGTCATTAGCGATTTAGTGGATCAGGTGACCTCTATCTTTAGGGGACGGGATTATATTGATGAGCATTGTAAACAGGTCAAACTCCAGGCTGCCTATCGTGACTTGAAGATTGATTTTCAAAACCGTACGGTTACCCGTGGCACGGAACTGATTAGTTTGACGCGCCGGGAATATGATTTGCTTGCGACCCTGATGAATAGTCAGGAAGTGTTGAGTCGTGAGCAGCTCTTAGATCGGGTTTGGAAGTATGAAGCTACGGCTGAAACCAATGTTGTGGATGTCTATATTCGCTATCTGCGTGGAAAATTAGACTTGCCGGGTCAAGAGTCTTATATAAAAACTGTCCGTGGTATTGGCTATGCCATGCGGGAGGAGTAACGATAGGTAGGATGACTACATAGCTATTGAAGACACCCCAATCATTAGAGTTGTTCTCTGACGATTGGGGTCTTTTTGTGAGGTCTAGGAGTGTGGATAATACTCTTTAAAAATCAAAAGGATACGTCGTCAATCTCCGATTTTTACGTTGAGTTTTTCACAGGCTTTGTATCTTGTGTAATTGAGTTCAGCCTAAAACGCTATCGTGTTTCCGAGTTGCAGGGTGGGGGTGTCGGGTTGTGATTCACAGCCATCAGTTTCTGACTTTTTCGCTAAATTATGCTATGATAGTAGGACTTAGGGGTGAAAAGGAGATGAGAAGATGAAGCAGAGTTCTTTTAAAGAAAAGTTATTGGTGATTAGTTTTGCAGCTGTGGTGTTGCTAG
Organism: Streptococcus azizii; assembly: GCF_001984715.1. Classification (GTDB taxonomy): domain Bacteria; phylum Bacillota; class Bacilli; order Lactobacillales; family Streptococcaceae; genus Streptococcus; species Streptococcus azizii. The sequence goes on from NZ_MSPR01000021.1 coordinate 28,812, forward strand.
CCGTCCTAAACTATTCGGATATTTACAGCATGGTCAAGGTCTTGTTGTCCAGCATGAATGCCCTGTTTGTCGGCGCCATCTTCGCTTTTATTTTGAACGTTCCGATGAAGAAGCTCGAAGATCTGATTGAAAAGGTTCCTTTTTTGAGCAAGAGCAAACGACCGTTAGCGATTGTCGGTGTTTTGATTGTCTTTATCTTGATTGTGACAGGTGTAGTAGTGATTATCCTACCCACCTTGGTGTCGACTGTATCTGAATTAGTATCGGTTACGAATCAAGGTGTTCCAAAGCTCCTTCGTACTCTGCAGGATAGCGGCTTCTTGTCTAGCACCTTGAGTAGTCGACTAAACACATATGTTGATCAGTTTACAGATTGGTCCAAGCTATCAGGATTTGCGGCAGCTTTTCTGGCGGGCTTAGCCAATAATGTGACGGGAATCTTTTCAAATATTCTAACCTTGATTATGGCCTTCTTTATCACCTTGAGTATCCTCGGAAGTAAGGAACATTTACAGGACATGACGGGTAAGTTACTCCATGCTCTTTTTCCAGAAAAAGTGGTGCGTGTGATTGCCTATATTGGTGAAGTCATTATCGAGACCTATGATCGATTCTTGATGAGTCAGATTGTAGAGGCAGTTATTATTGGGACGCTCGTTTTTGTCAGCTATTCTCTCTTCTCGATTCCTTATGCAGGAATGGCAGGGATTTTATCGGGAGTGCTGTCATTTGTACCTTATGTGGGACCTTTTTCCGCCTGTATCATCAGTGCTCTCTTTATATCGGTGCAAAATCCTTGGTTAGCTCTCTGGTCAATTCTCCTCTTCCAGATTCTTCAGTTGCTTGAAGGGAATGTCATTTACCCCCGTGTGGTAGGACAATCAGTTGGTCTCCCTACCCTCTTCACCCTAGCTGCAGCCTTGATTGGAGGAAACCTGTTCGGTTTGTTGGGAATGGTCTTTTTTACTCCTATTTTTGCGGTTATCTATCGCCTAGTAAGAGAATGGACCTATGCTAGGCTGGAGAAAAAACAGTTGGAATCTGAGAGACTATAAAATAAACAAAAAGAGCTTGAGTCCAAGTCTCTGGCTCTTTTACATGGAAAGAGCAAAAAATGTTATCGAAACTACAAGAATCTATCTATCGAGTCATGCAGGCTATGATTGGTTATGGGGCTGGCCTGCTATTTCTGATTTTATTTGTGACAGCGGTGCTATTTCAAGCAGTTGTCTATCTGCCCTACAAAGAATGGGTCGGACTCAGCTTCAGTGGTGTGTGGACAGTACTATCTCTACTTTTGGTCTGCTTGTCCTATTGGCTACTCTCTAAATTCGTGATGAGATATTCCTGCCGTCAATTATTTATTCTGCTGTCAGTCCTCTATTTATTAGTAGGTCTTATCCTGATTTTCTATCTACCTGCTCAGTTACGAGATGATGCCCATTCCGTCTTGCGAGCAGCTTTCTTATTAAACGAAGGGGATACGCGTTTTTTACAGGCAGGGGCTTACTTGAATCGCTATCCCCATCAACTAGGACTCGTCAGTCTGGAACGCCTTGTCTTGATAATATTGCCGGGAGCTGGCGTACGGACGTTCTATTTCCTAAATCTTCTAGCTATCCTAGGAATCAATTATGCCAACTGGAAGTTAAGTGAAGAATTGTTTCAAAACGAAAGGAGTAGCCAGTATACAATCCTAGCACTCTTTGCCTTTCTGCCACAGTTTTTCAATCTTTTCTTTGTCTATGGTTTAGTATATGGTCTTTGTGCAGCGAGCGTTGGCTTATTGTACTTCTGTCGTTATCTGCAAAGGGATTACCTAAAAAATGCCTTATTAGCAAGTTTCTGTTTATCGCTCTCATATTGGATTCGGAATAACAACAGTATTTTGCTGGTAGCGGTGGCGGTCATCCTATTACTAGAGTGTTTACGCCGTCGCCAGCCCCTGCTACTTGGGTTACTGATCCCCTTGCTGTTTTGTTCGCTTGGTTTAAATCGAGTGACAACAAACTATTATGAAACAATGGGTCAGGTTTCCTTTGCAGCCAATCCTAAGGTGACCTGGTTAGCCATGGGATTACAAGACACCCAGTCAGAGGTTCGGCAAGGAGGCTGGTACAATAAATACGTCAGACGGATTTATGATCACTACGAAGGAGATGAGGAGAAGATTACACAAGCTGCTAAAAAAGAAGTTGGCCGTCGTGTGCAGGTCTTTGCGGAAGATCCCATTTATGCTGGGCGATTTTTTATGAAAAAGTTTGCGACAACCTGGGTAGAATCAACCTTTCAGTCAATTTGGTCAGGTCCCAGCAAACCACAGCAAGGTTCCGTGAAAGGTGAGGGGTTAGAGAGTCTCTACCGCGGTGGCATCATCTATCGTTTCTTTTACCACTATACTCATGCCTATCTGATCCTGCTATATGGTGGCTCCCTGATATTTTTAGTAGTGAAGTCTCCTTGGAAACGCCTGCCGAGGGAATACTATGCGTTTGTCTACTTAGCAGGCGGCGTCTTGTTTCACTTATTGTGGGAAACAAAGAGTCAATATGTTTATACCTATGTCCTACTCACGATTCCTTTTGCCGTTAAGGGCTACCAAGAAGGGCGAGAATGGTGGTTGAGAATGAGAAATAGTAGAAAAGAGAGTAAGAGATAGTAAGAACTCTTCTCTTAGTAAGCGCCAGCAGAGATGCACTCCCTTTTATTATCCTGTGAAATATGATACAATGAAGTCCTAATGATAGAATGGGAGGGATAGTATGCGTTGCCCCAAATGCACCAGTATAAAGTCAAGTGTTGTGGATAGTCGTCAGGCAGAAGATGGAAATACCATTCGCCGTAGAAGAGAATGTGAAAACTGTGGACATCGCTTTACCACTTATGAACGAATAGAAGAAAAAACCCTAGTTGTCGTAAAAAAAGATGGAACTCGCGAACAATTTTCCCGAGAGAAAATTTTTAATGGGATTATCCGCTCTGCCCAAAAACGTCCTGTTTCTAGTAGTGAGATTGAAGAAGTAGTCAATAGAATCGAGCAGAAGGTCCGCGCCCATAGCGATAGTGAGGTCGAAAGTGATTTGATCGGAAATCTAGTGATGGAAGAGCTGGTCGAGTTGGACGAGATTACCTACGTGCGCTTTGCCTCTGTCTATCGTTCTTTTAAAGACGTAGGCGAATTGGAAAATCTACTCAAACAAATTACGAAAGGTAGCAAGACGAGAAGATAGGATACTATAGTATATGAAACCAAACGATCTATATGCTTACATGCAAAAGAATGCTATAAGTCCTAACTGGATGAGCTTTATCCTTTGCTACCAGCCGATTATTGGCCAGGAGGCAACAGCAGTTTATCAATTTTTGTGGGCTGGCTATGACTATGGTGCAGGCAAGTATCCCCTGAGCCGGATTTTAAATCATGTAAATATGGGACTCAATCGCTTGGAGCAGGCCTTGGATGTGCTGGGAGCCATGGACCTACTGGCTGTCTATCAAAAGGAAGAAGCTCTTATTTTTCGCTTGGTTGAACCCCTATCCATGGAAAATTTTCTGCACCATCCCCTTTATCAAAAACTGTTGGTTAAGAAAATTGGAGAGCCAGCAGTTGAAGAATGGACCGGCTCAAAACCGGTATCAGAGACTGAAGTGACCAAACGTTTTTCTGATGTCTTTACCATTGATGGTGAATTGCCACTTGCTCCTTCTGTTACACCGATTTTTGATTTACAGGCCTTTAAGACTATGATGGGCCGCGATCAACTGCGTTTTCAAAATGAGGCAGATGATGTGATTGCCCTCTATCATTTGGCTGAGACAAATGGTTGGGACTGGATGCAGGCTTATAAAATTGCGAAAGAAACAGCTAATCATCAAGTGATTCTGGTTAAGCGTATGGAACAAAAGGTGGCGGTAAAACCTGTCACCACTAGCTTGACAAAACAGGAACAGGCTATCGTACGTGAAAGTAAGACTAAGACGGCACTTGAATTTTTAACCTTGTTAAAAGAAGCGCGTAAGGCGACAGTTACCATGTCAGAACGCAAATGCTTGCAACGATTAGTTGACTTAGGCTTACTGGATGAGGTCATCAATGTGATTGTTCTCTATACCTTTAATAAGGTTGATTCAGCTAATTTACAAGAAGCCTATGCCTTGAAATTGGGAAATGATTTTTCCTACAAGGAGATTCGCAGTGCCGAACAGGCAGTCTGTCAGTTGCGAGAGAGTAAGAAACCAAGTCACAAGAAGCAGACTAAGCAAGCGCCAAAGAGCAATGTACCTGAGTGGAGTAAGCAGGAAGTAAAAACAGAGCAAACAGCGAAAGGTCAGGCTGAGTTGGCTGCGCTTTATCGTGAATTAGAAGCCATGGAAACAAAAGGAGAGGCATAGATGAAAGCTGTTCAAGACAGGATACCGCAAGGTACTGAATCAGGAAGAAAGTCTTACCAAGAGCTATATCAAGAGACTATTCAAGATAAGGAAGTAGCAGATTTTATCCAGCAACACCACCTGACAGAGGAAGTTATTACTCGGTCCATGTCCAAATTTTTTGAATATGTGACTGAGCGTAAGAAATTCCTCCATCAAGATGACTCCTATATTGCTGTTGGCTATCAACCTGTTCTGATTATGAACGAGGGCTATGCTGATGTCTCTTACTTAGAGACGGCTGCCTTGATTGACTACCGTAAGGCAGAAGCAATTAAGAATCGCATTCAGCTGATCAATCTCCCGGCTCATTTGAAAAATATTACGACTGCCGATGTAGATCTGACAGATGAAAACCGTGTAGGGGTCACAAAAGCCATTACCGAATTTGTCAAACAGGTCGGTCAAGACAACAAGGGACTCTATCTCTATGGAAATTTTGGAGTTGGGAAAAGTTATCTGATGGCTTTTTTAGCCAATCTTCTATCCAAAACCCACCAACTCTCTACCACTATGCTCCATTATCCTACCTTTGTCGTTGACATCAAAAATGCTATAGGAGAGGGCTTGGTAAAGGAAAAGATCGATGGGATTAAGACTGCCCAAGTCTTGATAGTAGACGATATTGGTGCGGAGCAACATAGCTCATGGGTACGTGATGATGTCCTTCAGGTTATCTTGCAGCACCGAATGCAGGAAAACCTACCAACCTTCTTTACCTCGAATTTTTCCCTTGCAGAGTTGGAGCGACACTTTGCAGCAGGACGTTCAGGGGATGAGACCTGGCAGGCCAAGCGGGTGATGGAGCGCATTCGATTTTTGGCCACTGAGTTACACTTAGAAGGAGTGAACCGTCGATGAATGAAACGATAGAGTTAATGCTAGCGCACAGTTCTGTGCGCAGATTTACCGATGAACCAATCACAGATGAGGATTTGGATGAGATTATTCGTGCAGGGCGTGCAGCTTCAACCTGGAAAAATTTTCAGTCCTACTCGATTGTAGTGGTGCGTTCAAAAGAGAAAAAAGAGGCACTTCATGCCCTTACTCCCCAACCAGCCATTTTACAGGCAGATACCATCTTGCTCTTTGTAGGTGACCACAATCGGGCGAGTAAGGCTGCGGAATTGCACCAAACAACCTTTGATGCCAAAGGAAGTGAAAATCTCTTAATCTCCTCAGTGGATGCAGCACTAGCTGGACAGAATGCCCTGCTTGCAGCAGAGAGCTTGGGCTACGGAGGCGTTTTTATCGGTATGATTCGCCACGCTGCGAGAGCTGTCGCAGATCTCTTTAAATTGCCAGATTATACTTATCCTGTATTTTGCATTGCCCTAGGAAGACCGAATCAGCATTTTCCAGTCAAGCCACGCTTGCCTCAGGAGGCTATTGTCTTTCAAGAAGAATATCAGGAGCAAGGAGTGGAGACGATCCTTGCCTATGATCAGATCCAATCAGACTATGCAGGTGCTAGGCAGAAAGAAACCTGGTCTGAACGCTTGGTTGCCCAATTTGGTCAGGCAGAACACCCAGAAACAAGAACACTTTTGAAAGAAAAACACTTATTGTAGAAAAGGAGGAGCAATGGCTCTACCAACTATTGCCATCGTGGGGCGTCCCAACGTTGGAAAATCAACCTTATTTAATCGGATTGCGGGTGAGCGCATTTCTATCGTAGAGGATGTAGAAGGAGTGACTCGCGATCGTATCTATGCAACAGCTGAGTGGGTCAATCGCCATTTTAGTATCATTGATACAGGCGGAATCGATGATGTCGATGCTCCCTTTATGGAACAAATCAAACATCAAGCAGACATTGCCATGAACGAGGCAGATGTCATCGTCTTTGTCGTATCCGGTAAGGAGGGGGTGACAGATGCTGATGAGTATGTAGCAAAAATCCTCTATAAGACCAATAAGCCGGTTATTTTAGCGGTTAACAAGGTCGATAACCCTGAAATGCGCAGTGATATTTATGACTTTTATTCTCTGGGACTAGGGGAGCCTTACCCAGTATCATCTGTTCATGGAATTGGTACAGGAGATGTCCTGGATGCCATTGTGGAAAATCTACCTGCTGAAACAGAAGAAGAAAATCCAGACATGATTAAGTTTAGCTTAATCGGTCGTCCAAATGTTGGCAAATCAAGTTTGATTAACGCTATGCTGGGAGAAGAGCGCGTGATTGCTAGTCCTGTTGCAGGGACTACCCGTGATGCGATCGATACAGTCTTTACAGATAGCGAGGGTCAAGAATTTACCATGATTGATACTGCTGGTATGCGTAAGTCTGGAAAAATTTACGAAAATACGGAGAAATACTCTGTCATGCGTGCCATGCGTGCTATTGATCGCTCAGATGTGGTTCTTATGGTCCTGAATGCTGAGGAAGGGATTCGCGAGTATGATAAGCGAATCGCTGGATTTGCCCACGAAGCAGGAAAAGGTATGATTATTGTCGTGAACAAGTGGGATACTCTTGAAAAAGACAATAAGACGATGCAGAACTGGGAAGCAGATATTAGAGAGCAATTCCAGTATTTGTCCTATGCCCCGATTATATTCGTATCTGCTCTGACCAAACAACGCTTGCACAAACTACCAGCCATGATTAAGCAAATCAGCGAGAGTCAGCAAACCCGGATTTCATCTGCTATTTTGAACGATGTGGTGATGGATGCAATCGCGATTAACCCAACCCCGACAGATAAGGGAAAACGTCTCAAAATCTTTTACGCGACCCAAGTGGCCACCAAGCCACCAACCTTTGTCATCTTTGTTAATGAAGAAGAACTCATGCATTTCTCTTACCTGCGTTTTCTTGAAAATCAGATCCGCAAAGCCTTTGTCTTTGAAGGAACTCCGATTCATTTAATTGCCCGTAAGCGGAAGTAAATAAAAAAAGAAGGCACTTTTGATGGTTAGGCCTTCTTTTTCTTCTCAGAGAACCTCAAAGTTCGCTGAGTTGAGAGCGAGCGATACGTTGCTGACCAGATTTGCTCTTTCGTGTTTAGGCTCGGATAGAAATAGAGACTTCTATGATATGATTCTTTCTATTATAAGAGTCACAAAAGATAGAAACATTTTGAAAAAAGTCAGTTAAAAAAAGCCCAAACAGGCTGAACAGATGTTTTCTAGTCCACTATCAACCCTGTTGCAATCGGCTTGACAAGTGGCGTGGTAAAAAAATGTCAAAAAAGGTAAAAAAAATAAAAAAAGTAGTTGACAAAGGAATAAGAAGGTGATATACTGATATAGTTGTCGCTTGAGGAGCGGCGCAAGACCTTTGAAAATTAAAGAAGACGAACCAAACGTGCAG
>NZ_MSPR01000022.1 GCF_001984715.1 Streptococcus azizii
TTATCTAACCTGAACAATTAGATTATAACAGGAAAAAGAAATGAAAGCTCAAAGCCTTGGCAGCCACCAGCATAGCTGGTGGTTTTCTTGTTTTTCTCTTCGAGAAAAACTGGCTCGAAGCCATAATCTGAAAGATACCAGAAATGGTATCTTTTTTCTTCCCTTACAAATCTGTAAGTTTTTCGGCCAAACTTGTAAGAGTAGCAGTGCCGTAAATAGACTATAATGGACATATAAAAACAAGAAAGAAGGAAAAATCTATGCTATTCAAACAAGCCTATCAAGCCTTACAAACTAAGGAAGAATTGTCTCGGGAAGAAGTCACGAGCTTGCTCGAACATGGAGAATACCTATCCAACTTGGCTCAAGATTTTCAAATGTTGCGATTTATGGCATACTAGAAGGAGTGCAGTATGAAAAAGAATTCCCTACTTTTATTACTCGTCAGCAGTTTTACCCTCGCAGCCTGTTCTGCATCTTCAGCCGGCCTTAGCTTTGATGAGGGCTATCAGACCTTTCATTATAAAGGAAAAGACTACGCCATTACCAAACAGGAAGTAACTGAAGATAGTATCCAAACAGTCAAAGCAAAATTTATGGAATGGCCTGTGGTCAACGATAAGGGAGCGGTAAAAGAAACAGTTTCCTTGAATAATCTCTATACGACCTCTAGTCACGACTGGGTTATCGGCGTTCAGGACAGATATTATAAGGTAGAAGCTGAAAAGAAAGTTGCGAAAGCAAATCGTATTCATTATCAAGAAGTGCTTGATCAAGTAGACGAACAAAAAGTAGAAAATTAGGAGTGAGTAACTATGTTTTTAGAAATCAATCATTTAGAAAAAGTATATCGGACACGTTTTTCAAAAGAGGAAACTCGTGCCTTACAGGATGTGGACTTCAAGGTTGAAAAGGGTGAGTTTATCGCTATTATGGGAGAAAGTGGATCAGGGAAAACGACCCTGCTCAATATCCTAGCTACCCTTGATAAGCCGACAAACGGCAACGTTATCCTTAACCATCACGACATTACCAACATTAAGGAAAGCCAGCTGGCTGATTTTCGCCTACGCAATCTAGGTTTTGTCTTTCAAGAATTTAACTTGCTTGATAGCCTGTCCATTCGGGATAATATTTTCTTGCCACTGGTTCTAGCCCGCCGTCCTTATAGTGAAATGGAGGAACGCTTGCTAAAACTAGCTCCAACCTTGCGAATTGCTGACTTGCTCAATAAACGTCCATTTGAACTTTCGGGTGGACAAAAGCAGCGGGTAGCCATTGCTCGTAGCTTGATTACCCAACCCCAACTGATCCTAGCCGATGAGCCAACCGCAGCCCTTGATTACCGGAACTCCGAAGATTTACTAAATCTTTTTGAAAGTATCAATGCCGATGGTCAAACCATTCTTATGGTGACCCACTCGGCCAACGCAGCAAGCCATGCTAGTCGCGTCCTTTTTATCAAGGATGGTCGTATTTTCCATCAACTCTATCGAGCAAATAAATCTAGCATTGAATTTGCTAAAGAAATTTCACTCAGCATGTCTGCACTCCTAGGAGGTGAGTAAGCGTGTTTTATCTTAAATTAGCCTATGGAAATATCCGAAAATCCCTACAAAGTTTTGCCCCCTTTATACTGGCCAGTTTGGTACTATTTGTTCTAAACTGCTCAACCTTACTACTCATCCTCAGCCCTGTAGCACAGGATATGGGAACGGGAGCCATGGCTCTCGGTTTAGGAACGATTGTTCTAACCATTTTCTCGGTCATTATGGAAATCTATAGCTTTAACTTTTTGATGAAGCAGCGGGCAAGAGAATTTGGTCTTTACAACATGCTAGGGATGAATAAGAAAAAACTAGCCCTCGTTGCAACGCTAGAACTGATGATGATGTTTGGCTTGGTTGTAATAGTGGGGAGTATACTGAGTGCTGCCTTCTCGAATGTTATGTATCTGATTTTTATCAATCTAGTACAAGGAGCGTCTCTCCATTTTGAGATTTCATTTCTAGCCTTTGGCATCAATATCTTCATCTTTGCGGGTATCTTTTTTCTCTTGGAGTTACTGGCTATTCATAAGGTTGGCTTCTCCTCACCGCTCATCTTATTTAGAAGTAAGGAAGAAGGAGAGCAAGAACCAAAAGGCAATGTACTTCTTGCCATGCTCGGTTTAATATCTCTAGGTATCGGGTACTATCTATCCATTTCATCCAGCCAAATCAGCGCTATTGTCGTACTCTATCGCTTCTTCATTGCTGTTTTATTCGTCATCGCAGGCACCTATCTCTTTTACATTAGTTTTATAACGTGGTATCTAAAATCTCGTCGCAAGCAAAAGAAGTATTTCTATACTCCTGAGCATTTTATCTCAACATCGCAGATGATCTTCCGAATGAAGCAACATGCGACAGGGCTTGCAAATATTACTCTCCTTGCTGTTATGGCTTTTGTCACCATCGCAACGACCACCTCGTTATATACTAATATGACCAATATGGTGGATGGTTTATTTCTAAAAAGCAGTACAATCAGTTACTATGTACATGACCGTCAGGAGGGAGAGTCTGCTTTTCAAAAAACTGTACTGGATACCTATCCTGAAAAGAAGGATGATAGTCTATCTTACCTAATCTTGTTTGAAACTATCTTTTATAATGGGGGCAAGACGCTTACTCTCAACAAGGAGAGTCTCAGCACTTTTTCAGTCAATGATGTGACCTATCTACAAGTTGTCACGCAAGATGATATTCGCAAATTCGGAAATGATATTCCAGATTTGAACGAACAACAGGTGATTTTTTATCGTCCAAACCATACCAGTCAGCTTGAATCCTTATACCTAGGTGAAAAGAAACTCGATGTTGTTCAAGGGATAAAACCGATTCAACTACCAGATTTACTAAACACCTATAACCCTGCCTTGCTGGTCGTTAGCAATGATCAAGTCTTGGAAGAATTCTTACAATTTTTCAAAGAGAATGCAGCCAACACCCCTGAGCGCTTCATGACCTATCAGGTGCATGCTGACCTAAGCAAGAGCGAATACCAATCCCTGCTAGGTGAAAATGCGGGAAATTTCATGACAGAAGATGGTAGCAGTAGACTCGGATTTGTGGTACAAAAAGAAGATTTCCGACAGGATATGCTAGGCTTCTTTGGTGGTTTCCTCTTTACAGGCTTCTTACTCGGCATTAGCTTCTTGCTAGGAGCTGCCTTGATTATTTACTACAAACAGTATTCAGAAGGGCATGAGGATAAGAAATCCTACAAGATTCTCCAAGAAGTGGGGATGAGCAAAATTGCTATCAGAAAGACCATCAATTCGCAGATTCTACTTGTTTTCTTTATGCCACTTGCTATGGCTACCCTCCATTTTATTGGAGCCCTTGTCATGCTGAAACAGATGCTCTCCATATTTGGAGTGACCTCTCATACCATGATTTATACCGTGAGCGGCATAACCATTGCCATCATCTGTCTGATTTATTTTGGCATCTATACATGGACCAGTCGGACCTATTATCGTATTATCGAAAGATAAAAAACTATCTTCACAGTTCGGCACTCTAACAGTATTTTACTGGTGAATGCAGGTTCTCATACTAACAGTGGCTTACCGAGCCACTTTTTTGATACAATAGGACTATGAAAAAAGAAAAAATTTATATTGTAGAAGATGATGAGACGATTGTCCAGCTGCTGACGAGTCATCTGAGCCAGCAATATCAAGTTAGTAGTGTCAGTAATTTTCGAGCGGTGAGCCAGGAGGTGGCTGAATGGCAGCCAGATGTGGTATTGATGGATATTAGTCTGCCTTGTTTTAATGGCTTTTATTGGACGACAGAGATTCGCAAGAGTATGACGATGCCAATTATCTTTATTTCTAGTAGCGATGATGAAATGAATGCTGTCATGGCTATGAACATGGGTGGGGATGATTTTATTTCAAAACCCTTCTCGCTAGCTCTTTTAGATGCGAAAATTGCAGCCTTTTTACGTCGTGTTCAACAATTTACCCAGCTACCACAGCTGGCTTTGGATGACTATCAACTGACTATGGATGGACGTTTTAGCCGTGGTACAGATTCTATTCAGCTATCTCCTACAGAAACCAAAATTTTGACTACTTTGCTACAGCATCAAGGCCAAGTCGTGACCAAGGAAAAATTGCTAGAGCAGCTCTGGGAAAACGAGGAGTTTATTGACCAAAATACCCTGAATGTCAATATGACTCGTCTGCGTAAAAAAGTCAGTGAACTAGACTTTGAACGTATCCATACTATTCGTGGAGTGGGGTATCTTGTACAATGATTATAAAATTCTTCAAGGAACACCGTGGTTGGTACCTTCTTTATCTCCTCATCGGAATCGGTTTAGTGAGCATGTTTGCCCTTTATCAACTCCCCCTTGATTTTATTCTCCAGAGTCTCTTTTTTACCAGCAGTCTATTAGCCATTTGGACTGTCGCTCTGTTTTTCACTTTTCAGCGCAAGCAGACCCTGTTAGAAGCCGATCTCTACGAGGAAAATCTGGAAGCCTTGCGACTCCCCTCTGACTTAGCCTACTTAAGTCTATTGTCAAAAGAAAAAGCAGCGACCAAGGATACGATACTAGCTTACAAGTCGCGGGAAAATGAGCAGGAGGCGCTAATAAAAACTTGGTCACACCAGATGAAAGTCCCCTTGGCGGCCCTATCTCTGATGAGTCAGACGAATCAGCTCAATCAAACTGAGGTCAATCACCAGTTATTACGTCTGGACAATTATATGGCCAATCTTTTAAACTATATGAAATTATCGAATCAAGTCAGTGATTTTCGATTTGAAAAGGTGGAAGTCAAGGATCTCATCATTGAATTAGTCAAAAAGTACCGCAGTCAATTTCTCCAAAAAGAAATGACGGTCAATATCTCAGGAACTTGGCAGCTCAAGAGTGATCGCAAATGGCTTTCTTTCGCCCTATCTCAAGTGGTGGATAACGCTATAAAATACAGCCAGACCGCTAGTTCTATCCATATCCACCTAGAAAATGGGGTGACCATTTCTGATGAGGGAATCGGGATTTTGCCAGAGGACATTCCACGTCTATTTGAGGAAGGCTTTACAGGCTATAATAGCCGTGAGCATCAGAAGGCTAGCGGCTTTGGCTTATATCTAACCAAACGTGTTCTCATACAGCTAGGACTCTCTATTCACATCACCAGTCAAATTGATCAAGGGACGCAGGTGCGAATTTGGCAGAGAAATGAGGAGAAGTAGGGAAAGCCCATTTTTTACCTCACCTCTTTGACAAGGCTATAGGTTACATAATATATATTATGTAACAAACTTCTTCTTGACAGTGGTGTCTATCTCTTTTTATCCTAATTACTTGAAAACGGTTAAAAAGATGATATACTAGGAACTAGACAAAGGAGGAAGTTATGGCACATCACATCTTGCAAAACGGTTCAGATATTCGTGGGATTGCGATTGCAACGGACGAATTAGCAGTTAATCTGACACCAGAAGCTATCACCAACATCGTACGTGGTCTGGTTCACTGGCTCTGTCAAGACGAGCAGCTCAAGAAGATTTATCAAACAGGTCAGCTCACCATAGGGATTGGACGAGACAGTCGTCTCAGCGGTCCTAGTTTGGTTGAAACGTTTGTAGCGGAAGCCGTACGAATAGGAGTACAAGTGATTGACTTTGGGTTAGCTACAACTCCCGCTCTCTTCATGAGTACCCAATATGAGGAATTTGCCTGTCATGCTGGTGTTATGGTGACAGCTAGCCACCTTCCTTACTACTTCAATGGGATTAAGATTTTTAGTCAAAAAGGTGGCGCAGAGCATGAAGATATTGCCTTTATTTTAGACAATGACCAAGATATAGCTGACCAGGAAAAGGGGAGCGTCCAAACGGCAGATTTATTGACCCCCTATGCCGCAGATTTGGTCGAAAAAATCCGTCAGGCAAACCAAGGGAGAAAAACACCGCTTGAGGGATTACATATCATTGTCGATGCAGGAAATGGGGCTGGAGGATTCTTTGCAGAAAAGGTTTTACAAGCCTTAGGCGCTGACACAACTGGTTCGCAATTTCTAGATCCTGATGGTACCTTCCCAAATCATATTCCAAATCCAGATAACAAAGAAGCTATGGCGAGTATTCAAGCTGCGGTCTTGAAGCATCAGGCGGATTTGGGAATTATCTTTGATACTGATGTCGATCGGGCTGCCTTGGTAACCAAGTCAGGCGAGATATTGAATCGAAACAATCTCATTGCAATTTTAGCCCAAATCATTTTACAGGAACACCCTGGGACCAGCATTGTGACGAACTCACCAACTTCTGAACACCTAAAACGTTTTATTGAAGAATTGGGTGGCAAGCAGATTCGTTATATTTCAGGTTATCGGAATGTTATCAATAAGGCTATTGAAACGAATCAAGCAGGTATCGATTGTCAACTTGCGATTGAGACTTCAGGCCATGCTGCATTCAAAGAAAATTACTTCCTAGATGACGGAACCTATGTCGCAGCAAAAATCCTCATGCTATTGCCCTATCTACAAGCTGAGAAAAGAAGTTTGGATGATTTGATTGCCCAGTTGAAACAACCTGTAGAGACACAAGAGGTCCGCTTTAAACTGGAAGCAGAAGATTACCGAACACTTGGTGAGCAAGTCATTGCGGATTTGCAGCTTCAAACGATTGAAGGTTTTCAATTTAATCCTGAAAATGAAGAAGGGGTTCGCTTTGATGTGACTGCTCCTTTTGGGGAAGGGTGGTTCTTGCTGAGAATGAGCCTCCATGAACCTCTCTTGGTTCTCCAAGTGGAAAATGATCAGCTAGGCTATGTCTTACCAATCCTCAAACGCCTCTCCCAATTTTTAGCAGCCTACCCTCAGGTCAACCAAGCTAGGATGAAAGAGATTATTGGAAACTAGGTCAGAAAAGCAGCAGTGAAGGGACTGGGACAGACATCCATGATGGCTCCTCCCTCACCCACAGAATAATGAAAAGGAATATGAAGCCTTCACTAGGTGTATAATCTTAGTGAGGGCTTCTGTGGTCATTTTCTTATTTCTGGGTGACCTGTTTGTTATAAAAACAGATAAAGCACAGAAAATAGATAGCTGTTTTTTAGACAGAAATGTTACACTTAAGATAGGATAGAAAAGTAACATTTTATAGAAGGGGAATATTTTTAAACGTCTGTTGCGGGTTACATCTTTTCATAGGAGAGGTGTTGCCTGGTAGAGATAGTTGTATAAAAATCCCATGATTACTTGTAGGAGGAATGACCATGCAGATGTCAAATTTTTCTTGGAGGAGTAGTGGCAGAAGAAAGGCGATAGAAGCATTTTTTCTATTTGTTGTTTTTTATGCCCTCAATTTTTTATTACTGCGCTATCTACCATACTGGTCAGCTATCGAGAGACTTGGACTGCCCTATGTGAGTGATTTTATCATGACATTAGTCGATGTATCCACCTTATTATTATTACTATATGTGATGAAGAAGCGCCACTTTGATTTGTCAGATAAGACGCTTCAAAAAGGGTTGAAAACGCTTGTTATTACTGGAGTGATGGCGTTTATGCTGATTTCAGCAAATGACTATCTCTATGCCTATGCTATCCCAACTCCCCCTTTAGGTCCCTTGCCTTTTGATGATCGGCTGATTACATTTTTCATTGAATTTATCATCGCAGTTATCTCAGGACCGATATTTGAAGAAGTGCTCTTTAGAGGTTTATTGCTAAAATATGTTTTTGCTGACAAGCCCCTAATTGGGATTGTCGTATCTAGTCTCCTCTTTGTGTTAGCACATCCTTCAATCGATTGGACAGCTTATTGGTATTATGGAGTTCCAGGTGTTGTGCTTGGTCTAACCTATAATTACACGAAAACCATTAAAGTGCCAATCTGCGTTCATATGGCCCTTAATCTAATATCACATATCCAGGTAAAATTACTGTAACAAGTCTGCTGAATCAGACAGCTAACAGACAACTAGCTTGGAGAGTATCACTAATCACTAGAAAACGAATGAAGATAGATAGTTTCTTTAGCTGTCTATCTTTATTTGTTTTTTATCAGTAACCTTCGTTTTTAATTGTGCAGTTTATAGAAACTCAGAAAAATAGTAATCTCTATCTACGAATTGTTCAGAATCTAGGTATAATAGGTGATTTCATTATGATTATGATTGACGTAGACTAGAAAAGAGTATATACTATCATTAAATAATAATATAATGAAGTAAGGAAAAGGAGAATATATGAAATTTCATCAACAACAAATCTTTTCTATTCGGAAAGTAAAGGCCATTACGACCTCTGTTTTATTGGGAATTAGCTTTCTAGGACTTTCCTTAACCATGAATAGGACTTCAGTCTTTGCAGAGGATGTACCTACTTCGGAATCATCTGTCAGTAGTAGTACCCATTCGACTGAGCTAGAACAACCTGCTACTACTAGCACAGCTTCTACTGTAGAGGAACAACCTGTTAGTGCTGACGTAGCTCCTGTCGCAGTAGCTCAGCCTACCGGCGATAATCCAGCTCCTACTGCAGTAGACCAGCCTGCTAGCGAGCATACAAGTCCAGCTATTGCAGCAGGAGCTGCTAATGACAATGCTGTTTCTGCTTCCTCAGGGGAAGCGGTAGGAAACAACGATCCGGAAAGTACAAAGATTACACGCAACATGGCAAAATCTGACGGGAGTACTATCATATCCAAAACGTTTAATAGTGCAGACGACAAGCTAGGGTTGCCAGAAGGATGGGGTCATAGCGATTGGCATATACGCACTTTTCGGAAAATATTCCTAGGTTGGTCAGAGGATCGAGCAGCAACGATACAAACGTATGGGGAGGGAACCCCTGTAAAAGATACTCCTTCAGGAGCAACTCTTTATCCTGTCTTTATTCAGCAGTGGGATGTCATGGACTTAGCAGCTAGTATAACTGAGGATAAGGCGCATTTACATATCAATAATACTGAAACCCCTCAAACTACAGTACCCAATGCTAGGTTTGCAGAGGGAGAGAATTTTAGCGATGGAGCAAGAGGTGATAAGGTCGCTGTCTACTATAACGAAGAAAAAGATAAGTATGAAGTAGTCCTTAATTCTACTTTTAGTTGGGATGATAAGCGAGTACCTGTCATTGTTGCTCGCAATCCACTAGGCGTCTTAAAAGTAGCAGAGGGCATCACAGACTTTTCAGGAGATGCAAGTAAAGTTGGCTCTGCCTATACTTTCCAAGACTTGCGCGTTGTTCTAGATAAAAAGGTAACAACCAATAAACTGATGGAAAATTTAACGTTTACCAGCGCTCTTTACGAAGTCGCAGGGGTCTTGGACGAAAATTATAATCCATTAACCATGACTAGATTGGATAAGCCAACTGCCGATAGTTTGACTACGACCTTTTCATTTGAAAATCCCAATCAGCTTACTACCTTTATTGTCCGCACGGTACTTAGAAATAAGGGAATAGATAGTGATCCGTCTCGTGGATTCACCTATGATCAAGTGACAGGGAG
Source organism: Streptococcus azizii (assembly GCF_001984715.1). GTDB lineage: Bacteria > Bacillota > Bacilli > Lactobacillales > Streptococcaceae > Streptococcus > Streptococcus azizii. The sequence goes on from NZ_MSPR01000022.1 coordinate 9,540, forward strand.
TATGACGCTGAATAGTGGTAAGGGCAATGTATGGATCAGTAAGGAGAACGCTGATGCTATTACAGATGAAACGCGTGAGACGAATGTTCGTATTACAGGACAGATTGGTGGACAAATTGCGTTTAATACCTCAGTACTTGGACCATTTGGCTTTTTAGCACAGATGTTGTATCCTGGAGGTGTAGCTCCTATTGAAACCATGAAGACTCGTAATGACGTCGTACTTGATTTTAAACCAGAACCTAAACCAGAACCTAAACCAGAACCTAAACCAGAACCTAAGCCAGAACCTAAACCAGAACCTAAGCCAGAACCTAAACCAGAACCTAAACCAGAACCTAAACCAGAACCTAAGCCAGAACCTAAGCCAGAACCTAAACCAGAACCTAAACCAGAACCTAAACCAGAACCTAAGCCAGAGCCTAAACCAGAGCCTAAGCCAGAGCCTAAACCAGAACCTAAGCCAGAGCCTAAATCAGAACCTAGACCTAATCCTATAGAATTAGGTAAGCCCGGACAAAACCAACCCAAAAAAGCAGAGAAGGTTTTACCTAGTACAGGGGATACCTCTAGCTGGTTAGCTAGTCTGGCGGGGATAAGTCTATTGATTGCTTTGATGTCATTTTTCTTCAAAAAAAGAGCAGCTAAATAAAGGGGATTAAAACATCCAGCTTAATATGATAAATGAGGAATGATTCTATCACCTCAAAAAATCTGAAGTAGGTAGGAAAATATGAAAAACATAAAGAAATGGATTAGTCTACTGGCAACCTTGCTGTTCTGTTGGATAGGATGGGGATTTTCTGTAACTCATGCAGATACGGTTGTTGCAACGGAAGCGGAATTGTTGGCAGCTCTTAGTGGTGGAGAAACAGAGGTCAAGTTATCTGCAGATTTGACAATCACGAATCCGATTGTCATTAGCAACAAGCAGGTAAGATTTGGAAGTGCTGATGGCACCTCTAAGATTCTAACGAATGGTTCAGGTCTCCAGACACTTTTTTCGATTAGTAACGCTGCAAGTGTGTCTGCCAGCAATTTGATTTTTGATGGTGATAATCAAGGACGGATTTTCATGGTAGAAAATGGGGCAAAGTTGACCCTTACAGATGTCACCATCAAGAATGGGACGACCCAACCATTTGCTCCCCAAATGGAAAATGGGATCGATAAGCAACGTTACCAAGGGGGAGCGATTTATGTTGCAAATGCTTCTGTTACGGCAATCAACACTCACTTTATCAATAATACGACAAAGTCAGACACCCCAGTTGATGCTCAAGCAGGTTCCCCCCATGGTGGCGCAGTGTATATCACGGATCACTCTAACCTACTGGTCAGAGGGGGAAGTTTCAAACACAACTTATCCGGGAAGAAATCCAGTGACCTAGGTGCCCACGGTGAGGGAGGAGCTATAAAATCCGAAAGCTCAACTGTAGTCATTGAGCCTACACCAGAGGGAACACGTACGCAATTTTTAAATAACAACACGTACATTACCAGCCCTGAGGGTGGTCTTCAAGGTGGTTCCATCGAAGCGACGGATTCAACTCTCACAATTACCAATGCAGATTTTATATTTGATGGGGCAGAAACAACCTACCCTTATCGAGGTGGTTTCTCTACAGGAGGCTTCATCAAATTGGAGCATAGTACAGGATCAATCGATAATACCACATTTAAGTTTCATCAGCTAGCAGACGGATTTGGGATTTCAGGTGGGGCTATCGCCTCCCAAAATAGTGATCTAGAGATTCGCACCTCTAATTTTGATGCCTCAACAGGAGGTGCAGCTAAAGTTATAGAAGCAGGTGGATTCATTACCGTTTACGGTAGCGGAAGTTTCAAACTCTTTGATTCAACTATGACTGGAACGGGTTCATCTTGGCAAGGTCCGCGATTGGCTAGCTATGGCGGTGCTATTGCATTTTACAATGACGCAAGGATTCCAGACGCCATTATTGACAATACGACTATTCGTAATGTCGCAGCCGATCACCTAGGTGGAGCCATTGCAATCTCTACACCATCTATGGAAGGGATTCGCAATGGAAACTATCATGCCAAGGACACTGCTCGTGTTCAGCTGACAGTTAATCATTCAACAGTGGATAATACCCGTTCTTACTGGTGGAATACCCAAGGGCGTGGCGGCGCTATCTATGTGGGTCCGAGTGCAGATGAGAGTGAGAAAAATACCCTTCTTGTAACAGGAACGAGGCTAATCAACGGATTTGCCAACTACGGTGGGGCAATCTACAATGATGGTGGAGCAGTTACTGTGACAGATGAGTCAACAATTACTGCAGACAGTCTATCTGCTTTTAACCTCGGAGGTTATATTTATAACAATGGGTACCTAAAGCTAGATAAGGTAGATATGAGTAGACAAACAGCGGTCGGACCGGCCGCATGGCATGGTAATCCTCATACAACAAAAAGCGAAGAATTACCTGGAACAGGAGTCTATGCTAACAAAGATGTGATTGTTACGCCAGAAGCTAAACTGGGAACTAATGACATCCGGGTTTTAGATAAACAGTCGGCAGTCCGTTTGACAGGATCACTGACTCGCCAATTAAATATTAGTGTCAGTGAGAAAGAAAAGTTAGATGCTAATGATGAAAACAGCGAAGCCCAACATCGCTATATCGGTTATACTGTTGCTACGGGTATTGATAACTATATTCCGACAGTAGAAGACGCTCAGCGGATACATTATCAGACAAAATATAACGAAAGCGATAAGACAGGGATTTACTCGCAGGCTGTTTCAGATTACTCTGATCATGTTTTGCCAGCGAAATGGGACTATGTGCTGAATCCGGATACCAAAAGCATTGTCTTAGGACAAAGAGGTGTGCTGATTTATCATACCAATCACAAGGATGCAACGATTACATCTGGGCAACCAGATAGTGATAATGCTGGTCAGCAGATTACACAACTCTATACTTTCTATGAGTCTAGTCCTTCTATCAAATCTACTCCCGTAGAATTGACTGCTGTAGAAGAGAAGCCAACCTTAGCAAACTATCAATTTAAAAATTGGTATCAACCTTCTGCCAAAGGGTTTCCGATTTATGAGGATAATCCTAGCAGTATCTACCATGATTTTAAAGAAGTAACCTTTACTAATAGAGCAGGTGTTACAGGAGAGGTGACAGGGATTCTTAATCCAGACATTCGTAACACTCTTCACGTTTTTGCTGCTTACGTAGGAACCATTGAAGTCGCAGGGACCAAGACTTGGGCTGATAATGATAACCAGGATGGCAAACGTCCAGAAAAATTAGTTGTCAAACTTCTCAAAACAGTAGGCGGTCAAACGACAGAAGCAGCTAGAACGGAAACTTCTGCCAAAGAAGATTGGAAGTACTCCTTTACCAATCTTCCTCAGTTTGAAAATGGGCAAGCCATCACCTATAGCATTGATGAAGAGCTTCCAGCAGGCTATACGAAGGTGGTAGATGGTTATAACCTGACCAATATCTATAGTCCTGAAGTAACGGAAGTGACAGGAAGCAAGACCTGGGATGATGCGGACAACCAAGATGGGAAACGTCCAGACTCGATCACCGTCCACCTGCTTGCCAATGGGCAAAAGGTTGCCAGTCAGACTGTGACTGCTACCGATAACTGGACCTATCGCTTCACCAATCTAGCAAGATACCAAGCTGGGAAGGCCATTGCTTATACGATTGCAGAAGAAGCTGTACCAAACTATCAGACCAGCCTTGACGGCTACAACCTCACCAACCATTACTCACCAGAAATGGTGGATATTACGGTTCACAAAAAATGGGAGGATGGCAATAACCAAGATGGCAAGCGTCCGGACAAGATTCTAGTGCACCTTCTGGCAAATGGAGAGCGGGTCGATAGCCAAACGATCCAAGCCGATGCGACAGGGAACTGGATGACCAGCTTTACCAACAAGCCCAAATATGCCAAGGGACAAGTCATTCGGTATACGGTAGAAGAAGTAGCGGTTGACGACTATACGACCACCGTTCACGACTTTACCATCATCAATAGCTATACACCAAAAGAAATCAGCTATCAGGTCACCAAAAAATGGGCAGATAGGGGAGACCAAGACGGGAAACGTCCAAGCTCGATCACTGTCCAACTTTACAAGTCTGTAGCTGGTAGTGAGCCGGTCGCCATTGCAGGAAAGACCCTGACTCTGACGAAGGCAGACCAAACAGATGACGAGACTTGGACAGGTCGCTTCACCCAGCTCCCACAATTTGAAAATGGCCAAGAAATCCAATACTCTGTCCGAGAAGATGAGGCGACGCTAGCCCTGTTAGAAACGGCGGGCTACCGTGCCACGGTCGAGGGTCAAGTGATTACCAATTCACGGACTCCTGAGATGATTCGCATCACTGGAAGCAAGGTCTGGGAGGATGCCAACAACCAAGATGGCAAGCGTCCAAGCAGTATCGTCCTCCTTGTGAAGGATGGTCAAGGGCAGGAAGTGGATCGCATCACGGTCACACCTGATGAAGAGGGACAGTGGACCTTTGCATCGAAAGACCTGCCCAAGTACGCAAATGGCCAAGAGATTCCTTATAGCCTAGAGGAGCTTGTCCCAGCAGAGTATGGAAGCAAGATGATCGCTGAGGGCAGTCGTTATACGATTACCAACAGCTACACACCTAAGAAGATAAGCCTCAAGGGTTCTAAGGTCTGGAACGATGGGAACAATCAAGATGGGATTCGTCCAAGCAGTATCACCGTCCACCTATTTGCGAATGGGGTGGATACCAAGAAAACGGCGATTGCTTCAGAAGCTACAGGCTGGAACTACCATTTTGACGACCTAGACCAATACCAGGATGGAAAAGCCATTCAGTATACGGTTGAGGAAGAAGCGGTAGCAGGCTACACCACACAGATTGATGGTACCTTGATTACCAATAGCCATGTTCCAAAGGGAACTCCTCCGGCTAGTCAGCCACCTGTAGGAGAGCCGACTCAACCACAGGCTGGTCAATCAGCAGGAACTAAGAAAATCTTACCAGCAACCAATAGCACGACCAGTCTGGGACTGATTGTCCTTGGTCTCGTTCTACTGGTCGGACTTGGTGTCTATTGGGGGCGGAAAGACAAGTAATACTCTGTTTCCTAGTCTACTTTTGATTTTTATTGAGTATAAATAGCTACTATCTTAAGATAGACGAAACGACTATAAAATTCCCGCAAGCGTTCGGATGAAGAACACTGGCGGGACTTTTTCATTTCTATAAGGACTATTGAGGAGCGGATACTCTGTTGATCATCAGAGCTTATCTAGGGCATTTCTTTGCTCGTCATTGACGATATGAGTATAGAGGTCTGTAACCTGCGTATTAGCATGGCCTAGTTGGTGACTCACTAGAACTTGAGACTTGGTTGCATCATAGAGGCGCGTTGCCAAGGTATGACGCAATTTATGTGGGGTGACACGAACCTTGAAATCAGCTGAGTATTTAGCGACCATCTTTTCAATGCTAGAAGCATCCATGCGATTGGGGCTTCCCCTGTATTCTGATAAGAAGAAGGCATTATCAGTCTTTTCGGCCTTGTAGCGTTGCTGACGGATGGCAAGGTAGCTTTCTAAATACGGTTTGGCAAAACCAGCTACATTGACAGCATCACGCTTACCTCCCTTTCGTGTGACCTCGATGACCATCATTTTTAGATTGATGTCAGCTATATTGAGATTGACTGCCTCTGATAGTCGTACTCCCGAAGCGAGCAGAAGTGCTAGAATTGCTAAATCTCGCTCTTTATTTTTTTGGAAAGAGGAGAGGGCGCGATTAGACAACTTCCCTTGATATTGATTTTCTACATAGTCCAAAAACTCCATGGTTTTATCACCCAAAAAGAGCTTGCTCTTGATATTTTCAGCCCTAGCAGCAAGAGTCTCTTTTTTCTTCTTAGTCGACACCTTTTTCATGACATTTCGATAAAAATAAGGTTCACCTTGCTCATTTTCCACCTCTTCGGTCAAATATTTGTAGAGGCTGGATAGGGCAGATAGGGTGCGATTGATGGTCGTTTGCGAGACTCCATTTTGAGTCGTATTCGCATTCAATAGAGGTCTTTCTCGCAAATATAAGATAAAAGCCTCCATATCTTTTTTTGTCAAATGCTCCAGCGTGTCTAATGAAATATCTGAAATACTTGATATAGTTACCAGATCAGCATCAATTAACCATTCAAAAAAACGTCGGTATTCTTTTAAGTATTCATATAAGGTGGTAAAACTGTAAGGGACCGCCAGTTTAGATTGGTAGTAGTCTAGGACATACCAGGGCATGACTTCCTTTAACTGCTCAATTTTTTCTAGTAATAACTCACGTCGCATCATTTTCTCCAGTATTTTTCTTTTGCTCTCATTATAGCACAAGGAAAGATATTTTTCAAGAAAATTATAGTTTTTCGGAAAGATGTATGATGAGAGATTATAAGGGCAATATCCTGCTAGGCAGAGAATAAATCGAACTACAACTCACTGTCAAACGCTCTCGTATCTTCTTATGTAATTGAGTTCAGCCTAAAACCTCGGAAAAAAGATAGGCAGCTGTTTTGGCTTTAGCTGATTACAGATGAGATTGAAACAGTTCAGTGAACTGTTTCAACTGGTCACCGAGAAATGCGAAAGTGACCACAGAAGCCCGAGCTAAGAAACAGGAAAGCGAGGCTAGATTAACTCATAGGTTTCAAAGCAACCTACTTTGATTTCCTATTTTTCATTCGTTTTTTGACGGCTTCACATCCTGATTGTATACCTTAATACAAAAAGCAAGCCTAATTTCCATTGATAGATTTATAGACCTGCTTTTTATAATCTCATCTCTTTTCCTAAATCAAAAAGGGATTCCTATTCTCGTTTTTTTGAGCCTAGCGTTTTACCATGGTTTTACGAATATCAAGGGCAACAGCTACAACAATCACAATACCTTGAATAACGTTGGTCATGTCCGGTGTGACTCCGAGATAGGTGAGACAAACCTTCAATAATTCAAAAACAAACACACCGAGAAGAATACCTGGAACAGTACCCTGACCTCCTGCCGTTGAAACCCCACCAATAGTCGCAGAGGCAATAGCATCCAACTCATAGCCCATACCTGCTCCTGCTCCTGCCGAACCTGTTTTTGCAGATAGAAGGAATCCTGCCAAGCCATACAGTAGACCTGCTAGCAAGAAAATCTTAATCTTAGAAGCCCGAACATTGACACCGGATACTTCGGCAGCGTTTTCATTTCCTCCTATGGCATACATATATTTACCATAGCGTGTTTTATTGTATAAAATCCACATAGCTACACCGACTAGAGCTGCAACAATGGTAATGTAAGGAAGAAAACCGAATAGTTTTCCTTGGCCAAAGGCACCAAATTCGGCTTTAAAGGTTCCGATTGGTTTACTTTGAGAGTAGATGAGTACAAAACCGTAGGTCATAATCTGAGTCCCTAAGGTTGCTAGAAATGGTGGAACGTTTAAGAAAGAAACAATCGCACCATTTAATAGACCTAGTACAGCACCCACTAGCAAAGCTGTCAGAAGAGGGACAATGATGGGCAAGTCTGGTAAATTAGGGAAGAACTTACCTGCAAAATCTGGTTGCTGAACCAGGGTAGCGGTGATAATTGCTGTCAGACCTACAATTCTCCCTGCTGATAGATCTGTTCCTCGAATAATCAAACAGCCCGATACCCCTAGAGCAATGATAAAACGGACAGAGGTATTGGCCATAATATTGGCCGCATTTCCTATTGTAAAGAAGTTATCTTGCGTTATACCTGTGTATAAAATCATTGCTGCTACAACGATGTACATGGAATTTTTTGTTAAAAAATCTCCTAGATTAAATGCTTTTTTTGATTGCTGACTTTGTAGTTTAAACACTTGCCTCTCCTCCTTCATGAGCACACATAAATTTCGTTGCCAGTCGCATCACTGATTCTTGTGTTGCTTCTTCCTTGTCCAAGAAACCTGCCACTTGCCCTTCGCACATCACCATAATCCGATCTGATACCCCGAGTAGTTCTGACATTTCCGAGGTAATCATGATAATGGATTTTCCTTCGGTAGCTAGATTATTGATAATCTGATATATTTCATATTTAGCTCCAACGTCTATCCCTCGTGTTGGCTCATCTAGTATCAAGATATCTGGATTATTAGCTAGCCAGCGAGCTAGGATAACCTTTTGTTGATTCCCTCCCGAAAGGCTTTCGATTTTTGTTTTATTATTTGGAGTCTTGACGCGTAAACGTTTTACATTTCCTTCGACAACTTGATTGATTTTTCTTTCATCTAACAGACCCATTCTACCGACGTATTCCTTTAAGGCGGCTACAGAGACATTGTCTGTAATGGGTAAAACCCCAAAAATCCCATTATAGCGTCTATCTTCTGTCACTAGAGCAATTCTATTTTTGATAGCATCTGCTGGACATTTTATCGCGACTTCTTTCCCGTTGACTAAAATTTGTCCTTGCTCGATAACTCGCATGCCATAAAGAGCTTCCATCAACTCAGTTCGCTGAGCTCCTACCAAGCCACCGATTCCCAATATCTCTCCTTTTCTAAGAGTAAAACTTGCATTTTTAAAGGAAAGAGGATTAGGAGAGGTCAAATTTTTTAACTCCAAGACAACCTGTTCTGAAACTTGATTTGTTTTTTCAGGAAAGAGGCTTGTTAGCTCCCGGCCTACCATAGCCTGAATAATCTTAGCGGTTGTCATTTCTTCAGCTGGCCACGTACCGATATACTGACCATCTCGCATGACGGTAATATCATCAGAAATACGCAGGATTTCATCCATCTTGTGGGAAATATAAATAATTCCGATATTTTTCTCTTTTAACTTGTCAATGATGTCAAAGAGCTTTTCGACTTCTGAACTGGTTAGAGACGAGGTGGGTTCATCCATAATAACAATCTTTGCATTATGGGAAATAGCCTTAGCAATCTCTACTGACTGCATCTGAGAAACCGTCAAATCATCCAGTAGGGTGGTGGGATTAATGAAGAGTCCAACTTCTTCTAACAAGGATTTGGTATCTTCGTTCATCTTACTGTGATTGACTAAGTTAAATTTTCCTAGGGGATAATTTCCTAGAAAAACATTCTCTGCAATCGTCATCATCCGGATTGGCTGTAACTCTTGATGAATCATCGAAATACCAGCATCGATTGCTTCTTTCGAGTCTTTAAAATCGACTTCTTGACCATCAAATACCACCGTTCCTCCATCTCGATGATAGATACCAAATAAGCATTTCATCAAGGTTGACTTGCCAGCACCATTTTCTCCCATGAGTGCATGAACTGTTCCCGGTCTTAGACGAAAGGTTACATCATCTAAGGCTTTTACCCCTGGAAAAGTCTTGGTGATATGCTTCATTTCTAAAATGTAATCACTCATTCTTTTTTCCTCTCCTGTTTTTTTGTTTGATAATACTCTCCGAAAATCTCTGCAAACCAGCCAAGTCAAGCATCACCTTGTCCCGTATGTCACGATAGTTGCTCAATCAAGCTCTATATTTGCTGTTTGATTATCATTGAGTATAAAAAATCTGTTCCACAACTTAGGACACCGAGGTGAGAATATTGTGGAACAGAAGAAATCATTTCCTAAATTGGTTATCTATCATCAATGCCTTACTTATTTGTCACGTTTGGCATAGCGCTCTTTTGCTTCTTTCGTTGTTTCTGTTCTTGGTTCTGCTTCTTTTAATTCGGAATCTTCCTTCTTGGTTACTTTTACATAGTCAACCCAATAGTAGGATTCTACATCTTCGCCATTCATCAGCTTAACAGCTACATTCGCTGCTGTGTGAGATTGATTGAAATGATCATTTAAAACAGTTCCTGTCAACTCACCCTTAGCAAGAAGTTCCATAGCGTCTGGAATTGCATCCACACCAACAACTAAAATATCTTTTCCAACTGTACGTTTAGCGGCCTTAATAGCTGTTACAGCCCCTACGGCCATTCCATCGTTATTAGCAAATACAACTTCTAATTTATCACCAAACTGTTCAAGGGCTGAGGCGGTCACTTCCTGACCTTTCGCTGTATCCCAGTTTGCAAGGTAAGGCTCTGCCAAGGCCGCTTTCTTAATACCTGCGTCCTCAAGTGCTTTTACAGAATAAGTAGTCCGTTGTTGAGCATCTACGTTTGCTGGATCTCCAAATAAGGTAATATAATTTACGACACCATCACCGTTTAGATCTCCTTTAGAGTCGGTCGCTGCAATGATTTCCCCTTGGAAGGTTCCAGATTGAGTAGCATCTGCTCCCACATAGCTGGTTTTTCCAGGCCAGATTTCAAGCTCTGACACTTCTGGCTCACGATTGATTAAGACCACTGGAATATTAGCTGATTTTGCAGAATTGATAATACTTCCAGCAGCTGTAGGATCGACAAGATTCGCTAAAATCACATCTTTACCTTGAGCAATAAAGTTATTGATTTGCTCTGTTTGAGTCGCTTGGTCTTGCTTTCCATCTTGAATATCAAGGACATATTTGTCCCCTGTTTTCTTACTTAGCTCTCCAAAATAATTTTCTAATTCTTCACGATACAAGGTCATAAAGTTATCGTCAAATTTATAAATAGCAACACCTACATTGTAGGTTTTTCCAGAGCCAGAGTCTCCTCCCTTAGCACCGCAAGCTACAAGGAAGATTGCCAAGAAGGCAACTACTAAATATTTTAAAGATTTCATCCTAAGACTTTCCTTTCTTTAATCCTAAAAGATATATAACCATTTGAAAAATGAAAGCGATTTCTTTTACTTTTATTTTATTATTTTCTACACTTTTTGTCAAGGTTTTAGTAAAATTTTTAGTAATTTTATCACTCTGAAACGATGGACTCTCTACCTATTGATACTCAATGAATATCAAAAATAGAGAATAACAGCATAGGATAAAGGCAGGAACAACAGTTTAAATAGCACAGCAGAGAAAGCGATTCTATCCTGCAAAGGAGCTTGCAAATATTGAAATATTCTCGCTTACTACAAAAGGGTAATTTTTAGTAAAAATAACTGATTTTGATGGTAAGTCGTTACATTCTAGCTAGCGAAAATCTGTCTAGGTTAGAGATTTACAGCAAAGTTTCGCTTGAGCTGGTTTGAAGAGATATTTGAAGGGAACAGGCTGAAAAGCTCCAGTCGTGGTATTCATTCATCAAGGCTCTTGACCAAGTATCCTGTTGATTTTTAAAAAGCATTAGGCACAGTCGCTCTATTTGTAAGCAACTGTGCCTAATTGTCTACTTCTTAGAAAAGTAACGTCCTGCCTCTACTTCTTTCGCTTATTTCTTTCCTTTTTTCTTTTTAGCTTTCTTCCCTACCTCTCCGGCAAAGAGAAGACTTGCTAAACCTGCTAAAGCTAGATGTAGTTGAGATTTAGAAGCTGTTTGAGGAAGGCTTCGCGCTGCTTTTCGAGATAGCCCTTGGGAAACAGGGACAATCTTTTCTCCTTCCTCTTCCTGAGGAGCTAGACTGTCACCTTTTTGTCCTTGCCCTTGATCGACAGAAGACAGTGGAGATAGGTGTGGCTTCGTTATCGTGTCCTTAGGAACTTGTCCTTCTTTAGCCCCTACTTCGATAATCTGTGCCTGTGGTTCACCCACAATCATATCTGATACAATCCGCTCCCTCACTTGATCACCGAGCAGCATCCGTTCGATTTGTAGCCTTCTTTGTCCTTCTTTACCGACTTGAACAATTTGACTCACACCTTTAGGAAGATCTCGATTTATGCGATGAATCGTCTCAAACGCTATCGGTTTGAATTCTTCTCTAATAGATACTTCAAACGGATATGCTTCAAGTTCTGGTCTAGTTAGTGGCTCTACTTTTTGCGTCAACTTAGGAACTGAAGGTTTTGGAGTCTCTTGCATCAGCTCTTTATAGTAGGTTTTAAGCTCATAGATTTCTTGACCCGCATTCTCCCAGACAAGATAGACTGCTAAAAGATGTTTCGCCTCTGCTGTAAGGGTAAGATTCGCAAAGCTATTCCTTACATTCCCTAGTTCAATCCACTGACTTTCTACACCTTGAGCATGTGGTCCAGTCTCCCCTGTTACCAAAGCAAGTGCTCTGATTGGTTTATTCTCACTTGCGGTCGATACTAGGGTGATGTGATTATGGTGAGTGTTTTCAGAAAGGCGGTAGATAAGTCCTCCAGTAGGCGTGTCCGCCTTATAAGCTGTCAGAAGTTTACCATCTACAACATTTGTTGCGAGGGAGTCACGACTTTCTGATCCAGTTGTCATGACTGTCGGATCATTGACTTCTTTGACAAATTCGCCATCATTGATTACAAATTCTGTAAAGGAGACAAAGCGATGAGGATAAGCGGCAGTGACTAGAACCCGGAGATATTGAGCCTCAATAGGACTTGCAAGGCTTCCTTCAATATAGCGATTCCCTGGATTAGAGGCATCATGCACCCAGCCATCTGTTAACGAATCGTCTGCATTGCTATTCGTTACTCCATCACCAACTGTCACTAGGTCAACCCATGTCTGACCATCTGAGCTAGCTTGAATTTTACCATCTCTTAAATAGTTCACTGTCCCATCTTGGATATAAGCCCTCAGTTTTTGAATGTTTCTACGTTGTCCTAGGTCAATCAGAATGGTATCATTCTGTCTTGGTGTATCTGCAAACTCAACATGACGGTCCAATTTACCATCAAACAGATCCCCTAGATTATTAAGATTCCTTACGTCAGCAGAAGCATAATAACTATTCATTCCCATCGTTGTATGGACTAGGGTCGGGGATTTTATTTCTCTGGTCTGGACAGTTAAGCTCGTAGCTCCGATTTCCTTAGGCTGGTTGCTCTCATTTACCAAGCGAACATATCTTACAAGAGTTTGCTCTGATAGAGCATCTTTTGTATACCACTCCACGCCATTTGGAGAGTAGAGGAGTGTCAAATCTGTTTGACCTGTTACTCCGATATGACTCAACTCGTGCAAACGTTTCAAGCGGATTCCTATGTAATCACTTGGTTGTAAGGAAGCTCCCGGCTCTAGATTCATTTGGTAGCTGTCCTCTTCTACAATCGTTTTTGTATTTTTGAGACTGTCTAGAGACGTATCTGTATAATCGGTTACCCCTTCATTTGTTTTGGCACTAAATTCTGCTATCCGCCACCAAGCATTCATATCTTGCTGATTGCGGATCCGAATAGCTTTCGCATGGATATTCGTTGGTAGATTGATTGTCTTATCTCCAGTAACACTTGCCAATGTCTGCCAGTTTACAAGATCCTCAGAATACTCTACGACCCCACTCGCAATTTTATCGTTTGTTCCTTGGACAATCGTCACTTGAGAAACTGGTCGAACCTTATCTAGATTCAGTTGTATCCAAGCGCCGCTAGGGGTAGTATCACTTCCATCACTATTCGCATACATCGCTTCTGTAGCTGGATTCCCATCCAATGCTTTAGCCTGATTTGTTCCATATTTGTAAATGAGATTATCGCTTGTTGTGATCGTCCCTGTTACTTCATCGGTTGGTCTGACTTGTTCAAGAGGACGATTGACTGCAATTTCTCGAACTCCCAGCCAGGTGTTGCCTTTTGGAGCAGTTGCAATGAGTCGGACAGCCTTGGCTTCAATATTCAGATCCTCAAGGGTCAAAATGGATTCATTTCCTCGGTAGGAGTGATTATCCAGAGAAACCCACTGATTCTCTTTATTGAGGTACTGAAGTTCTGCTTGACTGAAGGTATCGTTTAGATTTGACGAGGTTCCCATAGCAAAGCCTAGAGAATGGATCGGAATAAGACGGTCAAACTCAAGCCCCACAAAGTCTCCTGTCGCCAAACTATTCGGCGTTGTGCTTAAAATATTGGTTTCCAAATCGCCATCTGTAATCTTACCAATGTCTCTACTGTTCACTTCTCTATTAGTGATAAAGCGGGTTTGAACTTGCGTTGGGTCGAGCGCTTTTTCAACTTCTTGTGACAAGTTTTCTAAGAGTCCCAAGATAAATGGACGAATATGCTGAACCCCTAATTCAGCCTGTTGGTACCCATTGACATACCAAAATTCATGGGTTTGAGACTGTTTGTATAAGTCAAATCCAGCCTTATAATTTTCCCATAGAGTAGCCGTTTGCCCACTTCCGATGTATTTTGTTGCTTCCAATAGTTTTTCAAGTGCATCCATCTGATCAACCGTATTGTCCAACCAATAGATAATTTGGTCGCGCATACGTTTTGATCCATGTTCTTTGTAATAGAGAGCTGCATCTTTTAATTTTTTAAACTCTGCTTGTAGCTCTTTACGACTCGCACTCAACTCTTCCTTATTTTCTAACTTCGTGAGAAAGGCTGTCAATTTCGGAGCTAAGTCGATCGATTCTTCCAACTTAACTACACGGCTATCCATATTCTGGTTCACCATGTGTTTGCCAAGCTCCCTAAAGGCGCTAGAAGCCTCGCTGTCTTTAAACGTTGCATTCTCGACAAAGTTAAATGCTTGTTGGTTCACTTTTCTTGCTTCTTCTTCTGACTTCCAAATATTCCACGTATACTGGGCGACTGAGAAGAGGGCAATCTTGGAGGGCTCTGATTGCTGCATCGGATTGAGCATAATCCCTGCAAGCAAACTAGGGTCAACATTTGGATGAAGGAATTTTTCGCCTCCACCTAAGATGAGGTGCTGTTTAGAATTATCCGTTGTTGGCCAGTTAATCCACAACTGAATCGGACGGTAACGAGCTCCATCAGCAGTAATATTGGCGCGATATTGATCTAGGAATCGACTAGCCACTTCTCCCCAAATGCGACCGCCCGTTAGGGTCAGGTGACTACTCTCTGGAAGATTTCTATTGAGCGATTTCAGCTCATCCTCACGACCGTTCCCCCAATATTCATGGGGAACAAAGATCATTTCCTTACGCAAACCGCTGTACTGCACTTGTTTTTCTTCCAACCAATTTGTTAAGTCGTTCATTAAGCGATTGTAACTATCGAAGCCTCCTGCAGGATTTGGCGCATCGTCTGCCAAGATACCAAACTCACGGACACCAGAATCCAATAATTGACTAAACTTCATCTTAATGACATTCAAATCTTCCTGATAGACACGATCGTTATCAAAGCGCATCCGATTATGCATAAATGGATGAATCGTCCAAACATAGCGAGTCTTATGTTGATTTCCCACCCTTGCAAGTTCACGGATTTCTGCTAATTTTTCCTCTGGATAAAGCTCTCTCCACTTGCTGTTATGGTAAGGGTCGTCTTTAGGAGCAAAGAAGTATTGCGTCAGTTTTAAATCACCACCAAACTTCATCAACTCCGCCCTATCTTGGTTACTCCATGGATTTCCATAGTATCCCTCGATAAAGCCCCGATTTTTAATATCAGCATAGTCTTCTATCTTGAGTGTTCGCAATACTGGTTCGGGACTATCTTTGAGCATATGTTTCAAGCTCGTCAAACCGTAAAAGACAGAATCAGTATCCTTTCCAACGATAGATACTGCACCATTTCTTACAACAAGAGAATAAGCATCTATCTTGTCATATAAATCTGATGCAATTCCCTCTGTCGCTTGATGTTGGCTTGCCGCAGTCGTTTGTCCGTGAATGCCCAAGAAAATATTTGTCGCATTTTCTAAAGGAGTCGGGCTAGTTGTGTAGGAAATCTGATTGGCTTGTAACACTTCTTTTAAGCGATTACGAGTATAAATATCAATCCCTGGTCCAATGACGAGATTAACTGTCTGATCTAGCCTTACTAGCCCCTCTCCATAGACTACTTTCCGAGGATTTGGATAAATAGTGTACTCTTTCTCCAAATAAGACGGTGACTGGAGAGCCTGTGTAATAGTTTCTGGACTAGCAGGATTTGTCGCAGTATAGCTATCTGGTAACTCCACTGTTCCATCTGATACCTCAGGTGTCGGTTGTTCTGGTTGACTAGGTGGAGTTGGTTGCTCTGGCTGTTCTGGCGGAAGCTCCTCCTTAAACTCTCTGACACGAATTTCTGCAGCTGACATGAAGCGATTATTGCGATTGCCGTCTCCTAGAGTCTGAACTGCCTGTAATTTAAGATAACGGGCTTCTACAGGTTCAAACTCAGCCTCTTGCCAGTCCGCTCCCTCATTGAACCGGCCTGTTTTTACTCGCTGCCAATTTTGATTATCTGTACTTGCATAAACCTCGTACTCAATCACTTTACCATTAGGACTGCCATCTCTGCGTGCTGCATAGGCTAGAGCGTCAAGTTTACGTACTTTACCAGCATCAACTGTTAGCCATAGATTCGCCAAATCTGTTCCTGCCCAGGCTGAGTGCCAAATGGTATCTTTATCTGCATCGAGGGCATTCGCTATCTTGTTGCCCTCTCCAGGTTGAGTAGAGCCTGCTGTCGTAGTCGTTTCTGCAATCGGAACATAGTTTTCTGAAGGACTTTCAGGAACTAGGTGGAGAGTATACTCTCCTTGGCTAGTTTGATCTTCTGACTGAGTAAAGATTTTAACAATATTATTTTCAGCTGGTAAAACAGTCACTGCTACATTATGAGCTGTATTAGAAGCTGTAATCGTGTTCCCTTTTAAAACAGACATCTCTCTTGTGATCATATTGCCTGTCAATACTCGATCGTCGACTCTAATTTCAGTCAAGCTGGAGTCACTGGATTTTTCAAAAGATTCAAGAGCTGTCATTAACTCAACTTCTACAATTCCGACAGAAGGTTTACGGTTCCCCAAGTTTTGGTCAGAATTTTCAACAGTCATTTGTAGTACCACTGCTGGAATCGGTTGAGCTAATTGATAGCTCACCTTGGTTAAACCATTGACCTGTTCCCTTGCTAATTCAGTAGCAGCAACCGCACGCGCTTCTTCTCCTGCTCCTCTACTCCAGGCAAATTGGACCGACTTAGGAAGACGAAGAGACCAGCTATCTTGGTGGTAGTACACATTGACCTGACTAATATTTTGAGCTGTATCATAGGTAAACGTCAATGTAGCTGTTTTTTGTCCTGACTGGGAAGCCTGATAATTAGACCATAGAGTTGGATTTGGTCCTCCTGCATTGTTAGCAGAAGCAGTTAGTTCACGATTGTTGATAGCTGATAAGGTATCGGACTGTTGGTTTTCTGGAATATTTTGACTAATACTCACGGCAACGGGAGCTACATTTTGTCCGAGTGTGATTGTTTTGTCAGCTACACGGATGCTTGCTGTGACAGGTAGCACATCTCCCAATACATTGACCCGACCATGTACTTGAACCACTCCAACACGATGATAGACTTCATCAGCTGGCAATTCCCACTCAACTGGAAATTGGGATGAGAGTAAGCTGCCATCGGCTAGATAGGCTTGTGCTGTATCTGGTAGAGTTGGAACTTGACCTTTTTCCGTAGCGAGACTGATATTTTTAATAGCTGCTACCTGATCGATGACGGATACTAAAATATCTACAGGCAATCCTGTTTCTACCATCGTTCCCTTCGCTACAAAGGATTCACCGCTAGCCTGTGCCGCAGCAATTTCCTCTTGATTAAAGGTTAAAGATTGCTCACCCTCGCTACCATCTTGGTAACGCACTCGAACTGTCTGTGGTAACTGTAAGGAACTACCTTTTTTTAGATAGACCGTCTTAGAAGCTAGGTAACTATCTAGTACATTCCTATCGTTTTCCCTGCTTCCTTGAACAGAAAAAGTCACCTGAGCAGATTCTAAACCTTCTGAATGTGCAAGAACTCGTACCTCGCCACTTTCCCCCGTCATTTGGACAATAGCCAAGACTTTTCCGGCATAAGCCTTGCGATTGTTGTCTTGATAGGACTGGTGATCCACTGCATTTCCATTATCCATCGCTACCAATCGAGCAGGTCCCTCGACAGTGATAGAGACGCGATTATCAGCAGAAATCACTGGCCGTCCTTCAGCATCTCTGACATCGATCTCGATGTATTCCAAAGACTTATCCGTTACCTTACTTGGCTTCTTAACCGTGTGAGCAAGGAGGTGATGAGCATTAGAAAAACCTGCTATCTCCTTTGTTCCTACAGTATGAACGATTTCTTGATTAGCTGCGTCATAAGCCACTGCCTTTAATTTTCCAGTACGATAGGGAACATGCCAAGTTAGGTAAAGGTTTTGATGTTCTCTTGATTGTTTATCAGCACCAGTATAAATCTGGTAACGATGACCTGCTGCTGTTTGTTGTTGGGTAAACTCTTTCGTACCTAAGTCAGTCTCTTGACCATTTTCATCAATATGGATCAATTTGACCTTAGCAGCATTGGAATAAACGACCACTTCTACTCGATTTTGTCCATCTTTTGAAAGGGCAGATTCTTGCCATGTTCCGGGGACTAGGTGGAGGGTGGTGTCTTTCGCATTCCACTGACTCCTGTAGAAGTAGTAAGAATCCTTTGGAAATCCCGCCGTATCAACGATTCCAAAATAAGAGCTTTTAGGGGCTGGCCACTCACCAACAGACCCTGAACCAACCCCATTCCAAGGCGTCGGTTCTCCCAAATAGTCAAATCCTGTCCAGACAAATTCACCTGCAACAAAATCACGAGTCACCACATCGTACCATGCTTGACTAGCTACATGCCCCCATCCGACAGCACTTTGGTCGTAGGAAGTTAATTGTTTATCCGACCGTCTTGCATTGCCTTTAATATCATAGACACCGCGACTATTGACTGCCGAAGCGGTTTCAGACCCATAGATAATCCAGTCTGGATGCTCAGTATGTCCTTCGTCGTACTTCCTACCATCAGCATAGTTGTATCCGACAATCCCTTTCTGACCAGGATGTTGGCTGAGGGCATTTGCCATACCGATAGACTCTCGCCATTTATCCTTTAACTTATTATCCCCTAGCGTCGCTGGACGGGAATCATCCACCTCAGCTATCCAGTTGATCAACTGAGTAATAACCTGCGGATAATTGGATACATTTCCAGAAAAGCCCTCCATTACCTCATTACCAGTTGACCACATGATAATAGATGGATCATTGATACCACTTTTGACCATCTGTTTCAAATGATACTCAGCCCAAGTTTGATTTGCAGTCGCATTAGCTAACCCCTTGACGCTGTCACCGATTTGGACATTAAACCACCTTGCATAGTCATTGATATTTCCATTTTTAGCATAGTGCCATGTATCAAAGGCTTCATCAATAAGGAGCATCCCTTTACGATTTGCGATATCTTTCATAACACGAGCAGCTGGGTTATGAGTGACTCGAACAGCATTGACTCCCATATCTTGTAGAATATCAAACTGTCTCTCAATCGCATCGTAGTAAGCAGCTGCTCCTAGAGACCCTTGATCATGGTGCATGGAAACTCCTTTGAGTTTCATGGATTGACCATTCAATGCAAAGCCAGTATTGCTATCAAACGATAGAAAGCGGAAACCAACTTCTTGACTCCTAGATTGGATTTTCTCATCGTTTTTATAGACATCTGTTCGTAAAATATACAGAGCTGGATTTTCTAGGGACCATAAATCTGGCCGAACAACACTAAACTGATTGCGGATAGTCGTTTCTTGATTGGCTTCGACTGCTCTCAAAACGGACTTTGCTGATTCTGCAACCTTTTCCCCTACACTACCATCGCTATTGCGTCTAAAGAGACTAGATTGAACCGCAATCTCCCCTGTTTCTGTCCCTTGATTAAGAACCCTCGTCTCTACGACTACTTGACTTCCCTGATCTGACGCATAGGTCGTTGCCAAATCTGGCGTTTTCATGACCACACCGTATTGGGCTAAGTGAATAGCAGGTTCAAAGTTCAAGTGAACAGAGCGGTAAATCCCACTTCCAGAATACCAACGTGAACTTGGCAAGTTATTCACCACTTTGACAGCGATTACATTTTCTTGATTCGTTTTAATATAGTTTGTTAAATCAAAGCTAAATGAAGTATAACCGTTGGGGTGAACACCTAAAGACTGACCATTGATAAAGACTTCCGTTTCCATATAAGCCCCATCAAACTCTAGGCTAACACGTCCCTTTGCTGCTTCTTCCCCAATCGAAAAGACCTTGCGGTACCAGCCGACACCGCCTGGCTTATAGCCACTTTCTGCCTCTCCTGATCTTGTATAGTCTTGCGTCAAACTAAAATCATGAGGCAGATTGATGGTTTTCCAACTCGAATCGTCATATGTAGGAGTTGAGGCACCTACCCTATCCCCTAGGCTAAACTTCCAATCGTTATCAAACTGGACTCTTTTATCCTTTTCATTGTAATAATTGATTTTTTGCCATACTTCTGGAGAGGTGACCGAGGACAAGTCTGGTTGGCTCTCTTCGACAGAACGAACCTTTCTTGTAATAGGTTTGCTATCATCATTTGATAGGCTAGCAGAGGGCGAAGTAGCTAGCTGATTTGTTGTAGGGACAGAATCTACTGTCAGAGTGGGAGAGCTAGGCTGGTCAGCTTCAGGCGCCTTACTAACCTCTGTAGTCTCCTCGGGCCTAGCGACCTCTTGGCTCTCTGTCTTCTCCGTAGTCTCTACTGTGGAAGCACTCTCTACTTCTTCTGCTGGTTGTTCTACATTTCCTAATGTTGGTGATGGATCTGTAGCAACAGGCTCATTGGTCTCTGCTACTGGATTAGCGACCGACTCTTCTGCTGCAGATTCCGGATTGCTCTTCTCAACTGACTGAGTGACTTCTGCCCCTCCTGCTTCCACTACTTCTTGAGCGCTGGCTTGTTCACCCAAAAAACTAAGCCCAATCAAAACCGAGCAAACTCCTATGCTTGCCTTCCGAATACTATAGGTACATTTCTTTTGCAAGAAAAACTTCTTCATTATAAACTCCTTTTCTTAAACTAAGGCCTTTTGACGAACCACTTTCCCTCCTATTCTTTTCCTTTATTAAAAGCCTATGTTAAAAGATGTATACATTATCCTTATATTAACATATATATTGTAAGGGTTTTCTTTTGTTTTGTCAATAAAATAAGGAAGTAAATCATCACCTTGTTACTATTTTCTGCCACTAGTCTAAAAATATCTTTACAGCTCCTATCGTTTGCTATTCGATAGATAACATAAGCTCCTAAAATTTTCATAGGGACACCATATTATGAAACTATTTTCTAACCATGCTCTCGCTTCACTTCCCCCCCCCTACTGTGAGATTCTCTTACCTATCGGTGCTATCGTCTAGCGAATCTTCCCATGCCTTATTGTCAACAGTATTGCTGGCTCGCGAATCATACTATAGTCGTTTAGTTTATACCTAAAGGTAGCCACAGCTGTAATTGACTAAATCTGAAACAGCTGCGTCTCTTTTATTACTTCGATGAGTGAAAAGCTCCAGTGGAGGTTTTCAGCCTACCACCTTCATTAAAAAAGTGATCGTTAGAAACTCCGTTTCCCTATTTCCAACCTTGCCCACTTCGCTCTCAAATTTCTAGGCTCAGGCTGAAACAGTTCACCGAACTGTTTCACTCTCCCAGACTAGTGGAGCAAGTACTAAAAGTAAACTAAACATACTATATTACAAAGGATACAGTTGAAGTAAGAAAACTCCCAGCCTCAAATTTCTCACGGAAATAGCCACTTGGACATGTAGAGGGAGAAGATTTTTTAACTACTGATAATCAATCCGTTATTCTATAGAGTATATTTACATAACATATATTATGTAAATATACTCTATAGATAGTTCCTATTTTACTGGAGCCGTTGCAAAGGATGTTCACTTATGGATATGGAAGAAACTATCCAGTGGAGAATTATTTAGATAGTAAGGTACACTTTTAGATACACAAAAACTCCCCTTAGCGTTTCTAGTGAATGTTTTCACTGTCCGCTATAAGGGGAGTATATCAGAAAGAAGAGATTTATTTTCTCTTCTCAGGTTGTAGACAAAGTATCTCTGAGAAAATTTGTCAATGTCAACATCGAAGAATAATATCAGTGCTTTTATCTCTTCGTGAAAAGGCGAGCGAAGCGAGCCCATAACGGCTACTTTACGCCGTAGCAAAAAACACCAGAAACGTTCTGTTTCTGGTGTTCGGAGATTTTGAGACTCAGGCTCAAAATCTAAGCATGAAATCCCGTAGGGAGTTGCTGCCGTCCGTGCTACCTAAGTAAAGTATCATATTAAAATAATCGTTTTGGAGAAAATAGACTTTTTCTTCAGTCTAAGAAGAGATTTATTTTCTCTTCTTTTTTGCTTTCTTCATTTTATTTGCCATCCGTTTCATGGATTGCTTCATGGCAAATTCTCCGATTTTACCTTTTAATCCTCCACCGAGCATTTGACTCATATCCGGCATGCCTGCCCCTTCAAAAGGAGACATATCAGGCATACCTCCTTGCCCCATCATATTCTCAAGGGCTGACATGTCCATATTGTTTGGTAGGTTTTTAGGGAGATTGTTCGGGTTAATCCCCATCTGTTTCATCATCTTGTTCATATCACCAGACAGGACACCTTGCATCATAGTCTTGGCTTGGTTAAAATCCTTGATAAATTTGTTAACTTCGATAAAGGTATTTCCAGAACCATTAGCTATCCGACGCCGACGACTGGGACTCAGCAAGTCAGGATTTTCTCGCTCAGCCGGGGTCATTGAGGAGACAATCGCTCGCTTTCTGGCAATTTCACGCTCATCTACCTTGAGATTAGCAAGGGCTGGATTTCCTGCCATCCCTGGAAGCATCTTGATTAGATCCTCCATAGGTCCCATATTTTGGACTTGATCCAACTGGTCGATAAAATCATTGAAATCAAAGGTGTTCTCGCGCATTTTTTCTGCCAGCTCAAGCGATTTCTTCTCGTCGTATTCTTGAGAAGCCTTTTCAATCAAAGTCAGCAGATCCCCCATGCCAAGGATCCGACTGGACATGCGGTCTGGATGGAAGGTTTCAATATCTGTGATTTTCTCACCAGTCCCGGTGAATTTGATGGGTTTGCCTGTGATATGACGGACAGAGAGCGCTGCACCACCACGGGTATCCCCATCAATCTTGGTCAAAATCACCCCAGTTACTTCCAACTGATTGTTAAACTCACGCGCAACATTGGCTGCTTCCTGACCAATCATTGCATCGACCACGAGAAGGATTTCATTTGGCTGGGCAAGTGCCTTAACATCCCGTAATTCGTCCATCAGCACCTGGTCAATTTGCAAACGCCCTGCCGTATCGATTAAGACATAATCATTGTTATTTTGATGAGCCAGTTCAAGACCTTGCTTGACAATCTCAACTGCGGGTACACCTGTTCCCAACTCAAAGACAGGCACTTCAATCTGTTGCCCCAAGGTCTTTAACTGGTCGATAGCTGCCGGACGATAGATGTCTGCTGCAATCAGTAAGGGACGGGCATTTTCTTCTTTTTTGAGTTTATTGGCTAATTTTCCCGCAAAAGTAGTTTTACCAGCCCCCTGCAAGCCGACCATCATGATGATGGTCGGAATTTTGGGTGATTTGATGATTTCTGCCGTATCGGCTCCCAAAATCGCTGTCAACTCTTCATCGACAATCTTGATAATCTGTTGCGCAGGATTTAGGGTTTCAATCACTTCGTGACCAACCGCACGCTCACGAACTTTTTTGATAAAGTCTTTTACAACCGGAAGCGCGACGTCCGCTTCTAGAAGAGCTAGGCGGATTTCTTTGGTTGCCTCTTGGACATCACTCTCGCTAATTTTTCCCTTGCGGCGTAAGTTTTTAAAGACATTTTGCAAACGTTCTGTTAAGTTTTCAAAAGCCATGATAGTCTCCTTTTATTCTCTATTATCAATACTGCTTAAAATAGTAATCTTCTCCTGCAAAAAGCTATCTTCTGGATAGCGTTTGAGGAGTTGGTCAAAAATCTGACTACGGACGATATAATCAGAATACATGTGCAGTTTCTTCTCATAATCCTCTAAAATCTTCTCAGTTCGTTTGATATTATCGTAAACTGCTTGACGGCTGACTTGAAATTCTTCTGCAATCTCAGCCAAGCTATAATCATCCGCATAGTAAAGTTCGATATAGTTCATCTGTTTATCGGTCAAAAGTGCCGCATAAAATTCAAATAAGGCATTCATCCGATTTGTTTTTTCAATTTCCATACCCATTATTATATCAAATTTTTCTTGTAGGAGAAAGTTCTACTCCTGAAAGATGAACTGCTCCCTGTCAAGTGGACAGTGAAATAATAAAAGATTAAGCAACGGCCTTGTTCCTCATTTCAAGAGGGGCAAGGCCGTTGTTGCGCTCTTGAAAACGTTCATGATTGTAAAAATGAATAT
>NZ_MSPR01000023.1 GCF_001984715.1 Streptococcus azizii
ACGGGCATTAGTCAAGTAATTATAGCACTAACCTGAACGAAGTTCAGCGAACGTCTTTAGACGTCGCTGGAGAGAAACGGCTTACAGCCGGTGTACAAGCCACCCGTTTTCACGGGTGGTTATGACTTTTGCATTCGATTTGTTGGGAGTATGATTTCTTATGGTAGTGGTTTACCAGGAGGGATCTTCCTCCCCATGTTGACACTGGGGGCTCTTTTGGGAATGGCCTTTGGCTTGATTCTAGAACAGTTTCACCTGATTTCAGGAGATGCCCTCCCGCTCTTTATTGTTTTAGGAATGGCAGGGTATTTTGGGGCTATTTCAAAAGCACCGCTGACTGCCATGATTCTAGTGACGGAAATGGTGGGGGATTTAAAGCAGCTGATGACCATCGGGATAGTCACGTTAGTTGCCTACATTGTGATGGATTTGTTGAAGGGAGAACCGATTTATGAAGCCATGCTGGCTAAGATGACGATTTCACATATGACGGACATCGTTGAGCCAACCTTAATGGAGATGGTTGTTTCAGATAAGATTGCTGGCAAAAAGGTAAGAGAATTGTCTCTGTCAAAAAATATCCTTATTACGACTCAAATTCATCACAGCAAGTCCGAATTGGTAGACGGTGATACGATTTTGCACGCAGGAGCTACTATTTTTGTGGTGGTGAATGAGAGGGAAATGGGGAGGGTCAAAGCCTTATTGATGTAGAGAACGAATAGAAAAAGGAGAACGAATGGATAAAATAAGCGCTAGCTACCAACATTCTTATGGACTGTGCCTGCATTTGGCAATGGTAGGGGTCATTATTGGGCTACTCGCTGGAATCGTTGATACTATCTTCGGTCGGGTGTTACTGTATATAGGGGATATTCGCTTAACCGCCCTCCCTTATCTTCTCCCCTTTTTGGGGTTAGTAGGGGTCGTGATTGTCTTTTTTTACCAGCGTTTTGGTAAGGAGGCACAAAAAGGGATGGCCTTGATGTTTGAGGTGGCATACGGTGAAAGAAAGACCATTCCCTTGATCTTGATTCCTTTGGTTGTGATGTCAACTTGGCTGACCCATCTTTTTGGTGGGAGTGCAGGTAGAGAAGGGGTGGCAGTGCAGCTTGGAGCGACCATTGCACATCGCTTTTATCCTTATTTCACCTTTCCAAATGCTTCCCAAGTACTGGTGGTGACAGGGATGGCTGCAGGCTTTGCCGGTTTGTTTCAAACGCCCCTCGCAGCCTTATTCTTCGGTTTAGAAGTCTTGATGATTGGTCAGTTACAGTTGTACGCCCTCATTCCCTGCTTATTTGCAGTATATACCGCCAGTAGCCTTTCGAACCTTTTAGGTTTGGAAAAATTTTCGCACCTCCTCCCTCTTACACAGACCATTACAGTGGAGGTATTTTTGAAATGCGTGTTGCTAGGGCTTTTGTTTGGAATGACGGGAAATTTATTTGTCTATCTGCAAGGTTTGTTGAAAAAGCAGGCTGCTGCTTATGTGAGAAATCCCTATTGGCGGATTGCTTTGATAGGCTTGGCGCTCAGTTTGGCGCTTAGCTTGGCTCATTTTGGACGCTATGCAGGCCTTGGAACCAACTTGATTGAAGCTAGTTTTTCGACCCATCATATCTACAGCTATGATTTTCTGCTGAAATTACTTTTTACTACGCTGACCTTGGTGGCTGGTTTTCAAGGTGGAGAAGTAACTCCTTTGTTTGCGATTGGTGCCTCACTGGGCGTGGTTCTTGCTCCTATTTTTGGACTTCCGATCGAATTGGTAGCCGCTGCTGGTTATATCAGTGTGTTTGCTAGTGCGACGAATACCTTGCTTGCTCCTATATTGATTGGTGGAGAAGTTTTTGGATTTCAGAATCTCCCATTTTTTATCATTACCATTATTATCAGTTACATACTTAATTTTAGTCAATCCATCTATGGAGCGCAAAAAATCATACGTATTAGGGAGGAAGAATAGGGGAGGTTGGGACCAAAGACCCAATCTTTCTTTTTTGAAGATATTTTAAAATCTACTCTATTTCGTTAGGGTCCGAAGGCGTTACGAAAGAAGATGTCATACTAGACTGAAGAAAAAGTTTATTTTCTTCAAAATGATTATTTTATTATGATACTTTACTTAGGTAGCACGGACGGCAGCAACTCCCTACGGGATTTCATGCCTAGATTTTGAGCCTGAGTCTCAAAATCTCCGAACACCAGAAACATAACGTTTCTGGTGTTTTTTGCTACGGCGTAAAGTAGCGGTTATGAGCTCGCTTCGCTCGCCTTTTCACGAAGAGATAAGAGCACTGATACTATCCTTCGATATTGACATTGACAAATTTTCTCAGAGATACTTTGTCTACAACCTGAAATTAGCGGTGCTAATCTCCTATCCCACCTTTCACAATTCTTAATTGTGAAAGCTAGTCTACTGTTGATTTTATTGAGTATTAAAGAGTATTACAGCCGAATCAAAATTAAAAAATACTTGCAATCTGATAAGTTTGTGATACAATATTGACTATAAGGTTGTCAGGAAGATGACCAAGTCAAAAAGGAGAAAAATGATATGCCAGCAATTTCGTTGACCCCAGAACAGTTAAAGTCTGAAGCTCAAACTTATACCAATGCTTCTGAACAGTTAAAAGATGCCATTAATAAGGTTTCAAGTGCAAATGGTCGTCTTCAAGGACAATGGCAAGGTGCGGCTTTCCAATCTTACTTGGAACAATTCCAACAATTATCAGTAAGCGTAACTCAAATGGAACAACTTCTTGAAAGTATCCATGCACAACTGAACCAATATGCAGATACTGTTGCTGAGCGTGACCGTCAGGATGCAACTTCATTTGGCTTGAACTAATCATCGGTAAACGGCGCTTCGAAAGGGGCGTTGTTTTTTGCTAATCATAATAGGAAAAGGAACAATGAATAGTCCTCATAAAGGAAAACGATACTTAAAAATGTTAACTGCAATGGCATGTGTATCCCTATTATCGGGTTCTCTTGTTTATTTTGCATTAAAGGATCAGAATCTTCACTATTCAAGTGAAAGGAAGCAAACTGCTAAGGTTCAATATGCGCTTGTGAATGAAGATAAAGGCGCAAGGTTTGAAAATACTGATTATAATTTAGGTTCGGATTTTGTGACCTTAATTAATCAAGATACGGAGAATAATTGGGAAACGACCAGTCGCAGTGTTGCTGAAGCGGGATTGAAATCTGGTCAGTTTGATGCTGTGATTACTCTTCCATCAGACTTTTCTGAGAAGTTGTTGAGTTTAGAGAGCGTTTCTCCAGAAAAAGCCATTGTTTCTTATCAGATTCGCGAAGGGCAAAACGAACAAGCTAATCAGGCTGTTCACAGTCAGGTGAATACGGTCTTACAAGGATTTAATCAACGGGTGGTTCGGATGTATTTTTCGAGCATCATTCGGAATCTTTCGGATGCACAGACTAATGTGAATCAGATGGTAGCTACGGACTCGTCTCAAAATACGTTTACCATCTCGAATATTCAGACGCCATTTTCTACACTACCAGATTCATTTAGAAGTACCCAATCCATCGCAAACAGTCTGAAGACGGATAATGAACTCTTTAAGACCCAGCAAGAAGCTTTTGTTAAATCAGTCGCAAGTAGTATGGAAGCGAATAACAATTCCTTAGATGCTTCTGGGAAATCGCTTGAATCTACAACAGGATCTGTAAATCAGTTTGCAAAAGAAGCTAACACTCGTCTTGAAAAGTCAACTGACCAGTACAAGGAGCAGTCTGAAAAAGATAAAGCTGCGTTAGAAAAGCAATGGATTGACGATCAGAAACATTACTTTGACCTGTACGATGCTCTTTACACTGTTGGAAATACGAAATTAAAGGAATTACAGTCTTCAGATACGGAGATAGGTTCCTTCATGGCTGATTTCAAAGCTAAGGCGGAGGAGTACAAAGTTGCCCAAGGTAAGGTTAAGGAAAATCTAGAAGCACAAATTACGTCTCTGGAAAAAGAAGCGATAGATTTGCTTTCTCTTAAAGAGACTATTGCTGAGACCTATTATGGATCTAAAAACTTAAGCGATCAGACAGCCACGGATAAGGATGTTCGTTCAGCTATTTTGAATTTAATGACGAAGCCTGGAAACCGAAGTAAACTCCCTAAGCAGTACATTGAAGCGATTACTAGCCGTCTGCCACTGATTTCATCTGGAGATTTGAGTGACCTCATCGCTAAATTGGAGCAAGATAGATTGATTTCATCCGATGAGGCAACCACTTATCGGAATGCACTGAAAATTGTGGGTAGTTATAGTAGTGAGTTAGGAGGCTCTTTGGGACAGAATGAAACCTTTAAGTATCTGTTCTCAACGGATGCTATGCTCAATCCAGCAACCTATTCCATTCACCAGACATTAGAATTTGATCCGTCAACCGGTAGCCAGACAGTCCAGTTGAGCATAGATGATGCAAAGATGGGGAATCTTGAGTTGGAAGGTGTGATGAAAGATTCGCTTGAAGTTTCTATCCGTCAACAATTAAAAGATACAGGCTATAATGTAACTGCTACAGTATCTGAAAATACGATTCAGGTCACGTTTATCAATGAAAGAACTGAGCCAACGACTCCTGTAAGCTCTCCAGATTCAGGAACATCAAGCACTCCAAGCACGGATACAAGTGGCGCTACAGCAACTACAAACGCTACTTCTGCAAGTGCAAGTACGACAACTCCGCCAACTACTTCGCCAGACGTCAATCAACCTACCTATTCAACGCTTCCTAAAAAGGTGAGTGTCACAATTAGTGGTCAGATAAAGTGGAATTTATCTGATGATGTAAAAAAGAATTCCTATAATCAGGTGGGTTATAGTTGGACAGATGGAATTTCAGTTCAAGCAGTTGGTCAGTTATCTGTCTTTAATGGTAAGTATGACACTTTAACGGAGGACTTACCTGTGATTCTGAAAAACTTCCAAAACCTAGACTTTACTGCTCAACAAATCGTGACTCTCTTTGCATCGCCAGCAACAAGTTTGGATATCAATCAATTTGCCAGTGCACTTTCTACGGGTACTCTTGTGGAAAAAGCAAGTCCAGATTCTGTCTATAGTCTCTACAACAACCTAACGGATGATGAGCGTGCTTCAGAAATATCGGAGGTCTTAGTCACTAAGTACCAACTTGCGGGAGATAGTTTATACAAACAAGTAGACCAGCAGTTGAAGGATGTAATGGATATTCTGGGTGAAAAAGATAATCCTAAGGAAGGTACTCTTCGTCAAGTGTATCAGTCTCTCCCAGACTCAGATTTACTTGTCAAACAAGCATCTGCTTTAAATACTTGGTATGGGGAGATGAAGAAGGTCTTAGACGAAGCTCATAATCAATGGAAGGATTCTGAGAAAGTTCCTTATGAGTCGGTTGTGAATGATCAAAATCCACAACCTGAAAAGATGGACACATCTAAGCTGGAAGAAGAAGTGAAGTCGCTCCTGTCTCAATATGATAGTTTACGAGATAGTTCTAAAAAAGCGGCACAAGCTACGGCATATGGAGCTGCTCAGGTACGAGATATCTCCCCACAAATCCAACAGTTGAGTGAGACAACAGAGTCTGTTCAAAAGTCCGCAGATGGTATACTTTCTAGCCTGAATCAGAGTGTGAAGGAAACAAGTAGCACGGTTGAGAAAAATACCTCTTATGCGGAACAGTTTGGAAAAGTACTTGCCAATACGAAAAGTGGAGGATCTGATAATAAGCAAGTGTTCAATTTCTTATCCGATCCCATTACCACCAAAGTCACAGAAGGTAAGGCACAGTCAGTAAGTCATATTTCTATCATTCCTTATTATATGACCTTGTTGTTATCGGTTATCTCCTTTATCATAGCTATGACGCTTGGACGCTTTGTTAAAGGTGGACAAGAAAAGGAAGAAGCAGATCTTTTGACGGCGAGAAAGTGGGATTTGAAACTGACTAGTTTCCTACCTACAGTGGGAGTAGCGACTGTAGGTGCAATTCTATTTTCAGGGGTAACACTAGGAGTGGCAACAGCTGCTAATGGAGTTTTGTGGTTTGTTTATAGCTTTGCGTTAATGACTGGATTTATTTTAGTCTTATCTTATGGCTTGAGGAAAGCTCCGTATCTGACGTATATCGTATCTGCCTCCCTCTTAGGCTTCTATCTCTTATTGACTCCTATTTTGGGAGTGACGACTCAGTCAGGAAGTTTCCTCAATCTCTTGTACCGACTTTCTCCATTACAAAATATTGAAAATGGCTTTAGTTATCTCTTGGTAGGTGGTAGCTTAAGTGTTGTAACAGTTCTTCTCCTGTTATTATTTGTAGGAATCGGAGTTAGTCTCAATCTCTTTACAAGAAAGAAATAGTTCAAGTGAGGATCCGTAAGGATCCTTTTTGTCTTCTTGTGAGAGGGTGCAATTTATAGTATAATAAAGTTATCTTTACTAAGTGGGAAAGGAGACTTATGAAGCGGATTCAAGCCATCTTTGGTTTGTTATTGTTGTGTCTGTCTCTTGCTTCAAGAAATGCTAGAACAGATGACGGCAGTCTTTCCATCAATAATCAGACCATCTACGATCAAGGGAACAGCCCTCAGACAACTAAGTCTAAGAATATTCCAGAATTATTTTTAGAAGATAGTGTGAATAAAGAAAAGCAGATACAAAAAGCACAGCAGGAGAAAGTTCACCAAGCGCAGTCCTCTCTGTTTATGGGTAGTAAAGATACCAATAGCTTTCAGAGTCAGGATAAGGTGACGCGTGGCTTGTTTCAAGCGGATTATAAGGCAGATGAGGCAATTTTGACTGGTGAGAGTCCTTCTAGCAGTTCATTGCCTACTTGGCTGACTACTTTAGGACTTGGAATAAGCCTACTTAGTGTTACCTATCTAGGTGTCTGGCTGGGGAAAAAGTACTCAAAGGTACTTCGTTTCAAGAAGGAGAATGTATGATGAATACAATTACGGTTGGTATAAAATGGAGAAATCAAGTGTATGATTTGAAACTTCCAACACAGGTTTCATTTAAAAGGGTGAAAGAATTGATATGTGAATCGTTTGCAATCATGAATCAAGAGCTACCAAGTCACTTTGATCTCCGGGTGACTAACAAAGCAATCGTCCTTTATGATGATGATCAGGTGGCTGATTTTCCTTTGGGCAATGGAGATCAATTAGAAATTGTGGGAAGAGAGAAATGAAAGTACAAGAGACAAGTATTCAATCCAAGTGGTCGAAAGAGGCTGGAGAATTAGAGATTAAATTATACGCTAATCAATTTCAACTGAATCGGATGAAGCAGTATCGCTTCTTCTTAGAAAGTAAAGTCCATTTAGCTCAAGGAGTAGTGAAAGAAGAAACAGAAGAGGTCCTTCTTCTCTCTTACCACATTCCAGCAGGTTATCAGTCAATTCGAGAAGCTGTTGCAAATAAAGAAATTCTTGAGTGCCTCCATCTTTTTCAGAAGTTACAGTTTTTAAAAGAAACTGTTGATCAACCAATGAAACCCTTTATCCATCCCGATAATCTATTTGTGAGTGGGGAAAGTGTTCTTTTAGGACATAGAGGGGTGACAGAGAGTGTGGTTCCTTTTTCGCTCACGAAAGAGGACTTGTTAAAGCAATATAAGGCTTTAGCTGTATTCATGTTACAACCTAAGCTCAACTTCGAGGAGTTAATTGATAGTCTTGCGGCGGTTAAAAATGCCTTTGCGGAAAAACTTTCTACAGCAGAGACATTTGATGAAGTGGATTCTCTCATTGGTGAGCAGGCTCATATCCAAGAAGAAAAGCGTCAAAAAGAAAAGCTCTTTGTATCGAAAAGGAACTATCAACTATTTAAATGGGGGTCTTTGGGACTCGCTGTTGTGACGGTTGCGATGGGAATTGGAATGGGAATCTATGCCTTTCACGTGGTGCCTAAGCAGGATAAAATCATTCAGGCTGAGACTAGCTACATTGCCAAGGATTATACAGCAGTAGTAGAAGGACTCAAGTCAGAAGAACCCAATAGCCTCCCAAAGGGGGTTCAATATACACTTGCGGCTAGTTCGTTAGAACTAGATAATCTAACCCAGGAACAAAAAGATGCTGTAGCGCGTAATTTGTCACAGAAGTCTAGTGAGAATACACTTTCTTATTGGATTTATATCGGTCGTGGCGAGCTTGAAAAAGCGCTTGATATCGCTCAAAATATTGGGGATATTCAGTATATTCTTCATGCATATACCAAGCTCTATGATCAGGTCAATACGGACAGTACCATGAGCGGGGCAAAAAAACGAGAACTCCTTGAAAAGTATCAAAAAGAAATTGATCAGTTACAGGAACAATTAAACGGAAGTTCAGAGACAGATAGTGCATCGAAGGAGACTAAAAATGGCAACTAGGGACAAACAAGCAGTTTGGAGTCAAAAGCTGTCAGATGAAGCAGTTCTTTGGCATGTATTTTCGTTTAAAGAACGCTTTGAGTACAAGGAGTTGACCGAAAGAGAGTCTTCACTAGACATTGGAGGGAGTTACCTTGCATTAACCGAAAATGGTCTTGAGAAGGATGGCATCTCTTGGTCTGGTCAGGAGGAAGGGGATTTGCTAGCTCTTCCACACGACCTCATTCAGATTCATTCCCTTGCTTATCCTAAGCAAGACTTGCTCTTTTCTAAGGAGAAGAAAGCAGATGTTTCTCTAGAAAGTCAGGCTCTCCTTTATCTGAAGATTCAGGATAAAAATAACTATCGCTTATCCGGATTATCTAATGGAGCGAGAGTTTATCTGAACGGACAAAGACTGGATGAGGTCGAGGCGCTTATTCAAATAGGGGATATCTTGGTCGTAGATTATTTCCTCTTCTCATTTCGGGAACATCAGATTCATTTCTTACCTTTGAGTGGACAATATAGCCTCCAATCTCATTGCTTGTTTGAAGAGCCTTATCGCTCTGAGTTTCCACATGGGTTTCCTAATTATCGCAGAAGTCCACGGATTTACCTAAAAGAGCCTGAGGATAAGGTGGAAATCAATTCACCAGCGCCAGAAGAAAAACTCAGACGTGGTGAACTATGGCGAGCAATCGTACCACCTGTTGGGATGCTGGTCATTAGCGGTGCCTCTAGTGTCTTTATGCAGAGGAATGCTCTGCTTATGATGGGAATGGCCAGTGCTAGTCTTTTGACAGCTGGATTTTCAGTATCCAGTTATTTTACGAACAAAAAGGAAATCAAAGAGAAGAATCAAAAGCGTAATGATGACTACCAAGAGTATCTTTTAGAGACAGGGAGCCAATTAAGCCGTCTAAAGGCTGAACAAAAGAAGGCGTTGACTTATAACTTTCCGTCTGTTGAAGAACTGGTTGATTTAGTGGAGAGTTACAATCCACGGATTTATGAAAAAATGTCTACCAATGAGGACTTTTTAAAAGTTCATTTGGGAACAGGAACTATTACTTCTAGCTATACCTTGCGTTTTCAGCCTACCAATCGCAAGGAAGACTGGAGTCGTTTTGTCGAGCAAAAGCTTGTGCAACCGCATGCTAAGCTAGAGGAAGCTCCTATTGTCTTATCTTTACGCGAACAGGCTTTGGGACTGGCAGGAGCAGTTCCGGTCCTAAGAGTCGCTGTGCAAACTCTATTGTTTCAGATTGCGGCGCTCCATTCCTACCATGATGTGGAGTTTGTAACCTTAGTCTCTCCAGAAGAGTACGAAAAGCATTGGAAGGAATGGCGTTGGCTGCCACATGCGCAAATGCGGAGCTTCAATTTGCGAGGTCTCATCCATGATGATCAGACTAGAGATATGGTCTTGACCTCTTTCTATCAGCTGTTGGTCAAGCGTCGTCAGGTTGTCCGGGAACAGAAGCAGGAGCAGGTCTTCTCACCGCACTATGTTTTGACGATTTTGGATGAGTCGTGGTTGTCTGGACATGGTCTGAATGAGTTTTTAGCAGAGGACATGACCCAGTATGGGGTAACGGTCATCTGGGGAAAGGAGAGTCTTAATATGTTGCCCGAGACGGTGACGGCAGTGGTAGACTACCAAAATGGAGAAACGGCCAAGCTCATTAATAACCATCACGTTTATGTCAACCAAGACTTCAAACCCAATCGTCTGCCTCAAACAGGTAAGCTAGAAGAAGCTATTTACCGTCTAGCGAATCTCAATCATATCGAGGTAGAGAAAAACTCAATTCCAGATACAATCTCCTTTATGGAACTCTACGGTGTCAAGCAGGTCGAGGAATTGGCGCTTGAAAAACGCTGGCAGATGGCAGATACCTCTAAGTCCCTAGCTGTACCTCTAGGTGTTCGGGGGAAGGATGATATTGTGCTACTCAACCTTCATGAGCGCACCCATGGTCCACATGGATTGGTAGCAGGGACTACAGGTTCTGGTAAGTCTGAGATTGTACAGAGCTACATATTATCTTTAGCCCTTAATTTTGCGCCAGAAGATGTCGGTTTTCTCCCGATTGACTTTAAGGGAGGTGGAATGGCGAATCTCTTTGCCAAGCTACCTCACCTGATGGGGGCTATTACCAACTTGGATGGAGCTGGAACGGATCGTGCATTGAAGAGTATCCGAGCGGAACTCCAAAAGCGACAGCGCCTCTTTGGGAAATTTGGTGTGAATCATATCAATGGTTATACCAAGCTCTATAAAAAAAGGAAGGCACTTAGCGATCCAGAAGAGAAAAAGGCCTACCCGACTGAACCCTTGCCTCACCTTTTCCTCATCTCAGATGAGTTTGCGGAGCTGAAGCAAAATGAGCCTGAATTTATGGCAGAGCTGGTCTCTACGGCACGTATCGGACGTTCTCTAGGAGTTCATTTGATCCTTGCGACACAAAAGCCATCTGGAGTGGTGGATGAGCAAATCTGGTCCAACTCTCGCTTTAAACTAGCGCTCAAGGTCGCAGATCCTTCTGACTCAAACGAGATTATTAAAACCCCAGATGCGGCTAGTATCACTCAGCCTGGTCGTGCTTATCTTCAGGTCGGCAACAACGAAATCTATGAACTCTTCCAATCTGCCTGGAGTGGAGCGGAGTATCAGCCTTATAGCGATGAAGGCAATCAAGTAGATGAACGGATTTGGCTGGTCAATCAGCTAGGGCAAAGCGAACTCTTGATTGACGGAAATGACGGAGATTACTCGTTTGAAGAGACGCAAGAGCAAAAAACAGAGCTGGAAGCTGTGATCGATTATATCAGTAAGGAGACGGAGCGTCTGCAAGTCATCCTCCCTGAAAAGCCGTGGCTACCGCCTCTTGGAGAAGAGCTAGTAGGAGAGGTGATTGACCATCAAGCAGAGTGGGTGAATCCTCGTCAACTCTCCATTCCACTAGGAATGCTGGATCTGCCAAGCGCTCAAAAGCAGGAGGTCTATCACTTTGATATCGAGGAGTTGGGTAATACCGTCTTATATGGGTCCCCGGGCTTTGGAAAATCAACAGCTCTTCAAACTATCCTCATGAATCTAGCACGAAAAAATACGCCAGAGCAAGTTCAGTTCAATCTCTTTGACTTTGGGACAAATGGTCTTTTGCCAGTCAGAGAGCTACCGCATGTAGCAGATCTGGTGCGACTGGATGAGGGAGAAAAGCTCATCAAGTATCTGAAGCGTCTGGATGGTCTAATGAAAGAGAGGAAGGCCCTCTTTGCAGAGGCTGGAGTGTCTAGCTTATCGCAGTATGAGCAAAAGACCGGTCAAGCTCTCCCTGTTCTTCTTAACTTCTTTGATGGCTATGACTCGGTACGAGAAAGCCCATTAGAGGAAACCATTGAGTCAGCTGTTAACCAGCTTCTTCGTGAAGGAGCTAGTCTGGGAATCTATACTCTGATAACCGTACTCAGTGCTAGTAGCCTGCGTTTACGGATGAGCTCGACTATTCCCAATGCTTTGAGCTTCTATTTAGTAGAAGAAGGGGCGCTTCGGACGGTTATGGGCCGTGATGCTTTGCCAGGTCAGGAAATTGTCGGTCGCGCTCAGGTGACACAGGAAGAAGTCTTGGAGTTACAAGTCTATCTACCAGTAGAAGGGAAAGACGATATTGAGCGCCTTTCTCGCCTGACAGCGGAAATCCAAACGATGAATCAAGAATGGCTAGGTTTACGTCCAAAAGCAGTGCCTATGTTGCCAAGCAAGATTTCTACGAGCTTCTTTGGGGAGCACGAGGGAGTTCAAGCTATGTGGCAAAGAGGAGAATTGCCAATCGGTTTTGATAAGGAAAGTACGCATCCAGTTGGTTTTGTACCGAAGCGAGATGGCTATTTTGAACTTCTCTATGATACCATGCAGCAGTTGGAATATGGAGAAGCAGCGCTTCTTACAGGTCTAGAAAAGATACCTCCCCACATCAAGAAGTTCTTGGTGGATCCGACAGGAAACTACCATCAGTCGGAAGGGTTGTTCGACGAAGTGTTTGTTGGAGAGGGAATTCCTGGCTTCTTTATGGATATGCAGGCTGAGGTGGATGTACGCACGCCAGCTGATTTGGCTCATCCAATTTACATCTTGATTCCAGAAGCACAAGCCCTCAGCAAGATTATGAATCTCAAGATGACAGAAGATGCTTTTAAAACTCTCTTACACAAAGGAGGGGCAGTTGGCCTGCACTTCATCTTTATGGGTGAGTTGCGTCAGATTGTCAATGGCTATATGGAAGTTGATAAGATTCTCAAGGTCAATGTGCCTGCGGGCTGTATCGGTATTCGTTTCCAAGACCAGAATGTTGTATCGATTAAGAGTAGCTTTACAGAATCCGTGGTTGGAGTAGACGAATACAATTACTTTACTAGCCGAGATGGTTATCGTATTAAGCTTATCAGTGAATAAAAGCGAGTCGTTTGACTTGCTTTTATTTGTGGTTTTCTTTCTAATTCTTAATGGTAAAACATTGAGATTTTTGATATAATTCTATTAATTATAAGGTATAGTTATAAGGTATAGTCAAAAAGAGGTGTAAAGATGAGTGATTTTGAAGAAAACCGGCTTGCCAGTAATGCGTATAATCGAGCGCAAGCTAGTTGCTATGAAAGTTTGGCAAATCAGTACCAGAAGGCATACGATAAGAAAAAAGCAGAGGTTGAGCAGTTAGAATCTGCAAGAAAAGAACTCTCTAAGCAAATTCAATCTTATAGTGAGTTTCGTAATACAGTCTCTCAATATTCTACAACTATTTCTACAGATACCTTTAAAGGGACAAGGCGTGATACATTTGATAAGACTCTATCAGAAATTGCGACAACGATGAATACGCATCAGAATAGCCATGAAATGAATCTGGCGCAGTTAGATATGGAAATAGCCAAGCGCAAATTGGAGTTAGGAGATTTGGCTAGTGCTATTGGAAGTGCCTGGAATGCAGTTGAAAGTTTCTTGGCAGCTATTTTTTAGGGAGTAGTACAAATGGATAAAGTAGGAATAAGTTCGGCCTCTTGGCAAAGTGTTGTCACTTCAGCACGCACTAAGGTAGCATCTATATCAGATATTCAAGTGACAAAGATTGGGAAAAACACATTGAATCGGATGAAGGCTTTTGAGACTCTTCAAGAACAAGCCAAGGAAATTCTGAGTGATTATAAAGATTTTGAAATGGAACGTACTTCTCAAATGATTACGGTGGGTGAGAAGATTGTGGCTGACGATAAAGCCATGGCAGGTCAGTTTGATAAGAATACAGCCAATGTGAGGTTTCAGTGATGGTTCAATACGATAAGAATAAGATTTTTACGAGCATTATTACTAGCCGTACGAGAGAGGCATTTGAGGTAAATGACACCTTGATTCAGCTTGGTCAACAACTAGGAATGCGTCCGCAGATTTTGAAAGGGCTTTATAAGGCTCTGCGAAAATTAGAGGATGTCTATGAGTATGTGCCAAGTTTCGGTGCAACTTTTACTTGTCATTTTGATTATGAGAAGCAGACAGCTCAAATCCATTACAATCAACTAGAACAGCTCTTTTCGATAACCGACTTACAAGATTTCATGGGGATTGTCGACAGTGTCTACAGTCCTATTTATCCTTTAGGTTCTGTCGTTGAGTTAGATTTGGAGTTGTTACCAGAGGAACTCCAAAAAAGTTTGGCAGAAGGACCAGGTCCACTGGTTACGATTTCAGGGCGCAAGATGCCACTTCAAGAAGGTTTCGATGACTATGTGGTAGATTATCTAGCTCGCATCTGGCCCTTGGGTGAGATGCCTGGAATGGATGCTTTTTTCGTTAGTAACATGATGATTGAGCGGCTTCGTTTTGAAGGCTATAGTGACGAGTGGGAACGTCAGTTCACCGAGGATGTTTTGAGAGCTACACAGCTCTCCCAGCAACAAGTCTCAACAGCCTTCATGCGTAGTGAAGATTTTGTACGGTATTACGAACCCTATTTGCAGACGGAGGATGACTAATGGGATTTTATGTGGATATCGCAGCACTTCAGAAAGCACAAGAAGCCTATATGAAGATGGTGGCGACTGCCCAGAGTCAGCTCGATACTGCGAAAAGTGGGATGAATGCCATCATCACCAGCAACTCCATGTATGGGGAAGTTGGGAAAGCAATCACGAATGAAATCAATAATGTCCATAACCCTGTGATCGTTGGCTTAAAGAATGGCTTAGAATTTCTAGGTTCTGAGTTTTCCCAGACGATTACGGACTTCCAGACTCTTGTTGAAGAAACTTCTACCACGGCAGTTCTAGCAGAGGAGACTTTGGATGATGCGGTCAAAAAATTGGATGAGGCAGATGAACAACACAAGACCATGGATACGAACTTCAAGAGTATCTATGATGGTATTTCGAATCTCTATCAACTGAGTGCCCCGCTAAGCAGCACCTTCTATACCAATACCCAGACAGCACGGCAGTATGTTCAGGATACGAAAAATAAGGTTCTAGCCTTTGATACGATGACCTCAACCAGCAGTACTGAGCAACTGTTTAGCGCCTTAAGTAGCCAGATGGCAGCTGCAGGAAGCGTAAAGAGTTTGAGTTATAGTGATCCTATTTTGACGAGCTTTGTGGGGTATGATGACCTCGGTCAAGCGATTTATGAGATGGATCAGCAGTATGCGAAAGCCAAGGCAGAAGCGATTGAGGCTGCTCAGCGCAAGGCGGAACAAGAAGCAGCAGAACGGGAAGCCTCTTATCGGCGTCACCACCCCCTCCAAGCCTGGCTGAAGGATTGTTCTGATGAGATTGGTTCGTGGTGGGGGGATGTCGTTGAGGGGACACGGAACCTATCGCTTCCTCAAGGAGTGAAGGACACGCTCCTGTTTACGGAAGGGTTTATTGGTGCAGCTGGAAGTATGATTTCAGAGACTGCGATAGGTGTAGTTGATTTCAAACAATTCATTGATATTGCCACTATTGATGGCGTTAATCGTCTGACAGGTGGGCAAACTCCAGAGTGGATGAAGCGAGACTTGAAAGGGACAGTAGATAATCTGTCTAGCCTTGTAGAATTAGGAGTAGGCATCCATATTGCTCTGACTGATCCAGTAGCGGCTATACGTGGACAGGTTCCCAATGCTAGTTATATGGAT
The DNA here is from genome assembly GCF_001984715.1 of Streptococcus azizii. Taxonomy (GTDB): domain Bacteria; phylum Bacillota; class Bacilli; order Lactobacillales; family Streptococcaceae; genus Streptococcus; species Streptococcus azizii. Next base: position 15,551 of record NZ_MSPR01000023.1, read on the forward strand.
AAGGCTGCTTATCGTGCTCAGCAGACAGGGAAGGCTCTCTGGCATAAGCTCACCCACATGGATGCCTATGATGTAGGAGGCCTGACTTTCGAGATTGCCAGTCTTTTTGTCAGTGCAGCAGCTGTAGGTAAGGTGGCTAAGGGGACGAAGCTTGGAGCTAAGGCCGCTGAGATGATTAGCTTAGCCAAGAACAGCACCAAGGCCAGAATCCTCGCCACTGTCGAAAAATGGGGCTCAAAGGTTGACAATATCCTAGCGAAGAGCAATCCTGTCATTCGTCAATTTGGAGAGACATTATTAGACACCCGAATTCCAGCAGGCCTCCGTCAGGAAGCACTTTCCTTTGCGGATGAAGTGGGCTCACTGTCTGCCTTCAGCGATGAGAGCAAGACGCTGCGTGAAGTCATGCACTTCTCTAGCCAACATGTGGATGATGTGGCAGAGAACAGCATTAAGATTTTTAATCAGCCTCTCTCCACTGTGGAACGTTTTGATGAAATGGATATTATTAAATATACAAATACAATGAATAGTAAATACACAGAAGATGACATTGCTAGATTAACTGAGTTAACTACTCACAATGCGGAGGCGGATACTGCCTTACTTGGGTATTTTGAACCTAATAGTGTAAACTCATACGAACAGATCGCTCATGCCAATGGCTGGACTTACTTCGACGCAGGGAATGACGGATGGAATGCAATTTGGAAAGTTGATAATGAATTAGCATATAAAGTTAACGATGAATTTTTGCTAAAACAAATTCAGGAAGGGAAAAATTTTATTCTAACTTCTGATCCATATAAAGCTCGTGAAATAGCAGATTTGACTGGTAAAGGATTTTCATATGCAAACGAGATAGATATTTTAGCAAATAATGGATATAAAGTTGAGAATTTTGGCAATATATGGAGGGCATATAAATGAGTGAGGAATATTTACCAATCAAGAAAAGTTTAGGTTATAAAGAAGTTAGTTCAGCTTTAATGGAAGTATTCTCAATTAATCTAGGTGACCTATCAATTCGTGAGGGCGAATTTGAGAATTTTACTTTTAGTTTTACATATAAAGGATGTGATATGAATATATCAATAACTTCTACCGAAAAGAATAAGCAATTTGGGTATGGAGAAGGAGGACATTTTAGTATTTCATTGCCTAATCCTAAATATCCTAACAACTCTTTTTTAAAAAACATATATTTTCATAATTTATTATCTGATGAAGTCTTAATTAATGATGTTAAATATGCCTTTGGTAAAAAAACTGGATCTATTAAGCGTGCATTAATCACCTTGAAAAATTATCTAGATTCTGAATGTAATAAAAATCTGGGGGATTAGGAAAACTAGAAAGTTATTCTAGCGATATCGGATTTGCATTCACATTGCCTAAAAGTACTTGAAAATTAATTTCATCAAGTGCTTTTACTGTGTCGGTATCCGTCAGGAGGCACTTTCCTTTGCGGATGAAGTGGGCTCACTATCTGCCTTTAGCGATGAGAGCAAGACACTGCGTGAAGTCATGCACTTCTCTAGCCAACATGTGGATGAGGTGGTAGAGAACAGCATTAAGATTTTTAATCAGCCTCTCTCCACTGTGGAACGTTTTGATGAAATGGATATTATTAAATATACAAATACAATGAATAGTAAATACACAGAAGATGACATTGCTAGATTAACTGAGTTAACTACTCACAATGCGGAGGCGGATACTGCTTTATTAGGGACTTTTGAACCTAATAGTGTAAATTCATACGAACAGATAGCTCATGCCAATGGCTGGACTTACTTCGATGCAGGAAATGATGGATGGGAAGCAATGGCTAAGGTTGATGGAAATTTGGCATATAGGGTCAATGATGAATTTCTGTTAAAACAGATTCAGGAAGGAAAGGATTTTATTCTTACATCCAATCCATATAAAGCAGAAGAACTATATCGAACCAAAAAAATTGGGAAATCATTTCTCAAAGAATTAGATATCCTATCTGAAAATGGTTATAAAATAGAGTTACATGGAAAATATTGGAGGGCTTACAAATGATTACGGCTAACTATTTACCTATAAGAAAAAGTTTGGGATATAGAAACGTTAAACAAGCTTTGATGGCTATTTTTTCAATTAATCTAGATCAATTATCAATTATCAATGGTCAATTTGAAGATTTTGGTTTTGTCATAGAATATAAGGCAATCGAGATTGATATGGGAATTTCTGCAACAGGAAAAAATCTACAATTTAATATTGGAGAAGGAGGAACTTTTGATATATCTTTACCGAATCCAAAATATCCAGAGAGTTCATTTATGAGTAGAAGATTCTTCTATAATTTTATTGAGGATAGTAGTGTAAAAAGCAAATTAGAATATGTCCTTGGTAAAAACGAAAAAGACATTGAATACGCTATGCAAGTTCTGAAAGATTATCTAGACTCAGATGAAGTAAAAATATTATTAGAAAAATGAGTGATATTATCAGTCATGCCGATTCATCATATATAAGCCCAAGTTATTCGACTTGAGCTTATGTTGTAGATTCAAGTTCATGAAAAACCTCTTCCAACTGTGGATTGCTTTAGAGAAGCAGATGTTGTTAATTATGCAGATACTATGATTGACGTTAGTCAAGGTGATTCAAGAATTCTGGAAGACTTATTGGGACTTCATCCAGGAGATTTAGGGGATTCACCAGTCATCATAGATATTCCAAAAGAATCAATCCATAACTTAAAAGTCCCAAGTGGAAATGAGAAGTCGGCATTTGATGGATACTGGAAACCAGGAGGAAGAACTTATCCCGGTAATATGCCAGAAGCTGTTATTGATGAAGTTCCATGGGGAGAATATACATTTAGACCATTAGGAGGAAACTAAGATGGGCATTACCAATATTACATGGGAAGAATACGAAACGTTCAAGAAAGTAGAAACACCAGATAATCTTTATATCCGAGAACATAATGGGAATTACTATACTTTTTTCGAGCTTGGCATAGCTTCTGTCCGCCGTGTTTTTGAGATACAGGCGACTGACTTTAATGAGTATTTATCAGGAAGGCATTCTGCGGAGGACTTGCTTTTTAAATCACAAAATGATGCTTGGCCACCTAATGTGTCACAAGAGGAAGCAAATAAGATTTTTTGGCGAAAACATATTGATGTTTTAAAAAATAATGCCGCAGCACAAAGGCATTTTACTCGCCAAGAGCTAGAAGAATTATTACCAGAAGGTTCAGAAATTCTATCAAGTAGTGATGATTAAAATAAATTTGATATGGAACATAGTCAATTAACATGGGAAGATTTCAGCCAATATGAAGAAATTCCAGGATATGGACAACATGTTTGGCGAAGAGGAACAACCTACTATTTTGTTACTGAAGAAGGTGGTATCGCTGTCCAACGGGTAGTGTATGAGTTGCCACCAGATTTGTTTCAACTATTGGAAAGCGGTCAAAGAAGTCTGGGGGATATTCATTATAAATTAAGAGAAGATGCTTGGCCATCAACGGAAGAGGGGATAAGAAAAACGAGAAAAAGGATTATAGAAGAAAAATTAACACCTTTAATTGCCAATCCAACAAGTTGGGACCTCTTTACCCAAGAGGAACTAAAAAAACGAATCCCTCTAGCAGAACAAAAATGGATTGATTGGAAGGGCAAACTTCCAGACAATTATAGTAATCCTCTTTAGGTTCTGTCGTTGAGCTAGATTTGGAGTTGTTACCAGAGGAACTCCAAAAAAGTTTGGCAGAAGGACCAGGTCCACTGGTTACGATTTCAGGGCGCAAGATGCCACTTCAAGAAGGTTTCGATGACTATGTGGTAGATTATCTAGCTCGCATCTGGCCCTTGGGTGAGATGCCTGGAATGGATGCTTTTTTCGTTAGTAACATGATGATTGAGCGGCTTCGTTTTGAAGGCTATAGTGACGAGTGGGAACGTCAGTTCACCGAGGATGTTTTGAGAGCTACACAGCTCTCCCAGCAACAAGTCTCAACAGCCTTCATGCGTAGTGAAGATTTTGTACGGTATTACGAACCCTATTTGCAGACGGAGGATGACTAATGGGATTTTATGTGGATATCGCAGCACTTCAGAAAGCACAAGAAGCCTATATGAAGATGGTGGCGACTGCCCAGAGTCAGCTCGATACTGCGAAAAGTGGGATGAATGCCATCATCACCAGCAACTCCATGTATGGGGAAGTTGGGAAAGCAATCACGAATGAAATCAATAATGTCCATAACCCTGTGATCGTTGGCTTAAAGAATGGCTTAGAATTTCTAGGTTCTGAGTTTTCCCAGACGATTACAGACTTCCAGACTCTTGTTGAAGAAACGTCTACCACAGCAGTTCTAGCAGAGGAGACTTTGGATGATGCGGTCAAAAAATTGGATGAGGCAGATGAGCAACACAAGACCATGGATACGAACTTCCAGAGTATCTATGATGGTATTTCGAATCTCTATCATCTGAACGCTCCGTTAAGCAGTACCTTCTATACCAATACCCAGACAGCACGGCAGTATGTTCAGGATACGAAAAATAAGGTTCTAGCCTTTGATACGATGACCTCAACCAGCAGTACTGAGCAACTGTTTAGTGCCTTAAGTAGCCAGATGGCAGCTGCAGGAAGCGTAAAGAGTTTGAGTTATAGTGATCCTATTTTGACGATCTTTGTGGGGTATGAGGACCTCGGTCAAGCGATTTATGAGATGGATCAGCAGTATGCGAAAGCTAAGGCAGAAGCGATTGAGGCTGCTAAGCGCAAGGCGGAACAAGAAGCAGCAGAACGGGAAGCCTCTTATCGGCGTCACCACCCCCTCCAAGCCTGGCTGAAGGATCGTTCTGATGAGATTGGTTCATGGTGGGGGGATGTCGTTGAGGGGACACGGAACCTATCGCTTCCTCAAGGTGTGAAGGACACGCTCCTGTTTACGGAAGGGTTTATTGGTGCAGCTGGCAGTATGATTTCAGAGACTGCGATAGGTGTAGTTGATTTCAAACAACTCATTGATATTGCCACTATTGATGGTGTTAATCGTCTGACAGGTGGGCAAACTCCAGAGTGGATGAAGCGAGACTTGAAAGGGACAGTAGATAATCTGTCTAGCCTTATAGAATTAGGAGTAGGCATTATTGCTCTGACTGATCCAGTAGCGGCTATACGTGGACAGGTTCCCACTGCTAGTTATATGGATAAGGCTGCTTATCGTGCTCAGCAGACAGGGAAGGCTCTCTGGAATAAACTCACCCACATGGATGCCTATGATGTAGGAGGCCTGACTTTCGAGATTGCCAGTCTTTTTGTTAGTGCAGCAGCTGTAGGCAAGGTGGCTAAGGGGACAAATATTGGAGCTAAGACCGCTGAGATGATTAGCTTAGCCAAGAACAGCACCAAGGCCAGAATCCTCGCCACTGTCGAAAAATGGGGCTCAAAGGTTGACAATATCTTAGCGAAGAGCAATCCTGTCATTCGTCAATTTGGAGAGACATTATTAGACACCCGAATTCCAGCAGGCCTCCGTCAGGAAGCACTTTCCTTTGCGGATGAAGTGGGCGCACTGTCTGCCTTCAGCGATGAGAGCAAGACACTGCGTGAAGTCATGCACTTCTCTAGCCAACATGTGGATGATGTGGCAACGTCAGCGGCGAGTAAGTTTAGTTTGAATGAGCTTGAAGCAGATGCTGGGGCAATAATTTCCAGGTATGATGATTTATATATATATGAGTTCAATGGAACAACTAACCCTGGCCCCTTGGCTGACATAAGTTCCAGACCTAATCGCAATTTTTATGGTGGTCGCTATAGTATGAAAAAGTTGGATAGTGATACTGTGTTATATAGAGCAGGTAGTGGGAATAATCCGATGGGGCAGTGGTTTACGACTGAACCACCAATTTCAAGAGCGCAGGTAAGAATTGATACTGCAGTTAAAGATATTTGGAAAACTCCAAATGGAGTTTTCACAGGACAATCTCCTATTGATAAAGTATATGAAATAAAAATACCTAAAGGAACCATAATATATGATGGACCAGTAGGAAGCCAAGGAGGTATTTATCAAGGAGGATTAGATAGAAGACAGATTTTTATAGATTCGCCATGGAATATTGAAGGTGTAGAAGTATTGGATTCATGGTCTATTAAACCATAATTCATTAATATTTGATGAGAGGTGTATTATGATGAATGAGGACATTATTGAAGCAATAAATGAGTTGAAGAAACTAATTGATAAATTTAATATTTATGGGGTACAGATTCAGGTATCTTACTTAGATAGCTTAGAAGAGCAGTTAGTAGAAGGAGCTGAATTGACTACAAAGCAAAAAATAACGGTATATAACCAATTATTTCCACCAAGAGGAGGACTATCAGATATAAATTATTGGCATGATAATTTTGAAGTAAGAAAGCAGGTTAATGAACAATTAAGTAAATTAAAAACAAAAATTTCCGATTATTTATTTTATGATTGAAATTATGAAGTCCATATTGCCAATGATACTGAGTAACTGCCTATGATTTATCGAATATGATTGAAGCAGGTAGTGATTGACCGATAAGGAGGTCCTTATGGTCTCTTTACCAGTCCTGTTGAGAATGGGGAAATGTTGCCTTATACTAGCCGTGGATTGCCTTATCCAGAAGGCTATCAACCTTATCATAAGTATGAGGTAGTGAAGGATATTACAAGGGAAAATATAGTAAAATCATATAATCAGTCTCCAAAAATTATACAAGATAAAGTATCCGTAGAAATGAAAAAATGGAATTTATCTTTTGACGATTTAGCAAATATTCGTAAAGGGGAAATTGCTAAGGTATTTGGACAAGGAGGCGGAACTCAAATACAGTTTGGAACGAGCATTAGTGTTTATGAACTACTTGGTTTATTAAAGGAGATTGTGTAAATGGACGAAAAAAATATTTTGAAATGGAAGAACGCCATCGAAGATGAAATCAAAAAACGCAATTTTGGTAGCTTGCATTACGTCCTATTTGATGAAAACAAACGACTTCCTTGGGCATTTCATATTTATCAGAAAAATGGGAAATTTTATGTTGATGGGAGAGACGAACGATCATATATCATTGGACATAGTAAAGAGTATGACGATTTTGAAAGTGCAAAACAAGATTTTTTTGAAAAATTAGAACTTGTTATAGAATCTAATAAACTGAATATACAATTAGGATTGCCTTCAGAATATCCATCACCACTATGGGATAAAGCAGATGCCTGATTATGATAATCCAATAGAGGCCTTAGAATGTGTTTAATGTAGGATAATTTTCAAGATGTCACTGAAGAGAGAACCAATTAGGGATGGCTAGATTTGGCCTTATCAGAATGGCATTGACATCGAAGATTCTTAAGCAGTTGGATTTCAGGAATATCTCTCAAAAAACCTTTTGAAGGCTATAGTGACGAGTGGGAACGTCAGTTCACCGAGGATGTTTTGAGAGCTACACAGCTTTCCCAGCAACAAGTCTCAACAGCCTTCATGCGTAGTGAGGATTTTGTACGGTATTACGAACCCTATTTGCACACGGAGGATGACTAATGGGATTTTATGTGGATATCGCAGCACTTCAGAAAGCACAAGAAGCCTATATGAAGATGGTGGCGACTGCTCAGAGTCAGCTAGATACTGCGAAAAATGGGATGAATGCCATCATCACCAGCAACTCCATGTATGGGGAGGTTGGGAAAGCGATTACGAATGAAATCAATAATGTCCATAACCCTGTGATCGTTGGCTTAAAGAATGGCTTAGAATTTCTAGGTTCTGAGTTTTCCCAGACGATTACAGACTTCCAGACTCTTGTTGAAGAAACGTCTACCACGGCAGTTCTAGCAGAGGAGACTTTGGATGATGCGGTCAAAAAATTGGATGAGGCAGATGAACAACACAAGACCATGGATACGAACTTCAAGAGTATCTATGATGGTATTTCGAATCTCTATCATCTGAACGCCCCGTTAAGCAGCAGCTTCTATACCAATACCCAGACGGCACGGCAGTATGTTCAGGATACGAAAAATAAGGTTCTAGCCTTTGATACGATGACCTCAACCAGTAGTACTGAGCAACTGTTTAGCGCCTTAAGTAGCCAGATGGCAGCTGCAGGAAGCGTAAAGAGTTTGAGTTACAGTGATCCTATTTTGACGAGCTTTGTGGGGTATGAGGACCTCGGTCAAGCGATTTATGAGATGGATCAGCAGTATGCGAAAGCCAAGGCAGAAGCGATTGAGGCTGCTAAGCGCAAGGCGGAACAAGAAGCAGCAGAACGGGAAGCCTCTTATCGGCGTCACCACCCCCTCCAAGCCTGGCTGAAGGATCGTTCTGATGAGATTGGTTCATGGTGGGGGGATGTCGTTGAGGGGACACGGAACCTATCGCTTCCTCAAGGTGTGAAGGACACGCTCCTGTTTACGGAAGGGTTTATTGGTGCAGCTGGCAGTATGATTTCAGAGACTGCGATAGGTGTAGTTGATTTCAAACAACTCATTGATATTGCCACTATTGATGGTGTTAATCGTCTGACAGGTGGGCAAACTCCAGAGTGGATGAAGCGAGACTTGAAAGGGACAGTAGATAATCTGTCTAGCCTTATAGAATTAGGAGTAGGCATTATTGCTCTGACTGATCCAGTAGCGGCTATACGTGGACAGGTTCCCACTGCTAGTTATATGGATAAGGCTGCTTATCGTGCTCAGCAGACAGGGAAGGCTCTCTGGAATAAACTCACCCACATGGATGCCTATGATGTAGGAGGCCTGACTTTCGAGATTGCCAGTCTTTTTGTCAGTGCAGTAGCTGTAGGCAAGGTGGCTAAGGGGACAAATATTGGAGCTAAGACCGCTGAGATGATTAGCTTAGCTAAGAACAGCACCAAAGCCAGAATCCTCGCCACTGTCGAAAAATGGGGCTCAAAGGTTGACAATCTCCTAGCGAAGAGCAATCCTGTCATTCGTCAATTTGGAGAAACATTATTAGACACCCGAATTCCAGCAGGCCTCCGTCAGGAAGCACTTTCCTTTGCGGATGAAGTAGGCTCACTGTCTGCCTTTAGCGATGAGAACAAGACGCTGCGTGAGGTCATGCACTTCTCAAGCCAACATGTGGATGAGGTGGTAGAGAAAACAAGCAGACTTCCTTTTATTGAAGGGATGAGTCCAGAAGATGCTCGTCGCTATGAACAATGGACCAAGTATGCGGAGGCAGGAATAGAACCTGTGGATAGGGTTAAGTTACAAGATTGGGCTTATTCTCCAGACGCTAATCTATATCGAAAATACAAGTCAGTATTTGATAATCCTAAATACTATGACCAAAAAACGGGATCAATTAACTGGCCACAAAACGATGGTTTTGATGGTACTCCCAAGAATATTTCTCTGCAACCGGGGACTAGGATTGACAGATACGGTAGTGATTACGGGACGTTTACGTCTCCTGAAGGAGTTCCTTATGAGCAAAGAGCGGTCGCTCCAGGAACTGATTTAAAAGCGTATAGTATTTTTGAGGTAGTAGAGCCACTCGAAGTTAGAGCCGGAAAAGTCGCACCGTGGTTTGACGAACCTGGTGGAGGGCTACAGTACTTGTTGCCAGATAGTGTTGATGAATTGTTAGAAAAGAATATAGTTAGGAGGATTGAATAATGACAGTAACAGAGTTAAAACAAACGTTATTAGAGTGGGAGATTCCAGAAAATTTATACTCTATTATGGTAGGTGGGTTACCGAATGAGAGATTATGTTTGATGAAAAATTCTGAGGAAATCTGGGAAATATATTATAGTGAAAGAGGTAGAAAGTCTGGACTAAAACTATTTGAATCGGAAGAGGAGGCTTGTGAATATTTTCTAAAAAAAATGTCTAGATATAAACAATAGAACGGTATGCTATCACGGGGCAAAACTACTTGGAGGAAGTGAAGTCGATACCCAACGTGCCAGTTTAGTTGTCAGTATCTTAGTCGGGTAAGTTTAGTTTGAATGAGCCGATACCATCAAATCAATTTTCCAAAATAGATTTTACTGAAAGAGATTTTGATGTCAATCTAATTAGGGATAGATTAAGAACGGACCCTGATACAGCTTTTTTCTGGTCAGGAAGAACAGACGGTATTGGAGGAATGGAAGTTGCAAAAGACATAGCTAAGAGTAGAGGAGGTGTCACACTAGAGTCTACTATCGATGACACTAATATTATCATGCCTGAATGGGATTTTAATACACCATCAAGTATTACTGCATGGGAAGAAGCTTCAAATGTTTATGCTGAACAAGTCTCTGGGAAAATTCGATCGGTCGTAGGCAATGAGTTGAGATCTGGTAATATTTGGGAAAATATCGAATTGCTGAAGTTGCAAACAAATCCAAATGTTACTCAAATTACCACAATTGACCCCAAGACAGGTATAGAAACAATAATATTCAAGAGGTAAAGTTATGAAAATTTCAGGAACAAGCTCATCAATCACTTTTGATTTTGAAAACGGCTATATTTTGAGAGCAAAAGGGGAATTATTGGCTGGAAAAACATTTGTTGTTTATAAAGATAGTATGACCCATTGGGAACCACCATTTGAAAAAGAGTTGGTATCTTTACAAGAAGTTGAGAATATTATTAACATAGTAAAAAACATAGAAAATGAGAATACAATGCATGTAGAATTTGTATAGATACTTATTTCAGCAATAAATTCCTTAGGGTTCCTGGGGAGAGTCAATCTCTAGTCTTCATATGGAGAGAGGGCTATCCCATATATTGATACCATTAAAGATGGTGATTTGAATAAATTGAATGGAATTTTTGAGAGGGAAGGAATAAAACCGATAGATAATCTTGATTTTGAAAGTTAACCTATTAATTATAGCACATTAAAAATATTCAACAATCCTTGGGTGAAGACGCAGCTATCTATTCTTATGGAGTTCATGGCAAAGCAGCGCCATGGGGCGATATGTCTGGTGGTGCAGAACAGATTGTACCACCTTTCAATGGAGAAATTATGAGAGATTTAGGCATGATGAAGGAGTTAGTGAAATGATGACTAGAGAAGAATTTGCAAAAGAATTTCAAAAGTTTAATAATAAGCTCTCTGTATGGAAAGTTGCACTAAATGATAAAAAATTATTCCATATACATATGGATATTTCTTTGATAATTCTAGCAACATGTGGATAGTTTACGATGTTGGGGAGAGAAATGATATTGGTGTTTTAGCTGAATGTAAAAGTGAGGGTGAAGCACTTAAGAAGCTTTATATGGTAGTTAGGCTTGCTTTTCGTACCATTAATGGAAGAAATTAGTTAACTTTATTTTATGTTGTTCATAATAAGCCTGCACTATGGGAAGATATGTCTGGTGGAGCTGAGCAGATTGTAAATCTATTTGCAGGGGATGCTATGCAAAAACTAGGAATGAATATTTGAGGATAAACATGGATAAAAAGGAACTATTAACAGAAATGGAGCAACTTGAGAATCAACTTCCTTTAAGGCAGATTGGCTATGGAAAATTATTGTACTTTCCATTTTCTATTGGATATTTTTATGACGAGAATAATAATATCTGGAAGGTGTATGAGGTTGATGAGAAAGGGATAGTCAATATTTTGGAGAAAACAGATAGTGAAGAATTAGCATTATACGGGGCGTATTGCACGATGCTTATCCATATTTCTTAATATCTAAGGAGGCTTGTTTTCAAGAGAAATATTTTGATTTTATTGAAGATGTAAAAATAGATTTGGAAATTTCGGAAAATATGACTTACGGTATTCATGGTAAGGCTGCATCATGGGGGGATATGATTGGTGGTGCAGAACAGATTGTGACACCATTTAGTGGTCAAGATATACTTGATTTAGGTATAATGATTCAAAGGAGATAAACATGGATTTTGAGGAACAAATTCAGGAATTACAACAGCAATTACCATCACAGAGACAGTTGTTGATTGGTAATGCACCCATACCTTATGCAAAAGGTATTTATTTTGATAGTGATATAAAAAAATGGTGTATATATGAAAATGGTGAGAGAATAGGTGTACCGGGGAACCAATTAATTTTATGGAGAACAGACACTGAAGAGGAAATTAAGGAAATATTTATTGAATCTGTAAAATCTGAAATAAAGAGGTATCAAAATTCAAAAATGCGATAACTCAATCTGGACAGAAGCAGAGGTTCAGCATGAATAAATCTGACAAACGAGACCACTTTTGTACGTGTTTATGACGGAGATGTTTCTGGACAATTTGGAGGCTGGTTAATGAACTTGGATGATATAAAAGGATTGACACCAGAGGAAATTAGGGACTTGTATGCACTACCCGCTACCTCGAAATATATGACAGATGTTGTATTAGAATCTGGAACAACTTTGAGAACTGGAATTGTGAATCCACTAGAAGGCTGGGGAAAGGTGGTGCGCAACAATTTGATTTAATGGGGCAAAGAACAGGAAAATTTATAAATGAAAGGCTGATACAATGGTAGAATTTCAGAAAAATGTATTGTTAATTAATCATAATATAGTAAATACCTTTGATTTTAATATTAGGACCATAATAGAATTAAAGGGTTCTATTATCATTTTATTGGAAATTCCTTTTGAAAATACTATAGATAAAAATAATATTTTATCTGTGGACTATGACGGCAATATAATATGGACTTTAAATAATGCTGACTATACAAAAAATATTTATCCGATGGAGCAGATTAATTTGATTGATGATTATCTTTGTGCAACTGATTTTTATGGTCGACGATTAAAGATTTCAGTAGATACAGGAAAAATTACAGAATTTTCAATTTCTAAGTAGTATAGAATGGACTATCTAGATATTGTTTCGATTAAATATTTTGAGTAAAAGCGGTCAAAGAAGTCTGGGGGATATTCATTATAAATTAAGAGAAGATGCTTGGCCATCAACAGAAGAGGAGAGAAGAAAAACAAGAAAAAGGATCATAGAAGAAAAATTAACACCTTTAATTGCCAATCCAACAAGTTGGGACCTCTTTACCCAAGAGGAACTCAAAAAACTACTCCCTCTAGCAGAACAAAAATGTAACAACTGCTACAGGGGGACAGGTGTTACAAAGGTTGTAGCAACAATCACATTGATGAAGAAATGCTCTAAAAATCCTTTATGAAGGCAGTTGGATTATTGCAGGAGCATGAATCTGATGTAGTCGATAAGTGGGATAGGCTTAAAAAAGAGACAATCTTTTACACAGGTACTATGCCAAGAAGATGTATCAGTTATTGGAGTTAGCAGTATTTGATGGAACTATCATGAATCAAGTGTTCGACTACATCAGTATATCAGAAGATGGAGGACTGACTGATGTTTTCCTTTTTGTAAGTAGAGAAAGAGAATGTTTAAATTCGACGAATACCCTAAACGAAACTTTAGTAGATTTATAGAAGGAAAAGCTAGATGCAAACACAAGAAGAAATGATGATTTTAGTTCCGCAAAAATTGCGGGAAATTGAAGAAGAACATGGTATAGAAGTGCTTTGGGCGGTGGAATCTGGGAGTCGAGCTTGGGGATTTGAGTCCCCTGACAGCGACTTTGATGTCCGCTTTATCTACAAACGTAAGGTTCAGGATTACCTCAAGCTGACGCCTGACAGGGATGTGATTGAACTGCCCATTGATGAGACTTGGGATGTGACTGGCTGGGACTTGGATAAGACTTTGAAATTACTTGCTAAGTCCAATCCTACTCTTTTTGAGTGGCTTCAGTCACCCATCGTTTACCGTCGAACAGATTTTGTGGAAAAACTGGTACCTCTTTTAGAGATTTGCATGTCTGAAGAACGGATGATGCACCACTATTTATCGACTGCAAAAGGACAGATGACAAAATATCTGAGTGGTGAGCTTGTCAAACCAAAGAAATACTTCTATGCCCTGCGTCCGGTTTTAGCCTGTAAATGGATTGAACAATTCCATACAGCACCACCTGTCTTATTTGATGACCTGGTCAAGGTCTGCTTACCAGAAGAATTGAAATCCTCAGTTGAGAAACTATTGACTGATATGTAAAGCCCTTTGTCAAGTAAAAACAATCGAACTGATAAAAAATGAAAAGTATCTAGAAAGAGCCTAGTTCTTAGCTTCGGGCATTGGCCACTCTGATATTCGTGGATTGGTTACCTAC
>NZ_MSPR01000024.1 GCF_001984715.1 Streptococcus azizii
GCGGAGATTCTTGCCATGGCTGATATGATTACAGACGATGTGGAGCATGACGGTCTTTACAATGCCTTTGAAACATTGGGCTTGTTAGCAAAATAGGAAATCTGACGAGTGAAAAGCTCCAGTGGAGGTTTTCAGCCTATTTCTTAAATTATGAAGGAACAATGTCCTTTCTTCGCTCTTTCGTTTTCAGGCTCAGGCTTCTATGGTCACTTTCTTGTTTTTGGGTGACCAGTTGCAACAGTTCACTGAACTGTTGCAATCCACCGAGACTCTTGACAACCTATCCTTTTGATTTTTAAAGAGTATACTAGTATTTCCTTTGTTTTATCTGTAATTATTCTGTTCGATAAACTACCTTACAAATAAGATTTTTTAACCGCTTGCAAAACGATTTGTAATCTGATAAGATAAGAATAGGATTGTTACTGGTAAGCAGGCAAAACCTAAGCAGATAGTGAATGGTCTGGCGACAGTCTTATTTGCTATGTGTTTAGGCTTTTTTTATTAAAAATGGAAAGAATGACGTGGTTTTGAATATGCTGCAGATTGAAAAGGTCTACAACAATAACGTTGTGCAAGTGATAGACAGTAAAGGGCAGGAGTTAATCGTTATGGGAAAGGGACTCGGTTTTCAAAGAAAAGCGGGAGAGGAGCTATCCACGGAGAAGATTGAAAAAACCTTTATCCTGCAAAATGAACATCAGACCCAAGATCTGTCAGAACTTTACCTAAATATGGAGACAGCTGAACTTGAAGTGGTCAATGCCATTCTCAGCAAGGCTGAGGAGGATTTGAGGATTGAATTTGACCTGGCGCTTTATGTAGCATTGGGGGACCATTTGCATTTTATTTTCCAACGCAGTCGTGAGGGAATATCGCTTGAAAATCCCTTATCGTGGGAAATTCGGAAGTTTTATCCTAAGGAATATCAGATAGGTCTAAGTGCTTTGGGGATTATTGAGGAAAAATTAGGGTTGAATGTGGAGAAAGGAGAGGCCTCCTCTATTGCCCTTCATCTCATCAATGCCCAGAAAAATGGAGTATTTGGCAAGGAGACGCAGACGATTAGTAAGATTGTTACCCAGATATTGGATATTGTTCGCCTGCATTTTGGCTGGGCTAGCTATGATGAGGATAATACTAGCTATCACCGTTTTGTGACCCATATTCAGTATTTTGCTCAACGTGTGGCAAATGGTGTTATAGAGGGGCAAAATGATGCCTTTCTGTATGAACAGGTGAAGGCTAACTATCCTGATTCGTTTGCGTGTACGACTAAGATTCGTCAGCACATTGCAGAGGTTTATCAATTTGACATGTCAAAAGATGAACAAGTCTATTTGACCATTCATATCCAGCGTTTAAAAACGTTAAAAAACTAGTTAGAAAAAATCAAAACAAGAAAACGCTTGCGATTTGTTTTGTGATATGTTATTATAATGTCAACAAAAGGATTGTTACTGGTAAGCAGGCAAAACCTAAATATATACAAGATACTCTTTTTGGCTTGGGCCAAGAGGTAGTGTTTGGTATATGTTTAGGTTTTTCTGTTTTTCCAGAAAAGAAAGGAGCCGGAAAATGGCAAAGGATTATACAGATTTAGCTACAGATATCGTAGCTCATGTCGGAGGAAAAGAAAATATCAGTAGCTTGAAACACTGCGTGACCCGCCTTCGTTTTGGACTTAAAGATGAAGCTAAGGCAGACACAGACTACTTGAAGGCGCGTGATGGCGTTGTGACAGTGGTTCAAGCTGGAGGTCAATACCAAGTGGTTATCGGAAACCATGTACCGGATGTTTATGCAGCAGTGCAAAAAGTTGCAGGGATTGCAGGAGATGGAAGTTTGGATATTGATGAAGGTGACGGACCTAAAGGAAATCTGTTTGAGAGGTTTATTGATCTCCTATCTGGTATTTTTCAGGCTTTTCTAGGCCCTCTTGCAGCAGCAGGTATCATTAAAGGGATTGTTGCCATCATGGCTTCCAGAGGCCTGACAAGTGATAACAGCGCAGTTTATGCCATCTTAAACGCGGCAGGTGATGGTTTCTTCCAATATTTGCCTTTGCTAGTTGCACTGACATCAGCACGCAAATTCAAGATGAATGAATTTACCGCCCTAGCAATCGGTATGGCTTTGATCTATCCAACCTTACCAGGTTCACTTGCAACATTGAAAGAAGCTGGACTTGATAATGTATTTGGTATTCCATTTGTTTTGCCAACTGCAGGCAGCTACTTGTCAACCGTTATCCCAGCGATTCTCGCAACTTGGGTAGCTTCTATTATCGAGAAAAATATCCGGAAAGTCACACCAGACGTTGTCAAACTCTTTGTCGTTCCATTCATGACCATCTTGGTGGCAGTTCCATTGACCTTCTTAGTGGTAGGTCCAGTTGCCAACTTTATCTCTGATATGCTATCTAATACCTTCACAGCTATTATGAATTTCAGTCCGCTGCTATATGGATTGATTCTCGGTGCAACATGGCAGGTTCTGGTGATGTTTGGAATGCACTGGGCAGTTGTACCATTGGCAATCATGCAGGTCGCATCAAATGGTATGTCTGCAATCCTTGTTCCAGCCTTGCTTCCAAACTTTACTCAAACAGGTGTCCTTCTAGCGATTATGTTGAAGACAAAAGAATCTAAAGTTAAAGCAGTAGCTATGCCTGCCTTCGTTTCATCGATCTTTGGTGTCACTGAGCCAGCTATCTACGGTGTCACTCTTCCAATGAAAACGCCATTCTTTATTTCATGTGCAGTTTCAGGTGTAATTGGTGCTGCTATGATGTTCTTCAACGTTACAGGTTACTCTGTTGGAGGTATGGGTGTCTTCTTGTATCCATCGCTTGTTAACCCAGCCGACGGGGAGATGTCAGGAATGATTGCTGCAATCGCCTTAACAATAGCAGCTATCGTCGCTTCATTTGCTATCCAGATGGCTCTTCCAGTTCCATACTTGTACGGGGAGCCTACTGAAAAAAAGTCCGTTGAGTCGATGAAGGAGTCTATCCCAGAATTAAAAGAAATCAAGCAAGAAATTATTGCTAGTCCGCTGATTGGTAAGGTTGTGAAATTGGAAGCTGTGCCAGACCAAGTATTTGCTTCAGGTGCTATGGGCAAAGGGATTGCCATTGATCCGACAGAGGGGATTCTCCTGTCTCCAGCTAAGGCAGAAGTGACCCTTGTCTTTCCAACAAAGCATGCCATTGGCCTACGGACTGAAAATGGGGCAGAACTCTTGATCCATATCGGTATGGACACTGTATCCTTAGAAGGCAAGGGCTTTCAATCGTTTGTCGAAGTCGGCGACCAAGTTGAGGCAGGACAAAAGCTACTAGAATTTGACCTTCAGCAGATGAAGGCAGCAGACTTGCCGGCCATCAGCCCGATTATTGTGACCAATACAGCAGATTATGAGGATATACTGGTGACACAAGAGGACCAGTTGAATAGTGGAGACTATTTACTAACAACGGTAAAATAGCTATATGCCACTCTGATGACCGAGTAGGTAAGTGTCATACTCACGATGACATCACATAAGAGACTGGGATAAAAAGGGTTTGGTTTTTGAAATTCCTTATTATAATCTCTACGAAACCTACAATCACCCACTAAAAACGAACAAACACGACATTTATGTGGCTACAAATGTCATGTTCGTTCGTTTTTTCTATTTTGAGCTGGACTTTTGTCTCAGCCTCTCCTCTCGCAAGATTACTGGTTGATAAAGTCTTGGTCATGGCTGGGAATTCCCTCCTCATCAGAGGTGTATCGCTCAGCCGTAACTGTCAGTTGGTACTGATTGCGCAGGTCTAAGATTTCTTGCATCATGGGAGAAGCGTGGTGGATATCGAGGGCCTCTTGATCCGTCCAACTATCGACTAAGAGGATTGAATGGGGGTCGTCGAGCGGTGCAAAGTATTGGTAACGATGGTTGCCAGCCTGCTGGCGGATGCGGTCTGCAATGCCTCTAGCTTCCATTTCCTTGGCGAAAGCACGCGCATTGTCAGCTGGTCCAGTATAGTATAGGTGCATGGTAATCATAATATAAGATATCAAGGGCGTTAAGCGGACACAGACAAAATATAGTCTTTTAGTTTACTTTACGACGACGCAAGCGTCTAGTTCTCGTTTATCTTTTCGGCACAGTCCGTAGCCCGTATTCAGTTTAACCAAATACGGAGGCCCTAGTCCTTTCTATTTATTTATCAAAATTAGTATAGGCTTTATTCTTCCGTAATTGCTTGCGGTAGTTGCTTGGAGTTGTGTGGTAGTATTGTTTGAACTGGCGGTTGAAGTTGGACAGGTTATTGAAGCCGACTTCGTTGGCGATTTCCAGCACAGGTTTGAGGGTATTGGTCAGGAGCTCGGTAGCTGCTCGTAGTCGGACTTGGATGATAAACTCCATACAGGGTGTCCCTGTTTGTTGCTTGAAGATTGTCATGAAGTGAGTTTTCGTATAGCCCATTTGTTCTGCCAGCTGTTCGATGGTCAGGTTGTCCGCATAGTGTTGCTGGATGTACTCAATCAACAACCGCAGTTTTTCATTCTTCCGATACATATCATCGGTGTTTTTCCGGACAATGTAGCGGTGGCGATAGAGCAGGTAGAAGAGGTCAAAGAGTCGGCTCTTGAGTGGCAATTCAAAGTAGGGGGGCTGGTGTCTGACCAATTCAAAGACGGTCAGTAAGCACTGTCTGATTTCTGTATAGCCTGGGTCTTGGGGTTGAATGCGTGGGACACACTTGAAAACATCCGTCTGCAAGGGGTGGAGATAGAGCATGCTGGTTTTGTCTAAGTGAGAAGCCCCCAACATATCTAGATGAAAGAGTAGACTATCCGTCTCATGCCCCCGCTGTTCAATCGGATGGATGGAGTGCGGAGCATTGGGGCGGATGAGGATAATATCACCAGCCTGACTATTGAAATAATCATAGTCGATATGGTAGCGGGCTGTCCCTCCGTAAACATAGTTGATTTCAAATTCATTGTGCCAATGAAAAAGAATGTCAGGAATGCCGTTCATGACACTGGTATGATAATATTTGTAGGGCAATAATTGGCTGTCATAGTCAACGGTGTGTTTGAAGTTTTTATCCGTCAATGGTGGCTGCATACAATTCTCCGGTTCGTAGGATAGTATCATTATAGCATATTATTGGAGAAGAAAAGAAGTTCAAATCTGTTTATACTATATTTATCAGAAAAATGATAAGGGAGAAAACTATGTCACGATTTCCAAAAAAATTCCTCTGGGGAGGAGCTATTGCAGCCAACCAGGCAGAAGGTGCCTACAATGTAGACGGACGCGGTTTGGTCCAGACAGACGTTACAACAGGAGGATCTGTCAACAGCCCCCGCTATACGACCTACATTGACAAGGATGGCAAGCCAGGCAAGTATGCTTCTATGGGCCATGCTGGCGGTCATCTGCCAGAAGGGGCAACCTATGCAGTTCTAGAAGACCATTATTATCCAAATCATAAGGCTGTGGATTTCTATCACCGCTATAAAGAAGATATCAAGCTCTTCGCAGAAATGGGTTACTCTGTTTTCCGCTTGTCCATTTCTTGGGCACGGATTTTCCCGAATG
Organism: Streptococcus azizii; assembly: GCF_001984715.1. GTDB lineage: Bacteria > Bacillota > Bacilli > Lactobacillales > Streptococcaceae > Streptococcus > Streptococcus azizii. Next base: position 5,602 of record NZ_MSPR01000024.1, read on the forward strand.
GTGACGAGACTGAGCCAAACCAAGCAGGTCTTAATTTCTACCGCTCTGTTTTTGAAGAATGCCGCAAGTACGGGATTGAGCCACTGGTTTCCATTTGGCACTTTGATACACCTTTGAGCTTGGAGCAGCGTTTCGGTGGCTGGAAAAATCGTAAACTTGTTGATTTCTATGTTAAGTATGCGGAAACTATTTTCAAGGAATACAAGGGTCTCGTCAAATACTGGTTGACCTTCAATGAAATCAACGGAGGGATCATGTTCTTGGACCTCTTTGGTGATGACATGACTGACCAGGATTACCAAGATGCCTATCAAAGCCTTCATCACCAATTTGTTGCTTCTGCCAAGGCTGTTCAAATTGGGCATGAGATTGACCCGGAAAATAAGATTGGGAACATGATTTGCGGTATTACCTTTTACCCAGGCACTTGTGACCCAGCAGATATTCTTGCGAATCAATACGCTTGGGAGCAAAATATCTACTACTGTGGAGATGTCCAAGCAAAAGGAAAATATGGCACCTATGCCAAACGCCTCTGGGCAGAGCACAATGTAGTGGTTGAAATGGCTGAGGATGATTTAGAAGTCCTTGCCAAAGGGAAAGTGGACATGTATACCTTCTCTTACTACATGTCTACTGTCGTGACGACTCATCAGACAGAAGATACCGTTTTAGGCAATTTCTCAGCAGGTGCCAAAAACCCATATCTGACCTATTCAGACTGGGGTTGGGCACATGATCCATCAGGGCTTCAATACTACCTTGAAAAAATGTATGACCGCTATGAAATTCCACTCATGGTTGTGGAAAATGGCTTGGGAGCCTTTGATACGGTTGAAGAAGATGGTTCTATCCACGATGATTACCGCATTGACTACCACCGTGCCCATGTTAATGCCATGGCAGATGCCATTGCCAATGGTGTAGACTTGATTGCCTACACCACTTGGGGCTGTATCGACTTGGTGTCTGCTGGAACAGGTGAAATGCGCAAACGCTACGGCTTCATCTACGTTGATATGGATGATGCTGGAAACGGTACGCTTGCTAGAACACCAAAAGATTCCTTCTATTGGTACAAGAAAGTCATTGCCAGCAATGGTGAAGATGTAGAATAAGGAAGACGGCTACTTGCCGTTTTTCTTTAGGAGAAAGGTATGGATATGAAAATAGAACATGTGGCAGTTTATACACAGGATCTAGAGGGAATGCGTAATTTCTTTGAAACCTATTTTAATGCTAAATCTAATCAGCTCTACCATCATCAGAAAAGCAACTTCAAATCCTATTTTTTAACCTTTGAAGATGGAGCGCGTTTGGAAATTATAACCAGAGATGATGTGGTGGACAAGCCAAGACAGCTCAATCATCTTGGGCTTATTCATCTAGCCTTTAGTTTGGGAAGTAAGGAGGCGGTAGACAACTTAACAGCGAGCCTTCAGGTGGATGGTTATTCCATACTCAGTGGACCGCGAACAACTGGCGATGGCTACTATGAATCGTGTGTGTTAGGTTTTGATGCTATACAAATTGAATTGACAGTGTAATGTTGGCAGGCCAATGTTTAACCGACTAACCTGCTAGTCTCATTCATTAGCGATTTCCTTACTGTTACGGAAAAAACTACAATGGTGATTGTTGTAACCGTTTGCTAAACTAATACCTATAGGAACCTATATTCACAAGTTCTGAACTGTGAATACGGGTTCTAAAATAGACAGGAGGCAATTATGTCTAAATTACCTAAGAATTTTTTATGGGGTGGAGCAGTAGCGGCTCACCAACTCGAAGGTGGCTGGCAAGAAGGTGGAAAAGGACTTTCTGTGGCAGACGTTATGACTGCAGGAAGGCACGGAGTAGCGAGGGAAATTACAGCAGGTGTAGTAGAGGGAAAATACTACCCGAATCATGAAGCGATAGATTTTTATCATCGCTACAAAGAAGATATTGCACTCTTTGCTGAGATGGGTTTCAAATGTTTCCGTACCTCAATTGCATGGACACGTATTTTTCCAAATGGTGACGAATCGGAACCAAACGAAGCTGGTTTGCAGTTCTATGATGACTTATTCGATGAGTGTTTAAAATATGGGATCGAACCTGTTGTCACCCTATCACACTTTGAATTGCCTTATCATCTGGTGACCGAGTATGGTGGTTTTAGAAACCGTCGGACGATTGATTTCTTTGTCCGTTTTGCTGAGACCTGTTTCCGTCGTTACAGGGATAAGGTCAACTATTGGATGACCTTTAATGAGATTAATAATCAAGCAAACTATCAAGAAGATTTTGCACCTTTTACCAACTCAGGTATTGTTTACCAAGAGGGCGAAAATCGCGAAGCAGTTATGTATCAAGCAGCCCATTATGAATTAGTGGCCTCTGCACGCGCTGTTAAAATTGGACATGAGATTAACCCGGACTTTCAGATTGGTTGTATGATTGCTATGTGTCCGATATATCCTGCGACCTGCAAACCATCCGATATATTGATGGCACAGAAGGCGATGCAAAAACGGTATTACTTTGCAGATGTTCATGTGCATGGTTTCTACCCAGAGCATATCTTGCGCTACTGGGAGCGAAAAGGCATTGATGTTGATTTCACAGAGGAAGATCGCGAAGATTTGCTAAAAGGAACAGTTGATTACATCGGTTTCTCATACTATATGAGTTTTGCGATTGATTCTCACCGCGAGAATAATCCTCATTATGACTATCTTGAGACAGAGGACTTGGTGAAAAATACCTATGTGAAGGCTTCTGATTGGGAATGGCAAATTGACCCAGAAGGATTGCGTTATGCACTAAACTGGTTTACAGATATGTATCATCTGCCACTCTTTATCGTAGAGAATGGCTTTGGTGCCATTGACCAGGTTGAAGAAGATGGTATGGTGCATGACGACTACCGTATTGACTATCTTGGAGCTCATATCAAGGAGTTTATCAAGGCTGTCGATGAGGATGGAGTGGACCTGATGGGTTACACACCATGGGGCTGTATTGACCTGGTGTCAGCAGGAACAGGTGAGATGCGCAAACGCTACGGCTTTATCTATGTTGATAAAGATGATGAAGGCAATGGTAGCTATGCGCGTTCTCCAAAACGCTCATTTACATGGTACAAAAATGTCATCGCAACAAATGGTGAGGAAGTTTAATGGTAGGACCTATGTAGCGCAACAGTTACATGGGTCTTCATTTATGTTCTTTATACTCTTTAAAAATCAAAACCCCTGCGTGTTGGCGCGTGCGATATTGACAATCCTCTATCTTTGTTATACAATGTATTACAGAAAGAAAAGGTATTACAATATGGGAATAGTATCATTAAGATTAAACAGTGCAGAAGAAGAACTTTTCAGAAGTTACGCAATGCATACAGGTAAAACTCTATCAGAATTGTTTAAGACTGCTTTAGTTGAGCAGATAGAGGACAGGCTGGACTATGAAGCAGGTATCCGAGCTTTGAAAGAGTTCGAGAAGAACCCGATTACTCACTCAATAGACGACATCATCGAGGAGTTAGAAAATGAGTTATAAGCTAGTCCTTAGTGATGACGTAAAGAAACAACTGAAAAAAATGGATAAGCACGTGGGGCTGATGTTAGCTAAAGACATGAAGAAGCGCCTTGACGGCTTAGTCAATCCAAGACAAATCGGAAAGGCATTGATAGGTCAATTCAAAGGGCTATGGCGCTATCGGGTCGGGAACTATCGTATCATCTGTGATATTCAAGATGATAAGCTGATTATACTAGCTCTTGAGATAGGGCACAGAAAAGAGATTTATAAATAGAGCCTAGCCATCGCAGGGCTTTTGAGCATCTCACGGCTAGGATACAGTAAAAAAGCACAGTTTTCTACTACGCTAATTCTTGCCTGCTGAACTCATCAAAATTTACTACCCTTTTTACTACCCTTTTGGTTTGCTCTACTTACGTGTACTTGGCAAAGATTAAGGGAAAAAGCCTATAAATGCGCCGATTGCTCGCTCTACTTTTGCATTCTTACGTATAATGGTATAATGATGATAAATAAATATTGGAAGTGTGATTGCTATGTTATTTGTACCCCTTTTTTTAAGGTTTAACCTTTTTAAGCCACCAAGATAAGCAGTTTTCCTAGTTGTTTGTCATTGTATTGTATCGTATCTTGGAAAAGAGGTTTATGATGGAATCTGTAGTTGGAATAGTTGTTATTGTAGTCATTATGGCTGTTCTGGTTTATTTATTAACTAATGTATGGCGAATCAGAGCGACTTCAGTTGGTCAAACGGATGGCACTACGCTATACTTCGTAAGATTTAAGGGGGTAAATCCGCCAGACTTGGCAAATAGTAGTGTTTTTAATCAAGTAGCCAAAATCAAACGTGCTAAAGGAGATACCTATCAAATTAGTTCAACAGTCAATGATGTAAAACTGAGAGACTTAATGATGGATGAGTTTCAGCTCAAACCTTCTGAGGTTGTCGTGTACTCCCCTCCTCGTCTTTTCTTTTATGCATCGTAGTTCGCAACTCTTCGGAGTTGCTATTTTTTTGTCTCTGGAGAGTAGCGGAAAAGCGGTTTATTTTAGTGGCGATATTTCCGTAGTGGTAAGGAAATACTTCCTATGGAAAATGTAAACGTGTTCATATACAATAAAATCATAACAACAGTAAATCATCAAATAGTTGGAGGAAAATCCTATGGTAAAAGCATTGATTATCTGTGCAGGAGGCATGTCTTCTTCACTGATTGCTAAAAAAACACAGACACTTTTGGAAGAACAAGGTCATACAGTAGAAATGAACGCTGTTGGTGTTCCAGAAGGTGGTAAAAAAATTAATGCGGCAGAGTATGACTTGTACTTAATTAGCCCTCAGACAAAAATGCACTTTAAGCAATTTGAAGAAGCAGGTAAGAAGGTTGGAAAGCCAGTTGTCCAAATCCCACCACAAGCGTATATCCCAATTCCAATGGGAATTGAAAAAATGGCTAAATTGGTCTTGGATAATATCTAGTTCCTTGCTATCGTAGATGGTATTATTGATTCGAAAAGAGGCTAGTTATGCTAAGTACTAAGGAAAAAATGATATTGCAGTATCTTTACCAACACCAAAATGGTTTTTCAACCAGTAAAGTATTGGCAGAGCATCTCTCTTATACAGACCGCACAATTCGAACCTATATTAAAAAAATGGTATCCGAAATATCTGAGGAAGAAACAGGTTTCACCATTTTATCTAAGCAAGGTTATGGCTACCAGCTGCGAATTAGCAACGAGGAAAAATACCATCGTTTCTTCTCTGAAAACCAACTAGTATTTGGGGTAGATTATAGTGATGCAGAAAACCGTTATAAACAAATCCTGAATAAATTGATATTTGAAGAAGAATGTATCTTATTTGATGATTTGGCGGACCAGCTGTTTGTCAGCAGATCAACCTTGTCTCATGATTTTAAGCACATTAGGGAGCAACTTGCCTCTTATGGGCTGAGTATCGAGAGTAAGCCCTATAGGGGAGTCTATGTGGTTGGGGAAGAACGACAAAAACGTCACTTCATCATGGATTATTTCTTTAGGGAACATTTTTATCAGAATATCCATCATTTTTTGGCCAATGATAGAAGTTTAGCCTTACCCCTATCTTTTGAAGAGTTAACCATTGTAGTCTTAGATGAGTGTCGTGATAGTCAGTTGAAACTATCTGACTATATTATTCAAAATTTAGTTATTCATTTAGGTTTAGCTATCCAACGCTATCAAAAAGGCTTTACAATTTCTCCTGTCACCATTGATAAGGTGAAATATGCTAAAGAATTGGCAGTAGCTACAAAGATTACTAGGCGATTATCCCATCGATTGGAGCTACAAAATGGGATTCCTGAGGAGGAAGTGGTCTACATTGCTCTGCACTTGATTTCAAAAACAGAATTGGAGGTAGAGAAGTCATCGGACCGTCTCTTGCTACGCCAAGCACTTTTTGAGGTTTTAGGACGTTACGATGAGGAATATGGGTATCAGTTCTCACATGATTTTTCCTTGATAGAAGGCTTGTTAACACATCTGGAGGTTCTCATAGAACGACTCCGTCACAACCTCCATATTGATAACCCCTTACTTGATGATATCAAAACAACTTACCAAGACATCTTCAATTTGACACAATCACTAATGGCTGAACTGTCAGTCTTTCACTCGTATACCTTGTCCGAGTCAGAAATTGCCTATGTAGCTCTACACTTGATGGCTTCCTTGGAACGCCAAAAAGAAAAATACAAGCTAAATGTTCTGGTTATCTGTGCAACAGGCTACGGTAGTGCTCAGATGCTGAAAAATAGGATTAAAAATGAACTTGGGCAACAGGTGTCCATCTCAGATGTCGTCGGTTACTATGATTTAGATAATCAAAAGTTGCAGGGTGTAGATGTGATAATGTCAACTATCGACTTATCTGGTTTGGTGTTTAAGGTCCCTGTTATCACTGTCAGTGTCTTTTTAACGGATCAGGAAGTGAAGGAAGTTAAACAACGCTTGGCAGACTTGAGACCTAGTCTCCAAGAGCCACAGGTAGTGGAAAGAGAAAGTAACTTGGAGAAATACTTTGATCAGTACTTCTCAGAACAAGGATTTTTAGTTGTTGAGTCAGCTGAAAAAGAAATGCTATTAAAGCACATGATTTCACAGTTGGAGAGTGAAGGTCTAGGAAATCACCAGGAGTTTTATAAATTAATTGAGGCGCGTGAAAGTTTGAGTACATTGGTATTTGATAAAGATATAGCTGTTCCTCACCCCCTAAAACCCATTAGTGAAAAGCACATGATTTCTGTTGCGGTTATAAAAAATGGTCTATATTGGGAAGAAGGCTATGACCAGATTAGATTGGTTTTCTTAGTGAGTCCATCTATATATACAAATGAAGGTCTATCAACCATTACCAATCGATTGGTAGATTTGGTAGACTTGCCAGAAGTCAAGAAAGGCATAATAAACTCTCCTGATTTTGAAACATTCAAGCACGTTTTTTTACAAAGAGAATAGAAGGTGACAGATGAATACAGAAGAATTACAAATGGCGGCATTTGGGATTATCCTCAGTAGTGGCAATGCGAGAAGTGTTATCCACGAGGCTTTCGCTGCAATGCGAGAAGGTGATTATGATAAGGCAGAAGAGTTATTGGAAGCAGCCAATGCTGATATGCTTGAAGCCCACCATTCTCAAACGGGTCTCCTACAGGAATACGCAAGCGGTACTGAAGTGAAGGTAGAGATTATTATGGTTCATGCGCAAGATCACTTGATGACAACAATGACGTTACGTGAGGTAGCGCTTGAAATGTTAGCTTTGTATCGTAAAGTCGGTTAGAAAGAGGATATGGGATGAGTAAGGAAATGGTAGGTAAAAAGCTACAGAAAACACCAGAACAATTAAAACAAGAGGCTAAACGCAACAGTCAGCTCTTTCATCGCTATATGCTGTTTCGTTATAGTTTAGCAACGTTCTTCTTTGCCAATCTATACTGGCTTCTGGTTCAATTATTTCAACCTAGCTTATACCTTATCCTGCCCTCGCTTATGCTGATTGCAATAGTCATTGCGACGGCAGAACAATTTAAGTTGTATGGTGCTGAGGAGCCTCGATTGACAAAGACGGAATTGGCATTAAGGGTACAAGCTATCTTGCAAGGGCTAATTGTGGTTTTGGTGATTTTGGGCCAGCTCCCAACCCTCTTTCCAACTTTTTCAAACCATACATCTGCTAAACTCTTTGTTATTGGTTTGCAGTTGTTAGGTCTTGCTTTAGTTGTTCTCAATATAAAACGGTTGGAGCAGGTAAAGCAAGATACCGACAAATACTATCTACGTTTTCAAATAATAAAAAAATATCTTTAATATTTTAGGAGGTCTTCACATGGAAGAACAAAAAGGGTTCTTTGGGCTATTAGATAAATATCTGATGGGACCAATGGGGAAACTGGCATCTTACAAAGTTGTACGTGCCATCACAGCTGCTGGTATGGCTGCCGTACCATTTACGATTGTTGGTTCGATGTTCTTGGTTTTCAGTATCTTACCACAAGCATTTTCATTCTGGCCAATCGTTGCAGATATTTTTGCAGCATCTTTTGATAAATTTACCCCACTATATATGGTTGCCAATACTGCTACTATGGGGGTGCTATCACTTTATTTTGCACTTGCTATTGGATATGAATTGACAAAAATTTACGCTGAGGAAGAAGAGCTGAATTTGACTCCGCTTAATGGGGCGCTTCTATCCCTCTTTGCTTTCATCATGACCGTTCCTCAAATTATTTTTGAAAAAGGCGCTATGTCGACAGTCAGCTCTCTGGAAGAAGGCGCAGTAATTGTTGATGGCTGGGCAATGGGTGGTGGCGTAACACGCTTTGGTACAACAGGTATATTTACGGCAATCATCATGGCTGTTGCGGCAGTTCTGCTATATCGGATGTGCGTGAAAAATAACTGGGTTATCAAAATGCCCGATTCAGTACCAGAGGGTGTATCACGCGGCTTTACAGCTTTGATTCCATCATTTGTAATAGCCTTCTTCGTGATTTGCTTGAACGGCCTCCTAGTTGCACTGGGAACAGACATTTTTAAAGTAATTGCTATTCCATTTGGATTTGTAGCGAACTTGACCAACTCATGGCTTGGTTTGGTCGTTATTTATCTTTTGACACAAGCATTGTGGATTGTGGGGATTCACGGAGCAAATATTATCTTTGCTTTTATCAGTCCAATTGCTCTTGCAAATATGTCGCTCAATGTTGCTGGTGAACGAATGATTGTTGCTGGTGAGTTCTCAAATATGTTTGTCATTGCAGGTGGTTCTGGGGCAACTCTGGGTCTTTGTATCTGGCTTGCAACACGTGCTCGTTCAGAGCAGTTGAGTGCTATCGGGAAAGCCTCAATCGTTCCAGGTATCTTTAATATCAACGAACCATTGATTTTTGGTTTGCCAATCATCTATAACCCAGCACTTGCAATCCCATTCATGCTTGCTCCAATTGCTTCTATGACGGTGTATTACTTCTCTATGAAGTTGAATCTTATCAATGCAGTTGTTGCTCAAGTACCATGGCCAACTCCAGTTGGTATCGGTGCCTTCCTTGGGACAGCTGACTGGCGTGCAATTCTTGTTTCACTTGTCTGTGCGGTTGTTGCCTTCCTTGTGTATTATCCATTCATTCGTGCATACAATAAACAGTTGCTAAAAGAAGAAGCGGCAAATGCTTAAACTAGAGAAACTCCTTGGCTTCTTTTAAGTTCAAGGAGTTTTGCTATAAAGAGAATATAAGGAGACATTGTTAGATAAACATAAGATAGTATCATCGTTGCTTTCTTCCTTACAAATCAGGGGATCTGAGGTAGGACAAGAGAAGAAGATTTTTTGTCGTTGACTTGATGAAGGGACTATCAATGCCTATGGACTCTTAAAATAATATTTCTACTACTCTTGTTAATACTGATCGATAGAAAACCGTTCTTTTGTTACAAGTTTTCACTAGGATACTATCCAATAGTTTAAGAATAGTGATCATTGGAAATAGCATAGGATAGTATCAGTTTGGCATATTATCGGGTAGGAATGAAGGGAGTTCTTATGCTATTATATAGCTAATAAAGTCAGAAGGAGCATTGTACTATGACAAAACAATTTCCAAGTAGATGCGGATGACCAAGGAAAGGGCAGTTTTGAGCGTTCACGGAAGGATTCCTTCTACTTCTATAGGGACTTGATTGAGACAAACGCAGCAACTATTTTGAATAGGTAGATATTCTTTATAAAAATGAAAAGAGAGGGATAGCGAATGGTAGAAACGATTTATCTCATGCGTCATGGAGAAACCTTGTTTAATACCCAAGGTCGTGTACAGGGCGTTTGCGATTCTCCTTTGACGGAAAATGGCAGGGTGCAAGCAGAAGCAGCTAAGAATTACTTTGCTGAGCAAGACATCCAGTTTGGTGCAGTCTATTCTTCCACACAGGAGCGTGCGACAGATACTGCCAAGATTGTGTCAGGCCAGGAGAACGTCCAGCAATTAAAAGGGCTCAAAGAGATGGATTTCGGCATTTTTGAAGCACAACCCGAAATGCTTTTGCCCAAGTTTCGTCCAGGAGCCAATTCATTTGAAGACCTCTTGGTGCCTTTCGGAGGTGAGGATATTCGTACAGTCGGACAACGAGTAGCTCAGACGATAGAAGAGATGGTGTCAGAACAGGCTGAAAAAACAGTATTAGCTGTCAGTCATGGCGCAGCCATGTGGGGCTTTATGTTGCACCATCAGATCGAACTTCCAGCTGGTTTTCGATTTAGCAACTGTGCCATTTGTCAGTTAGAATACGATGGGGAACAGATTCGCTTAGTAAAAGTGATAAATCCAGTCCTTAATCAAGTGATTGATTTGTAAGGGGGAGGAAGATGGCAACACAACTATACTTAATGCGCCATGGACAAACTCGGTTTAATCAACAAGGTCGCATTCAAGGAGCCTGTGATTCTCCCTTAACGGCATTAGGAAAAGAGCAAGCACTAGCTGCTCACCAGTATTTTCAAGAACAGGGGATTGAGTTCGATAAAATCTATTCTTCAACCCAAGAACGTGCCTGTGACACAGCCGAATTGGTATCCAAAAGGACGGATTATATCCGCTTAAAGGGGTTGAAAGAACAAGATTTTGGAGCTTTTGAGGGGCAACAGGAATATCTTAACCCTCCTCTCCAAGGAGATATTGGCTACAGTGATTACTTTGTGACCTATGGTGGTGAGTCTTATCAAGATGTCCGACAACGAATGGTAGAAACCATTACTGGGATCATGGAGCAATCCGATAATCAGTCGATTTTAGTCGTCAGTCACGGAGCAGCTATTGCCCAATTTTTCAGGCAGGTATTGACAGATTATCCGCGAGTGCGAATGCGTAATTGTGCGCTATTGACCTTTACCTACGAAAACGGCAACTATGACTTGCTCAGCATTGTTGACCCTGTCAACAAAGAAACTCTCTATCAAAAAGAAGGATCAGAAAAGGAGAAAAAATGACAGTAACAAAAGGATTTCCAGAAGGATTTTTATGGGGTGGTGCGACAGCTGCCAATCAGTGTGAAGGAGCCTATAATGTAGACGGGAGAGGTCTTGCCAATGTTGATGTAGTGCCGATCGGTCCGGATCGTTTTCCGATTATCGCTGGGAAAAAGAAGATGTTTGATTTTGAGGAGGGGTATTTTTATCCAGCCCAAGACTCCATTGATATGTATCATCATTTTAAGGAAGATATTGCTCTTTTTGCAGAGATGGGCTTTAAGACCTACCGCCTTTCGATTGCTTGGTCTCGTATTTTTCCAAAGGGGGATGAATTAGAACCAAATGAAAAAGGGCTTCAGTTTTACGAGGATGTATTCAAGGAGTGCCGTAAATACGGTATAGAACCTCTGGTGACCATTACCCATTTTGATTGTCCGATGCACTTGATTACCGAATATGGCGGTTGGCGAAATCGGAAAATGCTGGAATTTTACGAGCGTCTGTGCCGAGTCCTCTTTACTCGTTATAAGGGGTTGGTGACCTATTGGCTGACCTTCAATGAAATCAATATGATTCTCCATGCTCCATTTATGGGGGCAGGACTCTACTTTGAAGAAGGGGAAAACGAGGAAGAAGTGAAGTACCAAGCAGCCCATCACGAATTGGTGGCTTCTGCTATAGCGACAAAATTGGCCCATGAGATTGACCCTGAAAATAAGGTCGGCTGCATGTTGGCTGCCGGTCAGTATTACCCGCACACTGCCCATCCGAGAGACTACTGGGAGGCCTTGAAGGAAGATCGCGAAAATTATTTCTTCATCGATGTGCAGTCGCGGGGTGAATATCCGAATTACGCCAAGAAGAAGTGGGAGAAACTGGGGATTGAAGTAAGCATGACTGAGGAAGATAGGTCTCTTTTAAAGGAGCATACGGTGGACTTTATTTCCTTTTCTTATTATTCTAGCCGTGTTGCCTCAGGCAATCCAGAAGTGCGTGAAAAGACAGAGGGGAATATCTTTGCCTCTATCAAAAATCCCTACTTGGAGGCTTCTGAATGGGGCTGGCAGATTGACCCCTTAGGGCTTCGTATTACCTTAAATGCCATCTGGGATCGTTACCAAAAGCCAATGTTCATCGTTGAAAATGGTCTGGGAGCCATCGATATCCCAGATGAAAACGGCTATGTTGTGGATGATTATCGTATTGATTATCTTCGCCAGCATATTGCAGCCATGCGTGACGCCATTGTCGAGGATGGTGTGGAGCTGTTAGGCTATACTACCTGGGGCTGTATCGACCTTGTATCTGCCGGGACAGGCGAGATGAAAAAACGGTACGGTTTTATCTATGTGGACCGCGATAATGACGGCAAGGGGAGCCTCAAACGTTCCAAGAAAAAGTCCTTTGACTGGTATAAGCAGGTGATTGCGAGTAACGGTGCAGACTTGGATTGATAGCACCAGTTAGGCCATCTCTTTTAGGATAGCAAGGATTGAGGGAAGCGTCCATTGCGGACAATGTTCCTCAATCTTTTTTATTGATACTTACTGAACACCAGCCACAAGATACGAGGGCGTTTGATACGAGCTATGCTCGTTCTATTTCTAACCTTCAACAGTCTATCCCTAGACTGTTGAAGTAACTCCTAGAAAAAATAGGTAATCGAAGCGAGTTGTCTTGCAACCAATGAGTTAATCTAGCCTTGCTTTTCTGTTTCTTAGCCCAGGCTTCTATGGTCACTTTCTTGTTTTTGGGTGACCAGTTGCACCAGTTCCCGGAACTTCTGTGGTCACTTTCGCATTTCTAGGTGACCAGTTGCACCAGTTCCCCGAACTTCTATGGACACTTTCGCATTTCTAGGTGACCAGTTGCACCAGTTCCCCGAACTTCTGTGGTCACTTTCGCATTTCTAGGTGACCAGTTGAAACAATTCACCGAACTTCTATGGACACTTTCGCATTTCTAGGTGACCAGTTGCACCAGTTCCCCGAACTTCTGTGGTCACTTTCGTATTTCTAGGTGACCAGTTGCACCAGTTCCCCGAACTTCTATGGTCACTTTCGTATTTCTAGGTGACCAGTTGCAACAGTTCCCCGAACTGTTGCAATCCACCGAGGCTTTTGACCAAGTACCTGTTGATTTTTAAAGAGTATGCGTATAAATGATGATAGCAGTTCCCGATACTTGCCAATCACCATCCTTTCTACTATAATGGGCATGAATGAAGATTTAAAGGAGTTTTACATGAAATATATTGTAAACAACAGCAATGATCCCGCCTATAACATCGCACTAGAAGCCTATGCTTTTAAGGAGTTAACCCATGTGGATGAACTCTTTATCTTGTGGATCAATGAGCCTGCTATTATCATTGGCAAGCACCAAAATGCCATACAGGAAATCAACAAGGAGTACACGGATAGTCATGGCATCCATGTTGTGCGTCGCTTATCAGGTGGTGGTGCTGTCTACCATGATTTGAATAATTTAAATTACACGATCATTTCCAATAAGGCAGACGAAGGGGCTTTTGATTTCAAGACCTTTTCAAAGCCAGTTATTGATACGTTAGCAACCTTGGGCGTCAAGGCTGATTTTACAGGGCGTAACGACCTTGAAATTGATGGGAAGAAAATCTGTGGCAATGCCCAAGCCTATGCCAAGGGGCGTATGATGCACCATGGCTGCCTGCTCTTTGATGTTGATATGACGGTTTTAGGTGCAGCCTTGAAAGTCAGCAAGGATAAGATTGAATCAAAAGGAGTTAAATCAGTCCGTGCGCGCGTGACCAACATCAATAGTGAACTACCTGAAAAAATGACTGTTTTGGAGTTTAAAGATGCTATTTTAAACCAAATGAAGCAAGAATATCCCGATATGGATGAATATGTCTTGTCAGAGGAGGAGTTGATGCGTATCCAAGAAATTCGGGATAGGCAGTTTGGGACTTGGGACTGGACCTTTGGTCAGACACCTGAGTATACTGTAGAGCGCAGTGTTCGTTATCCTGCTGGGAAAATCACCACGTATGTCAAGGCAGAAAAATCAGTCATTGAATCCATTAAGATTTACGGGGACTTTTTCGGAATCGGAGATGTCGCAGATATTGAGGGACTACTTGTCGGAACGCGCTATGAGTATGCTGATGTACTTGCAAGGCTCCAAGCAGTTGAGATAGCCCACTATTTCTCACGGATGACGGCAGAAGAAGTCGCAAAAGCGATTGTTGCCTAACATAGAGGAAGGAAAGTCAGCCTATAAGGATTCACTATAGGTCCCCATAAAGGTTTGGTATTGGTCAAGTAGCTTATTTTTTGATATGATAGAAGAGTCATTTTACTAATAGGAGAAGCTATGTCAAATAATTTACTTGTTTTACAATCGGACTTCGGTCTGGTTGACGGAGCGGTGTCCGCTATGATTGGAGTAGCGCTTCAAGAATCGCGTGATTTGGTGGTTCACCATCTGACACACGATATTACCCCTTACAATATTTTTGAAGGTTCTTACCGCCTCTTTCAAACGGTGGAATACTGGCCCGAGGGGACAACATTTGTCTCGGTGGTCGATCCAGGTGTAGGCTCCAAGCGCAAGAGCGTCGTAGCTCTAACAGAGCAACATCACTACATCGTAACTCCTGATAATGGCACCCTATCGTTCATTAAGCAATACGTGGGCATCAAGGCAGTGCGGGAGATTTCAGAAGTGGCCAATCGTCGTGCGAATACAGAGCATTCCTATACCTTCCATGGTCGCGATGTCTATGCCTATACTGGGGCAAAATTAGCTTCTGGTCATATCACTTTTGAGGAAGTGGGGCCGGAACTTAAGGTGGAAGATATTATTGAAATTCCAACTGTTCAGACCGAAGTCGGTGCTGACTTTGTTAAGGGGGCGATAGACATTCTAGACGTCCGTTTTGGCTCTCTCTGGACCTCTATTACTCGTGAGGAGTTTTATAGCCTTTCCCCTGTCTTTTCAGAACGTTTTGAGGTCACCATTTACAACAATGATATGTTGGTCTATCAAAATCAAGTGACGTATGGGAAGTCCTTTGCAGATGTCCGCATTGGTCAGCCTCTACTTTATATCAATTCGCTTTATCGTGTCGGTCTTGCAATCAACCAAGGTTCCTTTGCCAAAGCCTACAATGTCGGTGTCGGGCAGAACTGGCATATTGAAATTAAAAAAATGAGTGTTTAGGAAGTAAGAAGGAGAGTATCTATGAAAAATAATTCGATTAAAGCAGTTGTGGGAACGGGTATCGGAGCCGCTTTATTTGTAGTGATTAGCCTCGTTATCAATATCCCTGTAGGGATTCCTAATACTTCTATCCAACTTCAATATGCTGTTCAGTCTTTATTAGCCGTTCTCTTTGGGCCGATTGTTGGTTTTCTAGTTGGTTTTATCGGGCATGCTCTTAAAGACTCCCTGCAGTATGGGCCTTGGTGGTCATGGATTCTAGCGTCGGGTCTCTTTGGTCTGCTTGTTGGGACCTTGAAATACCGCCTGCGTATCAGTGAGGGTGTTTTTACCACCAAGGATATCCTACTGTTCAATGGCGTACAGGTTGTTGCCAATATTCTTTTATGGGGCGTCCTTGCGCCGGTTTTGGATATCTTAATCTACCATGAGCCAGCCAATAAAGTGTTTGCGCAAGGAGTTATTGCAGGAGCTGTCAACGCTACTACTGTTGCGATAGCTGGAACAATTTTGTTGGCGGTATATGCTAAGACACAGGTGCAAAATAATAGCCTGTCTAAAGATGAAAATTAGTCATAGAGACCTACCTGTCCAGTGAGAGCTGGGCAGGTTTCATTTGTATTTTCAGGCAAATAAATTGCTTTGTGCTGGATGGGAGAAGTATAATAGGGAGGTGGATGATAAAATTCAGATAATTTTTAGAAAAAGGGAGAAGAAATCTTATGGCAAAAGATATTCGTGTCTTACTGTATTATAAATATGTTCCAATTAAAAATGCGCAAGAGTTTGCAGCGCAACATTTGGCATTTTGCAAATCAATCGGTCTAAAAGGTCGTATCCTCGTGGCAGATGAGGGAATCAATGGGACGGTTTCTGGTGATTATGAAACGACGCAACAGTATATGGACTATGTCCATTCACTTCCTGGTATGGAGGATCTCTGGTTCAAGATTGATGAGGAAAAAGAGCAGGCATTTAAAAAAATGTTTGTACGTTACAAGAAAGAAATTGTCCACTTGGGCTTAGAGGATAATGATTTCGATACGGATATTAACCCGCTTGAAACAACAGGGGCCTACCTTTCTCCCCAGGAATTTAAAGAAGCTCTTTTGGATGAGGATACGGTTGTTTTGGATACACGTAATGACTACGAGTATGACCTGGGGCATTTCCGTGGAGCGATTCGCCCTGACATCCGTAACTTTCGCGAGTTGCCCCAATGGGTTCGTGATAACAGGGAAACATTCATGGATAAACGTGTCGTAGTCTACTGTACAGGTGGTGTCCGCTGTGAGAAATTTTCTGGCTGGATGGTCCGTGAAGGCTATAAAGATGTTGCTCAATTACATGGTGGGATTGCGACCTATGGAAAAGATCCAGAAGTCCGTGGTGAGCTTTGGGACGGCAAAATGTATGTTTTTGATGAGCGGATAGCTGTTGATATCAACCACGTAGACCCTATAGTGGTTGGCAAAGACTGGTTTGATGCTACTCCGTGTGAGCGCTATGTCAACTGCGGAAATCCATTTTGTAACCGCCGTATCTTGACATCAGAAGAAAATGAGAACAAGTATCTCCGAGGTTGTTCACACGAATGCCGTGTTCACCCGCGCAATCGCTATGTCGCTGAAAACAAGTTGACTCGTGAAGAAGTTATAGAGCGTCTGGCAATGATCGGTGAGGTCCTGGATGAATTAGTAGCACCGTAAGGGTATACTCTTTTAAAATCAAAAGGATACTTGGTCAAGCTCTCAACTAGCTTTAAGAAATAGGCTGAAAACCTCCACTGGAGCTTTTCACTCGTCAGATTTCTTATTTCCTAGCTCGGGCTTCTGTGGTCACTTTCTTGTTTCAACTGGTTCATCCTCGCTTTCCGATTTCTTGGCTCGGGATTCTATGGTCACTTTCTTATTTTTGGGTGACCAGCTGAAACAGTTCCCCGAACTGTTCCACTCCACTGGATTAGGTTACTCCCCAAACTGTTTCAATCCTATGATTTTTATTGAGTATTAACGATGGCCCCCAAAAATGTAGGCTAGCTAGTCTACTGTTGGGGGCTTTTTAGTCTCCCCTCTTTTTTTGAAGAGGGGAGAGGTAAGGGGGAGGTATCTACTCTTAGGACACAGTGAGACACACTGGGATACAGTAAAAAAAGCGTAGCTGATGACTACGCCAGTTCTTGCCTGCTGAACTCATCGAAATTTACTACCTTTTTTTACTACCCCTTTGGTTTTCCCTATTGACGTGTACTTCGCAAAAATTGAGGAAAAAAGCGCAGATTGTTCGCCCTACTTTAGCATTCTTACGGATAATGGTATACTAGTCTATTATAAAGGAGGATAGCGGATGGATTTTAGAGTCATTACAGAAGATGGTAGGTATGGTGTGAGGGTGACTGCTATTATTATAAAGGAAGGTAAACTACTGACTTATAAAGTTGATCATCAAAACCATTTAGTCGGAGGGGCTATGCAAGTGGGAGAAGCTAGCTATGATGCAGTTTCTAGAGAAGTAAAAGAAGAATTAGGCTTAGCATGTGCAGTGCAAGATTTAATGTACGTCGTAGAGAATCGATTCGATTATCAAGGTGAGTTGCATCACATGGTAGAGTTCCATTACAAAGTAGAACTTTTTGGAGATGTTCCCTCTACCACAATGGATGAACATGCTTTTGAATGTGAATGGATTCCACTAGAAGAATTACCAAGCTATGACCTACGCCCTAAATTTTTAAAAGATAGCCTACAGAAATGGGATGGGCGCATTCAGCATATTGTGATACAGTTAGAAAAAGAGTAGTGTATCTTACCTGAGCCTAAAAATGAAAGAGCGAAGTTAATTAGGTGTTCAAACGTTTCTTCGTCAGATTTCCTATTTCCTAGCTCAGGCTTCTGTGGTCACTTTCTTGTTTCAACTGGTTAATCCTCGCTTTCCGATTTCTTGGTTCGGGATTCTATGGTCACTTTCTTATTTTTGGGTGACCAGCTGAAACAGTTCCCCGAACTGTTCCACTCCACTGGATTAGGTTACTCCCCGAACTTCTAGGCTCACTTTCTTATTTCTAGGTGACCGTTGAAACAGTTCACCGAACTGTTTCAATCCTATTTTCGCTAACAGGCTTTGTATCTCATCAAAAAACAGTGTGGGTTCAGGATGATTTTATGGTAAAATAGTGAGACAGAAAGTCTTTGCATAGTCACTGGGAAAATGGCTCACGGGCTAGAAATTGCGGAAGAAATGAGATAGTAGCGTTTATGAAAAAAGCAATCGTCGAGTTTGAAAACTTTAGTTTTAAGTATAGTGCTCAGCAGGAGGCAACCTTACAGGAGATTGACTTGACTATTTATCAAGGGGAGAAGGTTTTGATTGTTGGTCCCTCGGGTTCTGGAAAATCAACCTTGGGTCAATGTTTGAATGGGATTATTCCAAATATCTACCAAGGGACAAGGACAGGGAGCTTGAAGATTGATGGTAAGGACGCTTTTGAACAATCAATTTATGAGAAATCTCTCATTGTCAGCACAGTCTTGCAGGATACGGATGGACAATTCATAGGGCTTAGTGTGGCAGAAGATTTGGCTTTTGCCCTTGAAAATGATGTCATCCCTGTGGAGGAAATGAAAGAACGGATTCAAGTCTGGGCGAATCGCTTGGAGTTACAGAATTTGCTCACTCATAGACCACAGGCTCTATCTGGTGGGCAAAAACAGCGGGTAAGTCTAGCCGGTGTCTTGATTGATGAGAGTCCGATTTTGCTTTTTGATGAGCCATTGGCTAATCTGGATCCTAAATCGGGACAAGATACGATTGCGTTGATTGACAGCCTGCACAAGGAGCAGGAAGCCACGACCATTATTATTGAGCATCGCTTAGAAGACGTACTCTACCGCCAGGTAGATCGTATCGTCTTAATCAATGAGGGACGAATTTTGTATAATGGAGCGCCAGATTCCCTGCTTCGCTCTACCCTATTA
The DNA here is from genome assembly GCF_001984715.1 of Streptococcus azizii. Lineage (GTDB taxonomy): Bacteria > Bacillota > Bacilli > Lactobacillales > Streptococcaceae > Streptococcus > Streptococcus azizii. The sequence goes on from NZ_MSPR01000024.1 coordinate 24,817, forward strand.
CTGGAAAATGGGATTAGAGAACCTCTTTATGTGACTACTCTGCGTCAATTAGGCTATGATTTGGAGAAAGAGGTAGACCTGACGAGTGTAGAAGGGTTGACCTTAGCAGACATCCAAGTAGAGGATTTGCCTGGGCTTGCTGTGAAAGAAAGGGCAGGAAGTCCCTTGGTGGAGGTGCAGCACTTGCAAGTTTCCTATGGTGAAAAGGAAGTGCTAAAGGACATCACACTCTCTATTTACGCTGGGGAGCGTCTGGCCATTATCGGTAAGAATGGTGCAGGAAAGTCCACCCTTGCCAAGGCCTTGTGTCAGTTTTTAGAGGTTTCGGGGGAAGTCTTGTGGAATGGGCAGTCCGTTTTGACTGATTCAATCAAGGAGCGGGCAGAGCGCATTGGTTATGTCTTGCAAAATCCCAATCAGATGATTAGTCAAACCATGATTTTTGATGAGGTCGCTCTGGGCTTACGCTTGCGAGGAGTGGCAGAAGAGGAAGTGACAGAGAAGGTTGAAGCAACGCTTCGCATCTGCGGCCTCTATCCTTTTCGGAAATGGCCGATTTCAGCGCTCTCATTTGGCCAGAAAAAACGGGTCACGATTGCCTCTATCTTGGTCTTAAATCCAGAAATTATTTTGCTGGATGAGCCGACGGCGGGTCAAGACCAGCGAAATTATACAGAAATCATGGATTTTCTCGATGAATTGAACCGTCAAGGGCATACCATTATCATGATTACTCACGATATGCAGTTGATGTTGGACTACTCTGACCGCTCCATTGTCTTAGTCGATGGGCAGCTTGTGGCAGATGCTCATCCGGCCAGCATTTTGACCGACCAGACTACCATTGAGGCAGCAAATTTAAAAGAAACTAGTATTTTCCACTTAGCTGAAAAACTAGGTGTCGATGCCTTGGCCTTGACCCAATTTTACATGACTAGAGAGAGGACAGAATAGATGAAGAGTATGAATATTATTGGCTATAGGGCTGGCAGTGGGTTCATTTACGATGTATCGGCCGTTAGTAAACTCGTCTTTTTCCTTATTGTCTCAATAGCTGCTATGATTACCTACGACACACGCCTGATCTTTCTGATTGCAACCCTGTCCCTTTTTCTATTCAAATGGTCGCATATCCGATTGAAGGATATCTCCTTCATTCTTATTGTGACAACGATTTTTGCTCTGATGAATGCAGTTATGGTCTACTTATTTGCTCCAGAATATGGAGTGGAGTTGTATGGTGCAAGGACGGTCGTCTGGTCAGGGATTGGTATCTATAGCCTAACCAGTCAAGAACTCTTTTATCTCTTAAATCTCCTTCTGAAGTATTTTTGTACCATTCCCCTTGCGGTTATCTTTTTAATGACCACACATCCGAGTCAGTTTGCATCGAGCTTGAATCAATTAGGAATCTCCTATAAAGTCGCTTATTCGGTCAGCTTGACGATGCGCTACATTCCGGATATTCAGGAGGAATTTTATACGATTCGGATGTCGCAGGAAGCTAGAGGAATTGAATTGTCTAAAAAAGGCAAGTTGTTGGAACGCATCAAGGGTAATTTGGCACTTGTGATTCCACTGATTTTTAGTTCCCTCTCGCGTATTGATACCATATCCACAGCCATGGAGCTCCGTCGCTTTGGGAAAAATAAAAAACGAACCTGGTATACCTACCAAGCTCTTGGAAAAAAAGACTATCAGGTTTTGTTCCTTGCAGTGAGCATCTTACTGCTAACAGGGGGATTGTTTATCGTCAACGGTGGACGTTTTTATAACCCTTGGAAATAGGTAGGGACTGCGCCTAGTTTTCACACGGGCTTAGGCAGCTGTTTCGGCTTTAGCCGATTACAGCTGAGAATCCCTTTGGTGGATAGGCAGCTGTTTCAGCTTTAGCTGATTACAGCTGAGAATCCCTTTAGTGGATAGGCAGCTGTTTCGGCTTTAGCTGATTACAGATAAGAATCCCTTTGGTGGGGTAGGTAGCCCAAGCTAGGAGAGCGTTTGATACGAGTCATACTCGCTTATTCCAATCTTCACTGGGCTAGGAATAGACTGTTGAAGTAAGTCCTAGCCAGGATAGAAAAACAAAGCAGGGACCTGAATCAAGCAGGACTACTCTGTTGATTTTCAAACTAGGAGACCATAGAGGAGATGTAGGTACAACATCTCCTTTTATAATGGTCGTTTATTTGGAATGCCTGCCTTTCGGGGGTATTTGTTTGGGGTTTCTTTTTTCTTCTCGACAATGGTCAAGGTTCGTGGGTCACCATTTGGAAGGCGATAGTCTACATTTTCGATCACTTTGGCAAAGAGGAGAGTGAGGGCGTTTTTGGCCTGCACCAGTTCATCTTCGGCACTTGATGATTTGAGGGCGATTAGTTTTCCATGTATCTTGAGAAAGGGAGTTGTCAATTCAAGAAGAATCTGCATGCGGGCTACTGCTCGGGCAGTCACGATGTCAAATTGAGCGCGAAACTTTTTATTTTGGGCAAAATCTTCAGCTCGTCCGTGATAGAAGTGGACTCGAGTGAGGTTTAATTCTTGGGCCAAGGTAGTTAGGAACTGGATGCGTTTATTGAGGGAGTCAATGATGGTCACCTCCAGCTCAGGAAAAAGAATCTTCATGGGGAGGCTGGGAAATCCAGCTCCTGCTCCAATATCCAGAAGGCGAATGGGTTCATCTGTGAGATAACCTTGCAGGATGGGAGCAAGGGAATCGTAGAAATGCTTGAGGTAGACTTCTTCCTCATCTACGATAGCGGTTAGATTGATCTTTTCATTCCACTCAATCAGACGGTTAAAATATAGGGCAAACTGCTCTTTTTGCTCATCTGTTAAAGAGTAGCCCTGTGCTGCTAAGGCAGTGTAAAATTGTTCTGGTTTCATAGTTCTATCTTATCATAAATGTGTCCAGTGGACAATGTCAATAAGTGATATAGACAATATGTAAAGACCCCCAGTTGAGAATTCGTGGATTTACCTGTACACTAGAATAAAAAAACAATCAACTTCTAACAGGAATTACCACACTCAATTGGAGGTCTTATATGTTTCATTTTACCACACTTTTCATCGGAATGGATGTTCACAAAGAAAGTTTTTCACTTTGCTATTATGA
>NZ_MSPR01000025.1 GCF_001984715.1 Streptococcus azizii
AAGGGTTGCCTGTCTCGTCTGTGCTAGACTTAGTGGCTCCGTAGAGGTTGTAAGAGCGAGACGCAACGGCTTGTCCGTCCTTGGTCAAGCCAGTAACGCTACCACTTTGTGTCGCTAGGTACTGATACGTATCCCCTGTCTCATGGTTGTGGTAGGAAGTCCGTCCCTGTCCATAGGAATAGGTTTCTCTGGCTTTTAGTTCCCGGTCATAGGTCTGGAGAACCTCGGTGTGCTTGCGGTTGACATCATTGACATAATTGCGCTCTTCATAGTAGTGGAAGCTATCTTCTCTTGTGGTGTAAGGAATCAGAACCTCTTTGACTTCGCTGGCATAGGTCACCTCTCCCTCACCCGGGAGGTTTCCTAGGTCTGGTGGATTGACCACCAACCCCTCCTTGTTGGCCCTGTCTTTGGCCACCTTCTTGTGGTAGGCAGTGGAGACATCGTCAAAAATCTCATGCCAGATAGTCCCAACTGTTTGCGGTAGCGTTGCGAGTGCTTGAAGAACGTTTTGACTAAATCCATACCAGAAGAGGCTATGTTCCTCCCCATTTGGGGCGGTATGCGGTGATTTCTTCTTCTCTTCCCGCTTGAAGAGTTGATAGCTGTGCTTGCCTTCCTTACGGCTGGCGGTAAATACCCGGTTATCATCCCCATCATACAACGCCGCAAACAAGAGACCTGCCTTGTCCTTGACCGCAAGGAGTCTATTCTCTGTATCGTAGATATAGTCTAGCTTCTCATCATTCTTCTGAGACGAGATACGGTTGCCGTTCTTATCGTAGGTGTAGGTTGTTGTGCCGTCTTTGTTCTCCAACTTGATGAGACGGTTATTGTCATCGTAGGTGAAGCGGGTCGTCTCTTCCTTGCCCTCGATGGTTTCTGTACTAGTCAGCTTGTTACCAGCCAGGTCGTAGCTATAGGTGAGACTGGACAGTTCCTTTCCTTCCTTGTCTGTTACCACCATACTGATGACTTGCCCCAGACTGTCATAGGTGTAGGCTTGGATAAGGGTTTCCCCATCTTGAGTGATGGTCTCCTTGGTGATATAGTTGCCGTCATCGTACTCATAGGCATAGCTGGAAATGAGCTTGTCCTTCTTGTCTCTATGGACGATGTTGACTACCCGATGTCCCTCGTCATAGGTCAGCTGGCTGGAAGAACCATCCCCACGTTTGATCTGGATCATATCGCCAGCCTCATTATAGCTGTAGGTCGTTTTCTTCCCGTCCTTATCCGTCACAGAGGTCATCCGATCCAACTCATCATAGGTGTAGGAGACACGGCTACCATCAGGATAGGTCAGCTGGCGGATATTGCCATAGTCATCATAATCATAGGTGATGAGACTGCCATCTCCTTGGCGAAGCCCCGTCAACTCCCCTTCGCTATTATAGGCATAGTTGGTCCTTCCTGTCAGGTCGCTCATAGAGACCCTACGACCATCTGCATCATAGGTATAGAGGACCTGGCCATCGGAGGCTTGAGATGATTTCTTGCTCAAGAGTTGATCGAGCTTATTGTAGTCGTAGGAAATGGTCTTGCCATCTGCTTTCTTGACTTCTGACAAGCGATGATTGACATCATAGGTGTAGGTTTCCACATCGCCTAAAGCAGTGATGCGCTCGACCAGCGTCGATAGTTGGTCATAGCGATAGTGGGTACCCTTTCCATTGCCATCGGTAATGGAGGTCACATTCCCGACAGGGTCATAGGTGTAGGTGCTGGTGGAGGCCTTCTCCCCCTCGCCCTTGGTGGCCGTAAGGAGCTGATCCTCTTCGTCATAGGTATAGCGTGACAGGCGCTCGCTTCCTGATGTCACCTGGGTCACATTGCCATTGGCATCGTATTGGTAGGAGGCTTGGGCTCCTGTGCCAGTCATGACCTTGGTGATGCGATGATCCCTATCGTAGGTATAGCTGGTTAGCTGACCTGCTGTATCTGTCTCTGCCGTCAGGCGATTGCTCGCATCATAGGTATAGGTCTTGGTTTGACCGAGTGGGTTGGTCACCTGTTCGAGATTGCCATTGGAATCATAGGCATACTGTTCTTTGCGCCTTCCATTGATGGTGTGCTCGGTGAGGTGGCCGACAGGGTCATAGGTCATTTCTTCCTTGCGCCCCGTTGGACTGGTGATGGTCTTGAGCTGGTCCAGCGTCGTATAGTCCATGCTGGTCGTAGCACCACTTGGTGTGGTGATAGAGGCCAGATTTCCTGCCTTGTCGTAGCGGTACTGGGTTTCCAAGTCTAGCGCATTCTTCTCGATTAAGAGGCGACCTGCCACGTCGTAGGTATAGCTGGTCGTCCGCTCTGACTGATCTGTTTCGGTTATCAGATTGCCAGAACGGTCATAGGTATAGGCTCTGGACAGGCCTTGGGGTGCGGTTTGTTTGACGAGGCGCCCCAGTTTATCATAGCTATACGAGTAGGTGGCTTGATTGGGCAAAATCCGCTCTATTGCACGTCCATACAAGTCATTGACCCGTTTGGTCACATCGCCACTTGGGTCGGTCTCCTCTGACAGGCTCCCTGTCGCATCATAGGTATAGGTCGTAGTCCCACCTGTTGGCTTGGTCGAGCTAGCGATACGGCCACGGCTATCGTAGCGATAGGTCGTGGTGTTACCCTCTCCTGAAGTCTGACTGAGAAGATTTCCCACTCCGTCATAGGTATAGGTGTCGCTCCCTCCTGTCGGGGCAACCCTTTCCACCAAGCGTCCTAGCGGGTCATATTTAAGGGCTGTGCTATTGCCTTTTGGATCGGTATATAGCACTAGATGGTGATTGGCATCATAGCCATAGCTGGAGCGATTGCCACTGGCATCTTGCACCTGAGAAAGGTTTCCAAGGACATCGTACTCATAGGTCGACTGGTTCCCGTCTGCATCTGTCTCTGTCACCACACGGTTCAGCGCATCATAGGTATAGCTGGTCTCACGTCCTAGGTGATCAAGGGTCTTGGTCACGTTTCCATTTTGATCATACTGGTAGGTGGTGGTATTACCTTCGACATCTGTCTTGGTCGAGAGGTTTCCAACCGAATCATAGGTATAGTGTTCACTGGTGCCGTCCGCATAGTCTACCTTGGTCAGCTGGTTGTCACTATCGTAGCTGTAGGTCGTCACTTCTCCAAGACTATTAGTAATCGTCAGGCGGTTGCCGTTCTTATCATAGGTATAGCGTTCGTCTAAGTCTTGATTGTCTTTGGCAGAAACCACGCGACCTGCCGTATCATAGCTGTACTCTGTCACCAGACCGCTAGAGTGGGTCTGTTTGATCAAGCGGTCAAGGGCATCGTATTCGTTGGTAATCGTAGTATCATCCGCATAGATCACCTCTTTGATCTGGGCAGTCGGGGTATAGGTCATCTTGGTCCTATGGCCGTTGGCATCTTGCACTTCAACAGGGTAGCCCAGTTCATTGTAGGTATAGGTGGTCTTGCCTCCTAGGGCATCGGTGACTTCGGTCAGTTGTTCCATCTGATTGTAGGCGAAGTGGGTACTATTGCCCAATCCGTCTGTCACTTGACGAACCTGATGCTGCCCATTATAACTGGTTGTAGCAGTGTAGCCTGCCGCATCCGTTACGGAATCTTGGTTGCCGCTCTTATCATAGGTCAGACTGGTTCTTTGTCCCAGTGGATTAACGGTAGCCACCAAACGCCCCGCCGCCGAATACTCATAGCGAGTCTCTTGACCTCTGGCATCTACAACCGTCAAGACATTCCCCATACTATCATAAGTATAGGATACAGAAGTCTTATCGGGATAGGTGATGGAGGTGACATTTCCAGACCTATCATAGGTATAGAAGGTGGTCTTATCCCCTTTCGTTTCGGTCAGTTTGTTTCCGACTGCGTCATAAGTATAGGATACTGTTTGACCAGCTTCATCGGTAGAGGTTAGCTGTCGACCGAGGGCATCGTAGGTCGCGCTGCTAGTGGTGCCAATCGGATAGGCTACTGCTACCTCATTTCCAGAAGCATCGTAGGATTTTTGGGTGACTTGGCCTGCCGCATCTACGATACTGGTCACTGTGTGATAGCGATCATCATAGGTCAGGCTAGTCGTGTGACCCGCTTCGTTGGTCCGAGTTAGGACACGTCCGAGGGCATCGCGCTCATAGGCAATGGAGGCCCCGGCTGCATTGGTCTCTGTCAAGAGGCGGCCACGGCTATCGTAGGTAGAGGTCGTGGTGTGACCTTCTGCATCTGTCACAGACACTTGATTACCCACACCGTCATAGCTGTAGCTGTAATTTCCACCCTCGCCATTAGAAGCGCTAATCTTGCGACCAAAGGCATCGTAGGCAAAGGTGGTGGTCGTACCATTGCCATCTGTGACAGCGATCACTTGACCAGCCCCATCAAAGCTATAGGTGGTCCCTACCCCATCCGCATCTATTTCACTGAGCTTACGACCTTCCGCATCGTAAGTGTAGCTGGTGGTTCCACCACGAGGATTGGTCACGCTTGTCACTTGATTGTGGGCATTGTAGGCAAGGGTAGAGACCCCACCTAGAGGGTTGGTGACTTGAATGAGGTTCGCCCCCTCATAGGCAAGGGCTGTTCGGTTCCCTGCTGCATCGGTGGTCGAGAGAATCCGCCCTTGGGCATCCACCTCATAGGAGATAGTGGATCCATCTGGTAGGGTGGTCTGGGCGAGATTTCCCTTGTCATCATAGCGGTGGCTAGTTGTCCTTCCATCAAAATCTGTCTCAGATAATAAATGGTTCTTTGCGTCATAGGTAGAGGTCTTAACGGCACCATCAAAACGGCTCTTAGACAAAACATTGCCATTTTGGTCATAGGTATAGCGAGTGGTGTGACCGAGTTCATCGGTACCACTTGCCAAGCGGTTGTCCGCATCATAGGTCATCGCCTTGCTGGTGCCATCTGGGTAGGTAATGCCTGTTGTACGGTACTGGTCATCATAAGTATAGGTGGTCTGGTGACCATTGGCGTCTGTCGTCACCGTTTGACCAGGGCTATACGCCAGAGTAGAGACGGCACCTGTCCCGTCAGTCTGCTGGATCACACGGTTCTGATCATCATAGACGTTTTCAATGACCTTGGTACCATTGCCATCATACCAGGCTGTCATCCGTCCCTTATCGTCATACTCATAGCGGGTCGCTACGCCTGTCGCATCAGTATAGGTGGTGAGGTAGCCATTGTCATCATACTCGTAGGAGAGAGTCGCTCCATTAGGAAGTTGAACAGCCCCGATGTAGCCTGCGTCTGTCATGGTCACTGCAAAGACCAGACCAGTTGGTGAGGTAATCTTGCTTAGCTGGGCATTCTCATTGTAATCAAGTGTAGTCGTATTCCCTTTTTCATCCCTTTGGCGAATGAGGAGACCGTGGAAATTAAAGACCTTTTCTTGATGAGCGGTATCTGTGATATGGTATTCTTTGACAGGATAGTTTTCTTCACCAGAGCCAAAATCTGCTTTCTTGGTCTCCACTTCCTTAACTGTCAAGCTGAGATCATAGCCAGCTGGAGCCTTGTAGCTGTCGCCCTCTTTGGTAAAGGTGAGGATAGAACCGTCACTACGGGTGTAGTAGAGGTTGCCTTCCTCATCGCTTGAGAGCTGTTCATTGAAAGCAAACGACCAGCCCCGACCAAAGAGACTATTCATACTAGCAGCCTTGGAGTTATAGGCACGCACCACCTCAAAGTTTCCACCTAAATCAGGTATGGAGACATCTGCCCGATCTAAGTAGAAATTCCCCGTGTTGAGGTTGATGGGTTCAAAGCCAAACTCACAGTGGAGGCCCCGCCCCATCAGTAACATATCCACATCCGCCTTGGTCTTTTCGCTCAAGGCTGGGGGATTATAGGGCTTGGTCGCATTCTGACGTGGATTACGGATAAAGAGGGTGTTGTTTTTGACCAGTAGCATATCCTGAATCCGATTGTCATAGGCAATCTGGTTGAGGGGGACGCCATAATAACTGGCAATCTTTGGAAGGGTGTCATACTGGGTCACCTTGTAAACGAGGAAGGAGTCACTCTTTTTCTCACCGCTTGATTGGCCATCTTTTCGACTGTCCGCATCGATGGTGTAGAGAGTGTTGAGGGTTGGATCTGTGAAGGGAACTAGGGTCTGCCAGTTGGAGAGCTTATCCTTGTATTGGGTCGTCCCTTTCTCAAAAGCCGAGATAAAGGGCGAGGTATCGGGATACTTGTAGGAGTAGCTAGCGGGACTATCCCCTCGGTAGTTCTTCGCCACATCACTCAAACGATAAGAAACAGTCGCTCCCGGAGTGGTTAGGCCATCCGCAAAGACTCCTTGGAATTGGAGCTTGCCTGTCTTATCGGTCTTGACCATGGTCCGAAGGGCAATAGTGGTATCGCCCAGGGCGTAGTTCATATCCACTGGGTCAGGGACAGACCAACGGATGGTCAGACTCGGCGCCTTCTCAGGCGTAAAACCAAGCTGACCCGCATTGTCAGCAGTCGCATCCGTCGTATAGAAGGCACCACCATCTGCTCCTTCATCGGTGGCTGCCACCACTAGGCCATAGTTAGGAAAGAGTCCTTGAACCCAGCCGTTTACAGTCTCACGGATGTCAAAATGGTGCATTTTCTCATAGTTTTCTGCTGGTGTCGCCTTGACACTGAGAGCGTTTTCGCCTGCAATCTCACGACCGATCCCTACTGAAGAGTTCCACGTGATACTATTGACATCAAAATCCTCTGTTAAACGATAGGCGCCGAACTGGGTGCCTTGGTTACCAGGGGAGGTATATTGATAGAGATTGAGGGTGGCACTATCAATCTTAGCTTCTGTCGGAATGTTCTTTTGAAAGTCATAATTGATCTTAAAATACATCCGACTGCGACCGATGTCTTTGACATCCAGCCAGTCTCCCATCCCCATCATGTATTTATCCATATAGCCAATATAGCCATAGCCAATGCCTAAGTAGCGACCATGAACCGTACTGGTCACGGCGTTTAGAATCTTCTCCCGCGGAACGGTAACAGTCGGGTCAATGCGGACAGGGTACTGGCGTTCTGGACTCGCCAACCAATCTTTTCCAGCAACGACTGTCACCTGATACTTGCCGTCTTTTTCCTTGAGTTCCAGTGTTAGGTCTTGACTGGTTTCCCCTGCGCTATCTGCCATCATGGGAGCCGTTAGGACAAAGAGAATCTCCTTTTTCCCTTTTTGACGAACCAGTACCTGATTATTTTCCAGAGCGACATCATAGCTATCTGCTTTCAGTATATAGGTAAAGCGGTGCTTACCTTCCCACTTGGCAAGGACAATCTCTTCTTTGACGCCATTTGATTGAACGGTATACTGAACGTCTGTAGCCCCTTCAACGTTGTTATAGAGGATGGCATTTTCTTGAACTGTCGCATGTTCATAGGTCTTGTCCAGTGGATAGAGGGAAATCTTGTCGTCTTTGTGAATGACATCAATCGGTGTCGCTTCCTTGACCCCGCTCGGCAAGACCACTCCTACAGGAGATTCTTTGGGGAGATAATAGTGCTTCCCATCGGCATGGTAGGAGTAGAGGGTGAGATCGACCGGAAGCTCTACGCCATCATGGTTTTTATAGGTTTTTACTTGGCTACCGATATACGTGATGTAATGGGTATCATCTACCTTATACACTTGTTCTTGACCGCTCTCCGCGACGGGTGCCCCATGTTGTTCACGAAGGGTGGCTTCTTCTACACTCATGCCTTCGCCTGCTAATCGAGGCTGTTGGATAGCATCTCCACCATCTGTTTTCGGATTAGATTGGTCCTGCTTATCCAATTCTGTAGTCCCAGTATTGGCGTTCTGACTGCCAACCGTATTAGCGGTTGCTTCCTCAATAGCCGCTTCATAATAGGCTTGGCTCCGACTGCTTTCGATGGCCTGTCCTATCTCCTCGGCATAGGCTAGTGGAGAATGGGCTGCCACAACCGTCAGCAAGATAAACCAGGTAAATACTTTTCTTATCTTTTTCATATTGTCTCCTTTAATAAAACTATTGGATTAGCCCCATTTACTGGAGAAAAGCTCCTTCTTTTTCGCAAACTATTATAGCAAAAAGATAGCCTTATGTAAATAGGCTATCTCTTATGGTATAGAAGATATTCAAGATTTCAAAAACTTTTCCCACCTAACTATAGTATATGGAAACTTAACTCATACTCTTTAAAAATCAAAAGGATACGTCGTCAAGAGTCTCGGTGAGTGAAAAGCTCCAGTGGAGGTTTTCAGCCTGTTCCCTTGAAATAGGGTGGAACAGAGTTCTACCTTCGCCTTCGTTTCCTAGTCTACTTTTGATTTTTATTGAGTATCAAATCCAATCTGGTAAATTATTAAAGCTAAATGAAAAGGTACGGTTTTTATGTCATTTCACTATATCTAGACTCAATCAGACCTTGAAATGAACCGCGTGACTACTATAAAGAGGCTATTTCACCAAGCGTGCTTTTTTTAAACGAAGGGCATTGGCCAATACAGATACTGAACTCAATGACATGGCTGCTCCTGCCAGCATGGGATTCAGTAAGGGACCGCCAAATAGGTGCAAGACTCCCATTGCAATAGGAATTCCGATAACGTTGTAAGCAAAGGCCCAAAAGAGATTTTGCTTGATAACCCGCATAGTAGCCTGACTTAAGCGAATCGTACGCGCTACATCAACCAAGTCACTACGCACCAGTACAATATCAGCTGATTCAATCGCTACATCTGTACCTGACCCAATCGCAATCCCCACATCTGCCTGCGCAAGAGCTGGTGCATCATTGATACCATCCCCCACCATAGCTACTACTTTCCCTTTTTCCTGCCAATCTTTGACCACTGCTGCCTTGTCCTCTGGCAAGACCTGACTGATCACCTTGTGAATGCCTGCTTGGTCTGCAATAGCTTGGGCAGTAGCCTGCGTATCACCTGTCAACATCACTACTTCCAAGCCCATATCCTGCAACTGTCGCATGGCATCAGGACTGCTCTCTTTTAACTTGTCTGCAATCCCTAAGAGACCGATCACCTGCTTGTCAAAAGCGAGAAAAACAGGGGTTTTCCCCTCTTGGGAAAGTCTCTGGCTGTCTACTGCTGCCTGCCCCAGATCTACACCATAGGCATTCAATAAGGAGCGATTCCCAAGGAGCAATTCCTTTTCAGCAACCTCTCCGATAAGGCCTTTTCCAGAAAGAGAGTGAAAATGGCTCACTGTTTGCAGGGTGAGTCCCTTTTCTTCGGCGCGGGAAAGGACAGCCTCCCCTAGTGGATGTTCTGAATAATACTCTATGCTAGCTGCTAGCTGTAATACCAAGTCAGCTGGCTGATTGTGATAGGTCAGGACGTCTGTCACCTGTGGCTTACCTTCTGTCAAGGTTCCTGTCTTGTCTAAAATAATGGTATCGAGTTTTTGCGCCCGCTCCAGTACCTCTCCTGATTTTATCAACATCCCGTGTTCAGCACCTTTTCCAGTTCCGACCATAATCGCTGTTGGGGTCGCAAGCCCCAAGGCACAGGGACAGGCAATGATAAGGACGGCAATCAGAATGGACAGGGAGAAAGCCCATGACTCACCTGCTAGAATCCAGAAAATACCTGCTCCTAAGGCCAAAAACATGACTACTGGTACAAAAACTGCCGCCACCTGATCGGCCAACTTGGCAATCGGAGCTTTTGAACCTTGGGCTTCTTCTACCAAGCGGATAATCTGTGCCAAGGCTGTATCCTTACCAACCTTGGTAGCTGTCATAGAAAAGGCTCCGTTCTTATTGATAGCTCCTCCAAATACCGCATCACCAACCGTTTTGCTAACAGGGAGACTTTCCCCCGTCAGCATCGCTTCATCAACTGTTGATTGACCTTCTATGACCTCCCCGTCAACAGGAATTTTTTCACCCGGGCGTACTAGAATCCGATCTCCTACCATGACCGCATCAAGCGCCACTTCCACTTCCTGACCATTTCGGAGAACTCGGGCAGTGGGAGGAGTTAGAGCCATTAGATGCTGAATGGCTGCAGAGGTCCGGCTTTTTGAGACCATTTCCAAATATTTCCCCAGCGTAATCAAAGTCAGAATGACGGCAACCGACTCCAGATATAATTCTGCATGGGCATCATGGGCTACTGCCACTTGACCGCTCCACAAGAGAGCTGTCATGATGATGCCTTGCAGTAAGGCTGCTCCTGTCCCAATCGCAATCAAGGAATCCATATTAGGATGGCCTTTCAATAAGGTTTTCATACCTTTTTGATAAAAGGCCCGCCCTAAATAAACAACAGGAAGAACTAAAATCAGCTGGACAAGGGCTGAAATCGGTGCTTGGTGAAGGAAAGATGGAAGTAAGACCTTCCCCCAAGGGAGCATGGGTGCCATGGCAATATAGACCAGTGGTAGGGAAAAGACGGCTGACCAGATGAATCGTTGCCACATTTTTTTCGTCGCTTCTTTCTGCTGGTTAGCTCTATCCTGAGCCTCTTCTACTTCCTCTAAATAGGCTTCATAGCCTGCCGTTTTAACCGCTTGTTGGATGGTCGCTCTAGACTGCTCGCCTGCATCATAGCGTACATAAAGACTCTCTGCTGCCAAATTGACCGCCGCTTCCTCGACTCCATCCAAGGCTCCAACGCTACGCTCCACAGCCATGGCGCAGGAGGCACAGGTCATCCCCTTGATTTGATAGCGTTCTTCGATTGTATTTGATTTCAAGTGATAGCCAGCTCTTGCAACGGCATCTAGGAGCGTCTCCTCCTGCAGTCTTGCGGCATCGTAGGAAATACTTGCTTGCTCTGTTGCCAGATTCACACTAGCCTGCGTCACGCCCTCTAAGGATTGGAGCGTTTTTTCAACTGTTAAAGCACAGGATGCACAGGTCATCCCCTCTACTGCATAGATTTTTTTCATAGTAGCTTCTCCTTCTGATTACATTTGTAATCTTTTATGGAATTAGTATACCTCTTTTGATTACATTTGTAAACGATATTGCTTGAAAAAAAGTAAGAAAGCCTCTCTTTCTTACTCCTCTTCCTTATCCTCCCCCAATCACCATCAAACTCTGAATAGACTAGAAAACCGAAGGTCATTACGGCTGGGCAAAGAGTCCAGCACTACTGCTACCCAAAGTCCGTGTCAACCTATCAGCGCAAAGGTTGATTGACTTGGCAGTTCCGTGGAGGATTGCAACAGTTCGGGGAGTAACCTAATCCAGTGGATTAGGTTAGCCCGAGCCAAAAAATCGGAAAGCGAGGAGTAACTAGTTGAAATAAGAAAGAGACCATTAAGGTTCGGGGAACTGTTGCAACTGGTCACCTAAAAATAAGAAAGGGACCTTTGAGGTTCGGGGAGTAACCTAATCCAGTGGAGTGAAACAGTTCGGGGAACTGTTTCAGCTGGTCACCCAGAAATAAGAAAGGGACCTTTGAAGCCCGAGCCAAAAAATCGGAAAGCGAGGAGTAACTAGTTGAAATAAGAAAGGGACCTTTGAAGTTCGGGGAGTAACCTAATCCAGTGGAGTGAAACAGTTCGGGGAACTGTTTCAGCTGGTCACCCAGAAATAAGAAAGGGACCTTTGAAGCCCGAGCCAAAAAATCGAAAAGCGAGGAGTAACCAGTTGAAACTAGAAAGCGGCCCCTGTTCGGGCTACTGTTTCAGTCTGGCTAGAAAGAGGATAGAACAGGCTCACCTACCTCAAAGTGCTTACTGATGAATGGCTCCCTTACTTTCTAGCGGGCATTGATCGCCTTCATGGTTCGAGCGATGTCACGGTTTTGCTCGCGGCGCTTGATGGATTCACGTTTGTCGTAGTCGTGTTTTCCCTTGGCAAGGCCGATTAGGACCTTGGCAAAACCATCTTTTAGATAGACCTTGAGGGGAACTAGGGTCATCCCTGTTCCTTTTACTTCATTTTCAAGGGCTAGAATCTGCTTCTTACGCAGGAGCAATTTACGCGTTCTGGTTGGATCTTGATTCCAGATATTCCCCTCATCATATGGTGCGATATGAACATTATTGAGCCAGGCTTCCCCCTTACGAATCTGTGCAAAGCCATCTTTTAAGTTCATGCGTCCTGCTCGAATGGACTTGATTTCTGTGCCAGTCAATACCAATCCCGCTTCAATGGTATCTACAATGCTATAGTCATGGCGCGCCTTCTTATTTTGTGCAAGCACCTTTCCTTCACCCTTTGCCATCTCTATCTCCTTTTTTTGCGTTTTGGTTTTGCCACTTCCTGATAAAAGGGCTTCTTTTTCTTATCTTTCGTCTTACCTTTTGTTTTGGAACGGTGGATTAGCTCCTCCTGCTTACGATTCTTACCCTTACCACGACCCGTGCGATCTAAGCGGTCACGATTGGCATGGCTTTTCCTCTTCCGCTCTGCCTTAAGAGGTGGCTCAAGGACATCAATCTCAGACGGCACATGGGCAAAATCAATCTCTCCTGTCAGCTTATCTGCCCGCAAGAGTTGAATACGAATAGGTTGCCCCACTCGGAAAACACGGCCTGACCGCTCACCTTTGAGAGTTAGGGTCCGCTCATTGTACTGATAATATTCAGGCAACTGTTGAAGATGAATCAAGCCCTCAACCGTATTGGGTAATTCGACAAAGAGACCAAACTTGACAATGCTTGATACGACACCATCAAATTCTTGCCCGACAAATTCCTGCATGTATTCTGCCTTTTTCATGGCCTCGACTTCGCGTTCGGCATCGATTGCGCGACGCTCTAAGCTGGAAGCCTGTTTGGCAATGGCAGGGATGGTCGCCTCATAATGTGCGACTACTTCTGGAGTTAGGGTACTGTATTTTCGTATCAGACGATGCACCAGAAGGTCAGGGTAGCGTCGAATCGGGCTGGTAAAATGTGTATAGTAATCTGCACCCAAGCCATAGTGTCCATGGTTATGCTCTGAATAGCGGGCCTGCTGCATCGAACGCAATAGCATCATGTTGAGAACATCAGCATAGGGTTCATCTGCCACATGGGACATCAAATCCTGCAAGGCTTCTGAGCGGATAGAGCTAGCCGTACCTGCAACTCTAAGACCAAAACTGCTGGCATAATCGATAAATTTCTGTAATTTATCCGCCTTTGGCTCCTCATGAATTCGGTAGATAAAGGGCAGTGCTAACTTGCTAAAATGCTCTGCAACCGTTTCATTCGCAATCAGCATGAAGGACTCAATCATGCGCTCTGCGATACCACGCTGGCGTAATTGAATATCTACCGGCATCCCTGCCTTGTTAACAATAATCTTGGCCTCATGGGTATCAAACTGGAGGGCTCCACGCTTTATCCTCATGGTTTCCAAGGATTTGTGGAGCAGGACCATTTTCTCGACACTGGAGACAATCTTTGCAAATGCTTCTCGTTTTGCTTGATTGCCTGCAATCATTTGATTGACATCCGCATAGGTCATGCGATAGGTGGTCTTGATGATAGTTTGGCCAATCCAGTAGTTGACCACGCGCCCCTTGCGATCAATCTCCATAATCGCTGACTGGGTCAAGCGATCAAGGTTAGGATTTAGAGAACAAATGCCGTTTGACAGACGCTCAGGCAACATCGGTACCACACGGTCTGTCACATAGACAGATGTTCCACGCTGGAGCGCTTCTCGGTCTAAGGCAGAGCCTTCCACCACATAGTAGGAAACATCTGCGATATGGACTCCTAGCTCCAGATTTCCGTTTTCAAGCTGCTTGATATGAACTGCATCATCCAAGTCTTTGGCATCTGCCCCGTCAATCGTAAAGATGATTTCCCCTCGTAAATCCAGACGTCCTTCGTAGTCTTTTTCTAGAGGTTGTTCTGGTATGCGACGGGCTTCTGCCAGAACTTCTTCTGGAAATTCCCAATGAATATCCATGGATTCGAGGACTTCTAAGACATCCAAGCCCACATCATCCTTATGGCCAATCACATGGCGAATCCTTCCTACAAAATAATCCCGTTTTTTATTAGGGTATTGCTCAATATCCACCTTGACAATTTCTGTTCCATCTAAGACTAGGGCTGATTTTTTCAGATAGATCGGCTGGCTGATTTTTTGGTTTTTTGACTTGATATAGCCTGCGTATTCTTTTTTATCCTCAGAAACGATGACCTGGCCGACTGCTGTTTTGATGCCATGCTCCAAGATGTCAATCACTTCTGCTTCTGCCACTGTACCCTTGAAGCGGTCAGCAACTTTTTTAATGGCCACTTCCACCCTATCTCCCTCAATGGCATAGTTGACATCAGCCCTCCCGATGAAGAGGTCATCTTCTGCCTCATCTACTGTGACAAAGCCAAAACCGTTTTTATTGGCACGAAAGATACCTGTTAGGGTCACACGGTTCCCCTTCTTCTTTTTTGGCACAGCAATCCTACCTTGATCGTCAAACGACAGTTGTCGTCGCCCTTCCATCTTGGATACCTGCTTGACCAAATGAGTAAATTCTTTGGCGGAGACCATCTGAAAATGATCCGCCAACTGGTCCATGGTCACTGGACCAACTGTTTCAATATAATCAATAATTTCTTTTTTCATTTCTCTCTTTTCATTTAAGATACAAAGGGCGTTAAACGAGCAAAGCAAAAATAGGAGTTTTGACGCAGAACTTCAAGTTCTAGGAAAAACTATCTTTTTTGCACAGCTCGTAGCCCGTGTTCATTTAAGATGTGAAGCCGTTAAAAAACCGAATGAAAAATAGGAGGCTGCCGCAGTGTTCGATGAACACAAGAAAGCCTATCTTTTTTCCGAGGTTTTAGGCTGAACTCAGTTACATAAGGATACGAGGACGTAAGCAACTCCTAGGCAAAATAGACAATCGAAGCAGGTTGTCTTGCAACCAATGAGATTGGTCTTTTTGACAGTGAGTTGTAGTCCGAGTTCAATTACAAGATACAAAGCCCGTGAAAAACTCAAAGCGAAAATAGGAGTTTTCATTCATCGAAGCAATAGCAGATAAACTAAATAACGCTAACAAAATCTAACGGGCGCAGAAAGCACTATGTTGTCTCCACTATCTCCTTCTATATGATAAAAAAGAGACCAAGAACAAGTCCCAGTCTTTTTTTACTTACTTGAAATAATTACCAAGGCCAGCGCAGTCAGCATCCAGCAAAAGACGAGAATAGCTGTTAGACGCTGCATAACAGCTTCAAAGCCACGCGCTTTTGTCCGCTCAAAGAGGGCTCCTGAACTTGCATCAAATACATTGCTTGATTGATTTTTAGCTGGTTGCATAAAGATTGCGATAATAATAATAGCAGATAGTATTAAAAGAATGGTTAATAAAAGGTTATACATATTTTTCTCTTTCCTTTAGAACTCTCCACAGTATACCATAAAACTTATTTTGTTTCAAGATGCAGCGTTACTTTTCTCTCTTTTGGACAATATTTTAACACTTCAATCTTCTGCGGATGCGTCTTACTATTTTTACTGGTCAGATAGTTTTTACTCCCGCACTCTGAACATTGTAAATTGATTTTAACTCTCACTAAATTTCCCTTACTTTCAAGTAATTTCTAAAGCTAAATAAGGACCAGATAAGATTGAACAGAACAAGGCTACAGGTCACATAAAAGACCCAGCGATAGCCTAGATAAGTCGCAACTCCTGATCCCAGCATTGGACCTAGGACAGAACCTATATACATAAAGGTTTGGTTAAATGAAAAAATCCGTGAAATCCCTTCTTTAGGAGTTAACTTTGCCAGCAAGGAATTGACGGATGGCAAAAGGGCCCCTGTCCCAAAGCCATACAAAAAGCGAAACATTCCTAATTGCAAAGGTGTTGTTGCATGGGCGTTCAGCCAATTCATCACCAGACTGTAGAACAGGGCTGCTAACAACAGGCGGTGATTCCCGATTCTATCTCCTAATTTCCCAAGCTGAGGCGAACTAATCATGGATGAAATCCCCAAAACTGAGATAATCATTCCCGAGACAAACAAGAGATTATCGACCTGCCCTAGGTAGCGAATATAAAGAGTCAATATCGGCACCACTGATTGGGCTGCCATTTGAATAATCATACTGGTCACAAATAAACTAAGAACAATCTGCTTGTCTTTAATTTGATGAAAGACCTGTCCCAGACTCATCTCTTGACCAGCCTTTATCGGGGTGAAATCTTCCTTGATACAGAAGTAGGTCACAGCCGTCACAAGTAGGAGCAAGATTCCTACAATGAGGAAAACCAGGCGCATTCCGACAACTTCTGCCAAAAAGCCGCCTAACATCGGGCCAATCAGAGTACCTGCAACCAAGCCTGTTGACAAGGTTCCAAGTGCATAGCCTGTTTTTTCTTTTGGTACCTGACTTGCAATCAGGGCGGTAGAGTTGGGGACATAGCCTGCAAATACGCCTGTCATAATGCGTAAGAGAATCAACCAAAATACTGTCGGTACAAAGGCCAGACCTCCCATACTCAGTACCATGACCGAGCTAGCGCGGACCATCATGGGTTTTCGGCCATAGCGATCCGCAAGACTCCCCCAAATCGGAGACATCATGGCTGAGGCCAGAGCTGTTACGGATACAGCTAGACCGGCATAAAATTCTACTTGATTTTTGGGGGTTCCTAATTCCTCGACAAACACCGAGATAAAGGGCATGACCATCGAAAAGCTAGCCCCTGTCAAAAAATTACCGACCCAGGCAATCTTTAAATTCTGTTTCCAAACATCCTGACTTAAAATATCATCATCTTCTTTCTATACGCTGTAAAAGCTGGTCAACTTGTGCATAAGTTGCAAGCCTTCCTCCGCCATTATCAATCTGATATGGGGTTCGCTTTTTCTTTTCTTCAAGAGGCATTTGCGCCGCCATCCGCTGCCTAGCCTCTTCCTCTGCTAATTGATTTCGCTCCATTAACCGCTCCAGTTGCAACTCGGGTGTCAGCACGAGGAGCCAGACTTCAGAAACGACCTCCTCATAGCCCAATTCAAAGAGCAAAGGAATGTCCATAAAAAGCACATCCGCATGCTCTGCTAGCCGATCACGTTCTGCCAGCAAAGCCTCCCGAATGATTCGATCTTGCAACTGCGAAAGGCGTTTCCGTACTGCTCCTTGCTCAAAAACCAAACGCCCTAGTTGCTCTCGGTTCAGTTCCCCTTCTGAATCTAAAATATCTGTGCCAAATTCTTCTACTAAGACCTGATAAAGCCTGCCGCCCTTTTGTTGCAGCTGGTGGACGACCTGATCTGCGTCAATCACTGGATAGCCACGGCTTCGTAAATAGGCTGTCACGGTTGATTTTCCCGAAGCAATGCCACCTGTTATCCCAATCACCTGCGTCATGGTAGCTCCTGACATTGGGGACAGACATGCGTTCCACGCCCAGACAACTGAAACTTGATGATTTCTGTCTGGCAACGCGGACAAGGCTGTCCCGCTTTTCCATAAACTTGTAAATAATCCTGCATGGTGCCGTCCATACCGAGTGCATTTTTATAAGTCCGAATGGTGGAACCTCCTTTTTCAATGCCTAAGGCCAAGACAGTAATAATGGCTTGATGCAAGGTTCTACTTTCCTTGGCTGAGAGACTTTGACCAGTCCTTACAGGGTGAATCCCTGCTCGAAACAAGGCTTCGTCCACATAGATATTACCGAGTCCCACAACCAAGCTCTGGTCTAATAGCGCCGCCTTAATCGGCTTTTTCGACTTGGCGAGTTGCCACTGAAAGCGGTCATAGAGAAAGGCTTCTTCTGTCGGTTCTGGTCCTAATTTTTTAGCAAGAAAGTAGTCCTCTACCTGCTCTTTCCCTAGCAATTCCATGGTCCCAAATTTTCGCACATCTTGATAGACCAAGTGGCTACCGTCTGTAAAAGTAAAAAAGACATGAAAATGCTTGTTCTCTGGCACTTGATTTGGAAAATAATGATACTTCCCCTCCATGCGTAGGTGGGAAATCAAGACAAGATCTGTCAAGTAGAACAAGAGATACTTTCCACGACGCCCGATACTACAAATCTCTTGGCCAACGAGCGCTTCACTCAATATATCTGCACCAGTCACCACCATCCGTGGGTAGCCGATTTCCACTTTCTGAATTCTTTTCCCAAGTACCAACCTTTCAAGTCCCTTTCGGACCGTTTCAACCTCTGGTAATTCTGGCATATTATAAGATACCAAGCCCGTAAAACACAAAGCAAAAATAGGAAACTTTTTGAAGAAGTTTACTTCTAGAAAAGTTTATACCTAAAGGTAGCCTCACCTGTAAGCAACTAAAGTTGCAACAGTTACGTCTCTTTTTTGCACCGTGTTTAGGGCGGGTTCAATTCAAACAATCAAACCCTATCCTTTCTTTATTCGTTTTATATGAAAAAAAGCTTTTTTCATAGAGTTAAAGGCTAGCTCACAACAAGCCTCTCTACTCTCTTTCTCTAAATACCCTAGTCTTTTCGTTTGCTTTTAGTAGGAGGCAACGAGCTGTAAGCTGGACTAGAATATGGCCAAGCGAGTGAACAAAGTAAGTAAAAGATAAACGAAATAACTATAACAAAATGATGCCAACATCTAATCTACATTCAAGATATAATGAACACTTCTACTTACTTCACGAAAACCCATTTTGTGATGAAATGCTTGACTAGCAATGTTCTCTAACGAACAATCCGAAGCCAGCTGAACACAACCGTGAGCCTTAGCCCATAATTTAGCAAATGCGAGTAATTCTTGAGCAATTCCCTGCTGCCTAGCTTCTTGTGTAACAGCAATACCCTCTAGATAAGCAAGTGGTAGGTGGGAGCTTCCCTCAACATATTCTTTTCGGATGGACAAGCTCAGCCAAGCCAATGCTTTACCTGCCCTCCAGTATAGAAATTCATACGGAAATTGATCATTTAAAAAAGCTTCCTGCAAATAATCCATATCGCTAGACCAAACCTGACTTGCAAAGCCTAGCCAAATTTTCACTTCGTCTTTTTTCACTGAAACTATCTTTTCAGTCATTTGTCATGCTCCACCTGCTGCACCTATCTAAAAAGTCAACGGGCTATGCTACTGCTACCCGTTTGTTCAATCATTTTCCGTCTTGAAACAAAACTTTCTCAACACCAAATAGACTAATACTCTTTCTGGTTATACCCAAAGTCCGCCAAGTCCAGCTTCTTATCGCGCCAGTTTTTCTTGACCTTGACCCAGGTTTCTAAAAAGGCCTTATCCCCCAACATTAACTCGATGTCACGGCGAGCCATGGAGCCGATTTTTTTCAGCATAGCACCACCTTTTCCAATGACAATCCCCTTTTGGCTATCACGCTCGACCATAATCGTTGCCCGAATGTGAACCTTATCCGTCTCTTCGTCCCGCTTCATGCTATCAATAACGACAGCCACTGAATGAGGAACTTCCTCACGAGTCAAGTGAAGGACTTTTTCGCGAATCATCTCAGACACCAAGAAGCGTTCTGGGTGATCCGTTATCTGATCTGCCGGGAAATATTGAAAACCCTCATCCAGATTATCCTTCAAAATTTCCATAAGGCGATGAACGTTATTTCCCTGAGTAGCTGAAATCGGAACGATTTCCTTGAAGTCCATCTGCTGTCTAAAGTCATCGATCTGCCCCAAGAGCTGATCGGGATGCACCTTATCAATCTTATTGACCACTAAAATGACGGGGACTTTTGCAGCTTTCAAGCGCTCCATAATCATATCGTCCCCCTTACCTCGTGGCTCATCTGCTGGTACCATAAAAAGAACCGTATCCACCTCACGTAAGGTGCTGTAGGCAGATTCCACCATGAAATCCCCCAAAGCTGTCTTGGGTTTATGAATGCCAGGTGTATCAATAAAGACAATCTGCTCCTTTTCAGTCGTATAGATTCCCATGATCTTATTGCGCGTTGTCTGCGCCTTGTCACTCATAATGGCAATTTTTTGTCCCATAACGTAGTTAAGAAAAGTCGATTTCCCAACATTTGGACGTCCTAAAATGGCTACAAAGCCTGATGTAAATGTCATACCTACCCCTTAAAAAATCAAATCCCAAATTTTGGGTATAAAAATGATAAGCCCTGTTAAGAGAGCGAATCCTGATACAAATAATACCGCTCCTGCTGCCATGTCTTTGGCATTTTTGGCCAACATGGAGAAGTGATAGCCAGACGCCAAATCTACGACATTTTCAATAGCAGAATTGACAATTTCAAAAGCGATGACCAAACTAATGCTCAGTAGCAAAAACAACCATTCCATCATCGAAACTCGGAAAATAATCCCCGCTATCACGACTAGGATCGCTGATACGAGATGCTTGCGCATATTGCGCTCTTCCCTAAAAGCTGTAAAAAGACCTGTCACCGCAAATTCAAGGCTGGCAACCAGATCTCTATTTTTCCATTTTTTTTGTGAATTATTCTCGTGTAAGTCCATAAGCTGTCAGTATCTCTTCTTGTAACCCAAACATTTCTGCTTCTTCTTCAGGCGTATAATGATCATAGCCGTTGATATGCAGAAAACCATGTACTGCTAGGAAGCCCATTTCACGGTCGAAACTATGGCCATACTCTGCTGCCTGCTCGTATGCCTTATCGATGGAAATATAGAGTTCTCCAATGTAGGCATCAAAATCCTCGAGCATCTCGCTCAACTCAGGATTATCCAGCAACATGTCCTCATCAAACATCACTTCCGTCTCCGGCTTATACTCTAAGCTCACCACATCTGTCGGACGGTCGATTGCTCGATATTTCAGGTTCACCTCATGCACACGCGCATTGTCAACAAACGTTACAGCCATTTCTTTTTGCTCTTTGCCAATTCTTTTAGCCGCAAACTCCAACAAGTCTCGAATCTGCTCCTGCATCTCCTTCGTCACTTGCTTTGTCTCATCAACCATTTCAATATACATGTATCACCACATTCTTTCTTCCATTCATTATACCACAAAGCAGGGAGAAAAGAAAAAGTACTCTCCTTCACCCTTGCAAGAAGCAGGTTGAGCATCTAGCCCTAGGCACCGCTCTTCCAAAAAATGTATCCAATGTATCTATTCCTGAAACACCAACCTTATACTCAATAAAAATCAAAAGTAGACGAAGCATCCTTTTGATTTTTAAAGAATATTAGCGAGCATCCAACTTCTTTATCTTACCGAACAGGTCCTCACGTTGTTCGACTACTGCATCTGCTCGATAAGGAGATTGCGGTTCCTTGCGCCTACGATGATTGAGCCAAATGGCCTGCCAGCCTGCTCTTTTGGCACCGACAATATCACTTTCAAAAGAGTCTCCAACATAGCACATCTCTTCTGGTAGGACCTGTACCTTCTCTGCCATCAAGTCAAAGATGACCTTTGCGGGCTTGGTTACCCCTAGCTGGCCAGAGATAAGAATATGCTCCTCTGGTATCCACCTTGTCAGATTCAAGGACTCCACCTTACGCAACTGGTGCAAGTGGGGACCATTGGTAATGACGCCCAAGCAAATCTGTCGCTGACGACAATAGGCAAAAATCTCTGGAAATTCTGGGCTGAGTAAGAGTTGTCCCTGGTATTCTTGATAGTCTTTCTGAATAGTAAGAGCCTGTTCGTCTGAGACGATGTAGCCAAAGTCTGCCAAACTTCGCTTCATGCGGTAAATATGGCTAGCCTCTAGGCTCATTTCTCCTGCTGTTGCAGCCTCAAAGACCTCATCGGCATGCAGTCGAAAGGCGATATACAAATCTTCCATTTGTCCATCCTGCACGGGGAGGTACGCCTGAACCGCCCGCTTAAAGGGCTCTTCCTGATTATATAAGGTATCATCCAAATCCAAAATCAATGCTTTCATACTCCTATTCTAGCAGAAATTGAACGGATACTCAAAGGAAATCAACACTAGAAGATTATCAACTATCTGGGGATAGAAACTAAGAAGCGAAGATAGTCAGGGGAGTAAAATAATCCAGTGGATTATTTTACCCCGAACTTAGAAATTAAAAAGTGAGGGAATTTGTTACTGAGCCTAAAAACGAAAGAGCGAAGTAAGGCAGGGAACGGTTGCAACTGGTCACCTAAAAGTGACCATAGAAGCCGAGCCATAAAACCGGAACGAGAGGATAAATACTCCTAGTTTCAAAGGGATAGTATACCTTTGAATGACTGATATGTAAAGCCCTTTGTCAAGTAAAAACAATCGAACTGATAAAAAATGAAAAGTATCTAGAAAGAGCCTAGTTCTTAGCTTCGGGCATTGGCCACTCTGATATTCGTGGATTGGTTACCTAC
>NZ_MSPR01000026.1 GCF_001984715.1 Streptococcus azizii
ACCCCGTCTTGGTCCCGATAGGTCTTAATGTCACTACCAATATAGGTGACAAAATGGGTTTCGTCCACTCGAAAAAGCTGTTCCTGGCCACTGACCGCAACAGGTTCTCCGTATTGGGCTTTTAAGGTAGCTTCCGCTTCGCTTTCTTCCCTCACTACCTTGGGTTGTTGGAGGGCATCACCGTCGTCTGTGGGAACAGCAGACGATTCACTGGGCGTGGGCGATTCGACATTGGCATTTTCAGAGCCAACCGTCTGCCTGTTTGCCTCTTCCAGGGCTTTTTGGTAGACGGCTTCTGCCTGTCCTTGTTGGATGGCCTGACCGATCTCCTCGGCATAGGCGAGTGGCGACTGGGACACCAAGAGCGCCAGCAAGAGCAAGGCATTCACAACTTTCCGCATCTGTTTCATAGTATCTCCTTTGATAAACCCATTTGGACTAGCCCTCTTTGTCTGAGGGTGCGCCCCCTTCTTTTTCACCAACTATTATAGCAAAAAGCGAGCCTCATGTAAATAGGCTAGCTTCTCTTTTTGAAGCAAAAATAGGAAATGTATTGGATATGATACAGTCTCTCTTAGTTGTTTGATTGGCTGACTTCTCATCATTCCTTGTGACGACGTCCAAGGCGCTCCTGAGACCTTACAGGGTCCGTCCTACGAAAAAGAGCTGAGTTCAGAACTCAGCTGCTTTTCTATGCCAATCAAGTAATCATATAACTACTCTAATCCTCAAAGAAATTCATAATAGACCAACGACTCATCCCTAGACTGTTGGGATTAGCTAAAGCTAGACAACAGGATATTTCTTTTTTCAAAAGAGTATAGACGTCAGCAACAAAAAGCCAGGAAAAGCGAGTCCTATTCTTCTTGATGACGGTGTGCTTGAATCCTACAAGGGATGAATAATAACCCCTTGTACGACACGGTTAACAGTTCCTGTAGGAGACGGTGTGTCTGGAAGATTCTTACACTTTAATGCGGTCATAACGGCAAAAGTTTGAGCAAATAAAATGTAAGGGAAGGTCAAGAATACATCTGGTAGTTCTTCTCCACCTTCAGCTAGAACAAAGTTTGGAGCTTCTGTACCACTCAACTTATCCGCAGACAGTGCCACTATTTGCGCTACAATCTGATCACCATAGACTTCATTGACCAAATCCACATCGTACTGCCTTGTATAGGCGTCGTTTGAAGCGAAAAGAAGGACAATCGTTTTCTCATTGATAAGCGACTTCGGTCCATGACGGAAGCCGAGTGGTGATTCATACATAGTCGCAATTTTTCCAGCAGTCAATTCCAAGATTTTTAATTGCGCTTCGTGGGCAAGGCCATAGAAGCCACCAGCTCCTAGATAAATAACCCGTTCAAACTCTAGATTCACCAAATCCTGCACATAATCCTCACGGTCTAACACATCCTGACCGAGACGGATGATGGTATCTACCCAAGTTGCCTTAACTGTAGCTGATTCTGGCGAGAAAACAAGTAGAGCTGTCAAGCTCATGCAGGTATAGCTACCTGTCATAGCAAAACCTTTATCATTTGACAAGGCTGGTTGAAGCAAAAGGAGATTTCCTGTATCACCCTCTGCTGCCTGCGCCAACTTCCCTTCTGGTGCACACGTAATGGTCACTTGATATAGGGTCGTGACTAATTTTTTTGCAATCTCGACAGTTGCCAAACTTTCTGGAGAATTTCCGCTTCGCGCAAAGGAAACGAGAATGGTCGGAATATCTGCCTGCAAGTAATCATGTGGACGACTGACAATCTCAACCGTACCAACTGTTATAAAGCGAATATGCTTCATATCGTTGACCTGATTTAAGTAATTGGCTATGCTTTGCCCTACAAAATCAGATGTGCCAGCCCCCGTAAAGATAACCTGAACAAAGTCATGTTTAGCCTTAATCTCATCCAAAAACGCTGTAATCATCTCCAACTTATCATAGTAGAGTTGATAGGTTTCTTTCCATAAGGCTGGTTGCTGATAGACCTCAGGCACTGTAATAATCGCACCTAGTCTTTCCAATTCTTCTTTTGGTAAATGAAACATAGGACCTCCTCTTTAGTGGTTATAACCAGTTTCTTTTATTATACTCTATATGAGCGCTTTCGTCAACATAAAATAGGTTAATATATTAAAAATATCTTCCAAGATAAGACCCTAGCTACTGGTACAGGAGGGAATAGCCCCACTCTACTAACATAAAGACTAGAGGCACTTTCACAATTTAAAATAGTGAAAGCTGAGAAATCAGAATGGCGCGGTTATCTACCTCTCAAACCAAAGTACAGCCTTCCAAAATCAAAAAGGTACTTCGTCAACTTATCTTGATAAACTGCATCTGCTTATACTATAGTCTTTTGGTTTGCTTTTAGTACTAGGCAACGAGCTGCAGGTTGCTTCAACAGTCTAATGACTGTTGAAGGTTGGAAATCATACTGACGATAGTCAGTAACAATCGTAGAGTACGGCAAAGCGAGTTCCAATAATCTGGGAGATTATTGGAAGTTGGAAATAGGGAAACGGAGTTTCCACAATCGTCGAAGTAATAAAAGATAAACTGATATGTAAAGCCCTTTGTCAAGTAAAAACAATCGAACTGATTAGAAAATGAAAAGTATCTAGAAAGAGCCTAGTTCTTAGCTTCGGGCATTGGCCACTCTGATATTCGTGGATTGGTTACCTAC
Organism: Streptococcus azizii; assembly: GCF_001984715.1. Taxonomy (GTDB): domain Bacteria; phylum Bacillota; class Bacilli; order Lactobacillales; family Streptococcaceae; genus Streptococcus; species Streptococcus azizii. The sequence continues at coordinate 2,691 of NZ_MSPR01000026.1, forward strand.
AGGTCAATGGTTCTGCCTCGAGTCCTACCATCTAAATGGGTGGATTATCTATGTACCACATAGTTTATTCGTAGATGACTCAAACCTTGAAGTCCTAAACTCCTTCAAGATACTTTCCATTCAAACATGATTTCAATCCTTATTTCTGTCCAAATTCACCCAGTGAGTTTGGATAGAAATAGGGATTCCTCATCGCTCTGCGATGATAAAACATAATTGTCAAAAGTGTGCACGAAAACAAGTGCTAACTTCAAGCTATTCTTCCCGTCATCATCCCCCAAATAAAACCAGATAATTCACCTGCAATAGCTGTTTTAGCAACATTTTGTTTCTTATTTTTTCCTAGAACAAGTGTGCGATAACGTCTTCGTAAGCGTTCATTAGCCTTATCCGCATAAGCAATCACCTCAACACGGTTTCCACTTTGTCTCCTTTTCAATTCTTTGGATTTATACCCAATAGTCCCCTTAGCCAATGATTGTGCAGCTTCTATCAGAAGTCGTCTTACATGGCTATTACCAGCTTTGGTGATAGCTCCTCTTCTCTCCTTATCGCCACTAGAATTTTCACTAGGAGTTAGTCCAAGATAAGAAGAAAAATTTTGAGCTGTCGCAAAGCGATTAACATCACCAATTTCTGCCACAATGGAAAGAGCGGTTAGTGTTTTAATGCCAATAAAGCAAGAAAGCTGTGAGACCTTCTCTTGATAATTGTCGCTTTGAGCCAGTTGTTCAATTCGCGTATCATACCGTTCTATTTGATCGACTAATTTCTCATAGGTCAATAGGTATTCTGTCAAAATCTCTGCGTAAAGTCCCTCAGGATTTAGGGAACGGAGCCAGCGGACATGTTTCTGTGTCCAATGATTGCTTCCTTCGGTATAGCGAAAATCATGTCGGAGACAGAAGGAAAGAATTTGTTGTTTGATTTTCTTCAGAGCCACTTTGTGGTCTGTTCTCATACGGATATATTCTTTGACTTGTTCATCCTCAGCAGTAGGAGTATGAACAGGTCGATAGCTACGAAAAGCCAGAGCTTTTGCGAGCTGATCCGCATCTTTCTTATCCGTCTTAACACGCTTAGATCCTTCCTTCATCACCGTTGTAGGTGCCAGTACGATACAGGGAATCCCGTGAGCTTGTAGCTGGTGATACAAGGTAAATCCGAGACATCCAGCTTCGTAGCCACATAACACTTCTGCATCTTGACCATATAAACGACGAAGCTCGGTCACATAGTTCACAATATAGCTAACATTTGGATCGACTTTAGTGCTGTGTTTGAATTGATTGGCCATCATATCATAACAGCAGAGTGAAAAACTTTCTTTGTGAACATCCATTCCGATGAAAAGTGTGGTAAAATGAAACATATAAGACCTCCAATTGAGTGTGGTAATTCCTGTTAGAAGTTGATTGTTTTTTTATTCTAGTGTACAGGTAAATCCACGAATTCTCAACTGGGGGTCTTTACATATTGTCTAAACGACTATATATGTTCAAAAAATGCTATGTAGAGATGTGCAATGACCTCCAAAACGGCACAACTCCCCATATAGGGCCTATCCCTCTACGAATACTCCCTACCTCCACTAAAATATGGTATAATGATTCCGTATCACATTCGATACCTGATTTCTTAGAAAAAGGAGTACACAATCTTATGATGAACATGCAACAAATGATGAAACAGGCACAGAAATTACAAAAACAGATGGAAAAAAGTCAGGCCGAGCTAGCGGCGACCGAGTTTACAGGAGTATCTGCCCAGGAGTTGGTTTCTGTACGTTTCACAGGTGATAAGAAGCTGGTAGCCATCGATTTCAAGCCCGAAGTGGTAGACTCAGACGATGTGGAAACCCTACAAGAAATGACCATTCAGGCAGTTAATCAGGCACTGACAAAAATTGATGAAAAGACCCAAAAAACATTGGGTGCCTTTGCAGGGAAATTACCATTTTAAGTTGATAATGTGAGACTCCCTCACCTTTTCACATGGTAGATGACATCTAAAATACCTTGGCAACATTATCAAAAGAAGAGTTCAAAAACGGAATCTGTCCTTAACATAGATAAGGTCTATTCTCCCCAATGCCCTTCAAAAACGATTAGGCACCGAAACCAAAGGCAGTTGCTACACTGAGACGTTGACAGGAACTCTAATACTCTTTAAAATCTCTTCAAACCAGGTCAGCTTTGCCTTGTCGTACGACAGTACAGCCTTCGGCTAGCTTGCTAGTTTGCTTTTTGATTTTTATCGAGTATAAGTAGTCGTTCTGGACGTTTTATGCAGCCTCAAGTTGGAAACAAAAAAGTCCTGACTTTTTCAATAGTATCCCTTGTTTGAAAGAAGCAGGCTGAGAGACCGCAAAACGAAGCACTCTATCACATCTCAAGGAAACGAGCTGAAAATTCCAGCGGAGCCTTTCACTCATCAAGACGAATCAAGCAAGTATCCGTTTGATTTTTGACGAGCAGGATTCCATAATTTGCAACGGTTCACTAGCTCCTTGGACTACTCACCGACAGGCTCATCCTTTCTCTTTTTGACCTTTTCTCATTAACCAAAACAGGGAAGTCACTAAACCTATTAGGAGACCGACGATAGAAACTCCTGCCGACATGGCTTCTCCAGTATTTGGTAGCTGACCTTGTTTGCTAGTTCCTTGGTCAAGCGAACCTTGTTTCGTCAGAGGCATCACCTTCGGTTCATTTTCTTTCCCTTTCGGATCAACAGGTGAGTTCTTGGACGTGTCAACAGCAGGTCTTATCGGCTCTTTCATAACTTCCGTCACGATCGGTAACCTTGATGTATCTCCCTGAGGCTTTGGATCATCAGTAGGCGCTGGATCTGGTAGTTCAGGCCGAACCGTTTGATCGGACGATGACTTAGTCGATGCCTTGTAGGCAAACGAAATACCTACTTCTTCCTCACCACGATAGCTCGTTGCCCGTATCAAACCTTCCTGTGGGTAGTTGCTGATGTCAAGATAGAGGCGATTGCCATCACGGCGGTGGCTGACTCCCTGAACCATCACATTATCGCCATCACGAGAGATCGTCACAGGCCTACCTTGAGCGATTGTCACTACTACATGGCTCCAGGTCCCCTTCGGTAAATCTACTGCTAATTCTTGCTGATTATCCGTCACATCAAACACAGCTGCTGGTAGGGTAGGCACAATCTTCTCTTTCAAAATCTTGATAGAGTCCAAAGAAATTTTCTTAAAACTACCGTCAATAGACTCATCTGCGATGGTCACAAGGAGGGTATGTCGACCATTTTCCAGGCCTGTATAAGCACCGATAAGGACAGCCTTTTCCGTATTGCCAGTCGATTTATGGAAAACTAAATCATTGACTGGCTGACCGTCAATGGTCACTTTTGCCTTACCCAGATAAGGAGATTTTAGACCATAGATTTCGATGCCCGTTCCTTCAAATTCCAAAGTAAAGCTGGCTGCTTCATCACTGGTTGACTCACTCCGTTCTCCGTATTTTTCTGTAGTAGCGTATAAGTCGTTATCGTTCCAGTTACCAAAGGCTGAACCGTACTGGATACGAGGATCGCGATCATCTAGAAGTTCATCTTCAGTACTGGTATCTTGAATGACTTTGAAGAAGTCAAGGGAAATCTTATTTCTCTCACCATCGCGGGTCGGAGCTGCCTTACTGACACGAAGAGTCAACTCATGCAATCCCTCTGTCAGACCATCAAAGCGACCGATAAGGGCGCTTTTTTCAACATCCCCACTTGACTTATAGAAATCAAGTTCACCTACCTCTCGTCCATCAATAAAAGCAATCGCTTTCCCTAGAGGGCGGTTCTTAATGCCGTAGATTTCGATACCTGTTCCCACAAATGGCAAGGTCAAGGAGGCATCTTCATCAGAAATAGATGTGTTTCCTGTAATGTCTGCATACTTCTCCGTACCAGCCCACATGCTACTGTCTGCCCAGTTACCGAAGGCTGAGCCGTAGCGAATGCTCGGATCACGGTCATCCAAAAGATCTACAAGGGCTGTCACATTAGCTGTGTTTGAAAATGCAGTCGACACAGCTGGGGTTAAGACAGGACGAACTCGATAGCTATAGGCTAAATCAGGTTGGACAGTTCGATCAACAATTTGGGTTCGGTCACTGGTAAGCAGCACTGTCCCCTCACTACTTGTCCGCTCAATCTGGTAATACAGGGCATTCTCAACAGGACTAAAGGACAACTCAACCTTATCCTTAGCAATCCGTTTCGCATTTAAGTCGCTAATCCGTGCCAAAATATTTTCAAGGACAAGGACATCACCTGCTGCTGCTTCAATGGAAATCCGACCGTCTTGTAACCTTGTAAAACTTGCCGTTTTGCCATTTTTGAGCAGAGTAGCTGTTTCGATATTCGGAAAATCAATCACGACAGGACCTGCCATCCGTGGCTGGAGGGTGAGGTTCGTCAGATTCTTATTCTTCCATGCCATGTCCACTTCTACATTGCCACGGGCTATCAAGCCCTTAACATACCCATTCGCCCACACATCTGGCAGGGCTGGTAGAGGAGCAATGTAGCCAGAGTGCGATTGGAGAAGCATTTCCGTCATTCCACTGGTTGCACCAAAGTTCCCATCAATCTGAAATGGTGGATGAGTATCCCAAAGGTTGGCGAGGGTGGAGGAGCGCAACTGCTCAGATAGCAGACGATGAGCCCGATTCCCGTCCAAGAGGCGAGCCCATAGGTTAATTTTGTTTGCCTTAGACCATCCTGTACCACCATCGCCACGATGATTCAGAGTCGCACGTGCCGCCTCAAGGTAAGCAGAGTTGTCTTTATTAAAGAGCGTTCCCGGGAAAAGTCCGACTAGCTCAGAGACATGACGATGGCCTGGTTCAACAGCACGACGGTGCTCATCTGTGAAACGTTCACTATCTTCTTCATACCATTCCTTGATACGACCTGCTTGATTGATATGGAGGGGTTTGAGTTTTTCAAACTTAGTCTGAATCTCTGCCACCAAATCTTGGTCAACATTCAGGACAGCGGCTGCCTCCATGTAGTCGTGGAAAAGTTGCCATACCAAGGATTGGTCGTAGGTATTCCCGATGGTAATGGTTCCATGTTCTGGCGAGTAGGATGGGGATGACACATATCGATCACTCTCGCGGTCATAGTGAAGAAAACTGTTCCAGAATTTAGCAGTCTCTTTCAACATCGGATAGATAGTGTCACGGAGCATGGTCTCATCCTTGGTAAACTTGTAGTAGTCATAGACATTCTGCATAATCCAAGCATTCGATGCAGGCGACCAGCCCCAATAATAGTTCCAACCCGGCGTCGTCCAGCCAAATGGGGTCGCTTGAGTATGGGCAAGCCACCCGTTTTCCTCTCCCTCGGCAGAAACGATATTGGCATAGTGCTTAGCTGCCTCCCGACCATAGTAACGCATGTCATTGATATAGTGAATCAATGGTAGGGCAGTCTCAGCCATGTTAGTCGCATAGACAGGCCAGTAATTCATCTGCAAGTTGACATTTAGATGATAGTCAGATGCCCAAGGTGGATTGTCGCTAGCATTCCAAACACCTTGCAGATTAGCCGGCAGGGCATTTTTTCCATCACGGGAGGAGGAAATCATCAGATAGCGACCATATTGGTAGAAGAGTTCTTCCAACTTACGGCTATCCCCTCGATAAGAGCTCAACAATTCTTTAGTGGACACATCGGATTCTTCTGCCCCAAGGTTGATTTCGACACGGTTAAAGATCGCCTGATAGTCAGCAACATGATCTGCTTTGATCGCCTCAAATCCTTTATTCTTAGCATTTGTAGCTGTCTGACGAACGAATGCCTCTACATCCATCTCACGATCACGATAGTTGGTCTTTGGATTTTGAGAAAAATTCGTCTCTGCACTTAGATAAAGAGTTGCATAGCTCGCTCCATTGATACGAATATGATCTGCCAGATGTTCAAGAACACCGTCTGTGTCAATCTTGACGAAGGAGGCAAATCTCAGACCATTATTGCGTACCGTACCTGAAAGCAAGATGCCGTCCTCACTATAGGTCACCGTCCCCTCTTTAAAATTAGAATCGGCATGGCTCATGCGTTTGCGAATAACCAAATCCATCAACCCACCCATTTTGGTAAAATGAGTCACGGATACATTGTCAGGATAGCTGACAAAGGTCTCACGGTGGAAGGCCTTCTCTTGATGACGATAGTCTGTCGCAGTAATAGCTGTTTTTATATCCAACTGGCGACGATAATCCTCTACGGCTGCCAATTCCTTTGTTTCATTAAGGAGGTCAACCTCAACGTCACCAAAGGACAGATACCGTCCATATTGCTCATTATGAGGTCCGACAAGGTGGGTCTCTGCTAGTCGCTTAGCTGTTGCCAGATCACCTCTTTCTAATGCCTCGCGGATTTGAGGAATATAAACATGCTTGCCCGCTAAGTTTCCTCCATTGTAGTCTGTCGAATCTGGTCGTGGTCCTCCAGACCAGAGGGTTTTTTCATTGTACTGGATCCGTTCTGCTCCGACCAATCCAAAGGTTTTACTACCAATATCGCCATTACCTGTCGGCAAGGCCTCTTTTTCCCACCCTTCATAGGTGTTCGCCGCTGGAGCGGTATAGTTCAGAACAAAGTCATTATTAGACACCATTTCATCGGTTCTAGCAATACTAGGTACTGCTCGATTCAGACCGATTGCAGAGCTAGCTTCTGGTTCTATATCAGAAGAAACTGGCACCCCTGTCTCCTCCTCTGGCAAGGAAGTTACTGCTGTATCTGACCCTTCTACCCTATCAGGCATCGCTTCTGCAGGTGGAGTGGCCTGCGGTTCATCAAGGTTTGGTAATTCCTCACCTTGCTGATGAAGAAGGGGGCTTTCAGTCCCAGCTTCTTGGGCAAGAACTGGCTGCATACAAAGGATACTAGCCCCAATCAAGAGCGATCCGACACCGACACTCAATTTCCGAATACTATAACGGTGTCGCTTTTCATATAGATTTTTAGACATATTCCCTTCCTTTAAAAAGTACGTTTTTCGATTATTTATTCATATATTATTGATAGTCGTTCTTCATCTCCCACCATTCGTAATACTCTTGAACAATCAACAGGATACTTGGTCAACTCGTCAAAATTCCTATTTTCACTTAGACCTTTTAACGGCTTCACATCTTAATTGAGTATAAGAAGTGCGACCTGCCCCAAACGTTAGAGGGCTTCTCTCACTTTTGGGGCGGTACAGCACTGTTTCTATTCTTCCTCTTTTTTCTTGTAGAAGAAGATACCTAGAATCGTCATGCCAAGAGCAGGAAGCCAAGCGTTTGCCCGACTACCAGTAGCTGGTAAGGCAGCCTTTTCTACCTTAGCTTGAGCTAGAGGTCTGTTTTCTTTATCTGCTCCAAGCAGGGTGAGAGGTTTAGTTGCTGACTCTTTCTCTAGCATACCTGTTGCTGATTTTGGACCTTCTTGTCCCTTATCATGCTGAGGTTGACCTTTCTCCTCTGGTCTAGCTTGCTCCGCAGGCTGGTCAGGAATACTTGTCCCAATCTCGATGATTTCATCCACCGCCTCTTGTAAGACCCTTCTTGCACCTACCTCGCGCATATCTAAGACATTACCATCTTCTCCCTTGGTCAACTCATAGTAGATACGGATTCTACCAGATGCTCCCTTTTGAATCACTCGCTTCACTCCGTGAGGAAGTTCCTTATTATCCACTTGAATAGTCTTGTAATCGATAGATTCTTCCTTAATCTCAAGTTCTTTCTTGGTATGGACTAAATCATCCAGTTTATCTGTCTTTCTCATCTCTGACAATGCAGCAACATAGCTATCTATCATGCTTTGGGTTAGGATATGGTCATTCCTTAGACTATCCACAAAGTCAGACAAGGCCTTGAGTGATTGTAGTAATTCTGGATCTGCATTCTTACGAAGGGATTGCAAGATACGATGATAGGCATCATAGTTCAGCTCTGCTTCTTCTTGAACAGGTACCACCAATCTCAATTCTGCCGCCGATTGGAAGGTATCAGGAGTATTGCCATAAGAAGCAGTTCCCACTAAAACAACCTTCTTAGCCTTGATTGTTTGACCAAAGTCAATCGTCTTTTTCTCTGCATTGTTTGCCCAATCTTGAGCAGTAAAGACATGTTCTTGACCTTGTTCATCTGTCACTACCAAGCGCGCATTCTTCAAGATACCATTGCTACCAGATTGGCGAGGAATATACTCAAACTTAGTGATAGCTGTCGGTTCTTTTAGAACAATCGTAGCAGGTGTGTTAATACTTGTCGCACTCCATGGTGTATGCCACAAAGTAGAAGGATCGCCATCAAAGGCTTTTTCCAGCTCTTCCCCACTCTGTGCTTGAGCATTGAGCGATTCGATCTCATTAGGTAATACAGCCAAACGCTTCGCAACTAGACCAGCAATAGAGGCATTCACATTTTCGATCAAGGCCTTAGCATCTTCTACAGAGATATTGGGATCGCTTGTTCTGAGATAGTATAGGGCTTCACGAACTGCATCAAGACTCTCTCTAGTATAGGAATCATTGGCGACTATTGGAAGGTAGTTCTTAAGCGCTCCCTCTATCAGCAAGGCTCCTGTCACCTCTACCTCTTCGATGACGAGGTTGTCTAGGATAAAGTCATTGTAACCTCTGAAGTTAGCATTTCCACCTGTATCGCCATGAGTATTGGAAGCTGCCCCTGTTGAATAGATTCCAATCCAGCTCTCACCACTTTCTGCACCAGTGACAAGGAAGTTGACACGCTTGGCCCGTGGAGAGTCTGTCCAGGTATTGCCCAGTAAATGCATCTCTGTCTCATTGATATGACGAAAGGCACCTTCTCCAATAACAAAGGCATAGGTGTTATCAGATCCCGATTCATAATCAAAACTCACACGATAGGACTTCCCAGCCTCGAAGCGATAATTTTGAGGAATAGTTTGATAAATCAACCGCTGTCTACCGACCAAACCATTTGTCTTTAAGGACCAGTCGCCCTCAATGACGTCATCAATCTTCTTATCATTCCAGCCTCTTTGGGTATACGGAGCGTTCTTTTCAGATAAGTGAGTCCGATTATCATTGACACCCTCTGCAGCCCCAATCACGAATGGGAAGATTCCCTGAGCTACATTTTCAAAATTCTGCGTAAATTTCTTGGCAGTAGAACTGGTATCATGACCCTCAGCATACATTGCCGATTCATTTTCAAAAACACGAATGTCATCGAAATAGGTAGCGCCATCTCCCGCCTCTTTAGCCAAGGTTAGGGTGACATTTGAAACATCACTACCTGTCGTAAAGTAAACATACATATTTTGGAAGTAGCTCACATTATCAACCGTTGCTGTTGATGCCAAGGTGTTATGAGCATAGGCTTGAACATAGTTCAAGGCAATGGACTGCTTGGTATAGTTGCTCACTTCTTTTTCACCTGTATGAACAGTGATACTTGCCTTTGAAGAGCTACGGTTATCAACTCCAACATACACTGCATAGCGTGTATGCGGTTTCAAATCCGTCAACTTCTGAGTCAGGCTGACCTTATCTGTGTTATTTTGAATCCGCAACATATCATTATGTCCTTGAGACTTCACAATACTTGCAGTAGCGGCATCACCCGTCTTAGTCCAATGGTCTAAGGTCCCACTATTGAACCCTTGGTCATAGATATGCATGCCTTCGCTCCAAGACATTGCTGGATTCGTCTGCGGTGTCTTATAGAGGACATAGGGTTGATTTGCGAGGAGGTCTAGGGTAATCTGACCATTTACGACTGGAATAATCTGTTCTTCAACCTTACCGAGGTCAGTTAGTTTGTAGAGATAAACAGAAGAAGCTGACCAGTCCGCTGGTAATTGCCAAGTGGTTTGTCCTGCTTCTGTATTGAAGTAGTACATTTTCTCCTTGTCTTGGGCCAGTTGATTTCCGTTAGCATCCCAGTTCCAAGGAACTAAATAAGCACTACCATCTTGAATCACACGTCCATTGAGGGTAACCGTTCTCTGGCGATACAAAGGACTCGTCACATCGTTGCTCTTACGAGTGAGCACTAATTGGTTATTAGCCTTGTCTGTCAGCTTGATCTCCATCTCTGGCACCCAGCTATAGGTAGAACCATTATCGGTCATGGTGACAGCTTGACCATTCTTCCAATTACTTACGGTAAAGTGTTGGATATATTTGGTCATGACATCATGGGCAAAGAGATTGGTCACATAGCCATTGTAATCACTGCGGCCTTGCCAGCCTTCAAAGTCTTTCATGCTGTAACCACCTAGCAATGGGTAGTTGGCAGCACCACCATAAGAAGGGTAATCGCCATTCCAAGCATCTTTTTGGTGGTTTCTAATAAAACGTGTAATCGCGCTGTTGATTCCTTTATTCGTATAACCTCCATAGGTTAAATCCGCAGCCCAATGCTGGAAGGTAGAGTCGTACTCTCCCCCGTGGCCCCATTCAATCGCAAAACGCCATCCTTGCTCAATAATCTCCTTGGCCAGTACTCTGGTCGCCCAAGCGCCATTATCGCCCGACTGGCCATTTCCCCACACATCTACATAGATGAAATCCAAGCCCTCACCTAGTGCTGCCTTGAGATCTTGCCAGCGTTTCAAACGATTGTGAGCCAAGTCGTAAGCTGCATCGATATTGATTCCTTGATCCAACCAGTTCCAACCGTAACGATAATTGCCATTTGCATCCTTACTCAAGATTTCCTCTGTAAAGTACTTGGATTCTGGATAGGTTTCAGAAGCATTGACATGGATACCCAGCTTTGCGCCATAGGCCTTAGCTTTTTCAATTAAGGTCTTAAAGTCCTCAACTCCACCAATCCGCTTTCCAATATCGGCATAATTCAAATGCCCAGAATCATGTCCTTCTGATCCATAGCCTTTTAAGAGGATACCTTGCCCTAGACCGTCTGTATGCAGAGCAATTTTCTTGATCCCATCTAGGGTCATCAAGAATGGATTTTGTGCTTGTGAGCCGAAGTTCATGGCAATACGGTAAGCCGTAATATCCTTCACACTCTCCCAGCCCTTTGGATTGTTCATAATCTCACGATAGGCAATAGCTCCATCCTGCCAGTCGACCACTTGATCTTGATTGATGTCCTCAGTAAAGACGACCTTAGCACTTGGTAACTCTAGCGTATACTCCGGAAAGACAAGGTTTTCGTGTGCTCTTTGCCATTGCCAAGGAGAGCTGGCAATCCCAATATAGTTCTTATCTCCTACTGTCTGCTTGTAGGCTGAAATACGAGTAAAGTCGTTCGCTCCTCCTCCATAGCTGTGTTGAGAATTACTCCAAACACCTGCTGCAACCTTGTCTGTTGAGACAAAACCATACATGAATCCTGCTGACAGATCCCCCATCGGATTGCGGACATCTACATGAATATCTCCTGACTGATGAGTATTATTCGACATCCGTGCTCCGTCAAACTTAGCCTGATGTTGATCGCTTGATACAGAGACCAAAGGAGTTGTTAAAAAACTTAAACTAGAAAGCAATTTCTTGGTGTCATCAATGGTTTGCCCATAGACAACTTCATTATGGTTGGTGATGTTGGTAATATCAAAATGCAGTTGGTTGTTCTCGATCTTCAATCGCACGGTAATATCGGCATCAATCTTTTGATCAGCCTTCTGTAGCTTTAAGACATATTCTGCCGTCTTATCATCCACCTTGCGATAGGTAACTTGTGGCTCGATTTCCTGATTGTTGATACTAATTTTTCTGGTAGGGATTACCTGACCATACATCTTGTTGCCTTTATAGCTGTACTCTTTAATCCGTGGGAAAGTAGTATCGATGAGTGCTTCTAAGACATCTGAGCGGATGGTATCATAAATGATGGCGCTATCATCTACCAGTGGACCGGTCTCTTTATCACTATCTGGTTGGCGAGGAGTCACATTTTCTTGGTTATCTGTCTTGATACCAACAACTGTGCGATCATCCCCATAGCTACCTGCCTTGACCAAGATACGCTTGCTATCTGCCAAATTATCCACAACAGCATTCGGTAGGGTCAGCGTATCAAAGAGAGAAACCCCATTGTTGGTCGCATTTAGCTGACCGTCAGACTTTAAGGTAATCACCAATTCATTTAGAGAGTTTTTGGCTGGTGGAGCCACTCGACTTCCTTGGTACCACGCATTATGGTTTGGGGTTTTATGCTCCCAGAACCATCCTTCACGGTCGTAGCCAACAAAAATATTATTATTGGCATCCTTGAACTTTAGAAACACACCAAAGCGAGATTTAGCTGCCTCAGATTCTGCCAAAAATTGAAGCGTTACAGAAGCATTTCCATTCTCATCAACCAGAAGCCCTTCTTTCTCATAGAGGGCCGGATTGGCAGCATTGTCATTTTGGGCAGTCGAGGATAACCGATTGTAGCGAACGCCATCTTTTTCAATGACTTCTACCTCACCTGGGCTAACCCCTTCTGAGGGCTTCCATTCTTTGTAGTCAGGCTCAGTCGTTGACCGACGAACCCTCCCTCTGGAGACTGCTGCCGATTCCGTACTTTGGGCTGTTTCTGGTACGCTTTCTTTCACTACCTTATCCTCTTTAGGTGCTTCTATCGCTTCTTTAAGAGGGGTAGATTCTGAAGGAATAATCGGTTGCTCCGGTTGGCTAGTTTCTACAGGTGCCGACTCCTCGCCGGGAACCTCCTCTGCTCTAGCCTCCTCAGTTGAGGTTTCCTCGGATTTGTTTGCTTTCTCAACAGAAGCATCTTCTACTCTCGTATCCTCCATTGGAGTCTCAGTAGCATCTACACTGGGACTGGCAGGTTCGCCAAGCGCTGGATCTGGAGCCGTTTGGCTAGAACCTTGTCCTCCTTCTGCCACCTCTTGTGCACTAGCATGAATAGCAGAAAAACTAAGCCCGATCAGAACCGAACAGACCCCTATCGCCACCTTACGTAGGCTATACTTGCATTTCCTTTGATAGAAAAAACTTTTCATCACAATACCCTTTCTTGACTTGCGCTTTTCTAACAACATTCTATTTATCTCTCCCTTCTGTAGATTTATTTATTCAAGCGCAATTTAATATATTGACATATTTATTGTAAGGGTTTTCTAGGTATTTGTCAATCACATTTGGAGAAATCTTTCAAAATTTTTAGCCTCATTTTTAGTGGTCATCTATCCCCTTCATATTCCCAATATTATTCAAAAAAATCATTCAATCTCCATGATAAATAGGCTCCTAAAACTCCCTTCGTTCACTATTGATTTTGTAGGTATAGAATGATTCCTACATTCAATTTTAAAGATTGTACAGTAGCCGATGAAAGCATTTAAGATTGACTTAAAATGCTCAAGTAGTTGATGACTTATTGCAAGTTTTGTATCAAAAAAGCAATTTAGTTACAGCAGGTTATTTAAAGATATTCTTTAAAAATTACAGTTGGAGTAATGTAGAAAATGGAAATTTAGTTCATACATCAGAACAAGAGAGAGAAATAAGGTATCAATGGGAACAAAAAATAGTTGCGATTTGGAACGCAACTAAGAAAAATTATTTAGAAAATAAGGTACCCCATCCTTGGTTTTTGTACAAATAGGGTATTTCAATCTGACAAACAACATACTTGGCTACCCAAAATCTAAAATCCTCTAGTCAGTACTTCGCCCTTTTTGTCTCCAGTTTGTTAGTCTAAAGATTTATAAATTTACCTTAACCATTCAATTATATCATAAAAATTTTAAAAAAAATAGACTTGTTTTTTTTTTTTATTAGGTGTATAGTGAAGATGAGAAACACAGTGTTGTAACTAAATAGAAAGGAGGAACAAGAGAATAAAACTGTGTGGTGCTAAATTTCATAAGAGAGGAAGGAATTGAATTATGAAAAAAATATTAGTATCTATCTTTGCTGTTTTATTAGTTTTTTTGGGAGTGCATAAAACTGCATATGCGGATGTTGAGAGAAGTGATACTACAGTTAGAGCATCATTAAATATGAAAGTTGGAGATTCTGTTTCTAAAGAATTTATTGATTCATTTGGTGAAAAAAATACCATTGTAGTAACAAAGGTAAGTGAACCATCAGTAAAAGAATTTAGAAGTGCCTGGGGACAAGTTCATGCTGAAAAAGCCAATAATGGGACTTATCATATTAATTATATTAGAGGTTTTTATAATTGTGGTTTTTATATAAATATAAATACAAGAACTATAACTGATGCCTATGATTTATGGTATAATCATTTTGTTGGAGTTAATTCTGCAAATTTAGTCCGTGAGGGAACTAGGCAAGCTACCGCATACTTTGAATTTCAAGCATCCACTCCCTGGATAAATGGACCTTCTTGGAATGGAGCATTGAGAGCGAGCCTTGATGCGGATTATTTAGTTACATATGTCAAATAAAATGGGTATATTCGGAATTTTAACAGCTATTTTTTTAACATTTTTATTTTTATTGTCTTTATTAGTGATGATCTATTTTTTAAATCATTTAAAAAATAAATAGACTTTGTATAGTCAATCAGTTTTAAATCAGTAATTATGGTATACTAAAGTTATGGCATATGATTTAGATTTTAGAAAACGAGTGATTTCGTTTGTTCAAGACGAAGGTCATACTCGTAAAGAAGCTTGTCAGC
>NZ_MSPR01000027.1 GCF_001984715.1 Streptococcus azizii
ATAAAGCATCACAACGTCAAGTTTTTCTTCTACCGACTTTGGACTTCTTTTTGACATACGAAAACTCCCCTTATAGTTTCTAGTGAATTTTTGTTTTTTCACTGTCCACTATAAGGGGAGTATATCAAAGGACGGTGTCTCCTATTCTGTAGTCCGTTTTTTCCTTGCTAGAGGTGGCTTCTTTGTTAGTGGTTTCTTTGGAAGAAACAGCGACTTCTTGATTTTTCGCGGTTTTTTCTGGAGAGGAAGTAGAAGTTGCACTACAGGCAGCTAACCCTAAACTTGCTAGTGCCAAGAGGCTGATGTACTTGAAATTGTGTTTAACCATTTGGTTGTCTCCTTTATATTTTCTTACAAAAAAGATTATAACACAATTACTAAAAAAAAAAAGCAAATTTAAAACGTTTTCTAAAAATTTTTCTGAAGAAAATGGCTCAAATCCCTTGCAATATCAACCTTCTTCTGTTATACTATCATGGTGCCGTAAAAATACGGCTATAGCTTTGATGCAAGAGGTTGCGACACGCTCGGTTGCATTGCCACGCAATCGCTGTCGGTTTTCTTGTGGAGCTAGCCTATTAACTTAAATAGACGAAAAGGAGAAAAAGATGGCAAACAAAAAAATTCGCATCCGCTTGAAGGCTTACGAGCACCGTACACTTGATACAGCAGCTGCAAAAATTGTAGAAACTGCAACACGTACAGGTGCAAGTGTTGCTGGTCCAGTACCACTTCCAACTGAGCGTAGCCTTTATACTATCATTCGTGCGACTCACATGTACAAAGATTCTCGTGAACAATTTGAAATGCGTACCCACAAACGTCTTGTTGACATTGTGAATCCAACGCAAAAAACAGTTGATGCACTGATGAAACTTGACTTACCAAGTGGTGTGAATGTAGAAATCAAACTGTAACCATAGCACAATCGAACACAGGCTAAACTCTTTGCAAAAAAGATGGATTGCCTTGCGAGCTTCGCTCGCTGCATCAATCTCCTATTTTTGCTACGAGTTCTTAACGCCTTTTGTATCTTGTGTTTGAGCATAAAAAACGCTCGTTAAAAACTTTTTAAACTATAAAAATAAGAAAAGGAAACATTTTCTCATGACAAAAGGAATCTTAGGGAAAAAAGTGGGAATGACTCAAATCTTCACTGAGACTGGTGAATTTATCCCTGTTACTGTCATCGAAGCAACTCCAAACGTTGTTCTTCAAGTGAAAACTGTTGAAACAGATGGATACAATGCGATCCAAGTTGGTTTTGATGACAAGCGTGAAGTATTGAGTAACAAACCTGCCAAAGGCCATGTAGCAAAAGCTAACACAGCTCCTAAGCGCTTCATTCGTGAATTTAAAAACATTGAAGGCTTGGAAGTTGGACAAGAAATTACAGTTGAAACTTTCGCAGCTGGAGATGTTGTGGATGTAACGGGTACATCTAAAGGTAAAGGTTTCCAAGGTGTTATCAAGCGCCATGGTCAATCACGTGGTCCTATGGCTCACGGTTCACGTTACCACCGCCGTCCAGGTTCAATGGGACCTGTTGCGCCAAACCGTGTTTTCAAAAATAAACACTTGGCAGGACGTATGGGAGGTAACCGTGTAACCATTCAAAACCTTGAAATTGTACAAGTTGTTCCAGAAAAGAACGTTATCCTTATCAAAGGGAACGTGCCTGGTGCTAAGAAATCTCTTATCACCATCAAATCAGCAGTAAAAGCTGGTAAATAATAAGGAAAGGGGAATCAGTCATAATGGCAAACGTAACATTATTTGACCAAACTGGTAAACAAGCTGGCGAAGTAGTCCTTAACGATGCGGTTTTTGGAATTGAACCGAACCAAGCAGTTGTATTTGATGTCATCATCAGCCAACGTGCGAGCCTTCGTCAAGGAACTCACGCAGTTAAGAATCGTTCAGCAGTTTCAGGTGGCGGACGCAAACCATGGCGTCAAAAAGGAACTGGACGTGCTCGTCAAGGTTCTATCCGCTCACCACAATGGCGTGGTGGTGGTGTAGTATTTGGACCAACTCCGCGTTCTTATGCCTACAAACTTCCACAAAAGGTTCGTCGCTTGGCACTTAAATCTGTTTATTCAGAAAAAGTTGCTGAAAATAAATTTGTAGCTGTTGACAGCCTTTCATTTACAGCTCCAAAAACTGCTGAATTCGCAAAAGTTCTTGCAGCATTGAGCATTGATTCAAAAGTTCTTGTTATTCTTGAAGAAGGCAATGAATTCGCAGCACTTTCAGCTCGCAATCTTCCAAATGTGAAAGTTGCAACAGCTACAACTGCAAGCGTTCTTGACATTGTAAATGCAGATAAACTTCTTGTCACTCAAGCAGCTATCTCTAAAATTGAGGAGGTTCTTGCATAATGAATTTGTATGATGTTATCAAAAAACCTGTCATCACAGAAAGCTCAATGGCTCAGCTTGAAGCAGGAAAATATGTGTTTGAGGTGGATACTCGCGCTCATAAACTTCTTATCAAACAAGCTGTAGAAGCTGTTTTTGATGGAGTAAAAGTGGCAACGGTAAATACCATCAATGTAAAACCGAAAACAAAACGCGTAGGACGCTACGTAGGACGTACAAGCAAAGTGAAAAAAGCAATCATCACATTGACTGCTGATTCAAAAGCAATCGAATTGTTCACTGCAGCTGATGCGGAATAATCAAAGGAGGAATTAACGTGGGAATTAAAGTTTATAAACCAACTACAAATGGCCGTCGTAACATGACTTCTTTGGATTTTGCAGAAATCACAACAAGCACCCCTGAGAAATCATTGCTTGTTTCTCTTAAGAGCAAGGCTGGTCGTAATAACAACGGTCGTATCACCGTTCGTCACCAAGGTGGTGGTCACAAACGTCACTACCGTTTGATTGACTTTAAACGTAACAAAGACGGAGTGGAAGCAGTTGTGAAAACAATTGAGTATGATCCAAACCGTTCTGCTAACATCGCTCTTGTGCATTACACAGACGGTGTCAAAGCCTACATCATTGCTCCTAAAGGTCTTGAAGTTGGTCAACGCATCGTTTCAGGTCCAGAAGCGGATATCAAGGTCGGAAATGCACTTCCGCTTGCCAATATCCCAGTCGGTACTGTTGTCCACAATATCGAACTGAAGCCAGGCCGTGGTGGTGAATTGGTCCGTGCAGCAGGTGCTTCTGCGCAAGTTCTTGGTCAAGAAGGGAAATACGTCCTTGTTCGTCTTCAATCAGGTGAAGTTCGTATGATTCTTGGCACTTGTCGTGCAACTGTTGGTGTTGTCGGAAATGAGCAACACGGACTTGTGAATCTTGGTAAGGCAGGACGTAGTCGTTGGAAAGGGATTCGTCCAACTGTTCGTGGTTCTGTAATGAACCCTAATGATCACCCACACGGTGGTGGTGAAGGTAAAGCACCAGTTGGTCGTAAAGCACCATCAACTCCATGGGGTAAACCTGCTCTTGGACTTAAAACTCGTAACAAAAAAGCAAAATCTAACAAACTCATCGTTCGTCGTCGTAACGAGAAGTAATCTGTTACAAGTAGCATAAAGCATATCCGCCAGCTCGGTAGCCTTGCTTTTGCAAGGCAGGCCGCTGTGGTACATATTTAAAGGAGAAGATATTACAATGGGACGTAGTCTTAAAAAAGGACCTTTCGTCGATGAGCATTTGATGAAAAAAGTTGAAGCTCAAGCAAACGATGAAAAGAAAAAAGTCATTAAAACTTGGTCACGTCGTTCAACGATTTTCCCAAGTTTCATCGGTTATACAATCGCAGTTTATGATGGACGTAAACATGTACCAGTTTACATCCAAGAAGATATGGTAGGTCACAAACTTGGTGAATTTGCACCAACTCGTACTTACAAAGGTCACGCTGCTGACGACAAGAAAACACGTAGAAAATAATAGGAGGAACACATAATGGCAGAAATTACTTCAGCTAAGGCAACTGCTCGCACAGTACGTGTTTCACCTCGTAAATCACGTCTTGTCTTGGATAATATCCGTGGCAAAAGCGTAGCCGATGCAATCGCAATCTTGAAATTCACTCCAAACAAAGCTGCAGGCATTATTGAGAAAGTGTTGAACTCTGCAATCGCTAATGCTGAAAACAACTTTGGTTTGGAAAAAGCAGACTTGGTAGTCAGCGAAGCTTTCGCAAACGAAGGACCAACACTCAAACGTTTCCGTCCACGAGCAAAAGGTTCCGCTTCACCAATTAACAAGCGTACAGCTCACATCACTGTAGTTGTGGCAGAAAAATAAGGAGGTAAAAACGTGGGACAAAAAGTACATCCAATTGGTATGCGTGTCGGCATCATCCGTGATTGGGATGCTAAATGGTATGCTGAAAAAGAATACGCGGATTACCTTCATGAAGATCTTGCAATCCGCAACTTTATCAAAAAAGAGTTGGCTGAAGCATCTGTTTCAACCATCGAAATTGAACGTGCAGTAAACAAGGTGATTGTCAGCATTCACACAGCTAAACCAGGTATGGTAATCGGTAAGGCTGGTAGCAATGTTGATGCACTTCGTGCACAACTCAATAAATTGACTGGTAAACAAGTACATATCAACATCATCGAAATCAAACAACCAGATTTAGATGCACATCTTGTTGGTGAGACAATCGCTCGTCAGTTGGAGCAACGTGTGGCATTCCGTCGCGCTCAAAAACAAGCAATCCAACGAGCAATGCGCGCTGGTGCTAAGGGGATCAAAACACAAGTTTCTGGTCGTTTGAACGGTGCTGACATTGCCCGTGCAGAAGGCTACTCAGAAGGAACTGTTCCGCTTCATACCCTTCGTGCGGATATCGACTATGCTTGGGAAGAAGCACTGACAACTTACGGTAAACTTGGTGTTAAAGTATGGATTTACCGTGGAGAAGTTCTTCCAGCTCGTAAAAACACTAAAGGAGGTAAATAACCAATGTTAGTACCTAAACGTGTTAAACACCGTCGTGAATTCCGTGGGAAAATGCGCGGTGAAGCTAAAGGTGGAAAACAAGTAGATTTTGGTGAATATGGTCTGCAAGCGACCACTAGCCACTGGATCACCAACCGTCAAATCGAAGCGGCCCGTATTGCGATGACTCGTTATATGAAACGTGGTGGTAAGGTTTGGATCAAAATCTTCCCGCACAAATCCTATACAGCTAAAGCTATCGGGGTACGTATGGGTTCTGGTAAAGGGGCACCTGAAGGTTGGGTAGCACCGGTTAAACGTGGTAAAGTGATGTTTGAAGTAGCGGGTGTTTCAGAAGAAATTGCACGCGAAGCATTCCGCTTGGCTAGCCACAAATTACCAGTTAAATGCAAATTCGTAAAACGTGAAGCAGAATAAGGAGAAGACATGAAACTTAATGAAGTAAGGGAATTTGTTAAAGAACTTCGTGGCCTTTCTCAAGAAGAACTTGCAAAGCGCGAAAACGAATTGAAGAAAGAACTCTTCGATCTTCGTTTCCAAGCTGCTGCTGGTCAACTTGAGCAAACTGCTCGTTTGAACGAAGTTAAAAAGCAAATTGCACGTATCAAAACAGTGCAATCAGAAATGAAATAATAGATTGGGAAAGGAGAATTTCAATGGAACGCAATAATCGTAAAGTTCTTGTTGGACGTGTTGTATCTGACAAAATGGACAAAACCATCACAGTTGTAGTTGAAACTAAACGGAACCACCCAGTCTACGGTAAACGTATTAACTACTCTAAAAAGTATAAAGCTCATGATGAGAACAATGTTGCTAAAGAAGGCGATATCGTCCGTATCATGGAAACTCGTCCGCTTTCAGCTACAAAACGTTTCCGTCTTGTAGAAGTTGTGGAAGAGGCAGTTGTCATTTAATCAAACTGAAAGGAGAAAACTTACATGATTCAAACAGAAACTCGTTTGAAAGTTGCTGATAACAGTGGCGCACGTGAAATCTTGACAATCAAAGTTCTCGGTGGTTCAAAGCGTAAATCTGCAAACATTGGCGATGTCATCGTTGCTTCAGTAAAACAAGCTACTCCTGGTGGTGCGGTTAAAAAAGGTGACGTGGTAAAAGCCGTTATCGTTCGTACTAAGACAGGTGCTCGTCGTGCTGATGGTTCATATATCAAATTTGACGAGAATGCTGCAGTTATTATCCGTGAAGATAAAACACCTCGCGGAACTCGTATCTTTGGTCCAGTTGCCCGCGAATTGCGCGAGGGCGGTTTCATGAAAATCGTTTCATTAGCACCAGAAGTACTTTAATTTAGAAAACAAACGAAGTCCCCTGAAATCTTTCAGGGTGCCCTTAGGGCGTAAGAAATAATAGGAGAAATCAAATGTTTGTAAAAAAAGGCGATAAAGTTCGCGTCATCGCTGGTAAGGACAAAGGTGTTGAAGCTGTAGTCCTAGCAGCACTTCCAAAAGTAAATAAAGTTGTTGTAGAGGGTGTTAACATCGTCAAAAAACATCAAAAACCAAATAACGAAAATCCTCAAGGTGCTATCGTTGAGAAAGAAGCTGCCATCCATGTGTCAAACGTACAAGTGCTGGACAAAAATGGTGTAGCAGGTCGTGTTGGGTATAAGTTTGTTGACGGCAAAAAAGTTCGTTACAACAAAAAATCAGGCGAAGTGCTTGATTAATCACGAAGGAAAGGAGAAGTAACATGGCAAATCGCTTAAAAGAAAAATATCTTAATGAAGTAGTTCCTGCTTTGACTGAACAATTTAACTACTCATCCGTCATGGCTGTACCAAAAGTTGATAAGATTGTTTTAAACATGGGTGTTGGTGACGCTGTTTCTAACGCTAAAAACCTTGAAAAAGCTGCCCAAGAATTGGCATTGATTTCGGGTCAAAAACCACTTATCACAAAAGCTAAAAAATCAATCGCCGGCTTCCGTCTTCGTGAAGGGGTTGCAATCGGTGCGAAAGTTACCCTTCGTGGCGAACGTATGTATGAATTCTTAGATAAATTGGTATCTGTGTCACTTCCACGTGTGCGCGACTTCCATGGTGTCCCAACAAAATCATTTGACGGACGTGGAAACTACACACTTGGTGTGAAAGAGCAATTAATCTTCCCGGAAATCAACTTCGACGATGTTGATAAGACTCGCGGTATGGATATCGTTATCGTTACAACTGCTAACACCGACGAAGAATCACGTGCATTGCTTACTGGCCTTGGTATGCCATTTGCAAAATAAGAGGGAGAGAATAAATGGCTAAAAAATCAATGATCGCTAAGAACAAACGTCCAGCTAAGTTCTCAACTCAAGCCTACACACGCTGTGAAAAATGTGGACGTCCACACTCAGTTTACCGCAAATTCAAATTGTGCCGTGTATGCTTCCGCGACTTGGCTTACCTTGGACAAATTCCTGGCGTAACAAAAGCTTCTTGGTAAGATAAGATGTGAGAGCGGTAAGCAACCAAGGCAAAGATAGGAGATTTGACGACGAAGTATACTTCTAGGAAAATCTATCTTCTTTGCTAAGGTTGTAGCTCGAACTCAATTAAAACATGATAATAAGCCCGTAATGAACAAAGCAAAATTAGGGAGTTGTAGCAGTTTGCTTGCAAACAAGACAGCTCATCTATTTTGCGCAGTTCATAGGGCGAGTTCTCGGCTTATATATAAACCTGAACCAAACTCAATTTCATAAACAACCCCGATACAAAGTTTGCTTGCCGATTTGAACACGGGCGAAAGCCTGTGTGAAAAAGAGAAACTTTCCTAGAAACGAAAGTTTCTTCGTCAAGTTTTCTATTTTCACTTTGGCTTTTAGCGCCCTTTGTATCATGAATTAACTAGCAAGTGAAAACTTCAAACTACTAGTAAGAGGAGAAAAAACAAATGGTTATGACTGACCCAATTGCAGACTTTTTGACACGTATTCGTAATGCCAACCAAGCAAAGCATGAAGTGTTGGAAGTACCTGCATCAAACATCAAAAAAGGAATTGCTACAATTCTTAAAAACGAAGGTTTTGTAAAAAACGTTGAATTTATTGAAGATGATAAACAAGGCATCGTACGTGTATTCTTGAAATACGGACCAAACGGTGAACGAGTTATCACAAACTTGAAACGTGTCTCAAAACCTGGTCTTCGTGTTTATTCAAAACGTGAAGATATTCCTAAGGTTCTTAACGGACTTGGAATTGCAATCATCTCTACATCAGAAGGTCTTTTGACAGATAAAGAAGCGCGTCAAAAGAATGTTGGTGGTGAGGTTGTTGCCTACGTTTGGTAATGTTATGATGCAAAGGACGTTAGAAATCCGTATGAAAATAGGAGACTGATGCTGAAGTCTAAAGACTTCAAAGCGGGCTATCTTTTTCACTAGGATTTTAGTCCGTGTTCAAATCAGATTTGCTGATTATTTGCTATCATGGAACCAAACAAGAACAAGATACACTAATTGAACCTGTCTACAACTCTTTGAAAAAAGTGAACAGTAGTTTCAGAAATTTTCGCTTTATGCGTCGTAAACGTCTGAACTTTCTCTGTCCTTCGGTCAGGAAAGTCCTAGTCGTTCTGACGAGGGTGCGTCTACGAAATCAAAGATTTCGGACTTACCGCTTATTTCTCTTCGAGTTGCTTAACGGCATTGTATCTTGTTCGCCCCGTGAAAACTGGTCGTATTCGGCCTGATAATTTAACAGGAGAAATAAAACATGTCACGTATTGGTAATAAAGTGATTACATTACCTGCTGGTGTTGAGCTTTCGCAAAACAATGGCGTGGTAACTGTAAAGGGACCTAAAGGGGAATTGACTCGTGAATTCCCAACTGCTATCGAAATCCGTGTGGAAGGCGTTGAGGTAACTCTTCACCGTCCAAACGATTCAAAAGAAATGAAGACGATTCATGGTACGAGTCGTGCCAACCTCAACAACATGGTTGTTGGTGTTTCTGAAGGCTTCAAAAAAGAACTTGAAATGCGTGGTGTCGGTTACCGTGCGCAACTTGCAGGTAACAAATTGACACTTGCTGTTGGTAAATCACATCCAGATGAAGTGGTAGCACCAGAAGGTATCACATTTGAAGTTCCAACACCAACACAAATCATCGTGTCTGGTATCAACAAAGAAGTTGTTGGACAAACAGCAGCTTATATCCGTAGCCTTCGCGCTCCTGAGCCATACAAAGGTAAAGGGATTCGTTACGTTGGTGAATTTGTTCGCCGTAAAGAAGGTAAAACAGGTAAATAATAGTGTTTACGAGTGGAGTATTTCCATCGTACATTATATTCCAACATATCTTATACAGATATGATCAATAATTAAGAGGTGAAAATTGTGATTTCAAAACCAGATAAAAATAAAATCCGCCAAAAACGCCATCGTCGTGTTCGCGGTAAAATCTCTGGAACTGCTGCTCGCCCACGTTTGAACATTTTCCGTTCTAATACAGGCATCTACGCTCAAGTGATTGATGACGTAGCGGGTGTAACGCTCGCAAGCGCTTCTACTCTTGATAAAGAAGTTTCAAAAGGTACTAAGACAGAACAAGCCGTTGTTGTAGGTAAACTCGTTGCTGAACGCGCAGTAGCGAAGGGTATTTCTGAAGTGGTCTTTGACCGCGGTGGATATCTCTATCACGGACGTGTAAAAGCATTGGCTGAAGCAGCTCGTGAAAACGGATTGAAATTCTAATAGGGAGGACACTAAGAAATGGCATTTAAAGATAACGCAGTTGAATTTGAAGAACGCGTAGTAGCCATCAACCGTGTTACAAAAGTTGTTAAAGGTGGGCGTCGTCTCCGTTTTGCAGCTCTTGTGGTTGTTGGTGACCGTAATGGTCGTGTAGGTTTCGGTACAGGTAAAGCACAAGAAGTACCAGAAGCTATCCGTAAAGCAGTTGAGGCTGCTAAGAAAAACTTAATTGAAGTACCAATGGTTGGTACGACTATCCCTCACGAAGTTCGTTCAGAATTTGGTGGAGCTCGTATCATGTTGAAACCAGCTGCAGAAGGATCTGGAGTTGCTGCTGGTGGAGCTACTCGTGCAGTTATCGAGTTGGCAGGTGTTGCTGATGTGACATCTAAATCGCTTGGTTCAAATACACCAATCAACATCGTTCGTGCAACAGTTGAAGGGTTGAAACAACTGAAACGTGCTGAAGAAGTGGCTGCACTTCGTGGTATTTCAGTTTCTGATTTAGCCTAGGAAAGGGGATAACATGGCTCAAATTAAAATTACTTTGACTAAGTCTCCAATCGGTCGTAAACCAGAACAACGTAAGACAGTTGTTGCCCTTGGACTTGGCAAATTAAACAGTTCAGTTATCAAAGAAGACAATGCTGCTATTCTTGGAATGGTTAAGGCAGTCTCTCACTTGGTAACTGTGGAAGAAGTGAAGTAGGAGACAAGACGAATCGTCGTGTTCCGAACCATACACAGGACGAAGTCGCATAGAGGAATCTTTGCGACTTGCTGTCCATTTTGTATAGGCGAGTTTTTAGGTTGAGGCCTTACCCATCCTAAAGGCGCTAGCATTTTACACATAAGGAGAAAATAAATGAAACTTCATGAATTGCAACCTGCTACAGGTTCTCGTAAAACTCGTAACCGCGTTGGTCGTGGTACATCATCAGGTAACGGTAAGACTTCAGGCCGTGGACAAAAAGGTCAAAAAGCCCGTAGCGGAGGTGGCGTACGTCTAGGTTTTGAGGGTGGACAAACTCCATTGTTCCGTCGCCTTCCAAAACGTGGATTCACAAACATCAACGCAAAGGAATATGCGATTGTTAACCTTGACCAATTGAACGCTTTTGAAGATGGTGCAGAAGTAACACCAGTTGTGCTTGTTGAGTCTGGTATCGTTAAAGCTGAAAAATCAGGAATCAAAATCCTTGGTAACGGCGAATTGACGAAAAAATTAACTGTAAAAGCAGCTAAATTCTCTAAATCAGCTGAAGAAGCTATCACTGCCAAAGGTGGTTCAGTAGAAGTCATCTAAGAGGGGTGACCTATGTTTTTTAAACTATTAAAAGATGCACTTAAGGTAAAGAATGTTCGTAAAAAAATCTTATTTACAATTTTTATCTTATTTGTCTTTCGTGTTGGAACCCATATCACAGTTCCAGGGGTAAATGTTAAAAGTCTTGAAGCCTTGTCAAATATTCCGTTTTTGAATATGTTGAGTTTGGTTTCAGGGAATGCGATGCGCAATTTTTCAGTATTTGCGTTAGGGGTAAGTCCCTATATCACTGCCTCAATCATTGTTCAGTTGATGCAGATGGACCTTGTTCCTAAATTTGTAGAATGGGGGAAGCAGGGAGAAGTTGGCCGTCGTAAGTTGAATCAAGCAACGCGCTATATTTCCCTGGGGTTAGCCTTTGTCCAGTCAATCGGGATTACGGCAAGTTTTAATGCCTTGTCGGGTGCTAAGTTAACCACTATGCCTTTAAACTGGCAGACCTACCTCCTTATCGGGGCGATTTTGACCACTGGTTCAGTGATTGTGACTTGGTTAGGAGAGCAGATTACGGACAAGGGATATGGAAATGGGACGTCCATGATTATCTTTGCGGGTATTATTTCATCCCTGCCAGATACTATTCATGATATCTATGTAGATCGCTTTGTCAATATCGAATCCAGTCGTCTAGTAGAGTCTGCTTTGTTAGTCGGTGTTTTGATTGTGGCAGTTTTGGCAATCGTCTATTTTACAACTTTTGTCCAACAAGCAGAGTATAAAATTCCGATTCAATACACTAAACGTGCTCAAGGGGCGCCATCCAGTTCTTATTTGCCTCTTAAGTTGAATCCAGCAGGTGTTATTCCAGTTATCTTTGCCGGATCCATCACAGCTATTCCAACCTCGCTGCTCCAATTTTTTGCGAGTCAGAATAAGAGTGTTTCTTGGCTGTCAAATATTCGAGAATACTTTGATTATTCTACAGTCAAAGGGATGGCGGTCTATGCTGTGTTGATTGTCCTCTTTACCTTCTTCTACAGCTTTGTTCAAGTCAATCCAGAAAAGGCTGCTGAAAATCTTCAAAAGAGTGGCGCTTATATCCATGGCGTACGTCCAGGTAAAGGGACGGAAGAATACTTCTCGAAATTACTCATGCGCCTTGCAACGGTTGGATCCTTGTTTTTAGGATTTGTCGCATTGTTGCCGATTTTTGCACAAAATGTGTTTGGGCTGACTTCCAAAATTGCCTTCCTTGGTACAAGTTTGATTATTGTCATTATGACAAGTATTGAGGGCATCAAGCAGTTGGAAGGCTACTTGCTCAAGAGAAAGTATGTTGGTTTCATGGAATTAGAATAAGCCTGTAAGCAAGGACGTGTTTTCATAGCAACCAATTATCGGTCGAAGCGTCTATCGCTGGTGGCAGACAGGAGATGTGTAGTCCGTCTTCTGCTATTACATTGTTTCATTCTTAGACCAATTATAAGATAGAAGAAGCTGAGCAGGTGTTGCCCAGCCTCTCTATTTTGTTTTTTGATAAGTTTGTCAACTGTGGCAAATTTATGTGAAAACAAAATAAGGAGTTTATCATGAATCTTTTAATTATGGGGTTGCCAGGTGCTGGTAAAGGAACGCAAGCTGCAAAAATTGTTGAAAAATTTGACGTTGTGCATATTTCAACGGGTGATATGTTCCGCGCAGCGATAGCGAATCAGACGGAGATGGGCTTGTTAGCAAAATCCTACATGGATAGAGGAGATTTAGTTCCAGACGAAGTGACAAACGGTATCGTAAAAGAGCGTTTGTCCCAAGCTGATATTAGAGAAAAAGGTTTTTTACTAGATGGCTATCCTCGTACTATCGATCAAGCTCATGCGTTAGACCAATCCTTAAAAAACATTGGTATCGAGCTTGAAGGAGTCATCAATATTGAAATTGAACCAACTAAGTTGGTAGAACGCCTCAGCGGACGAATCATCCATCGTCAAACAGGTGAAACCTTCCATAAGGTCTTTAACCCACCTGCAGATGGTTATGATGAAAAAGATTACTACCAACGTGAAGATGACAAGCCAGAATCCGTTGCCCGTCGCTTGGAAGTCAATATTGCTCAAGGTCAACCAATTATTGAACACTACCGTTTAGCAGGTTTGGTCCACGATATTGAAGGCGATCAAGACATAGAAGTCGTCTTTGCAGACATAGAAAAAGTTTTATCAAAATTGCAATAAATAGGGGATTTAGCTTGCGTTTTCTTGCTGAAAATGATAGAATAGCTTAGTCTGACTTATAATTGTTACCTCTGTGTTCAGAGGACATCAAATCGAAATTTAGAGGGGGATACTTTTGCATGGCAAAAGAAGATGTGATTGAAATTGAAGGTAAGGTAGTGGATACCATGCCAAATGCTATGTTTACTGTTGAGTTGGAAAACGGACACCAAGTTCTTGCAACTGTTTCAGGAAAAATCCGGAAAAATTACATTCGTATTTTGGTCGGCGACCGCGTAACGGTTGAGCTTAGCCCATACGACTTGACACGAGGACGTATCACATACCGCTTTAAATAGTCGAAATACTTGGAGGGATTAAACATGAAAGTAAGACCATCGGTCAAACCAATTTGCGAATACTGCAAAGTCATTCGTCGCAATGGTCGTGTTATGGTGATTTGCCCAGCAAATCCTAAGCACAAACAACGTCAAGGATAAGATAGAAAGGAGAAAAAATGGCTCGTATTGCTGGAGTTGATATTCCAAACGACAAACGTGTCGTCATCTCACTGACTTACGTATACGGAATCGGTCTTGCAACATCTAAAAAAATTCTTGCAGCAGCGGGAATCTCAGAAGATGTTCGCGTGAAAGATTTGACTTCTGATCAAGAAGATGCAATCCGTCGTGAAGTAGATGCGATTAAAGTGGAAGGTGACCTTCGTCGTGAAGTAAACTTGAACATCAAACGTTTGATGGAAATCGGTTCATACCGTGGAATTCGTCATCGTCGTGGACTTCCTGTCCGTGGACAAAATACAAAAAACAACGCTCGCACTCGTAAAGGGAAAGCTGTTGCGATTGCAGGTAAGAAAAAATAAAATAGGAGGTAGAAAAATTGGCTAAACCAACACGTAAGCGTCGTGTGAAAAAAAATATCGAATCTGGTATTGCACACATTCACGCTACATTTAATAACACTATTGTTATGATTACTGATGTGCATGGTAATGCGATTGCTTGGTCATCAGCTGGGGCTCTTGGTTTTAAAGGTTCACGTAAATCTACACCATTTGCGGCTCAAATGGCTTCAGAAGCAGCAGCTAAATCTGCACAAGAACACGGTCTTAAAACAGTTGAAGTTACAGTAAAAGGTCCAGGTTCAGGTCGTGAGTCTGCTATCCGAGCTCTTGCAGCAGCTGGTCTTGAAGTAACAGCAATTCGTGATGTGACTCCTGTACCACACAATGGTGCTCGTCCTCCAAAACGTCGCCGTGTATAATCAACTAACGATACACAGCTTTTCGTTTAAGAGGGAGTGAAAAATGATTGAGTTTGAAAAACCAACTATAACAAAAATTGATGAAAATAAAGATTACGGCAGATTTGTTGTGGAACCATTAGAACGTGGTTATGGAACAACTCTTGGGAACTCACTTCGTCGTGTACTTCTAGCATCACTACCCGGTGCTGCAGTAACATCTATTAAAATCGATGGAGTATTACACGAATTTGATACAGTTCCAGGTGTCCGTGAAGATGTTATGCAAATTATTTTGAACATCAAAGGCATTGCTGTAAAATCTTATGTCGAAGACGAAAAGACGATAGAACTTGATGTTACAGGTCCAGCAGAAATCACTGCCGGAGACATCTTAACAGATAGTGATATTGAAATTGTTAACCCTGACCATTATCTCTTTACGATCAGCGAAGGTGCAAGTTTTAAGGCAATCATGACGGTGAACACAGGTCGTGGGTACGTACCGGCTGAAGGGAATAAAAAAGATGATGCGCCAGTTGGAACACTTGCGGTAGATGCTATCTATACGCCAGTGAAAAAAGTCAATTATCAAGTTGAGCCAGCTCGCGTTGGTAGCAATGATGGTTTTGACAAATTGACGCTTGAAATCATGACGAATGGGACAATCATTCCAGAAGATGCTTTGGGACTTTCTGCTCGTATCTTGATGGAGCACTTGGGTCTATTTACTGATTTGACAGAAGTAGCGAAATCAGCAGAAGTGATGAAAGAAGCCGAAGAAGCATCAGATGATCGCATGTTGGATCGTACAATTGAAGAATTGGATTTATCTGTTCGTTCATATAACTGCTTGAAACGTGCAGGTATCAATACTGTATTTGATTTAACTGAAAAAACTGAACCCGAAATGATGAAAGTACGCAATCTTGGACGCAAGAGTCTTGAAGAAGTCAAAGTTAAATTGGCTGACCTTGGTTTGGGATTGAAAAAAGATAAATAAAAGGAGGAAGACATGGCTTACCGTAAACTAGGACGCACTAGCTCGCAACGCAAGGCAATGCTTCGTGACTTGACAACAGATCTTTTGATCAATGAATCAATCGTCACAACTGAAGCTCGTGCAAAAGAAATCCGCAAAACAGTTGAAAAAATGATTACACTTGGTAAACGTGGCGATTTGCACGCTCGTCGTCAAGCAGCAGCATTTGTTCGCAACGAAATTGCATCAGAAAACTATGATGAAGCTACTGATAAATACACATCAACTACAGCTCTTCAAAAATTATTCTCTGAAATTGCTCCTCGTTATGCAGAACGCAATGGTGGATACACTCGTATTTTGAAAACTGAACCACGTCGTGGTGATGCTGCACCAATGGCAATCATTGAACTTGTATAAGATCATCAATTTTGTTGAGTGTTATGATGATGGGATGTAGATACATTCTTAGTCTAGCTCTGGTCTCTCGCTGGGTTTTCCCAGCGGGAACACTCATCAGATAGAAAATACAACGCTTGTTTACGCAATCGCTTTGAAGAAAACGATTCCGTAAGCAGGTGTTTTATTGATTTTTCGGGGGGTGCAGAGGGTGTGAATCTCAAGGAAAGTCGAAAAAATCCCCCTCATATCCCAATCTGATTTTGATGTTCATGGGTATCAACAATCTAGTGGACTGAACCCGATTGGTGAACTGTTTCGGCCAGAGTCTAGAAATTGAGAGCGAAGGAGGTAAGGTTGGACATTAGGAAAAATGAAATTTTCTTAACCGTTGAAGTAATAAGACATACGGAATGACCCTACCAATTTGATTTTTATTGAGTATGGGTGGCGAACGAAGGGAGCTTTAAAACTATTTCCCGCCCTAGCGGTATTCCAGACAATCAGTATATGAATTGTCTAGAATGGGATTTTGAGACTAGGTCTCAAAAATGAAGGATGAAATCCCAAAGGAGTTTGCCCTTGTCGCACTAGCTTAGGGGAATGGTAATAGGTAAGAAATATAAGCTAAAAGACTGTACCTATCAAGGTGAAGGTCCTTGCCTGCCGATATTGTCTGTATCAACAAGAATTAAAAGCAGGTGAAGAGGTAACAGATATTGAATAGGACAAAGAAGTCCTTTTACTACTTTCCCTGATTGTGTATACTTTCCATAGATATATAAAGAGAGGGACACAGGAGGGGGAGGAATTGGAGTTTCAAGAGTTGTATGCCAAGGTAAGACCGATCGTCCAAAAGACTCGTAGGGAGTATTATGTAAAGCTATGGGAAGGTGAGGACTGGGATCAAGAGGGAATGTATATATTGTATCTCTTGCTTCAACAAGAAGCTGGTATAGCCCGAGATGACTCTCGCTTGCTTCGCTATTTCAAGGTAAAATTCCGAAATTACGTCAATGATATGCTACGGAAACAAAGTAGCCAGAAACGGGGATTTGATCGCCTTTGTTATGAAGAAATTGGTGAGGTATCCCATATGGTCAGCAGTGGAGGTCTTGTGACAGATGAATTAGTTTGTCTACGTGATTCTCTAGCGCGCTACCGTTCTCAGTTGAGTCCGAGAGATTCTAAAAATTATGATACGCTTGTTAGTGGAGGCCGCTTTAAAGGTCGTCAAAAGATGCTTCGCTCCCTTCGTAGTCATCTTATGAGTGAGGATACAGTAGAGTGATGGCAGAGTACTTCCGCAAACACGATGCAGTAAAATGCAGGAATTGTAGGAGATATTTTCGATAGAATAACAAAAGGAGTCGAAAATTTGAAAATTTGTCAAAAAAAAGTCCAAAAAAGGTAAAAAAAATAAAAAAAGTAGTTGACAAAGGAATAAG
>NZ_MSPR01000028.1 GCF_001984715.1 Streptococcus azizii
GCTGACAAGCTTCTTTACGAGTATGACCTTCGTCTTGAACAAACGAAATCACTCGTTTTCTAAAATCTAAATCATATGCCATAACTTTAGTATACCATAATTACTGATTTAAAACTGATTGACTATATTTCCAACCTTCAACAGTCTATCCTTAGACTGTTGAAGCGAGCAAAGCAAAAATAGGATTGAAACAGTTCGGGGAACTGTTTCAACGGTCACCTAGAAATAAGAAAGTGAGCCTAAAAGTTCGGGGAACTGTTTCAATCCAATGGATTCGTTTTATTATCAGCGAGTTCTAGTCCGAGTTCAATGATTTTGTGGGTGTCATGGACGATTATCTGCCAGACCGACAAATTCCACAAAGCGTAGGAAAGCTGCTTGACCTTCCGCTGTTCGTTTGTAGACACCAGCATCTTCTAAGACTCGACCAAACACTTCCCCCACTGCATTGCGCACAAGCTGGGTCACATTATCCCGCGAGACCTCTGGGTGCTGTGCTTTCAAGCCATCTGCCCACTCTTGATGATAAGCTGCAACCTGCTCTACTTCTCCTAGTAAGTAGGCTTCTACCTCTTGCAATTCCTTTTTGAGACGAGGCGGTAAAATCGCAAGCCCCATAACCTCTATCAGACCTATATTTTCTTTCTTGATATGTTGCACATCGGGATGGGGATGATAGATTCCATCAGGAAATTCTTCAGATGTCTGATTGTCTCGCAAAACCAAGTCTAACTCAAACTGCCGACCTTTTTTTCGAGCAATTGGGGTAATGGTATGATGGGGCTCACCGTTTGAAGTCGCAAGAATCTGTACCGTCTCATCTGAGTAAACTCGCCATTTGTCTAAAATCTTAGTCGCTAGCGCAACCAAACGTTCCTTGTCCTCACAAGCCAAACGAATCACTGACATAGGCCATTTAACAAGACCAGCACTGACTTCCTCAAAGCCTGCAAAGATCAGTGCCTGCTCTATAGCTGCCTTTTCCATAGCAAAGCGATGCCGTCCACCTTGGTAATGATTATGGGTAAGAATGGAGCCTCCTGATATAGGCAAATCTGAATTAGAACCCACAAAATAGCCTGGCAACAAATCTACCAAATCCAGTAATTGTTCAAAGGTTTTTGAGGTGATGGCCATCGGCACATGCTCTGTATGTAAGAAAATCGCATGCTCATTAAAGTAGGCATAGGGCGAATATTGGAAGCCCCACTTTTCTTCTCCCAAATCTAGACGGATAATCCGATGATTAGCCCGTGCTGGGTGATTGACTCGCCCTTGATACCCTTCGTTTTCCATGCAGAGAAGACATTTCGGATAATGAGAAGCCTCCGCTAATTTCGCAGCTGCAATGGCCTTGGGATCTTTCTCGGGCTTGGACAGGTTGATCGTAATTTCTAAATCACCATATTCTGTCGGCACCTGATAATAGATATTCTTTGCAATCGCCTTAACCTTGATGTAGTCATTTCTCTTACTGAGGTCATAAAAATCTGCAATCGCTTGATCGGGATTGCTCTCATACTGAGACCAAAACTGCTGATTGACCTGACTGGGGCTTGGTGTCATAAAATCCATCAAGACTGCACCAAGCACCTCTTGCTCTTCAAGCAAGGCACCTATCCGACCATTTTCAACCGCAACTGCTACCAACTCATCCTTGGCCTCTACGATAGTCTCAGCATGGCTCTCTCTTTCTACTCCTACTTCACCAACAAGTGCCATGATACGATTACGGAGATAGACACGGTCCAATTCTCCATAACTACTTTCTGAGATAACTCTATCTACAAATCCATCTAGTACACTTCTCATCATTCACTCTACCTATTCTTATTTCCGAGATAACACCCGAGAACCTGCTGCAATCTCAGCAATATAAAAACTTGGCGCGTAGCCCACAATATCGGTATAGACAGTGCCGACATTTTCAATAAAGCTGTCAACCTTATTCTTCTCCACAATAGCAATCCCACAACCACCAAAACCAGCGCCTGTCATGCGCGCACCGAGGACACCATCTTGTTTCCAGGCTGTATGCGCCAGAGTATCTAATTCTACCCCTGTTACTTCATAATCATGTTCTAAAGACACATGGGAGGCATTGATCAAGCGACCAAACTGCTGCAAATCTCCCGCTTCTAGAGCCTGTCTTGCCTGTAAGGTCCGTTGATTCTCCCAAACAGCATGGCGGGCCCGCTTGAGTCGATTCTCATCTTGAATCAAGTAGCTATATTCATCAAAGGTTTGTGCATCTAGCTCACCCAAGGTTTGAATATCTAAAACGGTCCTTAATTCTTCGACTGCTTTTTCACATTCTGCCCGGCGCTCATTGTATTTTGAATCAGCCAGTTCTCGGCGCTTGTTGGTATTCATGATGACGATAACATGCTCACCCAAGTCGAGTGGCACCAGCTCATATTCAAGCGTATTCGTATCCAGATAAATAGCCCGCTGATCCGCTCCCATACCAATAGCAAATTGATCCATGATACCTGAGTTAACCCCGATAAATTCGTTTTCGGTCTGCTTGCCTATCTTAACCAAATCAAGACGAGTCAAGTCCAAATCGAACAATTCCTCCGCCATAATCCCAATCAATAATTCCAAGGAAGCTGACGATGATAAGCCTGAACCATTCGGGATATTGCCATAGACAAAGACATCCATCCCCGTATCAATCGTATGCCCTGCTTCTTGTAAATACTTTAAGACCCCTTTCGCATAGTTGGTCCAATTATCTGCCTTGTCATAGACCAGCTCCTGTCCATTCACCTCGATGACTCCTAGTTCCTCAAAATTGGCAGAGTAAAAACGTAACAGTTGATCCTTGCGCTTGCGAGCTGCCCCGTAAGTCCCTAAGGTAATGGCCGCTGGAAAGACATGACCACCATTATAATCCGTATGCTCTCCTATCAAGTTAATGCGACCTGGAGAGAAGAACGTTGCATCTGCTTCCACACCGAAAATATCTTCAAACGCTTGCTGAAGTTCCTTGGTATCCATATACAATCCTCCTATTGTAACCGTTTTTATTTTATTGTACACTGATTTCTATGACTTGTCAATCTTTTTAGTAAAATTTACTAAATTCTATTCACTTTACATTCTACTAATTCTACTAAAATATGATATAATGAAAAGGAACTGAGGAGAAGAGATATGGTTACTTTAAAAGATATTGCACAAAAAACGCAGTTGTCCACTGCAACGATTTCTCGTGTCTTAAAAGAAGATATGAGCCTGTCTGTCAGCCCTGAGACGCGCGAAAAAGTCTTTGCCATCGCTCAGGAATTAGGCTATACCAAGCACCTGACCAAGCAACAACCCGACGGCTACACACGAAAAATCGGCATCCTCCAATGGTACACAGAAAGCAGGGAATTGGATGATCTCTACTACTATTCTATACGGATTAGCCTAGAGCAGCATGCTCTTGCGCTAGGCTATGACATCGTTCGCTGCTTCCATGATAACAAGTCTCCTCTATTAAAAGAAGTTGATGCCTTAATTGCTATCGGAAAATTCAGTCAGCAACAAATAAGCGAATTAGCCAATCTTCACAAGCAGTTGGTCTTTGTCGATTTTGATACACTGACAGATGGTTATTCCTGTGTGACAACAGATTTCAATCGGTCCGTCATTCAGGTCATTGACCATTATCTTCATCAGGGCATTACGGAAATCGGGATGATTGCCGGTCAGGAAGAGACCTATGATAAGAAAATGACCCTATCCGATCCACGGCTACGAACCTTTAAGCAATACCTGTCTGAACGCGAACTCTACCAAGAGCGCTTTGTCTTTACCGGTCCATTTACGAGCCAATCAGGCTACCAGCTGATGAAAGAAGCGATTGATAGCTTGAAAGACGACCTGCCTTCCGCCTTTTTCATCGCAAATGATAGTCTGGCAGTCGGGGCCCTCCGCGCCTTACAAGAGACACAGATTACCGTCCCTAATCGTGTCCAAATCATCACGTTTAACGACACACCTATTACCCGACAAGTATACCCTGCCCTATCAAGTATCACCGTCTTTACAGAAGAGATGGGAATTCAAGCAGTTGATTTAGTAGATGCCATGCTAAAAAAACCGACTACCTACCATCCTCGTATGGTCAAGTTAGGGACGCAATTAACCCTGAGAGAAAGTAGCCTGTGACCTTCAAATATAGTCTACCTAAAGGTAGCCACAGCTGTAATTAACTAAATCTGAAACAGCTGCGTCTCTTCTATTACTTCGACGAGTGAAAAGCTCCAGTGGAGGTTTTCAGCCTACCACCTTTCATTAAAAAAGTGGTCGTTAGAATCTCCGTTTCCCTATTTCCAACCTTGCCCACTTCGCTCTCGGATTCATAGGCTCAGGCTGAAACAGTTCACCGAACTCCTGTGGTCACTTTCGTGTTTCTGGGTGACCAGTTGAAACAGTTCACCGAACTGTTTCAATCTCCCAGACTAGTGGAGCAAGTACTAAAAGACTATAACTATAAAAAGGCTTAGGACCAACAATCCATGTGTTGGTCCTAAGTCTTTTCTTTACCTTCGCTTAAAAATAAAATCAAAATCTCTTGAGCTATCGCCTTCTCTCCCACTCCCAACGATTGTAGAGTCTAGCAAGATTTCCAATTATCTGAAAGAGGATTGGAAATCGGGAAATGAAGTGTTTACAATCATCAATATACTGAGTGACTATGCTGCCAAAATCAGCTGTCTCATCCCTCTGTCAGCCTTGCCGAACAGTTGACAAAATCTTATCCATAGTCTGAGAGAGCAAAGCGGTAGTTTGAGAAATATAATTTGTAACCTCAGTACATCTAATCTGCTACAAACACCTCTGCCTAATCCAGTAATTTTTGCAATTCTTGTGCCAGTAATTGCTGCGCTACCTGTGGATTGGCTTGCCCCTTGGTTGCTTTCATCAGGAAGCCAGTAAAGGCTTTGTCAGCATTCCGTTTACCAGATTTGAAGTCTGCTACTGCTGCTTCATTAGCCGCAAAGACCTGATGGATGATTGGAATCAAGACAGCAGGATCTGAAATCTGTACCAAGCCCGCTTTTTCCACATATTCACGCGCAGAACCTCCATTTTTTGCTAGATGCACAAAGACCTTCTTAGCAATTTTTGAGGAAATCGTTCCATCTGCAATTAATCCAAGCATCTCGACCAGATTTTCTGGGCTTAGCCCAATCTCTGATAGGGTCTTTTGTTCGGCGTTCAAGAACTGAGCGACCTCACCTTGCAACCAGTTAGAAACCTGCTTGGCGTCACCACCGAGTGTAACGGCTGCCTCAAAGAAGTCTGATAAGGCCTTTGTCGTAGTCAACTGTCTCGCATCATAGGCAGACAAGCCCAGGCGTTCTATGTAGTCTGCTCGGCGTTCTTTAGGAAACTTAGGTAAGGTTGAGGCAACTGCTGCAATCCAACTATCTTCCAGTTCATATAAGGGTAAATCTGGCTCTGGGAAATAGCGATAATCAGCGGATCCTTCTTTGACACGCATGAGAATCGTGTCTCCTGTTGTCTCATCATAGCGGCGAGTTTCCTGCTGAATTTGGCCACCAGAGCGTAAAATCTTAGCTTGGCGTTCCACTTCATGCTGCAGACCTTTTTTGACGTAGTTAAAAGAGTTTAAATTTTTCAATTCAGTCTTCGTACCAAAGGCTTCCTGACCATAGGGGCGAAGAGAGATATTGGCATCGACCCGCATCGATCCTTCTTCCATCTTTACATCTGAAATGCCTGTGTATTGGATAATCTCTTTGAGTGCTGTCAAGTAAGCATAGGCCTCTTCTGGACTACGCATATCCGCTTCTGAAACAATCTCAATCAGGGGCACACCCTGACGGTTCAAGTCAACATAAGAGTAGCCATCTGTCCCGTGGGTGTTCTTCCCTGCATCTTCTTCCAGATGAGCCCGCTCAATGCGGATTTTCTTGGTCGAGCCATCTTCTAATTCAATCTCAATCCAGCCATTGTAGCCAATCGGCTCATCAAACTGAGAAATTTGATAGGCCTTGGGATTGTCTGGATAGAAATAGTTCTTGCGGTCAAAGTGCATCTCTTGGTGAATCTCCATATTCAAGGCCAAGGCTGCCTTTATCCCTGCTTCTACAACTCCCTTATTCAAAACCGGCAAGACACCAGGAAAAGACCAGTCAATGACATTCGTATTGGTATTTGGATTTTCTCCAAAATGCGCAGATGAAGGAGAGAAAATCTTTGAATGAGTGTTCAATTCAACATGGACTTCTAGTCCAATAATGGTTTCAAAGTTCATTAGTTTTCACCTCCAAAAATCATCGGTTGTTGCTTATGATAATCTGTCGTTGCTTCAAAGGCTGCCGCTACTTGATAAATCGTCTCCTCACTGTGTTTTGGTCCAATCAATTGCAAGCCGACCGGTAAGCCATCCACAAAACCGGCAGGAATCGAAATTCCTGGCAAACCTGCTAGGTTGACGGGGATTGTCAACAAATCAGCTAAATACATCGCGACAGGATCTTGATTCATCGTTCCAAGACCATAGGCAACCGTTGGGGCAGTCGGTCCTAAAATTAAGTCATAATCGGCGAATACTTGTGCAAAATCTTGCATAATTAAACTGCGAACCTGACCTGCTTTTTTGTAGTAGGCATCGTAATAACCAGATGACAAGCTAAAGGTCCCCAGCATGATGCGACGCTTCACTTCCTCGCCAAAGCCTTGGCTACGCGTATTAACGTAGATTTCTTCCAAACTCTTAGCGTCCTCAGCACGGAAACCATAGCGGATACCGTCAAAACGTTGCAGGTTAGAACTCGCCTCAGAAGAAGCAATAATGTAATAAACTGCTACACCGTACTTACTGTGAGGCAGGCTGACTTCTTCAATCACCGCACCCAAGCTCTCTAAGTGCTTCGCTGCTTGTAAAATGCGCTCCTTAATGTGTGGATCGATCCCTTCTCCGATATATTCTTTCGGAAGGGCAATCTTCATCCCCTGAATATCTTGTCCAATCTGGCTCGCATAATCTGCTACAACAAGCTGAGATGAGGTCGCATCCTTGGTGTCGTGACCTGCAATCACATTGAGCAACTGAGCATTTTCTCTTACTGTTTGTGAGAAAGGACCAATTTGATCCAAGGAACTACCAAACGCAATCAAGCCAAAACGAGAAACTGCACCATAAGTTGGCTTCATGCCGACAATACCGTTAAAGGCTGCTGGTTGACGGATAGAGCCTCCCGTATCTGATCCAAGTGATAACCGTACCTGACCCGAAGCTACAGCTGTTGCAGAACCACCTGATGACCCTCCCGGTACCTTGGTTTGATCCCAAGCATTTCTAGTCTTTTTAAAATAAGAGGTCTCTGTTGAGCCACCCATGGCAAATTCATCCATGTTGGTCTTGCCGATGATAATCATATCTTTTTGATAGGCCTTGGCTACAGAAGTTGCATCAAAAATTGGCTCGTAATTGTAGAGCATCTTAGAGGCAGCTGTTGTCAGCAATCCCTTAGTCGAAATATTATCCTTGACAGCTAGCGGAATCCCTGCCATGACATTGTCGGCATCAATGCCTTTTTTATCAAGACTAGCAGCCTGTGCCAGAGCCATCTCTTCTGCAATGGTAATGAAACTACCAACGGTTTCTTCACGCGCTTTGATGTCTTCCAAAGTCGCTTTGGTCAATTCAACAACCGATAGCTCTTTCCTGACAAGCAGTTCATGCAAGTCATCAACCGAATAGTGATTAAACGTCATTAAGCATCTCCTCCCCCGTCCAAGATGGCCGGAACTTTAATAAGGTAATGGTGAGAATCAGGAACATTCTGAAAGAGCTCCTCCCTAGCCTCACCTTTTTGAGCAATGTCTTCCCGCATCACGTTTTTGCGCTCTGCCATTGTCGTTGTAACAGGAACACCTCTTGTGTCCACTTCATTTAACAACTCGACCATATCAACAATCTTACTCAATGTCGTTGCAAAAGTAATTGTCTCTTCCTCACTAAATGCCAACTTCGATAGCTTGGCCACGTGACGGACTTCTTCTTGTGTAATTTTCATCCTTGCATCCTTTCTTGCTCCTACTCAAAAGAAAATCAAACATCAGTCAGGCACAACTGCTTTTTCATTTCCAAATCGTATCTCTCTTATTTTACCATAAAACAAGATACAAAGGGCAGATAAAAAGCGACTGAACATTAGGAATCCTGACGAAGAAGGCAGCTGAAAGTTTGCACTAGCACTCTCCCAGTTCCTGCCTTCAAACGACAGACACTGGAGTAAGATCCTCTCTGTTTGAAAATTGAAAAGAGGCTAGGCAAGCCCATCCTCTGTCTTTCTATCGTATGATTGCTCCTAAAACCTGCTCGAAATGTTGCAAGGCAAATTGGTGCTGTTCTGCTGTTAGACTAGCGACTGCGGAAGCAACAATCTCAATCTGATAACCAAGATTATAGGCATCAATCGCCGTATGCAAGACGCAAATATCTGTTAAGACACCTGTTAATACCACTGTATCAACCCGTCTTTCCCGCAAACGAATATCCAAATCTGTCCCAGAAAACGCTGAATAATGGCGCTTATCCATCCAAAAGACCCGCTCGTCGTCCTGATAGGTCTCATAAAAATCTGCTAATGGACCATAGAGCATGCGCCCTCTTGTCCCCTTGAGATTATGAGGAGGAAAGAGACGACTTTCTGGATGAAAAGAATCGTTTTCGTCATGCAAGTCAATCGCAAAAAAGATATAATCTCCTTGGTCAAATGCCTGCTTCGTTACCTCGTAGATGGCAGAAGAAATCGCCTGAGCTGGTGCTCCTGCAGTCAACTTCCCTTCGTCTGCTACAAAATCTACCGTATAGTCAATGGAAATAAGTGCTTTAGTCATCTTAATAATCCCGTTTCTTAATTTCATCAAAGATAGCTGGAATCAGGACTTTCAAGTAGGTGCCTTTCATTCCTAAGGAACGGCTTTCGATAATGCCCGCACTTTCTAATTTTCGCAAGGCATTGACAATCACCGACCGGGTAATTCCAATTCTATCTGCAATCACGGAAGCTGTCAACTGTCCCTCATCACCATTTAACTCACCCAGAATGGCTGAAACAGCCTTCATTTCAGAGTAAGATAGGGTATTGACCGCCATATTGACTGCCGCACGACGACGAATATTTTTCTCATCTTCTTCCCGCTGGAAGTTCAATAACTGAATCCCTACTACTGTCGCTGCAATTTCAACCAAGATGAGATCATCTTCATCAAATTGCTCATCGTTGCGCCAAATAATCAAGGTTCCAAACCGAATACCTGTCACATGAATCGGTGCAATCGTCGTCAAACTATTTGGATACATCGAGCGAGATTCTACAGGGATAGCTGTCAACTCACTGTCTGCCGGAAGATTGACCTGAGTATCGTATATCTGCGCCACGCCCTTGACATAATCATCTGGGAATTGCTTGGTCAAAAAGAATTCTTCCACCCGATCATTATTCGTCCTATACTTCATATAGTATCCCAAGACTTCTCCCTCACTATTGATAATGCAGGCATTGCAATCAATAATCTCTGAGAGGTGATCGGCAATC
The DNA here is from genome assembly GCF_001984715.1 of Streptococcus azizii. Lineage (GTDB taxonomy): Bacteria > Bacillota > Bacilli > Lactobacillales > Streptococcaceae > Streptococcus > Streptococcus azizii. The sequence continues at coordinate 9,573 of NZ_MSPR01000028.1, forward strand.
GTATTGTAAGGTAATTCCTCTGACAACTGCTCCTCTGAACGCTTCAAAATAGACGTAATGTCTCGCGTCTTTTCTAATAATGTAGTCATACTGTCCTCTTTATTCTGTAATTGCTTTCATTATATCAAAAAGGAGGGGGCATTTCAACAAATTATCAGAAAATTACGTATTGTTGTAAAATACGTGACAATTTTACCCTTTTAAGGATTCGCTAGAAAAAGGCTGAGTTTGACTCAACCTCTACCGCTTATATTGTTGCAAGAAACGCATCATTTTTTCCTGAATTTCTGCTAGTTCATCTACACGTGGAAGATAGACGATGCGGAAATGATCCGGTTCCTTCCAGTTAAAGCCTCGTCCGTGAACAAGTAAGATCTTCTCCTGCTTCAAAAAGTCCAAAACAAACTGTTCATCGTCCTCAATTCGGTACATCTCTCGGTCAATTTTCGGAAAAATGTAGAGCCCCGCCTTGGGCTTCACGGCAGACAAGCCTGGAATATCAGTGATGGCTTTGGTAATGAACTCTCGCTGCTCATAGAGACGACCACCTGGCATCAGGAGCTTGTCAACTGACTGATAGCCTCCAAGTGAGGTCTGGACAACCTGTTGGGCCAATACATTTGAACAAAGACGCATATTTGACAGCATATTGAGTCCTTCAATATACCCTTTTACATGGCGTTTAGGGCCAGACAAGACCATCCAACCCACCCGAAAACCACAGATACGATGGGACTTAGACAGGCCATTCATGGTCACGACAAATAGGTCTGGTGCCAGGGTTGCAATCGGAATATGCACGGCACCATCAAAGACCATCCGGTCATAAATTTCATCTGAAAAGATAATCAATTCATGGCGACGCGCAATAGCCACAATTCCTTCGAGTATTTCCTTGGGATAAAGAGCCCCCGTCGGGTTATTGGGATTGATGAGGATAAGTGCCTTGGTCCGCGCTGTAATCTTAGACTCCATATCCTCCAAATCTGGATACCAATCTGCTGCTTCATCACAGACATAGTGGACGGCATGTCCACCAGCCAAACTGACGGCTGCTGTCCAAAGGGGGTAGTCAGGCATGGGTACCAAAACCTCATCCCCATTATCTAACAATCCCTGCATGGACATGACGATCAGCTCACTGACGCCATTCCCCAAATAAATATCATCAATCGTCACATTCGGAAAATTCTTTAATTGGCAATACTGCATGATCGCCTTACGGGCTGAAAAAATCCCCTTGCTATTTGAATAGCCTTCTGATTTCCGAGCATTGTGAATCAAATCATGAATCACTTCGTCTGGTGCTGTAAAGCCAAACTCAGCAGGATTTCCCGTATTCAAGCGCAAAATTTGCTCACCATTTGCCCGCATCCGCATCGCTTCTTCTAACACTGGACCACGAATATCATAGGCTACGTCATCTAATTTCATTGATTTATTAAACTGTCTCATCAAGATTTCCTCGACTTTCTACTGGTATTATTTTAGCCTAAATCCCTCAAAATAACAAGAACTACTTCCATTTTCCTCAATAATAGGTTATAATATATATGGAGAGAAAGGAGTGAAGACCTATGACACAATCTTATCGCACTATCCTAGTTGCAGTTGATGGCTCAAAAGAAGCTGAATTAGCCCTACATAAAGCCATCCATGTGGCAAGGCGAAACCAAGCACGGCTCATCATTGCCCATGTTATTGATACGCGTGCACTGCACAATGTTGCAACCTTTGATGCAAGTATTTATGAAACACTTGAGCAGGAAGCCCAGCTCCTACTGAAAGAATACCAGACCAAGGCTCTACAAACTGGTCTGTCAAATGTGCAAATCGTTCTCGAGTTCGGAAATCCTAAGACCCTACTTGCCCATGATATTCCAAAAGAAACAGGGGCTGATCTAATGCTCTTAGGCGCAACGGGGCTCAATACCTTTGAACGCCTCCTCATCGGCTCTTCTTCCGAATATATCCTACGCCACACCTCTATTGATTTGCTGGTTGTCCGTGATAAGGACAAGACGATGTAATCTAAGTGAAACCGAAAGTAAAAAATAGAAGCACCTCATTGATAGGTGCTTTTTATCTGCGTCTTGCTAGTTGCCGCTCTAATTCCTTTTGGATAGCTGGTTCTGGGGCAAATCTTTCCTCCCAGTCATCTGGTTTTAAAATTTTATGGGTCACAGGATCAAAATGTGCCTGTCCATCGGGAAAGATTTTTCCCATATTCGCTTGATGAACAATATCAAAAATCGGCTTTGGGTCAACTCCCATCAAAGCAAAGGAGCCGTAGGTAAAGTAGAGCAGATCAAGCAGAGCATCCACCTGCCCCAATAAGGGATTATCCTTTTTTTCTTTCTTTTGAGATTTAATGGCTGCCTTGTCGATGGCTTGATGAAGGTGATCCATAAAATCTATAAACTCCTCATCACTGCTTGCCGTTGCATATAAAAACTCAACAATTTCTTCTAGCTTAAAATCCGATCGATGCAAAGCGGTTTGCGCATCATAGACCTTGGGAGATTCTTGGGTCACCTTGTCCATTTTTGCATGAAATTCCTTAACAGCATTGAACTCCAAATCCTCACTAAGAAACATTCGTTCTCCCTTCTACCAAACCAAAATGCTCCAGGGCCTTAAAAATACCATCTCGATTATTAGTATCGGTCACATAAAAGGCCGTTTGGCGTGCTTTACGAGTACCATTTTTCATCGCAACCGAATAAGGAATCTCTGCTAGCATCTCCAAGTCATTATTAGAATCTCCAAAAACCACGACTTCATCTAGACAAAACTGGTAATGCTCTCCAACACGTTTAATCCCCTCTAACTTTGAATTACCTTTGGAAACAATGTCTACAGCATATGGACTGGAGCGTGTGAAATCTAGGCGTGGAAATTGCAAAACTAACTGTCTCGTCTCTTTCTCCGTTGCAAGAAGCATCATTTGATAAATGGAGCGTTCCGAGATAATCTGTAGCTGCTCCTCGTTTTGTGGACTTACCTTCCGAATGAACCGATTAAAGATAAAATTTACCAGCCCCGCCCATGATGGTGGAATCAGCCGAGTCAAACGGTAGGCAAGATTGCCACCCCCAAAACTCATAATCCGACTGCCCGCCACGCCAAAGGCTGTTCCAAAAGATAAATCTTTTTTATGGGCTCTTGCATATTCCATCAATCCAGGCATATCTTCTTTGGGAAGCTCCTGCATGAATAGAACGCTTTCGCGTGATAGAATATACTGACCATTATAGGTTATCGCAACATCCAGACTTAGCGAAGCCATATATTGAAGAACGAATCGAGGGTCTCGACCAGTTGCCAAGCCCACCAGAATACCTTGTTTTTTTAGCTGGTTGATTGCTGAGACGGTGGAAGGTAGGACTGTCCGACTATCTGTTAACAAGGTTCCATCTATATCAAAAAAAACAGCCTTAATTTCCAACATCTCACCTACTTTCCTGCGTTTTATGTTACAATTAGTATACCATATTTGGAAAGAATCTGAAAGTTTATGAAAAATATTCTTGTCTTACATACAGGCGGTACTATTTCGATGCAGGCCGATCCTACAGGAAAGGTTACCACCAACCTAGTAAATCCTATGAACCAGGTCTCTATTCCGATTGAGGGGATCCAAGTTACAGCTATGGATATGTTTAATCTTCCAAGCCCTTATATGACTCCTAGTCACATGCTGCAACTCTATCACAAGATTAGGGAAGAAGCCAAGCACTACGATGGAGTTGTCATCACCCACGGGACAGATACCCTTGAAGAAACCGCCTATTTTCTTGATACGATGAAGTTACCCGACCTCCCTGTCATCTTGACAGGGGCTATGCGCTCATCAAACGAACTGGGAAGCGACGGAGTTTACAATTACCTTAATGCTCTGCGAGTAGCAAGCCATGACAAGGCAAGGGGCAGGGGCGCTCTTGTTGTTATGAACGATGAAATTCACGCAGCAAAATACGTCACCAAGACTCATACGACCAATGTCGGAACCTTTCAAACACCTACCCATGGACCACTCGGACTTGTAATGAAACATGAGATCCTCTACTTCAACAGTGTAGAGCCCCGCGTTCGCTTTGATCTAGATAGGATTACCGGCCTAGTTCCAATCATCCCGGCCTATGCTGGCATGAAAACAGAGTTACTGGATATGCTAGATGCCAAAAAACTAGACGGTCTCATCATTGAAGCATTCGGTGCAGGAAACCTTCCACAGGAAGTCGCCAGTAAGCTCCTATCCTTTCTTGAAGCAGGCCTTCCAATCGCTCTTGTTTCCCGCTGTTTCAACGGGATTGCAGAACCCGTTTATGCCTATGCTGGCGGTGGAGTACAGTTGCACCAAAACGGGATTTTCTTTGTCAAAGAACTAAATGCACCTAAAGCTCGACTCAAACTCCTCATTGCCCTAAATGCTGGTTTAAAAGGGCAAGAATTAAAGGAATATATAGAAGGCTAATAGAGATAGCATCCCTCCAAAAAGAAACTAGGAAAAAGGATTATACAAAATCAAAAACGAACAGTGGCAAAAGTCATTGTTCGTTTTTATGCGCCTTTCGTTGGCTTTTTTTGATTCTTCTTCAAACAGCAATCTCTCTTTTGCCAGCGACAAAAAATCACTCATTTTCCCTAGGGTTTTCAAAAGTTCAAGGTGCTACCTCCTTTATCAGAAGCCACCTTACCTCACGGATTCCCATCTTCTAAAAGTGTCCTCATTAAGGAAACTCAAAAGAGTCAACTGTTGGAAGAGCTAGGCTTCGGTCTAGTTGCCACTGTTCCTGCAGAACCATCATCTTTTTAGTCCAAGCGTTCTTCCTTGGTTATATTCGGCAGTAAAACCTGCCACTCTGGCTGATTTTCCCAGTCTGGAGTTGATACTATTTCAGCTGCTACTCTCCGTGCCTCTTCCAAAATAGCATAATCTTCAATGATATTTGCCACTTGAAACTCCGGTAAGCCTGATTGACGCGTGCCAAAAATTTCGCCTGATCCACGAAGTTTTAAATCTTCTTCTGCTAAGATAAAACCATCTGTCGTCTCGGTCATAATCCGCATCCGATCTTTACCAGACTCCGTCTTTGGATTGGCAACTAAGATAGCATAAGATTGCTTATGCCCCCGCCCTACACGACCTCGCAACTGATGCAACTGGCTAAGACCAAATCGATCCGCATCCATAATCAGCATAACCGTCGCATTAGGGACATTAACACCTACCTCAATCACTGTAGTAGATACCAGAATATCTACCTGCCCATCTTTAAAAGCCTGCATAATGGCATCTTTCTCATTATTTTTCATCTGGCCGTGCAGCAAAGCTATCGTTGCTCTCTTCTGGAAATAAGCCCGTAATTCCTCTTCCAGTGCAATAGCATTTTTCAAGTCAAGCACCTCTGATTCTTCGATCAGCGGAGAAATGACATAGGCCTGAGCTCCCTTAGCCACTTCTTTTTCTAGCCACTCTAACACGGCTGGAAACTGCTCATGCTTGACCCAACGAGTCACAATGGGCTTACGCCCCGCTGGGAGTTGATCGATAATCGAGACATCCATGTCCCCAAAAGAAGTGATTGCAAGCGTCCTAGGAATCGGAGTTGCTGTCATCATTAGAACATCAGGATTGACTCCCTTTTCCCGTAATAAACGCCGCTGTTTAACCCCAAATCGATGCTGCTCATCCGTAACTACAAGCCCTAGACTGTGGTAGTTCACTCCTTCTTGAATCAAGGCATGAGTGCCCACAATCATGTCTACTTGCCCATCTTTAATGGCTTCTACAGCCGTCCTCCGATCTGCCATGCGCATACTACCTGTCAGTAGAGCAATCGATAAGTCAGGAAAGAGTTGAGATAGACTCTCAAAATGCTGCTCCGCTAAAATCTCCGTTGGTACCATGATTGCCGACTGCATGCCTGCGGTATAGGCTGCGTACATAGCTAACATTGCCACTACTGTTTTTCCCGAACCAACATCTCCCTGTAATAGACGATTCATATGCCCTGGAGATTTCATATCCAGCAAAATCTCATCCAAGGCTCTTTTTTGAGCTGCTGTTAATTCAAAGGGTAAGCTAGCTATTTTTTCTCTCACCTTATGGTCCAGATATGCAATAGTTACCCCGTCTGAAGAGAGCTGATTGCTCACTTTTAACTGCTGTAAACGCAGCTGGAAATAAAACAATTCCTCAAATTTGATACGCCTCAATGCTTGTTTATATGCTGTCAAATCTTTTGGAAAATGCATGGCAGCCACCGCTTGTCTACGTTCCATTAAGCGGTAGCGCTTCAAGAGAGAGAATGGTAAATTTTCCCTCAATAATTCAGCGTATCCCCTATCAAAGGCTTGCTTGACCAATTTTATGATACTAGCCTGAGAGATTCCTTGTGCAACATGATAGATTGGTTGCAGTTCATCTTCAAACTGAGCTACCAACTTCATACCTGTTATCCTAGCCTTAGCCTTATCCCATTTTCCCCAAACTGCAATTTCTTGACCTACTTCAATCCGATCAGCTAGGTAGGGCTGATTAAAAAAGGAAGCTACAATAACAACCTCTCCCTGTTTGAGTGAAAACCGCAACTTATTCCGCTTAAAACCATAATACTGAACAGTCGCTGGTGTTATCACAAGACCAGAAATCAAGGCTTTTTCCCCATCTTCTAATTCCAGTACAGAACGGGCTGCAAAATCATCGTAACGAAAAGGATAGTAGCATAACACATCTTCTATTGTCTCTAGTCCTAATTGTTGAAATTTTCTAGCCGATTTTTCACCCACACCAGGTAAGGCAGTCAATCTATCATCTAAACTAATCATACTTTCGATTATAACAAAAAACGATAAAAAGTACCATGTCCACTCATCGTAGGACATGGCTAACATCCTAATCTGTAGAGTTTACCACAATAAAACTTTTGCTAGGCCTGTACCATTACTGACTTGCCCATTTACTTGCAACTCCATGTCATTTTTAGATATTCATGTAGTAGGTGATTCGTAAGCGCCACTACATGCCCTTAGAGCAATAAAAAAACAACCTCTACTAAGGTTGCTACAATCGGGAAGACAGGATTCGAACCTGCGACACCTTGGTCCCAAACCAAGTACTCTACCAAGCTGAGCTACTTCCCGATGGTATAGATGGTCGTACCTCATCTGGTGAGTACTTGTAAGGTCGATTTA
>NZ_MSPR01000029.1 GCF_001984715.1 Streptococcus azizii
GTAGGTAACCAATCCACGAATATCAGAGTGGCCAATGCCCGAAGCTAAGAACTAGGCTCTTTCTAGATACTTTTCATTTTTTATCAGTTCGATTGTTTTTACTTGACAAAGGGCTTTACATATCAGTCATTTAGTTTATCTTCTATTACTTCGTTAACTCGCTTTGCCGTACTCTAGTACAGCCTGCAGCTCGTTGCCTAGTACTAAAAGTAAACTAAAAGACTATATTGAGTATAAAGCGCTATATTCAATGAAAATAGGGAAATGAGAATGCTATAAAAAAGAGGTAGGAATTCTATCCCTGCCTCACATCATATTTTGCGGTTCATGGTCTATCACGACACGTAGGTCTTGGTTGCCCTTCTCTTGAGTCCAGTCAAGCACTCGGTTCAGGACTTGGCTTAACTGTGGTTCCTTACGGTATTTGACAATCATCTGATAATGGTACAAGTTATGCGTCCGCGCAATGGGTTTGGGAGTTGGACCGAGTAACTGAATCTGATTGCTCAGCTGCTCTCGCAACATTCTCATCACCTCAAATGCTTTTTTTACAACAAGCTCTTCTGACCGATGCGACAAGGTCACCCCTACTGTGTAGTAGTAAGGTGGGTAGCCCCAAGCTCTGCGCAAAGCCATTTCATACTGGTAAAAGCCTTCATAGTCCTGCTCCTTGGCAAAAGAAATGGCATAGTGGTTGGGATTATAGGTCTGGATAACGACCTCCCCTGCCTTATCTGCTCTACCTGCCCGACCCGCTACCTGGGTAAGAAGCTGAAAGGTACGCTCGGCAGAACGAAAATCAGGCAGATTCAAAGCTGTATCTGCATTTAAGACGCCTACCAGAGTCACATTAGGAAAATCCAAGCCCTTGGCAATCATCTGCGTTCCAAGCAGAATATCAGCCTCCCCACGACCAAAGGCTGTCAAAATTTTTTCATGACTACCTTTTTTTCGAGTGGTATCAACGTCCATCCGTAGGATTCTGGCTTGAGGCAACAACATCATGAGCTCATCGTAAGCCTTTTGAGTACCTGTTCCGTAATAACGAATGGCCCTGCTCTGACAGTTAGGACAAACATGCGCAACAGCCTTTTGAAAGCCACAATAATGACAATTCATCGTCCTTGTATCCATGTGGAGGGTCAAGGAAATATCACAATGCGGGCATTGATCTACCGTACCACAATCCCGGCACATCACAAAAGATGAATAACCACGCCGATTGAGCATCAATACTACCTGCTCTTTTTTCAATAGTTTCTCCTCGATTTTCTCGAGCAAAACTGGGGTGATTGTACTCGTTTCCTGTTGCCCAATATAATCTCGAAAATCAACAATCTCTACCGATGGAATCTTGGCCTGAGGATTGGCACGCTGACTCAAGGTTAGAAGCCTATAGAGACCTTTGCTAGCCCGCGCCCGACTTTCTAAGCTCGGAGTAGCAGACCCCAATACCAGGGCTGCCTGATTGTAATCCGCCCGCAGTTTGGCCACATCACGCGCATGGTAGCGCGGATTAGAATCCTGCTTATAGGTCGCTTCATGCTCCTCGTCAATGATGATGGCTCCGATATTGGTTAAAGGAGCAAAAATTGCAGAACGGGCTCCTATCACTACCTGAGCCTTTCCATGTTCAATTTTGCGCCACTCATCATACTTTTCTCCATCTGACAAGCCCGAATGCAAAATTGCCACCTTCTGACCGAAACGGGCAATAAAGCGATTGGTCATCTGAGGGGTCAAGGAAATTTCTGGCACTAACACGATGGCTGTCTTTCCCTGCTTCACGACATGATCAATCACTTGCAAGTAGACCTCGGTTTTTCCACTCCCCGTCACTCCTTCTAAGAGGTAGGTACGACTCGCCTGACCCACTTCTGAAAGAATCTCTCGGACTGCTGTCACTTGCTCACTATTGAGCTGTAAGGCACCTTCCTCTTTTACCTGTTCAAAATAAGCCTGCGTACGGCTGACCTCTTCTTCCCACACCTCAATGACACCCCGCTCTTGAAAATAGCGGATACTATCTGCCGAAAACTCCTGACGTAGGCTCGCAAGAAGAGCTGGCTCTTCTTGTTGCAGTAAGACTTCTTTTAAGGCCTGACGCTTTTTCGCACGCTTGCTCACCTCAATAGCTTCTAATGGATGGCGATGGACCTTGTACCATTTCTCTGTCTTAATCTGCTTTTTATCCTTAGCTAGATAGTCCACCGTAATTTTCCCAGACTGGGCTAAGCGCATGACACGTGCTTGCTGTCTAATCTCTAAATCTGAGAAATGCACGCTCTCTTGGTCACCAAAAATCGCCCGCTGATCTGCTGCCGACAAGCCTACTCCCTGCGAAAGCACCTTATCATAGGAGGAATTGAGTAAATTAGGCAACATGGCTTTTAAAAGGGATATTTTATAGGAAAAGACAGTTGTTCGCAATTCATCTGCCAACCATAATTGCTCTGCATTTAAAACAGGCGAAAAATCGAGTACCTCTACGATTGCCTTCGTTTCAGTATCAGAGCCATCTGAAAAACCGACCACAATTCCTTGAATCAGGCGATTTCCCTTACCAAAGGGAACATGGACCCGCATCCCTACCTGTAACATGCTTTCAAATTCTTCTGGAATATGATAGGTGTAGGGACGATCCGTCTGCATCAAAGGAACATCAACAATAATTTCTGCAAACATCCTCACTCCTTATCTTCTATAATTAGCGCAGTAAGCTACTGCAAAGCCCAAGAATCATACTTGGAAAAAGCCACTGTGGAATCTCTCTCCTGTCAATGACTTGACGAACGATCAAAATACTGAATCGACGCTGATAGTATCTATACATTGTCTGCTTTCTATTTACTATTTCTGCTGCGACAACTCTAGGAAACGTCCCATCATCTTAGATTATTGGAAGAATGATGGGTACTGAAAGAAAACGAAAAACTATGACGCGGCTACTGTTTCCCTGCAACAATCAAATAAAGCCAGTTGGAACGCCAACTGAGCTCTGTCTCTTATATCTTATCGCCTTCTTCTTTTTCCTTAGCAATTTGCGCCTTAATCTTGCGTTCTTCTTCCTCTTGACGAAGGCGTTCTTCTTCTGCACGACGGCGAACTGCTGCCCGTTTTGCCTCTGGATCTGGGTGAATCACGACGTTACCAGATTCAATTTCTTCCAAGGCGCGCAAAGTTGATTTCACAGAGGTAAACTCTTGCGTTGCCCTTGCTCCTGCTTCTAATTCATGTGCTCTCTTTGCTTCTAAGATAACCAACGAATATTTTGAGGGTACCTTATCCAATAATGTATCAATAGATGGTTTTAACATCATAGCTCTTCACCTAATTTCTAATTTTTTATCTCTTTTAGCATATCTTGATAGTGTCCAATGACACGATCAACACGGAAATGCTCTGCCTCAATGACCCGCTTCACCCGCTCGGCTGCTAGTGGTACTTCATCATTGACAATGGCATAATCGTATTCGCGCATGAGGGCGATTTCTTCTTTTGCCTTTTCAATCCGCTGGGCAATCACCTCTGCACTATCAGTCCCCCGGCCCACAAGGCGATCTTGCAATTCATCCAAATCGGGCGGTGTTAGGAAGATAAAGACTGCATCTGGCACTTTCTTTTTCACCTGCAAGGCCCCTTGGACTTCAATTTCAAGAAAGACATCAATCCCCTTATCAAGCGTTTCATTGACATAGGTTAATGGCGTGCCGTAGTAATTTCCCACATATTCTGCATACTCTAGCATTTGCCCTTGACGGATCAACTCTTCAAACTCCTCACGGGTTCTAAAGAAATAGTCTACTCCATCTACCTCACCTGGACGCTGAGGACGAGTTGTCATCGAAACAGAATACTGAAATTTATTTTCTGAACTCTCAAAAATCTCACGTCTAACCGTTCCTTTTCCCACCCCAGAAGGTCCTGAAAAAACGATTAACAAGCCACGATCTGCCATCATATCTCCTTCACAATCTTTCTCTTTAGTGTACCAAAAAAACTAGCCTTTTTCAACTGCTTACCCCATAATCTTATCCGATATAGGCAATAGATAACTACAAGCCAAATCACTATGCAAAAAGATTAGCTCCCGAGAACTAATCTTTCTAATGTCTATTTAGCAACTTCTGTTGCCCGTGTTTCACGGATAACAGTCACCTTGATATTGCCTGGATAATCGAGATTGTTTTCAATCTTTTCACGAATATCATGGGCCAAGATGGTAATCTTATCATCATTGATCACATTTGGATGGACAATGATACGAATCTCACGACCTGCCTGAATAGCGTAAGCCTGCTTGATGCCATTGAAGCTATTGGCAATTTCTTCCAAGTCTTGGAGACGTTTGATATAGGCTTCCATGGATTCCCGACGTGAACCTGGACGAGCCGCACTAAGGGCATCCGCTGCTGCTACAATCACTGCAATGGTGCTTGTAGCCTCTACATCTCCGTGGTGGCTAGCAATGGTATTCACAACCACCGGATGTTCCTTATACTTACGCGCCAACTCTGTACCAATCTCCACATGGCTACCATCTACCTCGCGGTCAATAGCTTTTCCGACATCGTGCAAAAATCCTGCCCGACGGGCCATATTGACATTTTCACCAAGTTCTGCTGCAAGTACACCAGCCAATTTGGCCACCTCAATCGAATGACGAAGTACATTTTGGCCATAAGAGGTACGGAAATGCAGGCGTCCCATGATTTTAATCAAATCTGGATGAAGGTTTGGCGCTCCAATTTCATAGGCAGCTGCCTCCCCGTATTCCCGAATGCGATGATCCATTTCCACGCGGTGCTTTTCAACCAACTCTTCAATACGTGCAGGGTGAATGCGACCATCTTGTAGTAGAGCTTCCATCGTCATGCGGGCAATTTCTCGACGTATCGGATCAAAGCCAGATAGGACAACCACTTCTGGTGTATCATCGATAATCACATCGATTCCAGTCAAACTTTCAAAGGTGCGGATATTGCGCCCTTCACGCCCGATAATCCGTCCCTTCATTGTATCATCTGGAAGATGGACAGAGGTAATCGTTTGCTCCGCAACATACTCACCTGAAATCCGTTGCATGGCCTGAGCAAGTAAATCTTTTGCGGTCTTATCTGCCCGTTCTTTGACTTCTCGCTCTGCCTCTTTAATCCGTGTCGCAATTTCATGCGCCATCTTATCTCGCGTGTCGGTTAGGATCAAATCACGTGCTTCTTCTTGGGTAAGCGAAGCTACCCGTTCTAATTCGAGAGCCTTTTGCTCTTCTAATTTTGCAACCTCTGTTTCACGCTCTTCAATGTGTTTAGACTTATCTGTAAGGGATTGCTCCTTTTGCTCCAGAGCTTTTTCTTTATTCGTTAAATTATCGTCTTTACGGTCCAAGCTGCTCGCACGTTCTGTCAAGCGCGCTTCCGTTTGTTTTAATTCTTGTCGCTCTGACTTAAATTCTTCCGCAATTTCTTCACGATATTTTCGAGCGTCTTCTTTCGCTTCCAGAAGCAATTCTTTTTTTAAGGTCTGGCGGTCACGTTCTGCCACAACCACGATATGGTCTGCTTCCCGCTCTGCCTTTCCACGGATATTACTTGCTTCTTGTTCAGCGTTTAAAAGTGTCAGTTCTGCAGCTTCTTTTGCAGCCTTCATTTTTAAAGAAATCGCTAGATAACCAATAACTAAACCAATGAGAGCAGAAACAAGGGCAACACCAATCGATAGTGCTGTCATTTTTCCACCTCGTTTTATTTATAGTTAGATTCAAAAATCCTCTTCCATTCTATCATATTTTAAACCATTTCACAATCTCAAAATCGAAAAATACACGTCAAGCTACCAAAGTCTTGTCCATACGGTATTTTCAGTAACAAGCTATTTTCTAAGTGATAAAGAAGATTCTACCATCTTGAAAATATGATATAATCTTGTTAACGAAAAGGAGGATTTTTCATGACCAAAGAAGTATTCGTCGAGAGTTTCGAGCTGGATCACACGATTGTCAAAGCACCCTACATTCGCATGATTTCAGAAGAAACCGGCCCTAAAGGAGATGTGATTTCAAACTACGATATCCGTCTAGTTCAACCCAATGAAGATGCCATTCCTACAGCTGGTCTCCACACTATTGAGCATTTACTAGCTCTACTCATTAGAAAACGTATGGAGGGGTTGATTGACTGCTCCCCATTTGGCTGTCGGACTGGTTTTCATATGATTATGTGGGGACAGCATTCCACGACGGAAATCGCTCAAGTAATCAAATCCTGCTTAGAGGAAATCGCAGAGGTAACAACCTGGAAAGATGTTCCAGGAACCACCATTGAATCCTGTGGCAATTATAAGGACCACAGCCTCTTTTCTGCCAAAGAATGGGCAAAGCTCATTTTAAGTCAAGGCATTTCAGATGACCCCTTTGAGCGCCATCCCGTGTAATGAATCATCAAAAAGCTCTGGAAACCCAGAGCTCCAGGTTGTAGACAAAGTATCTCTGAGAAAATTTGTCAATGTCAATATCGAAGGATAGTATCAGTGCTCTTATCTCTTTGTGAAAAGGCGAGCGAAGCGAGCTCATAACCGCTACTTTACGCCGTAGCAAAAAACACCAGAAACGTTATGTTTCTGGTGTTCGGAGATTTTGAGACTCAGGCTCAAAATCTAGGCATGAAATCCCGTAGGGAGTTGCTGCCGTCCGTGCTACCTAAGTAAAGTATCATAATAAAATAATCGTTTTGAAGAAAATAAACTTTTTCTTCAGTCTAAAGCTCTGGAAACCCAGAGCTTTTTATAATCGTTATTTACTCAATGAAAGATAATCCTCTTTAAAAATCAATCTGTAATGTAACAGAGAGCCATCCTAGGCATTTTTTATGAATCTGTATTCGCAATGAACATCAGTAATCCAAATCATCTGCATATCCTGCACCATTTCCAACGAAGTAGCCTGTTTTGGCATTCATTGAAAACAGATAGGTACCATCCGGGCGGAAAAGGTTGTAGTAGCCATTGCCGTTGATGATATTGACACGCTCCAAAATGTACTGATAGCCAGATACATACCCCCGCTCTTGAGACACTGCAATGATTGTCTCTAAGACCCCTGGATTAAAGGTCCACGCTGGATTGTTGACATCATCAATCTTCCCTTGATCGTATGGTACACGACTGAGATGACGCTCAAGAGTGACTCCTGCTGGAATCGCAATCCCATACAGAGGATTGCTACCATCACTCATTCCGGCAGCTTGAGTGGCAGGAACTGCTGGAGCTACGCTGGCAGGCGCTTCGGCTTCAGACGTTGGAGATGGGGTATTGGCGACTGGCGCTGCACTACTTGTTGCTTGTTGTGAACGCCCAAGATTGATGGCCGCTGTAATCGTAGCATCAACAGCTCCGATACCTATCGTGGTAGGAGTCAGGGTCTCTCCTTCCTTTACTGTTGCAGTTGTATCCAAGGCACCGTCGACCATCACTGGTTTATCAAACTGATTATTGAGAGCTTGAATGGCCTTGATAGCTGCTTCGAGACGCTCATACTTGTCCTTGGCTGCTTGGTAAGCCGAGCTTGTCTTATCCAGCTTATCCAAGGCCTTTTTCAGTTCTGGCAGTTGTCCAAAGGCACTATTTTTTAGCTTGCTCTCCTCCTTGTCCACAAAGAAGGTTTCGTACAGACGATTAAAGGCGGTGACAGTAGCATCTTCCTTGATGGTACTACTGCTATGACTGGTGGAGGTCGAAGACGGCTGGGTTTCCTCCACTTTTTCTGACTGTCTCATCCACATAAAAGCAAGAGATAGAGCCGTAGCAAAGAAAATAGCCAAAGCTGTCCAAATCACCAAGGGCTTACGGGACGTTTTTTCCTCTTCTTCAACCTCATGAAACGGGGCTGTCTCAGGTCTAGGCAAGATCTCCTCCGCTGCGGGAACTTCTGGGGTGAGCTTATGGAGCGCTAGATCTTCTACCTGTTCTGCCACCGTCTGGTCGACAGAGTCGCTGGCTTCCTCACTAGTATCTTCTGCCTCATCTACAAGCTCATCTGTCAAAACAGGGAGGTTCATCTGTGTTTCATACTTTTCCGATTCAATCTCAGCCCTGTGTTGCTTAATGTAGCGGTCTAAAAGACCGTCCTCTTCTGTCACACCTGCCTGGATTTCTTCTTGCTTACGAACTGCTTGACCTACGGTCATGTTTTTAGCATCTTCAAAATGTAAAATTCTTTCTCCATCACTTGGGAGACTATCCTGCTTTTCTGTATTCTTTACCATATTTATTCCTGCTCTTTCATTGTTCGCTTCACCCGCTGTCCAAAAAATTGATAAAGGTCAACCCTTAATGTCCCATTATATAATTTTCGTTTCTTATCTGCTTGACTACCATAGCGCTGTTCAAACTGTTCATCACTCGTCAAGATGAACTTAGACCACGTTGTTAGAGGGGCAAATGTTTCCCCCATCTCACGATAGAGAGTCGCAATCGCTGTATCATCAAGCAAACGCTCACCATAGGGAGGATTTGAAATAATAACGCCGTTGAGTTTGTCTGTAGAGAAATCTTGCAGACGCATTTGCTTAAAAGTGATGTCCTGAGCTACTCCTGCCTCCAGCGCATTTTTCTTGGCAACTTCAATCATGCGGCCGTCAATATCAAACCCCGAAATATCCAAATCGCATTCCGTCCGAATAGCAGCTTGGGCAGCCCGCTTTTCTTGTGCTACCAAAGCTCTATCAACCCAATCCCACTCTTCAAAAGCAAAGCTACGCTGCAAACCAGGAGCCATATTACGAGCCATCATAGCCGCTTCAATACAAAAGGTTCCCGAACCACAAGTTGGGTCAACCAAGGGCTTATCAGGATACCAGTTGGACAGTTGCAAGATTGCCGTTGCCATATTCTCCTTGATCGGTGCATTCCCCTTCTCCGTACGATAACCACGCTTAAAAAGACTGCTTCCCGTCGTATCGATTAAAACCGTTACGACATCCTTCAAAATCGATACTTCAATTTTGAACTCCGCTCCGATCTCCTGCAAGGGGACACCTTCTGGACGCGAAAAGTGCTTCTGTAATTTTTTAGCCACTGCTTTTTTAGAAATCGCTTGGACACTCGGCTCATTGTGCAAGGTTGATCTGACACACTTGGCCTTTGAAATCGGGAATTTACAGCCCAAAGGCAGGTAGTGTTCCCAATCCAAGGCAAAGACTCCCTGAAACAATTCTTCAAAGGTCCTGGCTTTAAAACTACCGACCACAATTTTTATCCGGTCAGCTGCCCTAAGCCAGAGATTGGTCTCAATCATCGCCTGAACATCTCCCTCAAAGCGAACGCGACCATTTTCTACCTGACAGTCATACCCTAACTCACGGACTTCTCGGCCGACCACAGCCTCCAACCCAGCCGCAGCTGTTGCAATAAATGTAAATCTTTTCTTCATGATTCTCCGATAATAAAAGCTAGCAACGCTAGCCTACCTATGATATGCAATTTTCTATAAGCCATGTTTTGTTCCAGCGGCACTAGGCACTACCGCCTTCGATAATCATCTGTCTACTGCTAACGCAGTCAGGAAAGTTCGTTCTGCTTCCGACTTTCCCATGCCCCGACCGAAATTTGGGTTGCTAGCTTGAGGGGTTTACCGCGTTCCACTTTTTATGTTTCCATAAAAACTCCGTCACTGTGGCACTTTTCAGACTTACTCGAGCCTATCTTTCTGACTTAGCTGTTTCAGTCGCCGTAACGTATTGCTACGTCCCTAGGCTTATTGGTTCGCCTAGCACAAACACTACCGGCATCACAGCCGGTGCTAGCATGGACTTTCCTCATGGTAGATCACTACCATGCGATTATCCAAAAATTGCAAATACTTCCTCTGTTTAGTCTTCCTGTATAATCTGTTTGCCGAAAACTTCCTTTTCCAAACGATTCAAGCGACGCAAAATATCAAAATTCGTTGCCGAAGATGCCCGCTCTGTTCTTAATGTTTCGGAGTCTTCCAAACTCGTTTCTGCTGCGCGCGGAGCAGCTGTACGCTGCGCCTTCAAGCGAGCAATCTCACCCTTTAACTCTTTGATGATAGCTTCATAGGCATCATAATCTTTCATGATTTCATCTAAAAAGTCATTGACCTCATCTTGATCATAGCCACGAAAGCTGATTTTAAAATCCTGTTCAAAAATATCTTTTGTCGTAAATTTAATACTTGCCATTTCTGCACCTCTATCTTCTAAAACATCATTACCTCTATTATATGAAAAAATATAGGGAAAAATCAAGTCATATCATTCAAATTCTTCAAAATTTTCCGCGACTTCATTTAAGCGATCAAAAGTAAGCGTTTTTCTAGTATACTCTTCTTTTTTTAAGATTAAATGATAGAGATATTTCAAGTTTGTTTCATTTTCAGGATCATAGAAAAGATAAGCACCATCTGTATTGTCCAGTAAGAACTGGTTGTAGAGGCGAAATTGGCTCGGATTTTCATATCGAGGGTAGATCATCTTTACAAAATCAACCGACTGAAACTGGGCTAACTTTATTTGATTCACTTCGTTCCAATTTTCCCCATGATTTTCAAATAAAAAGAGCGTTGCTATTTGAAAGTCGTAGCCGTCCTGCCGCAGGTCTTGAAGCACCTCTAGACACCAGTACTCAAAGCCTAGATTACCCGTCAGGATGAACCACTCCACCCCCTCCTCCAAGAAGCGAACCAAATCCAACCGAATCGCTTTTTTTATGACGGCGATTCGAGGGTCTTTTTCTGAAAAAATTCCCAAATCGGTATGGCGATAGCCTGTTATCAATAGCCGATAAATGTGCATGACTTGAACTCTTTTCCTATCTTGTGGTATAATGTAATGATTTTATTTTATCAAGAAGGAGTTCTATGGTCAATTATCCTCATCAGGTTAGAAAAAAAATCAGTAGAACCAATTCGCATTCTTCCCATCAGCAGGTGGACTTTGCCAACCGTGGAATGTCCTTTGAGGCTGCCATCAACGATAGTAACAACTATTATCTGGCACATGGTCGGGCTGTTATCCATAAGAAACCAACCCCAGTACAAATCGTGAAGGTAGATTATCCCAAAAGGAGTCGGGCGAAAATCGTTGAGGCCTACTTTAGGCAAGCATCTACAACCGATTATTCAGGGGTTTATCAGGGGCACTATATTGATTTTGAAGTCAAGGAAACACGCCAAAAGACGGCGATGCCACTGAAAAATTTTCATTCGCATCAGATTGAACATATGGACCAAGTCCTGCGACAAAGAGGAATTTGTTTTGTACTCCTTCACTTTTCAACGCTGAAAGAAACCTATCTCCTTCCTGCCGCTGCTCTCATTGAGTTTTACAGGATTGAAAACGGTAAAAAATCTATGCCTATCGATTATATTCGTAAGCATGGATTTAAAATCGAGATGGGAGGCTACCCTAGTCTACCTTATCTAGAGATTGTTGAAAAAAATTTATTAGGTGGTGATACTCTTGAAAAAACCAAACCTTAAAAAAATGTGGGTTATTTTTGCCAATGTTATCCTAGCTAGCTTCATCTGTGTATTTATCGCGGTCTTGTCGCTAGTGATTTACTATGTCAAATCTGCTCCAACATTGACCGAAGAAGCACTGACGGCTACTGTCTCCAGTAAAATTTACGATAAAGACAATAATCTGATTGCCGATTTGGGCTCAGAAAAACGCTCGAATGCCAAGACATCTGAAATTCCAGAACACTTAGTCAATGCGATTGTTGCTATTGAAGACCAGCGCTTCTTTAATCATCGGGGTATTGACGTGATTCGGATTGCAGGCTCCTTTATCAACAACCTAAAAGGCGGACGCCTTCAAGGTGGATCCACTCTGGACCAGCAATTCATCAAGTTGACCTATTTCTCAACATCGAGCCATGACCAAACCATTAAGCGGAAAATCCAGGAAGCCTGGCTGGCTCTCCAGTTGGAACGCCGTAACACCAAGCAAGAGATTTTGACCTACTATATCAACAAGGTCTTTATGGCAAATGGCAATTATGGGATGAAAACCGCTGCGAAAGCCTATTATGGAAAAGAGTTAAAAGACCTCTCTCTTCCACAAGTGGCACTCTTAGCAGGGATGCCTCAGGCTCCTAATCAATATGACCCTTATACCCAGCCAGAGGCTGCAAAATACCGTAGGGATCTCGTATTGCAGCAAATGCTAGAGCAAAAATATATTTCTCAAGAGCAATATGAAAGTGCTGTCCTCACAGAGATTACTGATGGTTTACTCCCTCTTTCAAATACATCTGCTTATCCACTTTACATGGATAACTACCTCAAGGAAGTCATCAAAGAAGTCGAGGAAAAAACTGGCTACAATCTACTCACTACAGGAATTGACGTCTACACAAATGTCGATGTTGATGCCCAAAGACAGCTATGGGATATTTATAATTCTGACAACTATGTCAACTACCCTGATGAAGAGTTCCAAGTGGCTTCTACTGTCATAGATGTTGCCAATGGACATGTCATCGCCCAGCTCGGCTCTAGAAATCAGGCGACCAATGTCTCCTTTGGTACAAACCAGGCTGTGGAAACCAACCGAGATTTCGGCTCCACCATGAAGCCGATTACAGACTATGCTCCTGCATTTGAATATGGCATCTACAAGTCAACAGCCGACCCAATCGTCGATGCCCCCTATAACTATCCTGCTTCTACCACACCTGTCTATAACTGGGATAGAGGCTACTATGGTTCAATGACCGTAAAAGCAGCCCTTCAATATTCCCGAAATGTCCCTGCTGTTAAGACACTAGAAGCAGTTGGTTTAGATAAGGCTAATAAATTTTTAAATAATCTGGGTATCTTTTATCCAGAACTGCTCTATTCAAATGCGATTTCAAGTAACACGACTGATGCCAGCACCAAATATGGGGCAAGTAGTGAGAAAATGGCGGCAGCTTATGCTTCCTTTGCCAATGGTGGTACCTACTACAAACCACAGTATGTCAATAAGGTTGTCTTTAGCGATGGTAGCACGAAAGAATTTGCCCCTGAAGGCAATCGGGTCATGACGCCTGAAACTGCCTATATGATGACCGATATTTTAAAGAGTGTTATGACTTACGGAAACGGTCTAAATGCAGCAGTTCCAGGACTTCCTCAAGCAGGAAAGACAGGTACTGCCAATTATACAGAAGCCGAAATGGAATCGATTTTAGCTAACAATGAGGCCGCCAACTACAGCTCACTCGTCGTGCCTGATGAAAACTTCGTCGGCTATACGACACGCTATGCTATGGCGGTTTGGACAGGATATGCCAATCGACAAACTCCTATACTGGACGGCGGTCTATTGATTGCAACCGACGTGTATCGTAGTATGATGGCCTACCTCAATCCTGTTGACACCGCGAGTGACTGGGAAATTCCTAGCGGACTAAACCAGTATGGCTACTATCTCTATTTGGACGGAACTTATCCTCAGTATACCTATACACCAAGTACAAATACTATCCCAAGCACCACTCCTCCTACTGCTAGCTCTTCAGACCCAAGTTCTACACAGGCTAGCACAACAGAGTCAACAACTACGCAATCGGCTGAACAGCCACAAACAAACCCTCCAACTAGTACGACCCAAGAACAACCGGCTCCTTCCAGTCCATCATCCTCGCAATAGGACTTATCAGACACCCCCAAATACGTTTCGTTTCAAAAACAGAACAGCCAATGGGCGATTAAGACCTCCTAGAGAGTTTCTCTAGGAGGTCTTTCTGTCGTACTTCCCTTCATTTTCGGAGGCTATAAATGACTGATATGTAAAGCCCTTTGTCAAGTAAAAACAATCGAACTGATAAAAAATGAAAAGTATCTAGAAAGAGCCTAGTTCTTAGCTTCGGGCATTGGCCACTCTGATATTCGTGGATTGGTTACCTAC
>NZ_MSPR01000003.1 GCF_001984715.1 Streptococcus azizii
GTTACCAAAATTATTATGGAAAGCCTGTTTTAGGAGTTGATACCACATGGTCAGGAAAACCGAGAGTTCCTGTAACACCTAGAGTTGTTGTTAAAACAAATCTTGGTAATGAGATTGATATAACACCAACTGAGAATCATAGTAGCGTTAGTAAAAAAGCCCCAACTCAATATTTACCAAACTCCAGCATTGATATCTTAGATGAGGCTACTGGTGAGATACGCACGCGAAGATACTATGATTCAAAAGGTAATGTATTTAGAGATGTAGATATGGATAATCATGGAAATCCCAAAGCTCATCCAGAATATCCACATGAACATATTTGGCAGTATGACAAGAATGGCAACATAATTGGAAGGTAGAAATATGGAATATACTTATGATGAATTTAAATATTTTTTAGAGATAGGTATGGAGTATCTTGTATATTATAATGGTAAGCGATATAATATTAGTCAACGTAGGGATTTGGGAGAGATTTATTTTACATTGAGTCCGAGCGACTATTATACTTTTACTTCTTGTGAAGAGTTATTAAATGCACCGTTGTTAGATGGAAAAACTCTCTTAGAACAATGGAATTTTCTGAATATTATAGGTTGAAAGAAGCAAATTCAAGCAAGCAATCTCTCTACCTACAAGGGTTGATAGAATAGAAATAAATTTTTATATAATAAGAATACATGCCTTAATAAACATTAATATATAAGCTGAAATATCATTATTTTCAATGCCAAATATCAATTACGATGTTAATATATATTGGCATTTAGGAGCAAAGTAAGTTCTTAAAGTGATATTCTGTGGTGCTGTAGGCGATTGAGCTAGTCATCGAGGACGTTGAAAACCTTGTGCCGTTTTCCGTCCTCTCTTGCCTAGCTCCCCGCCCACCTATGGAGCTACTCTCCATAGGTGTTTTTGACATCACCACGAGAATTATTTAGATTGTCAGTTAAAGATAATAAGGACGCAAGGTGATGGAAATTGTCCACCGAGACAAGAAGGACAAGCTCATTTCCAGCTATGCCTATGAGTACGATGATGGCAACTATATCACCAAGGAGACCATCACTCAAGATGGGGAAACCCTTATCCAAGCCTACACCTATGACAGTCTGGGACAAGTTATCAGTATGGTGGTAACAGATAAGGAAGGAAAGGAACTCTCCAGCCTCACCTATAGCTACGACCTGGCTGGCAATAAGCTGACCAGCACAGAAACCATCGAGGGCAAGGAAGAAACGACCCGCTTCACCTACGATGACCACAACCGTCTCATCAAGTTGGAGAACAAAGACGGTACTACCAGCTACACTTATGACAAGAACGGGAACCGGATTTCCTCTCAGAAGAATGATGAGAAGCTAGACTATATCTACGATACAGAGAATAGACTCCTTGCGGTCAAGGACAAGGCAGGTCTCTTGTTTGCGGCGTTGTATGACGGTGATGACAACCGGGTATTTACCGCCAGCCGTAAGGAAGGCAAGCACAGCTATCAGCTCTTCAAGCGGGAGGACAAGCGGAAGTCGCCCCACACGTCCCCAAATGGGGAGGCACATAGCCTCTTCTGGTATGGCTTTAGTCAAAACGTTCTTCAAGCACTCGCAACGCTACCGCAAACAGTCGGGACTATCTGGCATGAGATTTTTGACGATGTCTCCACAGCCTACCACAAGAAGGTGGCCAAAGACAGGGCCAACGAGGAGGGCTTGGTGGTCAATCCACCAGACCTAGGAAAGCTCCCGGGTGAGGGAGAGGTGACCTATGCCAGCGAAGTGAAAGAGGTTCTGATTCCTTACACCACAAGAGAAGATAGCTTCCACTACTATGAAGAGCGCAACTACGTCAATGACGTCAACCGCAAGCACACCGAGGTTCTCCAGACCTATGACCGGGAGCTAAAAGCCAGAGAAACCTACACCTATGGACAGGGACGGGCTTCCTACCACAACCATGGGACAGGGGATACCTATCAGTATCTATCGACACAAAGTGGTAGCGTTACTGGCTTGACCAAGGCTGGACAAGCGGTAGCGTCCAGCAAGTACCAACTCTACGGAGCCACCAAGTCTAGCACAGACGAAACAGGCAACCCGTATGCCTACAATGGGGAAGCCAGAGATAGTACAGGGCTGGATTACCTCAGAGCAAGATACTATGATAGTCAAGTTGGCACTTTCCTAACGGAGGATAGCTACCAAGGGGAACTAGCTGACCCGCTCAGTCAGAACCGCTACAGTTATGTGCAGAACAACCCAGTCAACTATACTGACCCTAGTGGGCATATGTGGAATCCGCTTCAGCAGTTATGGAATGGAGCTAAGAAGGGATACCGCAAGGCACAGGGAGCTTTATCTGGTGCATGGAATGTGATGAAGCAGGCGGTCAGTGGTGCCTGGAATCAGTTTAGGGATTTTGTTGGAAATGTGACGAATCAGATTGGTTCTGGATTGAGGCAGCTAGGACAGCAAGTTCGAGAAGGCTTGCACTTCTTAAAAGAGCAGGCTACATCTGCCTATCACTCGCTCATGGGAACTGTTCTACAGCCGTTTCAAACGATTACGAACCTATGGCAACAGGCCCGTATCAATGGCTTATCGACCCATGATTGGGGTAATTCTAAAACGAAGGAAGCCGAGAATATCGACCGTAACTGGACGAAAGCCTTGGAAGAAACAATCCGACATTTCTGTGAGGTAGCGACCAAAGCAACGGGCGGCACTGTCTATGCGAGTGAAGTTACCTTTAGCTCAGATCAAACTTCAGTTGCCCAAGATTTCAAGAGTAACCTCCAGCAACAATATGGTTTTGATAAAGAGACAACAGACATCATGTGGAAACTGTATCAAAATATAAAGGCAACGGAAGGAAAGAATGCGGACTATGTCTTTAATCGTTTAATGGGAGGAATGCAGTATAATGATTTTAAATGGAATAATACTGCTGGAAATCTAGGCGAAGTAAAAGAAGTTCTTAATAAGTATGGGGTTACTGGAAGTAAAGCAGATAAGCTAGTTTATAATGTTAGAATACAATATTCATTGGCCTCAGGAAATTATGGTGATGTCAATTTTCTTAAAAAGAAAGGATTATATAATACGTTTAAATCTGCAGCGGCTAAAGTTTATCCGAATATGGATTTTGATACATTATGGAATCGTAATTATGCTAAATATAAAGATAAGACAGATTTTGCTCATCAAAGTATCACGACGGCAACTCATTTATATGAGAAGCCGTGATTAGCTGATGCGTATGGTGTATTCTTTGGAGGTACGAACGGGTTAGCTGGTTGGCGAGGCGATGTGACAAGAGATGCTTTTGCCTCTCCTAGCATAGGCAATGATGACTATAAAGCAGATTTAGATACAGTGAATATCACAGCACGAATGAAGAAACAAGGGGTGGATTACCTGACGGCTAGTAATCAGTATTATGATGCGCTTGAATCAGGTACTATCACACGTGCTGATGAGTTTAGAACAAATATTTCTATCAATGATGTTAAAGGAGCGATTTATTCTAGTTTAGTCCCAAGAAACACAAGAGATGTAGGGCCGAATATTCAAACTTATATTCCTAAAACCGATTCAGAATCGATGGATTATTTGAGAAAACATTATCCAGCTTCTTATAATTTTATTCGCAGTTTAGAAGCAGGTAATAATGACTTTCAAGATTACACTAATAAACCATAGATGAGGTGATTATATGAATAAAAAAACAGCATATACTTTATCCATAGTAGTATTAGTAGCTATGCTGATACCGCTCTTTCTAATTCTTTTTAAACCTAAGTATAGTAATGTTTTTGAAGAGATTTATCACGATGAATATTATCATGTGACAACCTCCTTTTTACGTACGAACTCTACTTTAAATAGCATACCAGATATGGAAAAAAATAGAACAAGAGGTTTAGTATATGGTTCGGTTTCGGAACAATATCGTTCGGAAGTTTTGCCTTTGGAAGTTAAGAGTATCTCGTATAGTTTTTATTATCCAGATGATAAGTTAGAGGGTGGAAATCTGTCAATAAATTTTTGTTTTCTACATACAAATGGAGAGTATATAGATATATATTATGTGTATAAACATAATTCTGGTAGACTAGTACAGTCCATTGGGATTATCGGCGAAAAAAGGTTGACAGAATATGATCAAGTCATGGAATATGTGAAAGAAAAACAAATTAGCATTTCTCCATATCTTAATAAAAGTAAAGACTTATTGCGAAGTAAGGTTATTCCAGACTGGCTCCGAGCCTATCCAAGTCGATTTTCGAAAGATCACTGGGGGGAGGTCACAATAGTAGAGGATAGTACTGGGATGTAAAAATAGACGAGATGTTGTAACTGACTATATCTCATGTCCCGTGGTGCTGTAGGCGATTGAGCTAGTCATCGAGGACTTTGAAAACCTTGTGCCGTTTTCTGTCCTCTCTTGCCTAGCTCCCCGCCCGTGTTCATCGAACACATCGATAATCACCCATTTTTCCGTCGCTTTTTAGACGCCTTTTGTATCTTAGTCAACTGAGTTCGGACTAAGGTCTGTGTGAAAAAGATAGGCAGCTGTTTTGGCTTTAGCCGATTACAGATGAGATTGAAACAGTTCGGTGAACTGTTTCAACTGGTCACCTAGAAATACGAAAGTGACCACAGAAGCCCGAGCCTAAAAATTAGATAGCGAGGTTAGTGGTTGCAAGACAACCTGCTTCGATTGCCTATTTTTCATTCGGTTTTTTGACGACTTCACATCTTAACTGAACACGGGCTAAAAGCTCGGAAAATAGATAAACATTCCTAGAAGCTACACTTCTTCGTCATGTTTCCTAATTTTCATTCGCTTTTTACACGCCCTTTGTATCTTGTAATTGAACACGCCCTAAACTCTGTGCGAAAAAGATAAATACTCCTAGAAACTCCAGTTTCTTCGTCGCATTTCCTATTTTCGCTTTGAGTTTTTCACGGGCTTTGTATCTTATATGTTTATTGCGTATTAGACACAAATAGTGGGAAATTCCAATCAAAATAGTAGCCTTTTTGGAGAAAAACGCTTACAATAGGGGTATCAGCGAAAAGGAGCCTACTATGACAACATTTATCGGAAAACCAGTTACCCTTGTCGGACCCCAATTATGTGTAGGGGATCAGGCACCAGATTTTGTCTTGATGGCCAACGATTTGACCTTGAAAAGTCTCAATGATTTTGGCAAGAAACGTAAGGTGATTAGTGTGGTTCCGTCCATCGATACAGGAATTTGTGACACACAGACGCGCCGTTTTAATCAAGAATTGGCAGATATAGAAAACATGGTTGTTATCACTGTTTCAGCAGATTTGCCCTTTGCGCAGGCTCGATGGTGCGGTGCAGCAGGCCTTGAAGGGGCTGTAACCCTGTCGGACTACTATGACCATGCCTTTGGAAAATCCTACGGTCTCTTGATGCGGGAGTGGAATTTATTGGCACGGGCTGTCTTTGTCCTGAATGAGACCAATGAAATTGTCTATGCAGAGTATTTGGACAATGTCAATACCCATCCAGACTATGATACGGCTTTAGAGGTTGCCAAAAATCTTTAAGCACGGTAACAACGAGTGAGGAGACTTGCTCGTTTTTAGATTGAAAAATAAAAACGTGGTATAATAGCAATTAATACTCAATAAAAATCAAAAGTAGACTAGGAAACGCAGGCGAAGGTAGAACTAGCGTTCACCGAGACAAGTTGACAACGTATCCTTTTGATTTTTAAAGAGTATAAGGACAGTCATACTCGTCAACCATCTAACTCTGATGTCAGCAAGGCGAGTTGACAATGTATCCTTTTGATGTTTTAAGAGTATGAAAATAATGACAGGTGTGTTTGACTACAAGCTGTTTATCGTAAAGGAAGGGAGATGGAGATTGGGATGGCCTATATTGAAGTAAGAAATAGTTCAAAATCCTATGTGACGGGCAATAATCGTGTTGTGGCAAACAAGGCTATTTCCTTTGAGATTGAAAAAGGAGAGTTAGTGATTATTTTGGGCTCTTCTGGTGCAGGAAAATCTACCCTGCTCAATATCTTGGGTGGTATGGATACCAACGACGAGGGTGTGGTTCGGATTGATGGAGTTGATATTGCTCAATTCACAAGCCAGCAGTTGACCAAGTACCGCCGTGAGGATGTTGGCTTTGTCTTTCAGTTTTATAACCTGGTCGCCAATCTGACTACTAAAGAAAATGTGGAATTAGCTTCTGAGATTGTAAGTGATGCTATGGATCCAGTTGAAGTCTTGGAAAAAGTCGGACTAGGACACCGCTTGGATAATTTTCCAGCTCAGCTATCTGGAGGGGAGCAACAGCGGGTCGCCATCGCGCGAGCAGTCGCCAAGCGCCCTAAGATGCTCTTGTGCGATGAACCGACCGGGGCCCTCGATTACCAGACAGGCAAACAGGTATTGCAGATCTTGCAGGATATGGCTAAAAAAGAGGGAAGGACAGTCGTCATTGTCACCCATAATGCAGCCCTTGCTCCTATTGCGGACAAGGTGATTCAGATGCGAGATGCCAGTGTGCATTCCATTCAGGTCAATCCTCATCCCCAGGATATTATGACCTTAGAATATTAGGGAAATGAGATGAAAAAGAGGACGTATTGGAAGACCATTTGGCAGTCCCTACTGTCATCAAAGGGGCGTTTTTTCTCCATCTTTCATTTGATGCTGATCGGCTCCATGGCCCTTATCGGCTTGAAAGTAGCAGCTCCTAATATGGAAAAAACAGCGCAGAACTATATTGACCAAGGACAAATGATGGATCTAGCGGTCATGTCGGATCTTGGGATTAGTCAGGCAGATAAGGCAGAATTGGATAGTATAGCAGGGGCTCAGATTGAATATGCCTATTTTAAGGATGTGACCTTGGAAACAGGGACAGAAGCCATCCGTTTATTTTCTATCCCCAAGACCATTTCGCTCTATCAGCTAAGGGCAGGTAAGGCTCCCTCATCAGAAAAGGAAGTGCTGCTATCGACCAATCTTCGTGGAAAGTATCGGATCGGTGATACGATTAGGGTGAAAGAGGGGGAGAAGCAGGCATCGGTTTTAAAAGAAACCGTTCTTACCGTGACAGGCTTTGCGGATGCAGCTGAAATTTGGGGAAACATCAATCTTGGACCAGCTAGTGCAGGGACTGGTCAATTAGCTGGCTATGCCTTTGTGCCTGAGACTACCTTTGATTCAGAGGTCTACATGATGGCTCGGATTCGCTATGATGATGTGAGGGAGATTCCCTACTATCAGCCGGCTTATCAGCAAAGGATTAGCGTCCATCAAGAGGAGCTGAACCGGCTCTTATCAGACAACGGTAAGAAGCGGCTAGAGAGCATTTCCAAGGAAGCAAGGGAGAAGATGGGGGAGGCTGAACAAGACATCACAGCTGCCCAAGATCAGTTAGCTGAAGCGGAGAATCAAATCGCAACAAATGAGGCGAATTTAGAGGAAGCTAAGGCTCAGCTAGACCAAGGACAAGCAGCATTAGAAAGTCGAAAGCAGCGCCTAGATCAGGTTGCAATGGACTTGACGACGGCCAAGGAGCAACTGGATGATAGTCACAGCCAACTGCAACTAGCCCAAAAAGAATTGGAGACCCACCGCGCTAACTTAGATAATAGTCAGCAGGAATTGGCCCAGGGAGAAGCAGCACTAATGACAGCCCAGTCCGATTTGACGGCCAAGGAGCAGGAGTTGGAACAATTAGCAGCTAGAATCGCCCAGGCCAGAAATGATTTTGAAAGGACAACTCAGGCGATTCAGGATCAGGTTGCTGTGGCACTAGCCATGGGAGAAAATCCGAGTGATGTCCCAGAGCTTGTCGATCTCCAGCTTCGCTTAAAGCAGTTAGAATCAGATCTTGCGACCATGGAGCAGGCTTATCAGGTAGGGATGAGGGCCTATGAAACAGGCAAGAGCTACTATCAACTGCAAGAGGCTATCTACAGAAAGGCTAAGGAACAGTACGAATATGGGGAATCTCAGTATCAAATAGCCCTAAATAGCTACCAAGAGGGGGAGCAGGCCTATCAGACAGGACTTGTAGAGTATGAGTCAGCTCGTCTTGTCTATGAAAGTGGTCAGGAGCAATTAGCCCTTGCCCATGCACATTTGGACGACAAGCGGGCAGAACTAGGCAGGGGACAGGCAGCACTGCAAGAAGCAAAGCAGGCTTTTGAACGTCAGCGACTAAGCGCTGAACAAGAAATCAAGGCGGCACGTAAAGAGCTTCAAGTAGCTCAGGCAGATTTGGCGCAGCTTTCTACACCAGAATATAAAAGTTATACGAGGGATAGCTTTCCTGGCGGCAATGGTTATGCCAATTATGTTAGTAGCACCCGCAGTATTTCAGCAGTGGGAAATATCTTTCCTGCTGTTCTCTATGTGGTAGCAGCTCTCGTCACCTTTATGACCATGACCCGTTTTGTCGATGAAGAGCGATCGAATGTGGGGATCTTAAAGGCGCTTGGCTATACAAATGCTCAGGTTCTGATCAAGTTTGTCATCTATGGTTTGGCTTCGGGCTTGCTAGGGACAGTTGCAGGCCTGCTTCTGGGAAACTTTCTCCTTGCCCCTATGATTAGTCGGATTATTACGGATACGACAGTCATCGGAGAGAGTCAATTATATTTCTATCCTGAGTGGTTTCTTCTGGCGATGATCTTTTCACTTCTTTCTTCAGTTTTACCAGCCTATTTGGTAGCAGGAAAGGAATTAAGAGAAAAACCAGCCCTGCTATTACAAGCCAAGCCCCCTGTCTCGGGAGCTAAGATTTTCTTAGAACATTTGTCCTTCATCTGGCGACGTATGACCTTTACCCAAAAGGTCACAGCAAGAAATATCGTCCGCTATAAAAAACGGATGCTGATGACGGTCATCGGGGTAGCAGGTGCGGTCGCCCTCTTGTTTGCAGGCTTGGGGATTCGCTCTTCGATCTCGCGTGTCACCGATCAGCAGTTCAGCCAGCTCCTCCACTATCAGATGGTGGTTGTAGAGCAGACGAGGGCTAGCCAAGAAGAAAAGGCGGCAGTGAAGAAGGCATTTGATGCAAAAGGGATTCAAAAAACCTTGCCGATTGCCTACTATGGACTGACAGAGAGTATGAAAGGTCAGGCAGAAGCGCTTGCCATCAGTCTCTTTGTCAGTCAGGAAAAGGAGCTGTCTCCTTTTGTCAGTCTACGCAGTCCTGTAACAGGGCAGGCGCTTGCCCTGCCAGAAAAGGGGGCAATCATCTCTGAAAAATTAGCCCAGCTTTATCAGGTTCAAGTGGGAGATAAGCTCACTCTCCACCTCAATCAAGAGCCGATCGACCTAAAGGTAGCAGGCATTACGGAAATGTACGCAGGACATTTTATCTACCTATCTGCTACTGCCTATCAGGAAGCAACTAAGCAGACCTATCAACCGAATGCTAGCTTGCTAGTGTTAGAAAATGACCACAAGGAGACAGTTGAGAAAACAGCGACAAATCTTTTGGCTCTGAGAGGGGTGGTAGCTGTTGTGCAAAATACTTCCTTAATCACCTTGCTTGAGACGATTGTCCAATCGCTCCAGTCAGTTATGATTATCTTGATTGTCTTGTCGGTTCTCCTTGGAATCGTGATTCTCTATAATCTGACTACTATCAATATAGCAGAGCGGATTCGGGAACTGTCGACTATCAAGGTTCTAGGGTTTTATGATGCTGAGGTGACCTTCTACATCTATAGAGAAACCATGATTCTATCTCTTGTGGGCATCTTCCTCGGATTGATAGGAGGCTTCTTCCTACACAGGCTCCTTCTCCATGTCATTGCTTCGCCGGCCATTCTCTTTACTCCGACAGTATCTCTGGATGTTTATTTGGTGCCAGTTGTTGCTGTTTTAGGTATTTTAGTGGTATTGGGGCTATCTGTCCATCGCCGTTTGAGCAGACTTGATATGCTAGAGGCTCTCAAATCAGGGGATTGAAACAGTTCGGTGAACTGTTTCAACTGGTCACCTAGAAATGCGAAAGTGACCACAGAAGCCCGAGCCTAGAAAGGAACAAGTGAGGAAATTTACCAATGAGCCTAAAAATTAGACGGCGAGATTAGCAGTTGTCGGAGTCATCTGCTTCGATTTCCTAATTTTCATTCGGTTTTTTAACGGCTTCACATCTTGTGTAATTGAGTTTAGCCTAAAACCTCGGAAAAAAGATAGGCAGCTGTTTCGGCTTTAGCCGATTACAGATGAGATTGAAACAGTTCGGTGAACTGTTTCAACTGGTCACCTAGAAATGCGAAAGTGACCACAGAAGTTCGGTGAACTGTTTCAACTGGTCACCTAGAAATACGAAAGTGACCACAGAAGCCCGAGCCTAGAAAGGAACAAGTGAGGAAATTTACCAATGAGCCTAAAAATTAGACGGCGAGATTAGCAGTTGTCGGAGTCACCTGCTTCGATTTCCTAATTTTCATTCGGTTTTTTAACGGCTTCACATCTTGTGTAATTGAACACGGGCTAAAAGCTCGGAAAAAAGATAGGCAGCTGTTTTGGCTTTAGCCAATTACAGCTGAGATTGAAACAGTTCGGTGAACTGTTTCAACTGGTCACCCAAAAAGAAGAAAGTGACCATAGAAGCCTGAACCTAGAAAGGAACAAGTGAGGAAATTTGCCAATGAGCCTAAAAATTAGACGGCGAGATTAGCAGTTGTCGGAGTCATCTGCTTCGATTTCCTAATTTTCATTCGCTTTTTACACGCCCTTTGTATCTTATAATTGAGTTCAGCTTAAAACCTCGGAAAAAAGATAGATTTCCTCGTGTTCATCGAACACGTCGTCAATCTCCTATTTTTCATTCGGTTTTTTAACGGCTTCACATCTTACTGTAACTGAGTTCGGACTAAGGTCTTTGTGAAAAAGATAATTCTTCCTAGCTTCAAAGGTATGGTATACCTTTGAAGGCGGGAAATAGAAGTTTGCTTTAGCAAACTCTCAGCAACTCTCTGCGTCAGAATTCCTATTTTCACTTAGACCTTTTACCGTCCTCACATCTTGTAAGGGCAAGTGATGTCGTGAAGTACAGCAAGGTGGCGCCGGCGTGCTTTAAAGAGATTTTTGAAGAATATCAAAGTGTATCACATACAGAAACCAGCTCTATTCGATAGGGCTGGTTTTTATGGGTGAGCTCTTTGTCGTATTTCTTATTCTCCGCGTATTTATAACCATAATAGATTGAAACAACATGAGGACACTTGTTTGCTGGCTCTAGAGTTCAATAATACTCAATAAAAATCAAAAGTAGACTAGGAATCGAAGGCGAAGGTAGTTGAAATAGTTGATAACTATTTCAAGTTGGAAATAAGAAAAGTCGCGACTTTTCTCAATAGTTCCACCCTATTTCAAGGGAACAGGCTAAAAACCTCCACTGGAGCTTTTCACTCGTCAAGATACGAGGACGTAAAACAACTCCTAGACAAAATAGAAAATGCGACGAAGAAGTAAAGGACGTTTGCTAAGGCAAACTCCTATTTCCCGCCTTCAAAGGTATACTATACCTTTGAAGCTAGGAGTATTTATCTTTTTGTCAGCGAGTTGTAGTCCGAGTTCAATTCACCGAGACGAGTTGACAACGTATCCTTTTGATTTTTAAAGAGTATAAGATGATGGGAGGCTTCTAGATTGTCTCATTACTTGTCCTATTCTTGTTTCAACTCACTATCCTTGAGCTGGTTTAAAGAGTATAAAAAGATTTTTGAAGAGTATGAAAAAACTTGTAAATCATTTTCCAAATGTTTCATAGGGATAAGTGTTGACATATATGTTTGGGTGATATATACTATGTGGTATATAATGGCTAAAAAATAGAGTTTGTGTCACATGTGAAAGGGGGATACAAGAATGAAAAAGAAATTCCTATGGATATTCCGTACGCTACTCTATCTACTATTGATTGGGGGGAATGTGCTTCCAGCAGCAGTGGTGCTGGCGCAAGACCCTACAGGTGCTACTCCTGTGACAGTCTCACCAGGAGAGGCGCCAGGTCTGCCTGAAAGTGAGAGAGATGACCCGGTAGCTAGCTCCTCGACGTCGAGTCCTCTAGTGGAGGAATCTGCAGCGACTGTCAGTAGTTCCTCTACTACAGAAGCACCCTCCTTGCCAGCTACTGATGTGCCGACCTCCAGTAGTGCAGCACTATCTGAGAGTGCTGCACCTGAGTCGGCTTTTCGCTCAGTGCCTGAGACGAGTGATGTGAGTTCGACTCCTGCTAGAGCTGTAGACGATAGCTTTGCAGCAGAGCTACGAATCTTTACAGAGGATACGAACGAGGATGGCAGCGAGAAGCTGGAATATTGGACCGGTGAAGGAGTCAATCCTTATGCTGAGTTCCGTATCTCAGGTACAGGTGTCAGTATTCAACATGCAAAGACAAGGCTGACCGTTCCAAAGAAGTATGTAGAGAATCGACCTCAATTTACCAAGATTGCCTCAGCAGAAAGTTGGGAGATGAAGGAAGATGCGAATAATTGGTATGTAGAGTATTCCTTCAATGTCTTGGCTGGAGGGCAGATTGTAGCGACTCCTTTTCCTTATAGTATGCAACAACCTGAGACTCCAAATGGTTTTAGAACACCTGTTGTCTATGAGTTATTTGATGGAGAAGGCAGGCTCTTAAAATCAGCGACTAAGACCTTTATAGCAAAGGCTAATCCTAGTAGGCCGATCAACATTGTGAGCGATTCACGGCAAGGAACAGGGGCCGATTCGATCATGACAGGAGTGGACAAAAAGAGAGAGACTCTTGAGGGTGAGACGGTCATTACGGCGACTATTGGTGTGCAAAAGGAGGCGGATAAGGAGCGGACCTTCTCTGATGAAAGAACCCCTCATGCGACCTTCCTAATCGGTATAGAAGCTGCCGATGGAAAGTATGGAAAGTACCGTCCAACGACGATTAAAGTAGTCGAACACTTGCCTGCTGGTGCTGTGATGCAGGGGAAACCTACAGCAGCAGGCTATTATGTATACAATGGCTACAAATGGAGCTACGATCCGCAAGGGCATACAGCCACCTATGAGGGACCAGCCTTTACTTATATACAGGATAAAACTTACTATGTAGCAGAATTACGCCTATCATTTCCGAATCAACCCTACTCAACGATTCATCTCAATAGAGCGACCATTATCGCAGAACCAGGGACTCCAGAAGAAGTCACCCTCGGTCAGGTAGAAGAGCGTGTGAAATGGCATCCAGTGATGGTGACTCCTAGTGGCCGAGGAAAAATTTTTAAGGTCGGCTACAAGCAGTGGCCATCAGACGGCCTTCCTTTTAATCCGAATAATAGGAATACGGATACGGATGTACGATATAGCATTGGTGTCAGCAACGAGGCTAATAATGTTGTAGATGAGGAGACAGGAAAGCCCTATACCACCTATGTGAAAGAATTGGTGGATTTTGACTTAGACAACCGTCTCTATTATTCCTATCTGCAATTAGCTCCGTATGATTCGATTGACCCAATCGAACGAGCTGGTGGTTACAAGGTATATGGTGAGTCAGCTGATGGAACACGAACTTTCTTGTTTGAAGGGGATCTGACTCGTTCCAAACAGCCTATCAACGATACACAAGACCAGTATGAAAAACTTGTTATTGTATTTGAGAATCCTGTGGAATTAGCAGGAAACAAAGCTGGGGTCTGGTTTTATGTAGGCACGACTGTGAAAGAGGAGGTCTGGAGTCAGTGGCGGACAACTGGTCTTAGAAGCGACGATGTTCCATATGATAGGGATCAGGAACAGCGTCTCTATAATTCGCTTGAAGCAAGTATCTCCAACCGTGCAGACGGTCCGTATACAAAGGGAATAACGGATGCTGCTACCTTCTTTAGGGGTGAGGTGCGGGGGATCCGTAGCGACCATGGGAATTCTTACACTGTCTCTTATTCAGATAACAATATCCGAAAGCTCTATGGCTTTGTTCTCCTGAACGGTCAATTAGCACCTGTCACAGACAATAACCCAGAGTCCAGCTATGTCTTAAAGAATGTCCAGTACATCACCCTCCTGCCTCCAGGTATTGAGTTTGTACCAGGGAGTGAGACAAAGGAGGAGTTTCAAAATAAGGCAAGGGTGATTCCCAACTATAAGAATACAGGTAAGACGGCTGTCATCTATCATTTGGGAGATCTCATTCGCAGTCATGGAAAGAGGGTCGAATTTGATGTTGACACGACCCTCTCTGCTCAGACAGGGGACAATGAGATTGAACACTTCGTCACTTGGGACAATAATGACGAATACACTCGTTGGGAGGGGGATAAGGAAAATTATACGGACGCCCTAGACTTAGATGGTGATGGCAATACAGAGGAGGTCTTTCTACGTGGGACCAATACGATCCACTTTATTCCGCCACGAGAAGTTGTGGTGAAAAAGTTTGTATCGCTCGATAAGGAACATTGGTCCTTGTCGGCTCCGTATGCAGATTTGGGACAGGATGTTTATTATAAACTCAGTATCTTCAACAATTCCTTGATTCCTTTGGAGGACGTTTCTCTCCTTGATGTTCTTCCATATGTAGGGGATCACAAGATTGTAGCAAACGATGCCGGGGACTATCTTTCTCGAGAGTCTGTATTCCCTGTGCAGTTAGCGGAAAGTATCGAAGCAATCGCAGAAAATAGGGCCTTCCTTCAAAAATTTGATGTCCTCTATTCAACAGATGTCCAAGGACCGACCCTTGCGAGTACCCGCGATGCCCACTTTGTCCCGGCAGCGAGTATTACTGATTTTACACAGGTCACATTAGTGAAATTTGTCTTGAAACCAGGTCAAGTCTTACAAGTGAAAGAAGAGATTGGCTGTATTTTCCATGGTACATTACCGTATGATGAGAAGCTCGACAATTTCGCAAGGGCAAACAATTCCGGAGCTTTTAGTCTAAACAAGGTAGATTACATTGAAGGAAATCAAGTAAGCTCCCCCATCGTCCATTATCAAGTAGATGGCACCTTCTTCTACGATGTAAATCGTGATGGTACACGCAGTGATGATGAGCCATTGTTGAAGGGCTACCAAGTTCAACTGATGAATGAAGATGGTACGCAAGCCCTTGATCGAGAGGGAAGAAAGATTACTGCCGAGACAGACGAAAATGGTTACTACCGGATGGCTGTCTACAAGCGTGGCAATTACTATGTTCAGGTGGTGAAAAAACATGAGAATGAAGAGTTTACAAGGCTTCATGATGGGGTAGGCACTCGCCTTGAAAAAGACCAGTTTATCGGCAATGATACTAGCCAGGATGTAGCGGATAGCTCTCTTGGGAAGACCCGCCTTCTAGTGTTAGAACCAAGCAACATTCCAAGTAGCCTAGCGACTAGCAGTAAGGAAGAGCTGGCAAAGCATATCAGAGAGACTCCGACCAGTCTTATTGCGACACGCAATGTTGGACTCTTGCCGACAGGTAGCATCAAGATTGTCAAAGTAGACGAGCAGCAACAACCGCTAAAAGATGTTGCCTTTACCTTGAAAAAGGGAGACTTCAGCCTTCCGTTAAGGACAGATGACAGGGGAGAGGCAGCGGTTACTGGCTTAGACCCAGGCTCCTATACCTTGACTGAGGACGAGACGGGCGCTGCCTATGTCCTTGATGCCAAAGATAGAGAAGTGATCCTTGGGAAGGACCAGCTAGACGTGACGGTAACTGTCGTCAATAAGTTGAAGCGTTCAACAGTTGTCCTCACAAAGACTGATCATGATACAGGTCAAGCCTTAGCAGGTGTCACCTTTGAAGTCCGTCAAGGGGACAAGGTCATTGCAAGTGCAAAGACCGATGATGAGGGGCAGGTGACCTTTACAGACCTAGCTTATGGAGACTACCAATTAGTTGAGACAGCAACGCTGGCAAGCCATGTTCTTGATACCACTCCCCTCCCTGTTTCAGTGAGAGAACATCAGGTCGTCATCGAAAAGACCCTGACCAATCGTAGGAAGAAAGCTACGCTTGTTTTGAAAAAGGTAGATGCCCCTACTAAAAAAGCCTTGGCAGGAGTCACCTTTGAACTCCGTCAAGGGGACAAGGTCATCGATACACAAGTGACAGATGCGCAAGGCTTACTGACTTTTAAAGATGTTGTTTATGGGGACTATACAGTTGTTGAGACCAAGGCTCTGGCAGGCTATGTAGTAGCAGATAAGCCACAGGCAGTCAGTGTGACAGAAGATGGGGCGATGATTGATCTGGGGCAAGTAGAAAATCATCTAGTTCCGCCAGTACCACCGATTGTCACACCACCAACCAGCACCACTTCCCCATCAGGGAAATCAGTAGCGCAGGCAGCTATCCAGCAGATTCTGCCAAAAACGGGTGCAGCCCTTTCGTATCTATCACTTCTTGGCTTCCTTCTCTTACTAGGACTTGGCTTATACTTGATAAACATCAAACTAGAAAGCTAGTGACTTGAGTTCTTAGCACCCTGCGAGAGCAAGCGATGTCGTTGACGTGTATTAAAGAGATTTTTGAAGAATATCAAAGTGTATCACATATAGAAACCAGCTCTATTCGATAGGGCTGGTTTTTGTAGGTGAGCTCGTTGTCGTATTTCCTATTTTCCGCGCTTTTAAGTTCATTTATAACGATAATAGATTGAAACAACATGAGGACACTAGTTTGCTATAGAGTTCAATAAGAATATAGTGGACTTCTATATTGTCTAAAAGATTAATAAAAGGTAATGACAAAGTCTAACTCTTTTATTATAACATAAATATTTTATAATAAACAGACTTGTTTTTTATAAAATCTAATGCTATAGTAAGGATGAAAGCAGTGAGAATAACTTGTTAGAAAGGAGTTTTCAAGAAAAATCAAGTTCATTCCATTACCAAACATAACCAACTAGAAGGAGGACAATCGTATGAAAAAATTTTTTCTATTATGCCTATGTGTAACAGTCTTATTATCTATAAATAGTGTGGTTCATGCTAATTCAACAGCAGAGTCGAATCAAACAAGCATGTTCATCCAATCAACTGACGAACGAATTGCCTATATAGATCAAGAAACAGAAGTTGCAATGAACTATATTGTCCATCATAACAATCGAATGTACTTTGATTTTGATAGAGCGCAAAAAGATGGAGTTTCAGGGGAGGCTCTTGATATAGGCTTAATAATTGAAGATGTCAGCAATGAATATATGAGTGGGAGATTTACTCCAAATACTTATTTTCGTTCTATCTCACTTCCAGTGTATGGCAACTATTGTGGACCTGGTCATAGTGGAAATAATTTTACCTTGCCACCTGTTGATCACTTAGATTGGGGTTGCATGCAACATGATAAATGTTATAAGCCTTGGTCCCCGGGACAAAACTGTGAATGTAACCGACAATTAGTTCATTTTATTCAAACCAATAGGAGGTGGATGCCAGATTCTGCCCTTCCAATAGCTAATGCTATCAAAGCATATTTTGAAAGAGTAGGACTTATTGGATGCTAAAATGGATAAATAAGGTTGGGAATAGGTACAGTCATCACCTTATTGGACTTGTACTATTTATTTGGATTCTCCTACTCGTTCTCCCCAGTCAATATCTCGGAGAAAACTACTTTCTTAGAAATAAAATCTTAATGGATATATTTCCAATCATCGGTTACATATTCATCGTGTTATCTGGTCTATGTAAAAATATAACATATTTGATTGTCGGGATTAGTTTGATTTTTGCATTTTATATCACAATGATGGTCGGTTATCTACTTATCGGAGTTTGATATAGTTATTTATACTCCTTAAAAATCACAAGGATACGTTGTCAAGAGTCTCGGGGAATTGAACTGAGTTCGGACTAAAAATGTGAGAAAAAAGATAGCAATAGTCAGGGAAGTGACTACAGAAGCCCGAACCTAGAAAGGAACAAGTGAGGAAATTTGCCAATGAGCTTAAAAACTAAGAAGCGAAGATAAATACTCCTATTTACTGTCTTTAATGAATAATGAAGAGGCTGAAAACCTCCACAGGAGCTTTTCACTCGTCGTATTTCCTATTTTCACTTAGACCTTTTAACGTCCTCACATCTTGTGTAATTGAGTTCAGCCTAAAACCTCGGAAAAAAGATAAATCTCATTGGTTGCAAGACAACCTGCTTCGATTTCCTATTTTTCATTCGGTTTTTTAACGGCTTCACATCTTACTTGAACTTGCGAGAGCCAGCGATGTCGTCGACGTGTTTTAAAGAGATCTTTGAAGAATATCAAAGTGTATCACATATAGAAACCAGCTCTATTCGATAGGGCTGGTTTTTGTGTGCCGTATTTCCTATTTTTTCGAGGAGCTGTTTTACTCTCTTGTATTTTTTCTTATGTCAATCTCCTTCGTCTTTATTTCCCAGTTTGCTTTTTGATTTTTGAAGAGTAGGAGTAGTAGTACCCCTCT
Organism: Streptococcus azizii; assembly: GCF_001984715.1. Lineage (GTDB taxonomy): Bacteria > Bacillota > Bacilli > Lactobacillales > Streptococcaceae > Streptococcus > Streptococcus azizii. The sequence continues at coordinate 18,449 of NZ_MSPR01000003.1, forward strand.
CTGGACCAGCTATAGAATCTGTGGAAAAATTTTGGATAAAAAATGCTCATTATCTAGGCATTTCCCCTTGACAAAATAGGCGGGGGGGGGGGTAGAATAGATAGGAAAATATTATGTCTGCCTGTCCTTTCTTTTTTTAGAGAATAATAGGATAGGAGAACCCAACATTTGAGGAGGAAATATGGCTGAATTAAAAGGAACCTTGCTCTTTGGCTATTCAAAGGCCTCTGTGCATAGAGTATTGAATGCTCAGCGCAGAGAGCATGAAAGTGAATTAAATCGGCAGCGGAGCGATTACGAAAAAAAGATGCGTGACCTGGAAGAGTTGAATGCGACCTTCAAGCGAACCATTGAGCGCTATCAAGAAAAAGAACTATTCATTTCTGAAGCGCTGACAGAAGCCAAACGCATTTCAAGGGATATTTTGGCGAATTCAGAAGTGGAAGCAGAGGAATTGATTCGTCTCACCAAGGAGAATCTTAGTAATCGTGTGCGCAATACGGAAGTGAAGCTCCAAGAGCTGGAAGAAGCCCGCCGCAGGATTGTCAACCACGAGGAGTTTATGAAGGTGGAGCTTCGTCAGTTGCTCAATCGGCACATGGAGATGGTGGATCACATTGAATTGGGCGATTTACATGACCGCAATTCTGAGTTAAATACGATTTTAGAGAACAGCCAGAAGGTCCTCTATCTCACCAAGCAGATAGCTACCGGTCCTGAAAAGCGTCCCAATACCACCTCACGTCAAACTGAGAAATTTGAACAGAGTAAAGAGTATACGGGGGAAATCCCTCTCTACTCCCTAGGCTCTCAATAGGAGACAGGAGTATGTCGGATCTAAACCAACTATTTCAAGAGATACTAGAAGCCAGAGGTTTTCCTTTGAAAATCAAGGAAGAGGAAGATGCCTTCATCTACAAGGGAAGAGTTTTAATCTTTGAGGAACACCAAGTGGACTTTGCCCTCTCCATCTCCAAGGGGGACAGCGAGTGTATCGCCCAGATTGTCTTTAACCAGCTGGCCTATCTGCCCGAGAGGGCAGAGCGCTCTCTCTGGTTGGATGGTCTCAATCTTCTCAACCTACAACATGGACTCTATTACTATTTCGCACTCGATGATGACAATCGAGTCTTTGCCCGCTATGTGACGAGGGTCTCACAAGATTTGGAAAACCTGTTTTTCATTCTTAGTAAAGGGGGATACATTGTAGAACGCTCCCTTACATTTTTAACCAACCATATTATCAGTCAAAAGGAAAAAGTGAATCATGAGTAAAAGACAACGAAATAAAAAACGCCTACGTCTGGAACAAAAACGCCTGAAGGCAGTTGTTGCAGCTGCAGCCATCGGGACGACAGTCGGTGTGAGTAGCCCTCTTTATGCAGAGGAGGTCTCTCCTGCTACTGCCGGTGCAGGACAGGTAGCGCCAGTCCCAGCCGAGGAAAATGCAACAACTGAAGAAAGCCCAGAAGTAGACACGGTTTCTACAACTGAGGTAGCCCCAACTGTAGCTGAAAGTCCAGCCGAGGAGACTGGGGCGGAAGCAGTAGTCCCTGCTCCTCTTGATACCTCGAGTTTGGCGCAGACCCTCGCAACCCTCAGAACCCTGCTGGAGCAAAGTGCAGCTACGAATACCAGTGAGAAAACGCCAGAGAGCCTAGCGGGCTATGAGGCAGCCCTTGCGACAGCGAGACAGGAGGAAGAAAAAGCAGCCCTCCTTCTTGCCAACGGGGCTACGAGCCAGGCGGAAGTTGAAGCCCAGGATGCGGCCTTGGTCGCAGTGATTTCCAACTTATCACAAGCTAAGAATGCCTTGGTAGACAAGGTAGTGGTTGAGGAAGGAGCTGCAGAATCTTCAACAGCTGCAACAGAAGCAGAAAAGCAGGCGTCTCCTGACAACACCTCACGGACGGTGTCCTTGACCTATACGGTAGAATATGTGAATCGGCAGACTGGAGAGGTCGTCTTTAGTATCCAAAAAGAAAAGGCGGTGACAACTACTGAGGCAGTGGCGACAGCCAGCGTCACTGAAATCGGCGCAGAACTCACCAATGAAGCAGCCCTGGCAGATTTTTACGTGCCAGATGGACTAGAGACCCAAAAAACAGTTGAATTAAGTGAAGGCACGACGACCAAAGTGACCTATCCGGTAGAACGCTTCCAAAACTTCCCAGCAGAAGCTCCAAGGCGTGTCAGACGAGCGGCAGAAGAAAATCCTGTAACGATTGAGCTGGTGTCTGTATCTAACATTGAAAATTGGGGTGGTTTCTATGATAAGTCGACTAACACATGGGCAAGATTCAAGTTTAAAATTAGTGGCGAAGGTATTGAGTCTGTAAATAGCAGTGATATTTATGATGGTAGATACGATGCTATTACAGGGTTTTATGAGGGTCAAATTTGGATTACAAGTGGGACGCCTAATACCCTTCCATTAAGATTTAATATTAGGCAGAATGGTGTGGATAAAACCGTTGATGGCCCTAGCTTGTCCTTCCTTTCAAAGGAGGACTATCAGGCTCATCGTGATCGAACTCCTTACATGACTATTGAACGGTACTGGGGAAATAATGTTTCCAATGTTGATTACACGGTCAAGAAAAATGGGACTCAGGCTCAGGTTCGCTATAAAATGGGGCTGACGCGGATTGGGACGGATGAGGTAGAATTGACAGCCGATGCCCAGAAACTAGGTCTCAACTATGACCCTGTTTCCAACTATATCACGGGGATATTAGATTTTTCAGACCCAGCTCTACTGGCAGGGAGCTATCAGATTGGACTTGTAGCAAAAGCCAATTCAGGCTACAAGGCAACCGCCCTACTTAAAATCGAAGACCCGAGAACCTTTATTCTACGGGATTTGGCGAATGGATTAAATAGTGGAGAAAATCCTAATGTACGGGAGTATGCCAATGCCGCCTATTTCAAGAATGCAAATAATGGTGGTCCCATCAGGACTGACAAAGGGAATGATACGGATGATTACCAAAATCGTGATCTAACCTATGAGATGAAGGTGACCACCACCCCCTTTGGCTATTACATTTCAAATGATCCTAATGCCAAGAAGACCGTGGCGGATGCAACGAGTACAACCCCTCAGTATGTGGCAGGTTTTCAGCTACTCCATCCCGACTCCTATGTCAACTTTACAGAAGAGGTAACCATTACCAAGTTTGAGCAGACAGGGGGGACGTCTGGATGGGAACTGGAATTTATTGACAGAAACACCCTAGCCAATCGTCCATTCGACACCCACTTAAATACAGTTGGGGCCCTTTGGTATTTAGACCATGTAAATATGGATAAAGCTACCATGTATTCAACAGGGTATGATGGGAGAACGAATTATGAGAGCAAATATCCCATCGGTCCCTACTGGGTGCTATTTAAGAAGATGGGGGAGTCAGGAACTCAGGGAAGTGCTTTTGTCACCTTTAAGACGACAGATAGCAATGGCGTCACGCGGAACTTCCGTATCAACATTACTACAGTTGAGCGTTCGCAGGACGGGCACCTGACCAATGCTGATGTCCGCTTTGAAGGAAATGCAGCCTACACGGATGCGGTCACCAAAGCGGTCCTTGTCCCAGCTTCCAGTGAGGAGCAGGTACTCGGAAAGGTTGAGCTAAACAAAATCAATGCCAGCGTTGTTCCTGTTCGTTTCCCAGATGGGACAGAATATGACGCCTCAACGCAGACGGTCAAGAAAAAAGCAGGGGTCACCCTTGCACCGGGTGTCTACACCTTCCAAGTGCGCGCCGTGGATGGTCACTTCGGTGACAATGCCCCGACCCGTGAGATGTCCTTCAAGGTCGTGGACAATATCCTTGCCATCCCCCACCAAGTGTGGACAGAAGGCTCTCGGATTGACCCCATCCCTGTCAGCATGGAGCACAATTCCGACATTACAGAGATAAAAGTCATCCGCATGGGCAATCATGCCGATCTACTAGCAGATAGTACAGGTAAGACCATCAATGGGGTCGCAACAACCCGTACGACGGAAAACCAAACAGCCCGTTTGCAGGTATCCTATCGCAATAGTGAAGGTGGCACTGACACAGTCTACACCGACTTCACCTACGAAGTACGGCCAAATGATAATCAGCTGGACCTAGATGTCACGAATGCCATTCAAACTGTCAAGGAAGGCCAGCGGTATGAAAACATGGTCGTGACGCATACCGAAGGCGCTGAATTGAGCGTGATTACAGCCCTGCCAAAGGGACTGCGCTTTTCACCAAGTACCAAGACCTTCTCAGGGCGTGGAGTAGAGGCAGGCACCTATCATATCACGATACTGGCTGAAAAAGATGGTTTGAGTGCAACAAAATCCATCCACCTCACGGTAGAGCCGGGTGAGTTAGTGGCAGATGACTATGTACGAGAAGTGGTTGCAGGAGATGCTATTGAGGAACTTCTCATTGAAAAGCCAGGCAATGCCACACTCGAGTTTAGCGATTGGAATGCGCGAGATTTAGGGAACTATGGCTTGACCTTTAACCGAGAGGAGGCGACGATTAACGGGACGACCACTCGGGTTGGAGAAAGGGAGTACACCTATTCACTGGTTCGGACAGTGAACGGGACGACACAACGGGTTAATGGTAGAATCACGCTTCGGATTACCAATCGTCCGGTGACGGTGACCAGTAATGACCAGACACTGGAAGTAGGGACAGCTATTCAGAATTTCACCATTGAAACGACAGCCGGAGCGAGCATTGGGAATATCAATACCTATTTGTTACCGCCAGGCGTCACCTATGATAGTGACAGCAAGACCTTCAGTGGCACCCCGACCCGTGTAGGAACCTTCCGCATCCCTTATACAGCAAGCTATCCTAATATTGAGGGGAATACGACTGCGACAGGCTGGTTTGTCCTCAATGTGACAGATAAGTACATTGGTGTCAACAGTGGTCAGGAAACGGTGACCGCAGGAACAGCTATTCAAGATTTTGTGATTCGACCGAGTGAGGGTGGAGAAATTAGTTATATTTCTGATGACCAACTCCCATCGGGTGTCACTTATAATCGCGAAACAAAGACTATCAGCGGTAGGCCTACAAAGGTGGGACGCTTTGTGGTGAGCTACACAGCACGCTACCCACACCTATCTGGCAATACAGAAGCAACTGGCCAATATGTACTGATCGTAACAGATAAGGCTATCAATGTGAGCGCTGGAAATCAGACGACCGTAGTAGAAAGCCAAATGCCGAATCTGGTGCTAACAGCAAGTGAGGGCGCGCATGTCGAGATTGTGAGTGAGTTACCAGCAGGTCTCAGCTATGATGCTACAACAAAGACGATTAGTGGAACTCCTAAGAAGGTGGGAACCTACATTCTTGAAGCTAGAGCCAGCTACCCAGACTTGGAAGGAAATATTGAGGCCAATACTACATTTTCCATTACAGTCTTGCCAATCGCTGCGGATGTGGAAGTAGATAGGGATAATCAACAGGTGACACTTGGAGATGACATCACACCTGTTCAGGTAAGCCACAGTCGCTTATCAGATTTATACCTATCGACCCCTTATGGAGATGTGCCAGAAAGTAGCCTAGATGCCCTGTTCCGCGACCAGTACGGCCTGCGGTATGACAGTGCGACCAAGACTATCAGTGGGACTCCGAGCCGTATCGGTACCTTTGAATTCCGTATGAAGGCTAAAAATAACTCGGATTTGGGTGGCGCAGAAGATGTGGAAACCTTTGTCATTAAGGTTGTTCCTGCTGATTTGGATCTCGTCATCAGCAATGATGCGCAGACAATCTTGCTAGGAAGCAACATACGTAATATGGTCTTAACGCATACCGATGGTGCCACACTTGACTTTGATGAGACCCAGTTACCGGAAGGGCTAGTCTACGATGCCGGAACCAAGACCATCAGTGGGACGCCAACGAAAGCGGGACGCTACGACATTCAGGCCAGCGTCACCAGTGAAGATGGGAAACGGACAAAGGTTGCTGTAGCAAGGTTAGATGTGATTGAATTGCCAGACTCTGTGCAATCAGCGGACCCTCGTCTCAATAAGATTATTGAAGGTGATACTGCCGTTTCGGGCTATGGAACTCCAAATGCCACCGTCAAAGTAAGCCTACCAGACGGTACGGTGAGAGAGACCACCGTCGGGGAAAGCGGAACTTGGTCCATTACGGATCTTCCAGCCTTTGAAAAAGGTCAGAGTGTTGATGCAAAACAAACAGAAAAAGGCAAGACCCCGAGTGACGCTATTTCAGCGACAGCTGTTCCACAGATTACCAAGGGCGATAATGGCCAAGACGGCAAGTCCCCAAGTGTCGAAACAGAACGTGGTAAGGGTACTGACGCAGCTGGTGAAGAGGTAGACGGTACTTGGGTCATTACCAAAGATGGCGACGGTAATGAGCTAAGCCGCACCTTTATCCCAGATGGCAGCAAGGGCGACAAGGGAGATAAAGGCGAAGATGGCCAAAACGGTCAGAACGGCGTAGACGGCAAGTCCCCAAGTGTTGCGACAGAACGTGGCCGTGGTACTAACGCTGCTGGCGAAGAGGTAGACGGTACCTGGGTCATCACCAAAGATGGTGACGGCAATGAGCTAAGCCGCACCTTTATCCCAGATGGCAGCAAGGGCGACAAGGGCGAAGACGGAAGCCCAGGAACAATTTTAAAAGTACAACGTGGTCGAGGAAAGGATAGTGCAGGGAACATCGTAGATGGAACGTGGATTCTCAATGAATATGATGATTTCTTATCCTTTATTCCAGACGGGCAAAATGGTTCTCGAGGAGAAGACGGCAAGTCCCCAAGTGTCGAAACAGAACGTGGCAAGGGTACTAACCCTGCTGGTGAAGAAGTAGACGGTACTTGGGTGATTACCAAGGACGGCGACGGCAATGAGCTAAGCCGCACCTTTATCCCAGATGGCAGCAAAGGCGACAAGGGAGATAAAGGTGAAGATGGTCAGAATGGCGTAGACGGCAAGTCCCCAAGTGTTGCGACAGAACGTGGCAAGGGTACTAACCCTGCTGGCGACGAAGTAGACGGTACTTGGGTGATTACCAAGGACGGTGACGGCAACGAGTTGAACCGTACCTTTATCCCAGATGGAAGCAAGGGCGACAAGGGAGATAAGGGTGAAGATGGCCAAAACGGCGTAGACGGTAAGTCCCCAAGTGTCGCGACAGAACGTGGCCGTGGTACTAACCCTGCTGGTGAAGAGGTAGACGGTACCTGGGTCATCACAAAAGATGGCGACGGCAATGAGCTAAGCCGCACCTTTATCCCAGATGGCAGCAAGGGCGACAAGGGAGATAAAGGCGAGGATGGCCAAAACGGTCAGAACGGCGTAGACGGCAAGTCCCCAAGTGTTGCGACAGAACGTGGCCGTGGTACCAACCTTGCTGGCGAAGAGGTAGACGGTACTTGGGTGATTACCAAGGACGGTGACGGCAACGAGCTAAGCCGCACCTTTATCCCAGATGGCAGCAAGGGCGACAAGGGAGATAAAGGCGAGGATGGCCAAAATGGTCAAGACGGCAAGTCCCCAAGCGTTGCGACAGAACGTGGTAAAGGTACTAACCCTGCTGGTGACGAAGTAGACGGTACTTGGGTGATTACCAAGGACGTAGATGGCAACGAGTTAAGCCGCACCTTTATCCCAGATGGAAGCAAAGGCGATAAGGGAGATAAAGGCGATAAGGGCGAAGCTGGCCAAAATGGTCAGAACGGCGTAGATGGCAAGTCCCCAAGTGTCGCGACAGAACGTGGCCGTGGTACTAACCCTGCTGGTGACGAAGTAGACGGTACTTGGGTGATTACCAAGGATGGTGACGGCAATGAGCTAACCCGTACCTTTATCCCAGACGGAAGCAAAGGCGATAAGGGAGATAAAGGCGAAGATGGTCAAAATGGTCAAGATGGCAAGTCCCCAAGTGTTGCGACAGAACGTGGCAAGGGTACTAACCCTGCTGGTGAAGAAGTAGACGGTACTTGGGTCATCACAAAAGATGGCGACGGCAATGAGCTAAGTCGCACCTTTATCCCAGATGGAAGCAAAGGCGATAAGGGAGATAAGGGTGAAGATGGCCAAAACGGCCAGAATGGCGTAGACGGCAAGTCCCCAAGTGTTGCGACAGAACGTGGTAAAGGTACTAACTCTGCTGGTGAAGAAGTAGACGGTACCTGGGTTATCACCAAAGATGGTGACGGCAATGAGCTAAGCCGCACCTTTATCCCAGATGGCAGCAAGGGCGATAAGGGAGATAAAGGTGAGAAGGGCGAAGCTGGCCAAAATGGTCAGAACGGCGTAGATGGTAAGTCCCCAAGTGTCGCGACAGAACGTGGCCGTGGTACTAACCCTGCTGGTGACGAAGTAGACGGTACTTGGGTGATTACCAGAGATGGTGACGGCACTGAAATCGCCCGTACCTTTATCCCAGACGGTCAAAACGGTCAGAATGGTCGAGACGGTGTCGATGGTAAGTCTCCAAGTGTAGCCACAGAGCGAGGCCGTGGTACCAACCCTGCTGGCGAAGAAGTAGATGGTACTTGGGTGATCACCAAAGACGGCGACGGTAACGAATTGAACCGTACCTTTATTCCAGATGGCAGCAAGGGCGACAAGGGAGATAGGGGTGAAGACGGTCAAAACGGCCAAGATGGTCAGAATGGCCGTGATGGCGTAGACGGTAAGTCTCCAAGTGTAGCCACAGAACGCGGCCGTGGTACCAACGCTGCTGGTGAAGAAGTAGATGGTACTTGGGTGATTACCAGAGATGGTGACGGCACTGAAATAGCCCGTACCTTTATCCCAGACGGTCAAAACGGTCAGAATGGTCGTGACGGTGTAGACGGTAAGTCTCCAAGTGTAGCCACAGAGCGAGGCCGTGGTACCAACCCTGCTGGCGAAGAAGTAGATGGTACTTGGGTTATCACCAAAGATGGCGACGGCAATGAGCTAAGTCGCACCTTTATCCCAGATGGCAGCAAGGGCGACAAGGGAGATAAGGGTGAAGACGGTCGTGATGGTCGCAACGGCATTGACGGCAAGTCTCCGACGGTTGAAGCCACACCAGGTGTGAATACAGAAGGTCATACAGGAATTTGGGTAATTATCCGCGATGGTAATGGCAACGAGATTAGCCGTGAATTTGTCCGTGATGGCAAGGATGGTAAAACTCCAGTAGTCACAACGGTTCCAGGTAAGAATACGGATGGGCATACAGGTATCTGGGTTATTGTCACAGATGGTGATGGTCGTGAAGTCAGTCGTGAATTTGTTCGCGATGGTCGCGACGGTCGTGATGGTCGTGACGGCGTTGACGGCAAGTCTCCGACAGTTGAAGCCACACCAGGTGTGAATACAGAAGGTCATACAGGAATTTGGGTGATTATCCGCGATGGTAATGGCAACGAGATTAGCCGTGAATTTGTCCGTGATGGCAAGGATGGTAAAACTCCAGTAGTCACAACGGTTCCAGGTAAGAATACGGATGGGCATACAGGTATCTGGGTTATTGTCACAGATGGTGATGGTCGTGAAGTTAGTCGTGAATTTGTTCGCGATGGAATTGATGGTAAAGATGGTAAAGATGGGGAATGTAGTTGCATTAACAAACCAACGGAACCAAACAAACCAACGGAACCAAGTAAACCAACGAATCCAAGCACGCCAACAGATCCAAATCAAGGAAGCCTACTTCCAAATATGGTATCGACAAAGGCATTTACTTCATCGTTCCCATCTTCTTCACATCAATCAGCTACTTCACGTTCTCAATTACCAAATACAGGTACAGAGACACTCCCATTCCTAAATGTTCTAGCCTTTGCTAGCTTAGGACTAAGTGGAGCTATGCTATTCAAAAATAAAAGAAAAGAAGATGAAAAATAGGTGAAATCATAAATAAGTACAGCCTTTTAGTAGTGCTGTACTTATTGTTAGATGAAAAGGAGGAGTGATATGAAGAAATCTTCAGTTAATTGGAATTGCATAAAAAAATATGCGATTCGCAAATTCTCGATAGGAGCAGCCTCTGTTATCATTGGAGCCAGTGTATTGCCGGGGGTGATTGCTACAACAACGGTTCACGCTGATACGCTCATTGGTCAACAAGTTCTATCAAAAGATGCGAACATCCGCAATATCATCACAACCTATACAAATTTTGACGTTGCCAAGGTACAGGGCTACATCCATCAAATCACCAATGCGGAGAAAGTGGCTCCAGAAGGGATTCAACCTGAGGCTTACAATGCCTATCAAGCCGTTGTGAGTGAAGCTGAACAGCTGGTCAGAAATATGGAAGCTGTCATTGCCAAAGGAGACAGTGTCAAACAGCAGGGACCGATCATTCTTGATGAACTGTCAAGAACGGTGGATCCTTATCGACAAGATATGAATTACACAGGGTCCGAAAATGGAATTACTGAAGAGCAAAAGCAGGCTTTGAATGTCCGATTGGATGATATTTTATCAACCCTACCAAATACACAAGAATTATATAGTGCACAAGCTGCTCTGGAAGAATTCTTAGGTATTTATAGTGGCAGAAATAAATTGGAAAATGCAATTCGTGCTGCTAAAAATGCCAAGCTAGCAGCCCCCCTATCTGAAGAATTTGTCAGTGTAATGGGGGAAGATTTTGGCTTAGGCTCATTTGAAAAAATAAGAGTGGAAAATATCTATCAGCTGACGGATACTGAAAAGGCAAGTTTAGTAGGAGCGCTCAAGAGTTGGTACGAAGCAGATTGGGGCAATGACATTCAAGAATATGTTCTATCCTCAGAAGGAACCTTTTCCATTCTCTTCGTGGATGGGACGAGTGTAAGTGCGTCTCTGGATAACATTGCCAAAGGGAAAAATAATGTTCGACCTGCCGAACCTGTCATTGAGGTAAAGGAGGAAAGCCGCACAGAGCCAGTCGCTTATAAGACGATTCGCCGTGCCAATCCTGCCCTAGCAGAGGGTCAAGAACAGGTCGTCCAAGCTGGTGTCAATGGTGAGCGCAGGATTGTCGAGACGGTCACTTTGACCGATGGCAAGGAGACCAGCCGTGTCGAGAAGTCCAACCAGATGACGAAAGAGCCAGTAGATGAAGTCATCGAATACGGTACGAAATCAGCTCCTGTCGTTGAGACTCGTGAGGAAAGCCGGACAGAGCCGGTCGCCTATAAGACAGTCCGTCGTGCTAATCCCGAACAAGGAGTAGGCTACGAACAGGTCGTCCAGCAGGGTCAAAATGGTGAGCGTACGATCGTCGAGACGGTCACTCTTACCGATGGTGTCGAGACAGGCCGTGTTGAGAAGTCCAATCAGATTACGAAAGAACCAGTAGATGAAATCATCGAATACGGCACGAAAGCAGCTCCAGTCGTTGAGACTCGTGAGGAGAGCCGTACTGAGACAGTTGCCTATAAGACAGTCCGCCGTGCTAATCCCGAACAAGGAGTAGGCTACGAACAGGTCGTCCAGCAGGGTCAAAATGGTGAGCGTACGATCGTCGAGACGGTCACTCTTACCGATGGTGTCGAGACAGGCCGTGTTGAGAAGTCCAATCAGATTACGAAAGAGCCAGTAGATGAAGTCATCGAATATGGTACGAAAGTAGCTCCAGTCGTTGAGACGAAGGAAGAAACCCGTACGGAGTCAATCGCCTATAAGACAGTCCGCCGTGCCAATCCCGAACAAGGAGTAGGCTACGAACGGGTTGTCCAAGCTGGTGTCAATGGCGAGCGCAGGATTGTCGAGACGGTCACTTTGACTGATGGCAAGGAGACCCGCCGTGTCGAGAAGTCCAACCAGATTACAAAAGAGCCAGTAGATGAAGTCATCGAATATGGTACGAAAGTAGCTCCAGTCGTTGAGACTCGTGAGGAAACCCGTACTGAGACAGTTGCTTATAAGACCGTCCGTCGCGCTAATCCTGAACAAGGAGTAGGCTACGAACAGGTCGTCCAAGCTGGTGTCAATGGTGAGCGCACAATCGTCGAGACGGTCACTTTGACTGACGGCAAGGAGACAGGCCGCGTCGAGAAGTCTAACCAGATTACGAAAGAACCAGTAGATGAAATCATCGAATATGGTACGAAATCAGCCCCAGTCGTTGAAACGAAGGAAGAAACCCGCACGGAGTCTGTCGCCTATAAGACGATTCGCCGTGCCAATCCCGAACAAGGAGTAGGCTACGAACAGGTTGTCCAGCAGGGTCAAAATGGTGAGCGTACGATTGTCGAGACGGTCACTTTGACCGATGGCAAGGAGACCAGCCGTGTTGAGAAGTCCAACCAGATTACGAAAGAACCAGTAGATGAAATCATCGAATACGGTACGAAAGCAGCTCCAGTCGTTGAAACGAAGGAGGAGACCCACACTGAGACAGTTGCATATAAGACAGTCCGTCGCGCTAATCCCGAACAAGGAGTAGGCTACGAACAGGTTGTCCAGCAGGGTCAAAATGGCGAGCGCAGGATTGTCGAGACGGTCACTTTGACTGATGGCAAGGAGACCCGCCGTGTCGAGAAGTCCAACCAGATTACAAAAGAGCCAGTAGATGAAGTCATCGAATATGGTACGAAAGTAGCTCCAGTCGTTGAGACTCGTGAGGAAACCCGTACTGAGACAGTTGCTTATAAGACCGTCCGTCGCGCTAATCCTGAACAAGGAGTAGGCTACGAACAGGTCGTCCAAGCTGGTGTCAATGGTGAGCGCACAATCGTCGAGACGGTCACTTTGACTGACGGCAAGGAGACAGGCCGCGTCGAGAAGTCTAACCAGATTACGAAAGAACCAGTAGATGAAATCATCGAATATGGTACGAAATCAGCCCCAGTCGTTGAAACGAAGGAAGAAACCCGCACGGAGTCTGTCGCCTATAAGACGATTCGCCGTGCCAATCCCGAACAAGGAGTAGGCTACGAACAGGTTGTCCAGCAGGGTCAAAATGGTGAGCGTACGATTGTCGAGACGGTCACTTTGACCGATGGCAAGGAGACCAGCCGTGTTGAGAAGTCCAACCAGATTACGAAAGAACCAGTAGATGAAATCATCGAATACGGTACGAAAGCAGCTCCAGTCGTTGAAACGAAGGAGGAGACCCACACTGAGACAGTTGCATATAAGACAGTCCGTCGCGCTAATCCCGAACAAGGAGTAGGCTACGAACAGGTTGTCCAGCAGGGTCAAAATGGCGAGCGTACGATTGTCGAGACGGTCACTCTTACCGACGGTGTTGAGACCAGCCGCGTCGAGAAGTCCAACCAGATTACGAAAGAGCCAGTAGATGAAATCATCGAATATGGTACGAAATCAGCCCCAGTCGTTGAAACGAAGGAGGAGACCCACACTGAGACAGTTGCCTATAAGACAGTCCGTCGCGCTAATCCCGAACAAGGAGTAGGCTACGAACAGGTCGTCCAAGTTGGTGTCAATGGTGAACGCAGGATTGTCGAGACGGTCACTTTGACTGACGGCAAGGAGACCAGCCGTGTCGAGAAGTCCAACCAGATTACGAAAGAGCCAGTAGATGAAATCATCGAATACGGCACGAAATCAGCCCCAGTCGTTGAGACTCGTGAGGAAAGCCGCACAGAGCCAGTCGCTTATAAGACAGTCCGCCGTGCTAATCCCGAACAAGGAGTAGGCTACGAACAAGTTGTCCAAGCTGGTGTCAATGGCGAACGTACGATTGTCGAGACGGTCACCCTGACCGATGGTGTCGAGACCAGCCGCGTTGAGAAGTCTAACCAGATTACGAAAGAACCAGTAGATGAAATCATCGAATATGGCACGAAATCAGCTCCAGTCGTTGAGACTCGTGAGGAAACTCGTACGGAGTTAATCGCCTATAAGACAGTCCGTCGCGCTAATCCCGAACAAGGAGTAGGCTACGAACAGGTCGTCCAAGCTGGTGTCAATGGCGAGCGTACGATTGTCGAGACGGTCACTCTTACGAACGGCAAGGAGACTAGCCGTGTCGAGAAGTCTAACCAAATTACGAAAGAGCCAGTAGATGAAATCATCGAATACGGTACAAAAGCAGCTCCTATTATCGGAACGACCAAGGGAGGAAACCTTGATTCAAATAAGAACACTAATTTCTTATCAATGGACGAGAGGGAGCTGCCTCCGCTTCAAAAAGATGTGAAAGAGCCAAAGAATCAGCAGGTTCTTCCTCAAACAGGAGAAATCACCCAGCTATTTCTTCCTTTAGCAACCTTTATGATTGTGACTGCCTCCGCTGTTATTGACTTGAAACCTCGGAAGAAAGAATAGAGATAATCTTATCTTGAGTTTGCAGAATACCCTACGGGCTACTCTTCAACAGTTGATGGTTACTGGACAGTATGGACGGCAGTCCTGTGGAGGTTCCATGCCTAATGACTCCATTATAGTTAGGTCATTCGATACCATAGGCTGTCTGGGCTACCTGACCAGCTGGTAATGGTCATTTATGAGGACTGGATAGAGAAGGCGATGGGCATTTCGTTCTCCAAGAGCTTCACCAGAGAGAAGTCCATAGAAATCATGCCAATCTCTTTTTATACTCAATAAAAATCAAAAGTAGACTAGGAAACGAAGTCGAAGGTAGAACTCTGTTCCATCTTATTTCAAGGGAACAGGCTGAAAACCTCCACTGGAGCTTTTCACTCACCGAGACAAGGTGACAACGTATCCTTTTGATTTTTAAAGAGTATTAGAGCTGCTGTAGGAGTCATCAGACAGGGAGGAAGATAGGTCCATGCGAAAACTAGCTCGGTCGGGCTAGTTTTTTTATGCCTTATCGGTAAGAAAATAGGAGGAGGTGTGGTATAATGGGAATATGGATAAAAATATGAAAAAAAATAGATTATTACTAATAGATGGCTCCTCTGTGGCTTTTCGTGCCTTCTTTGCCCTCTACAATCAAATCGATCGCTTTAAGAATCCAACTGGGCTTCATACCAATGCTATTTATGGTTTTCATCTCATGCTCGACCATATGATGAAGCGCATCCAGCCGACCCATGTGTTGGTCGCCTTTGATGCGGGTAAAACGACCTTTCGTACGGAGATGTATCAGGATTACAAGGCAGGTCGGGCCAAGACACCAGACGAGTTTCGGGAGCAATTCCCCTTCATTCGTCAGATGTTAGATGTCATGGGGATTCGCCACTACGAATTGGAGCGCTACGAGGCAGACGATATCATTGGCACCCTAGACAAAATGGCAGAGCGGACAGAGCTACCGTTTGATGTTACCATTGTTAGCGGTGATAAGGACTTGATCCAGCTGACCGATGATAATACCATCGTTGAAATTTCTAAAAAAGGGGTGGCAGAATTTGAGGAGTTCACACCAGCCTATCTCATGGAAAAAATGGGCATCACACCAGCCCAATTCATCGATTTAAAAGCACTCATGGGCGATAAGTCAGATAATATCCCCGGTGTGACCAAAATCGGTGAAAAAACAGGGCTGAAACTGTTGACCGAATACGGGTCGCTCGACGGAATTTATGAGCAGCTTGACAGGATGAAACCCTCCAAGATGAAGGAGAATCTGATTCAGGATAAGGAGCAGGCCTTCCTTTCACGAACCTTAGCGACCATTGATACTCAGGCACCGATTAGCATCGGTCTGGACGATATTGTCTACCAAGGACCAGATATAGAACAACTGGCACGCTTCTACGAGGACATGGGCTTTAAAGTGCTTCGCTCCCAGTTAGGAAGTGAGGCGACTGGACCTGCGGCTCGCAGGAATGACTTTGTAACCGTTGAAACTATTGAGGCGAGCATGCTCCACGAAGAGCAGTTTTTCCACTTTGAAATCTTTGGCGAAAATTATCATAAGGAGCCGATCATCGCTCTAGCTTGGGGAGATGAAAAGACCATTTACGTGGGTGGGGCAGACTTACTCTCCCAGGATATTCTGCGGGAGTTTTTGAGTAAGACAGCCATTAAGACCTATGATTTCAAACGGAGCAAGGTCCTCCTTTCCCACTATGGGATTGAGCTAGGCTTGGCAGCTTTCGATAGTCGCTTGGCTAAGTACCTCCTCAGCACAGTCGAAGATAATGAGATTGCGACGATTGCGACCCTCTATGGTCAACATAGATTGGATGCTGATGAGGTAGTGTATGGCAAGGGAGCAAAGCGTATGCTACCCGATCAGGCAGCTCTCTATCAGCACTTGGCCAATAAACTGGCAGTGCTAGTAGAGACTGAGTCGACCATGCGTGCCAAGCTAGCTGAGAATCAGCAGTCAGATTTACTCTTTGCTATAGAGCTACCACTTGCCAATGTCCTTGCGAAAATGGAGATGACCGGGATAAAAGTGGAAGCAGAGACTCTCAAGGTCATGCAGGCTGAAAATGACATCTTGATTGAACAGTTGACGCAGGACATTTATGATTTGGCTGGTGAAGAGTTTAACATCAACTCGCCCAAGCAGCTGGGGATGATTCTCTTTGAGAAGATGGGCTTGCCACTTGAATTTACCAAAAAGACCAAGACAGGCTATTCAACGGCTGTCGATGTCTTGGAAAGACTGGCACCTATCGCGCCGATTGTCTCGAAGATTCTCGAATATCGCCAGATTACTAAGTTGCAGTCTACCTACGTGATTGGTCTTCAGGAATCCATTATGGAGGACGGGAAGATTCATACTCGCTATGTTCAAGATTTGACCCAGACAGGTCGTCTATCCAGTACCGACCCCAACTTGCAAAATATTCCTGTACGACTAGAGCAAGGGCGCTTGATTCGCAAGGCCTTTGTTCCAGAGTGGGAGGATAGTGTCTTACTGAGTTCAGACTATTCGCAGATTGAATTGCGGATTTTGGCGCATATTTCGCAGGACGAACATCTGATTGAAGCCTTCCGTCAAGGGGCGGATATTCATACTTCGACCGCTATGCGGGTCTTTGGTATCGAAAGACCAGAAGATGTGACAGCCAATGACCGTCGAAATGCTAAGGCAGTGAACTTTGGGGTTGTCTATGGGATTTCAGATTTTGGCTTGTCCAATAATTTGGGGATTAGTCGAAAAGAAGCGAAAGCCTATATCAACACGTATTTTGAACGCTTTCCAGGAATCAAGAACTACATGGAAAGGATTGTTCGTGAGGCGCGCGACAAGGGGTATGTAGAGACCATCTACCACCGTCGTAGGGAGATTCCCGACATCCACTCGCGCAATTTCAATGTTCGGAATTTTGCTGAGCGAACTGCTATCAACTCTCCTATTCAGGGGTCAGCAGCCGATGTCCTGAAGGTGGCCATGATCAATCTAGATAAGGCGATGAGAGAAGAGGGCCTGCGCACGCGCATGCTCTTGCAGGTACACGATGAGATTGTACTAGAAGTACCAAATGATGAGTTGGCTAGGATTCGCTCCATGGTGAAGGAAGTGATGGAAGCGGCGATTTCTCTTTCCGTTCCATTGATTGCCGATGAAAATGCGGGCAAGACTTGGTATGAAGCTAAGTAGAAAGGATAAGCATACAGATGAAAAAGAAAGTGTTATATTTAGTAGTAGCGGCTCTACTGTGCCTGTCAGCCTGTGGAGAAAAAGGAAGCTCCTCGACCTCATCCTCTGCGACAGAGGCGAGTCTAGATTTGAATAGTCAGCTAGTACCAAAGTCAGGGACCATTGATTTTCAGAAGCTCGTAGAGGCGGCTCCTCGCGCTATTCAGACGAACAAGGCCCAAGAAAAACTCTATTCTGCTAAAAATGGGGTGATAAAAACAGTTGGGGCGGGAGATAGTGAGGAAGTGACCTATCGTCTCTATCAAGTACCAGATACTTGGCAGCTTGAGGGTGTCAATAGCGAGACGCAGCCTAGGGACGCTGTTTATAGATCCTTTGAAGGAGGCTTGGCATTTGGTGTGCAAGTTTATAGCCTAGATGTCTATCTAACCTCCCCCCTCTCAGGTGGAGAGGTCATGAAGCAGGAGGAGTTGGCGCAACGTCTGAAAGCGGATGGTCAGAACTTTATTCAAGAAAGCACTGTTGCTATCGAGGATCAGGAGTGGCGAGTTGGCTATGAAGTAAATCCCGATAATAATGCTGCTAAAATTACCTTTTATCGTTTAGAAGATACAGGAAATTATGATGACTCTGTTATCGTGGGAGCGATTATCTATCCTCTTTCGTCGGAAGGATTGGGCTATGAAGAAGCAGTATTGACGACGGTTTCCCAGCTCAAAACCATCTTGCATCAGTTAGCCGGTCAGCGGGAGACCGAAACGGTGCCACTAACTTCTCAGTAGGTAGGATGATGGTTCTCTTCTGCACTAGAAGGTAGAAGAAGGAAGATATACATGAGGAGGATAGAGATGTCAGAAAAACGTTTGGCCTGGGATGAATACTTTGCAGCGCAGGCACTCTTGATTGCTAATCGCGCGACGTGTAAACGAGCCAAGGTTGGTGCGGTTCTCGTAAAGGATAACAAGGTTGTCGCAACCGGTTATAATGGTTCTGTCTCAGGAACGGAGCATTGCTTGGATCAGGAATGCTTGGTAGTGGATGGTCACTGTGTGCGGACCCTGCATGCGGAGGTCAATGCGATTTTACAAGGAGCGACGCGGGGGATTCCCAAAGGATTTACCGCCTATGTCACCCATTTTCCCTGTCTAAATTGCTCCAAGCAGCTGCTCCAAGTAGGTTGTAAACGCGTGGTGTATATCAATGAATATAGGATTGACGACTATGCCAAGTACCTTTATCGAGAAAAAAATTGTGAGCTCGTTCAACTGCCGATTGAAAGAGTAAGAGAAGCGATTGCTCAGACAGATTGGATTTGATACTCCATGAACATCAAAAGACATTAGTAAGCTAGTCGAATGGAACACTAGGTCAACCCTCTATTTTTAGTATCTGTTGCAGGCTAGGCTCGCTGTATAGATGATGGAAGCAACTCTCCACTGGACAGTTGCTTTTTTCATGAGCTTTGTAGCTTGGCGGAATAGGTCGTATAGTGACTCCCCTCAAGCGCTTTTTTGCTGAGAGGGTAGCGCTGTTCCTGTAGTCTGATGAACCAGTGGAGAAAATTTCTCAGAGCTAGCTTGCCTAGACTTACTGATGTATCCTATTGCAGACACGCCTTCTGCTAGGGGGTGTCTTTTGTCTGCCTGTGATTGCATTTTTTGTAATTAGGAGTATAATAAGGATATAGTTATGTAATACTCAAAAAAATCAACAACTGAAGAGAAATAGGGAAAACAAAGGATGCAAAATGTAGACTAACAGACTATGACAGTGCTTATACATGCTGTTGATGGAGACAAGGAGGTTCACTATGTTAGAAGTGTCAGGACTAAAGAAACGTTTCGGACAAAAAGCAGTTTTACATGGGATTGATTTTCGAGCAGAAAGAGGGAGGATTATCGGTCTAGTAGGAAAAAACGGTGCAGGAAAGACGACCATCTTTCATAGCATTTTAAATTTCTTGGATTATGAGGGAGAGATTCGCTTAGACGGAGAGGCTATTTCCCAAGCGACCTATGAGAAAATCGGCTATCTACCAGAAGAGCGTAGCCTGATGCCGAAATTAACGGTCTATCATCAAGTGCATTATCTGGCTAGTTTGAAAGGATTGTCTACTGCTTATATCAAAGAACAATTACCGCTTTGGATGGATAGATTACAAGTGAAGGGCAATCCGACAGATAAAATCAAAAGTTTATCCAAGGGAAATCAACAGAAAATACAGCTAATCATTACCCTCATGCACCATCCGGATTTGATTATCCTAGATGAGCCATTTAGTGGTCTGGATCCTGTTAATACGGAGCTACTTAAGCAGGTTATTGTTGAAGAAAAAGAACGGGGAGCAACCATTATTTTTTCAGACCATGTCATGACCAATGTGGAAGAACTCTGCGATGATATTTTGATGATTCGTGATGGAGAGGTAGTCGTTTCAGGGACAGTTGAAGATGTCCGCAACAGCTACGGTAAGACACGTATTTTTGTTGCAAGTGAGAGGACACAGGAAGAATTAGAAGTTTTGCCCCATGTAGTTAAGGTCAGCCGCACCAAGCAAGGTACTTGGCGTTTGGTTCTGGATGATGAAACAGCAGGACCAGCCTTATTTGATATTCTTACTCAGGGACAATATGTATCCACCTTTGACCAGCAAGCCCCAACGATTGATGAAATCTTCAAATTAGAATCAGGAGTCGACTTATGAAACAACTGTATATTGTCATAAAAGAAACCTATTTCCGTCATGTGAAATCATGGAGTTTCGTGTTTATGGTCTTGAGCCCGTTTCTTTTTCTGGGTATCTCTATCGGCTCGGGAGTGCTGGTTGGCATGTCTCAATCCTCCTCGGATCCGCTACCTGTTGTGACGGCCAGTCCAGAGGTTCAAGGAGCCTTGGGTGAGGGACAGGCTCAATACAGCTTTGCCTATCAGGATGAAAGGACTGCTCAAAAAGCAGTGGAGGCAGGAGAGATAGATGCCTATCTCGTGGTAGAGGTCAAGGAGCATCAGGTACATGCAGGCTACCGTGGTAAGGAAAGCATGGATTCCTTTGCTAAGAAAGATGTTGTGGATCGCTTGAATAAACTACAGGTAGCATTGAGCCAGGAGACGGCGAAGTTGAGCGAGGAACAAAAAGAAATCTTATCCAGAGAGATTCTCTATGATGAAGTCATTGAGAAGGATACAGAATTGCTTCAATCCCTTCAATCAGGCCTAGTCTTTATCCTCTCACTTGCCCTCTACATGCTCCTCATTGTCTATGCAGCAACGACTGCGCAGGATGTCGCCAATGAAAAAGGGACCAAGATTATGGAGGTCATTTTTTCTAGCGTTCGTGCGTCCAACTACTTTTACGGTCGCATGCTAGGGATTATGGCAGTTGTGTTTACCCATATTTCGATTTATGTCGTCGGTTTCTTGCTCGCCTACTTTGTTGCTAGCCAGTTTCCGCTTGTTCAGATCTTCTTAGAGCAGTATCAAGAGGCATTGACACTCTTATTCCAGCCATCGACAGTCTATATCCTCTTTTTCATGTTATTTGGCTTGGTCTTTTATATCGTGCTTTCTGCAGCCTGTGGAGCCTTGGTGACACGTGTGGAGGATGCCAATAAGGCTGTTCAACCAGTGATTATACTGGTGGTAGTGGCCATGATGGTCAGTGTAACCTTGGGAGTAAAAGGGGAGAATATCTGGCTGACTATAGGGTCTTACATTCCCTTTTTCTCACCATTTTTTATGCCCATTCGCTTGATTCATGCAGAAGCCTCCTATCTTGAAGGGTTTCTATCTCTTGGCATTTTGTTAGCGACAACAGCGGGCAGTATCTGGTACATCGGAAAAATTTATTCCAGTCTGATTCTCCAGACAGATGATGCAGGGATATGGAAAAATTTCCAACGTGCCATAAAGTATAAATAATACAGGAAGCTGGATGCGGTCCAGTTTAGACTGAAGAAAAAGTTTATTTTCTTCAAAACGATTATTTTATTATGATACTTTACTTAGGTAGCACGGACGGCAGCAACTCCCTACGGGATTTCATGCCTAGATTTTGAGCCTGAGTCTCAAAATCTCCGAACACCAGAAACATAACGTTTCTGGTGTTTTTTGCTACGGCGTAAAGTAGCGGTTATGGGCTCGCTTCGCTCGCCTTTTCACGAAGAGATAAGAGCACTGATACTATCCTTCGATGTTGACATTGACAAATTTTCTCAGAGATACTTTGTCTACAACCTGAGCTGGATGCGGTCCAGTTTCTTTTTGATTTTTATTGAGTATTGTTCTCTTCATCCCTAGATGGTTGGGGTGGGTATAAATATCAAGGAAAGGCTGGGTTGGGGTTCAGGCGATTGAAAAAATCGGAAATTTCTTTCCAAACATGGTATACTAGAGGAGTTATGAGTCCCGAAAAGGCGATTGCTCCAAAAATGGAACAGTCGGTGCTTTGTAACTTTTAACTCACTGAGAAAAACAGCTCCAGAGTCTCACTTTTTTCTATAGCAGTGACCAGTAGGTGGTCTATCAAGCCCAAGTTACTAGGCTGTGTCTGTAGACCACGGTAATGGGAGGAAGCGAGCAGTTGTTTTCTTTGTATCAATTTTATTTAAAGGGGGACATGAAGATGTCAGAACGTAAACTTTTCACTTCTGAGTCGGTATCTGAGGGGCATCCAGATAAGATTGCAGATCAGATTTCCGATGCGATTTTAGATGCGGTGTTAGAGCAGGATCCGGAGGCCCATGTTGCAGCTGAAACGGCTGTTTATACAGGGTCTGTCCATGTATTTGGAGAAATCTCCACCACTGCTTATGTTGATATTAACCGCTTGGTCCGAGATACGATTGCAGAAATTGGCTATACCAATACTGAGTATGGTTTTTCAGCGGAAACGGTGGGAGTCCATCCGTCCTTGGTAGAGCAATCACCTGATATTGCACAAGGAGTTCACGAAGCCCTAGAAGTCCGTGAAGGTATGAATCAAGATTCCTTGGATCAAATTGGGGCTGGTGACCAAGGGCTCATGTTTGGCTTTGCTGTAGATGAAACACCCGAGTTGATGCCACTGCCAATCTCACTGAGCCATCGTCTGGTCAAGAAATTGGCAGACTTGAGAAAGTCTGGGGAGATTGCCTATCTTCGCCCAGATGCTAAAAGTCAGGTGACAGTTGAATACGATGAAGATGACCAGCCTTTGCGCGTCGATACAGTGGTCATCTCGACGCAGCATGATCCAGAAGTCAGTCAGGAAAGGATTCGTAAAGACATCATTGAACAGGTCATTACGGCTGTCATTCCTGCTCACTATCTAGATGAGCAGACGAAGTACTTCATCAATCCTACTGGCCGATTTGTCATTGGAGGACCACAAGGCGACTCTGGCTTGACTGGTCGTAAAATTATTGTCGATACCTATGGCGGTTATGCCCGTCATGGTGGCGGTGCTTTTTCTGGCAAAGATGCAACCAAGGTGGATCGTTCAGCCTCTTATGCGGCCCGTTATATCGCTAAAAATATCGTTGCAGCGGGTCTTGCTAGAAAAGCAGAAGTTCAGTTGGCCTATGCGATTGGGGTGGCACATCCAGTATCGGTGCGGATTGACACATTTGGGACAGGTCTAGTAGCAGAGAGTCGGCTGGAAGCAGCCATCCGAGACTTATTTGACCTACGACCAGCCGGCATTATCCACATGTTGGATTTAAAACGGCCGATTTACCGCCAAACAGCAGCGTATGGACATATGGGACGAACCGATATTGATTTGCCATGGGAGCGCTTGGATAAGGTGGCAGCTCTTAAAAAAATTCTTGAAGAATAGTCTGAGTTCAAGCTCAGGTACTCTTATAGCCCAATGGTGATAAGGTCATCGTTTTCCAGGTTGTTTGAGTATGAGGAGATAGGGGAGTGGACTACCAGGCTGATTTTTGCGCAATCATAACTAGATTCTAGTCTTTGTTTGGTAACTGCTCTTGTTGTAGTTGTTTGGCTTTTCGAGTAAAGGAGAAAATGATGCGGGATAATCATTTACACACCTATTTTTCTTATGATGCGCAGGCAGAGTTTGAAGATTATTTAACGATTTATGAGGGAGAAATCGTGACGACAGAGCATTTTGATTTGTCCAATCCTTACCTAGGTGGTCCTCGCGATGATGTGCCAGACTATCGAGCCTATACAGAAAAAATTGAACGCTTGAAACAGCAGTATGGCGACCGAATCAAAAAGGGCATTGAGATTGGCTATTATGCACCTCGAGAAGCGGATACCCTAGCTTATTTAGAGGGGAAGGAGTTTGATTTGAAACTCCTATCCGTACACCATAATGGTGACTTTGATTACTTGGAAGATGAGGTCCTCTCACTCGATTCCAAAGAGCATATTATATCCTATTGGCAGGAAGTGGAACGAGCAATAGAACGAGTTCCAGCAGATGTGCTAGCCCATTTTGACTATGGTTTTAGGAGATTATCTCTGACCGTTGACGACTTGAGGGAATATGAGCCACATCTGCGCTCTCTTTTTCAAAAGATGATGGATCATCAGTTGGCTTTTGAGTTAAATAGTAAATCTATGTATCTGTACAATAATGAGCCACTTTACCTATATGCTCTGTCTATTTTGCAGGAGATGGGCTGTAGGCGCTATTCAGTTGGTTCAGATGGACACTGTCAACATCATTTTCGACTACAATTTGAACGGATTCAGGACATCTTGGACAATTATGGGATTTCACCAGAGTGGCTGGTATAGGTGGTCCTTACTAGTCTATACTGTTGATTTTTATTGAGTATGACAATCTTGATAGTGAGGGATTATTCTAGTCAGAAGATGAATTTTCTGAAAATAGTTGAAAAAGGCATGTAACTAGAAAGTGAACATGCCTTTTCTTTGTCCCTACGCTGTGTTGCTTGAGATGAAAACTAGCTATTTATATCAAGTTATGGTAGAATAGGCTGTGTGCCGTTTGGCGAAATTGAGAAAGAGATTTGAATAGTATGAGAAAAATTGTAATCAATGGTGGTCGTTCCTTGAAAGGGAGTGTGACTATCAGTGGCGCTAAAAATTCAGTTGTAGCTCTCATTCCAGCCATTATTTTAGCAGATGGAATTGTCAGTTTGGATGGAGTACCTGAGATTTCAGATGTCGACAGTTTGATTGATATTATGGAGACAATGGGGGCAGTTGTCAAGCGTAGCGGGGAATCTTTGGAGATTGACCCTCGTGGTGTCAAGGATATGCCAATGCCTTTTGGTAAAATCAATAGCTTGCGTGCCTCTTACTATTTTTATGGAGCCCTGCTCGGTCGTTTTGGGCAGGCCATCGTTGGCTTGCCGGGTGGCTGTGATTTGGGACCACGGCCCATTGACCTACATTTGAAAGCCTTTGAGGCAATGGGGGCAACCATGACCTATGAAGACCTCAACATGCATCTATCTACTCAAGGTAAACGTATTCATGGGGCACACATCTTCATGGACACGGTGAGCGTGGGAGCAACGATCAATACGATGCTTGCGGCTGTCAAAGCCGAGGGACGTACAGTGATTGAAAATGCTGCTCGTGAACCAGAAATTATTGATGTAGCAACCCTCTTAAATAACATGGGGGCCCATGTCCGTGGTGCAGGTACAGAGGTCATTACGATTGAAGGTGTCGAGAAGTTGCACGGTACCCGCCATCAGGTCATTCCGGATCGGATTGAAGCAGGGACCTATATCGCCCTTGCCGCTGCTGTCGGTGAAGGGATTCGGATTGATAATGTCCTCTATGAACATTTGGAAGGTTTCATCGCAAAATTGGAAGCTATGGGCGTGCGTATGACAGTGTCTGAGGATAGTATTTTCGTTGAAAAGCAGAGCAGGCTAAAAGCGGTGAGTGTCAAGACCTCCCCCTACCCAGGATTTGCGACTGACTTACAACAACCGATCACTCCCTTATTGCTGAAGGCAGAAGGGACAGGTACTATCACAGATACAATTTACGAAAAGCGTGTCGGCCATGTGCAAGAATTGGCCAATATGGGGGCTGATATTCGTGTTTTAGGCAGTCGAATCAGCTATCAAGGTTCCAATAAACTCAATGGAACCCGTGTGAAGGCGACTGACTTGCGTGCAGGGGCTGCCATGGTGATTGCAGGGTTAATGGCGGAAGGTCGTACTGAAATTACCAATATTGAATTTATTCTTCGAGGATACTCGAACATTATTGAGAAACTAAAAAACTTAGGAGCAGATATCGAACTCATTGAGACAAGTGATAAAGTGTTTCATGAGAGATAGGGCTGCGAGTAGGAACCTATTCAAGGCTCAACCTGTTCATTTTTGGTAGGGAATAGAAGATGACAATTTGGGAGTCGCTGGCAGAGTACGCAAACTTTGAGACGGATCGTCTACTGCTCCGTCCCTTTTCTTATGATGATGGCAGGGACTTGCACCGGATTCTCTCTGATGCTCACAATACGAGCTACATTATGCCCAGTACAAGGACGATTGAGGAGACGAGAGGCTTGTTGGTTCAGGCTTTTATGCGATTTCCGCTAGGAATTTGGGCCATAGAGGACAGAGAAACAGGGCAGCTGATTGGTTGCATTCGCTTTGAGAATATCGATGAGCGGGCGAGAGAGGCAGAAATTGGCTATTTTCTGCACCGATCTTTCTGGGGAAGAGGCCTCATGACAGAGGTGTTACAAACCCTGGTTTATCTAGGAATGACTCAGATTGGTTTTCAAACCTTACGCTTGTTAACGCATGTGGAAAATAGAGCTAGTCAGCGTGTAGCAGAAAAAGCAGGTTTTCTAAAGGTTCGTCAATATAAGGGAAGCGACCGCTACAGTCGTAAAATGCGTGAGTATATAGAGTTTCTGCTACGTGCGAAACAGGATAAACAACTAGAAGAGGGATGGGATGATTACGATTAAATCACAAAGAGAAATTGATGCGATGAATCGGGCAGGAGATATTCTTGCTGGTATTCATATCGGACTTCGTGACCTGATTAAACCGGGTCTGGATCTATGGGAAGTGGAGGAATATGTCCGCAGGCGCTGTAAGGAAGAAAATGTCCTTCCCTTGCAGATTGGTGTCGATGGTCACATCATGGACTATCCATACGCTACTTGTTGTGGCTTGAACGATGAGGTCGCTCACGCCTTTCCCCGTCATTACATCTTGAAAGAAGGGGATTTACTCAAGGTGGATATGGTCTTGAGTGAACCGATTGACAGGGCTGTTTTGGACGTTTCAAAGCTAGACTTTACTAACGTAGCGCTTATGAAACAGCATACGGAGTCCTATAGTGGTGGCGTTGCAGATTCCTGCTGGGCTTATGCAGTCGGTAAGGTTAGTCAGGAGGTTAAGCACCTCATGGAAGTGACCAAGGAATGTCTCTACCGAGGCATTGAGCAGGCAGTGGTTGGCAACCGTATCGGTGATATTGGTGCAGCGATTCAAGAATACGCAGAAAGTAAGGGATATGGTGTGGTTCGTGACTTGGTAGGGCATGGCGTAGGACCTACCATGCATGAAGAGCCGATGGTACCCCACTACGGTCGTGCCGGCCGTGGCTTACGCCTACGTGAGGGGATGGTCTTGACCATCGAACCGATGATCAATACAGGCACTTGGGAGATTGATACTGATGAAAAAACAGGCTGGGCCCATAAAACATTGGACGGAGGCCTGTCTTGCCAGTATGAACACCAATTTGTTATTACCAAAGATGGTCCTGTGATTTTGACTAGTCAAGGAGAAGAAGGGACCTATTGATGTGAAAAGGGAGGGAGAATGAATCGAAAACAGCTCTGGAGTAACTGTAAATCCTTTATGACCTCCTTTATGACCTTTTATCGGTCAGCTGAGCTTGATTTGACAGGGGTTGCTGTTGCCTATTATCTGATTATTTCAGTATTTCCTATTTTATTGACGCTGGCAAACCTCTTGCCTTATTTACAGATTGATGTCGATCAGATTTTAGATGTACTGGTTGAAATCTTTCCTGAAAAACTCTATCCGACAGCAGCAGACATGGTGGTCAGTATCCTGACTCGTCCGTCATCATCCTGGTTGGGAATTGCTATTGTTACCACCCTTTGGACTCTTTCAAAGAGTATGGCGGCACTTCAAAAGGCAGTTAACAAGGCCTACGGGGTTGACCAACATCGAGATTTTATCATCAGCCGTGCAGTGGGAATGTTTTTAGGGATTGGACTGCAAGGGATTATCATCTTCAGCGTGATGATGCTAGCTTTTGGTAAGACGCTCCTCCAGTTGTTAGCTGCAAAATTTCATGTGGATCCCTTATTTGATACTCTTATCAATCAGACCCAATTAGTGGCCTACCTTGCCCTTTTTTTGGCGCTAGCGATGCTCTATTTCTTCCTTCCCAATGTTCGCATCGAAAAAATTCGTTATGTGTTGCCAGGTTCCTTCTTTGTCTTGGCTGTTATGGCAACAGTAGGGCAAGTTTTTGGACTCTACATTGACTCGTATGCGAATCGCTTTCTAGATTTTCGTCTCGTTACCTCGGTGGTGATCTTGGTTCTGATGCTCTGGTTTATCTTTGTGGCAAATGTTTTGATTATTGGAGCGGTTTTCAATGCTACCGTGCAGAGTTTGAAGGTAGCAGAATTTTCTCCTAGACCTGGCGATGTGGGGTCGATTATACACCGTATCAAAGCACGATTTACAAGAAACGATAAAAAGAACAACTCCTACAATTAGGAGCTGTTTAGACTGAAGAAAAAGTCTATTTTCTCCAAAACGATTATTTTATTATGATACTTTACTTAGGTAGTACGGACGGCAGCAACTTCCTACGGGATTTCATGCCTAGATTTTGAGCCTGAGTCTCAAAATCTCCGAACACCAGAAACAGAACGTTTCTGGTGTTTTTTGTTACGGCGTAAAGTAGCGGTTATGGGCTCGCTTCGCTCGCCTTTTCACGAAGAGATAAGAGCACTGATACTAGCCTTCGATGTTGACATTGACAAATTTTCTCAGAGATACTTTGTCTACAACCTGAACAACTCCTATAATTAGGAGATGTTTTTTGTATTCTGAAAGATAAATACTTTGCTTAGAACATAGTTGAGTACAATGACAAGAACCTGTGAAATGAGGGTTGCAATGGCATTGATACTAGCGAGGTTCTGGTTGACGAACTGCCCGATGAGTTGGGGGAAGGCATCTACCAAGATGTAGGCTAGCAGCATGTCAAGTAACAAGGTGGTCACTCGAGCAGAGATGAATTTCAGGAGGCGTACGGGCCATCCGGACCAGGTCTGTTTAAAGACGATTTGATCATTGGTAAAAAAGGCAAATAGGATGGCGACGCAGTTGGAGACAAAGACAAGGACTAGGGTATGGGGAATGACAAAGAAAAGACCGGTTCTTGTGATCATATAGACCAAGGTTGTCGCTACTCCAAAAAACAGATAGGATAGAATTTCATGATTAAAAAATGCGTTTATATATCTTTTCATACCCTTAGTCTATCATATTCTCTCAAATTGTGCTATACTTGGAATGTTGTAAAAATACGAAGGCAGAACTTTCACAGATGAAATGGCTGCGATAGCGTTTATGAGCTTGCTCGTCTTACAGGTACGAAAACAAGTCTCCAGCCTTCAAAGGTATGGCATATCTTTGAAGGCTGGAAATAGGCTGAAAAGCACCACTGGAGCTTTTCACTCGGAAAATTTCTTATTTCCCAGCTCGGGCTTCTCTGGTCACTTTCTTCTTTCTAGGTGACCGTTGAAACAGTTCACCGAACTTCTAGGCTCACTTTCTTATTTCTAGGTGACCGTTGAAACAGTTCCCCGAACTGTTTCAATCCCATTTTTGCTTTGCTCGCTTCAACAGTCTAGGGATAGACTGTTGAAGGTTGGAAATAAAACGAGTGGAGCTCGTGTCAACCAGTCTAGGGATAGACTGTTGAAGGTTGGAAATAAAACGAGTGGAACTCGTGTCAACCAGTCAGGGATAGACTGTTGAAGGTTGGAAATAAAACGAGTGGAACTCGTGTCAACCAGTCTAGGGATAGACTGTTGAAGGTTGGAAATAAAACGAGTGCAACTCGTGTCAAACGTCCTCGTATCTTGAGGAATTGAACTCGGACTACGAGCTGTGCAAAAAAGATAGGCAGCTGTTTCAGCTTTAGCCGATTACAGATAAGAATCCCTTTGGGATAGTTTTTCCTAGCTTCAAAGGTATGGTATACCTTTGAAGTCGGGAAATAGAAGTTTGCCTTGGCAAACTCTCAGTAACCTTTAAGATATAAGCTGAAAACCTCTACCTGATGTTTTCACTCGGAAAATTTCTTATTTCCCAGCTCGGGCTTCTCTGGTCACTTTCTTCTTTCTAGGTGACCGTTGAAACAGTTCACCGAACTTCTAGGCTCACTTTCTTATTTCTAGGTGACCGTTGAAACAGTTCCCCGAACTGTTTCAATCCCATTTTTGCTTTGCTCGCTTCAACAGTCTAGGAAAAGACTGTTGAAGGTTGGAAATAAAACGAGTGGAGCTCGTGTCAAACGTCCTCGTATCTTATACAACCCTTGGCGCTTCCTTCCTTTAGCCAAGCATATTACACGCGGTTTATCCGCCAAAGGAGAATGATATGGAACAAACAAAATGGACAGTCCGCGACATGGCACATATCGCCTTGGTCGCCGCTCTTTATGTGGTATTGACAGTGACACCGCCGCTCAATGCGATTTCTTACGGTGCCTACCAATTTCGCTTATCAGAAATGCTCAATTTTCTAGCTTTCTATCATCGTAAATATCTAGTAGCTGTTACCATCGGCTGCATGTTATCTAATCTCATTGGCTTTGGAGTTGTTGATGTATTTGTTGGTGGAGGCTCCACCCTCGTATTTGTAGCTCTAGGGGTCTATTTCTTTAAAAAATACCAGGATGAGTATCTATGGAAAGGGCTTGTAAACAAGGCATTTTTATACTTTTCGCTCTTCTTTGCAATGACCATGTGTACCATCGCCCTCGAATTATATGTTTTGTACCAAAGTCCATTTTTAGCGACTTGGTTTACCACGGCTATGGGAGAATTTGCTTCCCTATTTGTTGGTTCTCTAGTGATTGATCGCTTAGCACAGAGGATTGATTTTACAAAATAAAGTTGGTATAGTAGGTTGTTGAAGCAATGACTCACTATTGCTGTAGCAGATACTATCATTTAACATCATCTGAACGAGTGTACTCTTTCTTGTCACTGATTCAGATGATGTTTTTTATTTCATTGGAGATGATGTTGGGGAGAGAGACTACTTGGCTAAATGGTATCACATTCCTTAATCATTCTAAATAATAGGTAGTTTTAGTTGGTATAGGAGTTATATTTCTTCATAAAAATAGCAATCCCCAAAGTTAAAGAGAAGAATGTAAAAATGAAACTAGAAATGATTAAGGAGCTGGCTGGTATAAAGTTAGCAAAAATACTCAAAAGAAATAAGGTTATCATGCTACCAAGGCGGCTAATGGTTGCTTTAAAAGATATTAATGATGATATAGTATCTTTTGAAACGATTTGTGTGTAATATTTTTTTAAAATAAATTGAATAATATAGAATAAAAAGACGTACAAAATATAGACGGGTATATATATGTATGGTTTGTTGGATAGGAAAACCAGCGGTAGGAAACCTAAAGGAATACTGTATAATTTAAATTTAGCGAGTGCTGTTATTTTGTGTGAATCAATGGAGTATGAAATCAAAGCAACTACTTGAAAGAGAATATAGAATAGAGAAAAAAGAGTAGAGGGAATGTCTTTTTCAATAAGAAATGCCTGCCATAGTTGGAAATGTGTTTGAAAAAAAATTTGAGTTAAAAATTCTAATATTATTACAAAACGCATCATATTACTATTTTTTAATTCTTTGAATCCCTTGAGAATATGTTTTTTAAAGTCGTTAATTCTAGGATTTTTTACTTCCTTTTGGATAGTAGACTCTTGGAAGAAGAAGAACGTAATGATGATGGCCAACATACAGAATAGAATACTAAGGAAATATATTCCAGTGCCAAAATATAGATAGAAAATACTCCCTGTTGTACTTCCTATCAATAGAGAAAGAATAGACAGTCGGCTATCTGTAGCGATAAAGCTACTTAACTCAATATTTTTAGATTCTTTAATTTGATTGACTAAGTCTGCGTCAATAGTTCCACTATCGAATGCGGTAGCTATGCCATAGATGAACCAAGCAAGATACAGCAGCCAAAAGCTATTTGAATAGATGATAATGATATACAGTATGATGAGCAATGATTTTGAAATAAGATACATATCTTTTTTAGAGAATATATCTGCTGTCACACCGCTAGGAAATTCAAATAACATCACCGCCAAACTATATGCTGATTGAATCATTAAAATTTGTGATAGAGAGATTCCTTTTGCAATGAACAGTACGGTTAATATGGAATGGGGTAGACTATAGGAAATAGTTACTAAGATACTTGAAAGAAAATAGATATGGATATTTTTACGAAGATTAATGCCCTTCATTTTTCACCCCACAAACCGAACAATTTGGATCTTGTCTATTCTCTAAGGTATATTTTTCAAAAGTATCACTGTTGATTCCGACTCGTGCATTCAAAGATTTGACTTTTTGTAAATTTCCAGAGAAGAATTGGACAATATCAGACATTGCTAAACTAGTAGCTAACGTACTATTTGTAAAACTTGAAGGAGATGAATATTCTGCATTTATGATTTCACTGACATGACTCTGAGAATCCATTGTTGCTACTAATGAATGATTACAAAAAGGACAAGCAGAATTTCTAGGTATGACAAAAGGTCCAATGACGGAAATGTCGTTTAGATACCCTACATTCAAAAAAGGTATTTGTTTTTCAACAAATTTTTCAGATGATATTCTTACTGCTACTTGGTCATCACCGGAAATGATACCGAAAGTTGAATTAGAATCTAGCCCTTGAAGAATGGTTGAGATATTTTCAGCTGTCACATAGTCTGTCACTATCTGTATATCTGATTGGCTATTTTTTTTCTTTAATTCTCGTGCAATCACTTCTGATTTATAGCAACCTATATCCTCTTTAGAAAAAAGAATTTGGCGATTTAAATTACTTCTCTCAATTCTATCTCCATCTATAAGTATTATCTTCTTGGGGAAGTAAACTGATAAGGCATAACTTATAAAATTACCAATACTACCACAGCCAATAACTACAAATGTTGTATGTTTAAATCTGTTCAAAACATCAATTGGATTATCCAATAGTAAATTTAAATAGAGAGCATTTTTAAATTCTTCAGTATCCTCCTTTTGAAAAAGTTCCTCAATAGATGTGACTAATTTATGCTCCAATAATTTTTGAAATAAAGCAAAATCTAAATTATTTCCAATCAAATAGCTCTTTATTTCCTCAATATCTCTGGGCTTGGTTAAAAAATGTAGGATGGATAAGGAAGAATCATATTCTACATCATCAACAAAATATTGTCTACTTCCTACTCCAATAATTTTACTTGGAGATTCCATCATTACTGTAGTAAAACTAGTTTTATATTTCATACTATCTTAATCCTCCTAGTACCTTTATTTGCCAAAAAGAATGATGTATAAAAAATCTATTCAAACTCTTGCTTGAATAGATTTCAAAGTTTGTTTTACAACTAGGCTTATTAATTTTGAATTGGACCAATCATTTACTCCACCACCTTTCCGATAGAATTAGCGCTCATTTATGTTATAACTATTTTATAATAACAAAAAAAATAAAGATTGTCAATATTTTTTGATTTTTCTGTATTTTCTGTCTATTTTGTTTTTCTTGTATTTTGTAGCATTTATCGTTATATATAAAAATTAGAGGTGAAGCCATCTGCCATTGCAAGAGTATTCTTTGTTTGCTTCTTTTTTCTTTTCAATATCCGTGGTATAGCGGTTTTATTGATTCAACAACAGCGTATGAATTGTCAGATGATCCGATTGCATATAATGGATATGCGGAAAATTTTTATCGTTTTAAGAGAGGTGAATGATGATTTTAAGTGTAGCGTTACAAAATTTACGCATAGGCGACTGGAGTTGGTTTGAGTTTCCTACTAATTTAGAATAGGTAAAACAGCACTTAAACTATCGTGATGGTGATGAAATGATAGTCGTTGATTCAAACTTGGCTGGAATATCAGAACAGACGAGTCTGCAAGAAATTCAGCAGTTGGCAGAAAAGCTAGAAGAAATACCTGCACTATATGAGAAATGCCTAGAACGCTGGCTATCAATCTATGGAGGTATTCGAGGATTTATTAGTGAGTTCGATTTGGAAGATTGGACGATTGTAGAAGCCTCTAACGATGAAGAATTTGGTGTTGCGCTGGTAGAGTGTTTTGAAACAATAAAAATCCCAGCAGAATTAGAAAACTATTTTGACTTTGAATCTTACGGTCGTGATTGTCGTCTGAATAGTAAGGATTTCTTTTCAACTAACAATTACTATGTATTTCGGTAAATAGTAGTCTTTCAAACTACAAATTATTGACGTACGTATTGAAGTACGTTATAATAAAGACAAGTAGGAGGTACTGACAATGAACTTAACATCATTCAGGAAAGATATTTATAACTTGTCAAAAGCAGTCATAGAAAATCATGAAGAGCTTGAAATTTCAGTAGGAGATGAGGGTGCAGGTATTGTTGTTTTATCCCTGGCTGATTATCGAGCTATGAAAGAGTTACATTATTTAGAAAATACAGGAGTTTTGTCAACTGTTCTTGAACGAATGGAAGAGGAAACGGAAGAAGACTTCTTAATTGAGGACGCTCTATGAGTGAATGGTTAGTAATCCCTCACAAGCTCGTTAAAAAGGAAGATATTCCAAAATTAGAAAAAGCAGGTTTGATGGGTGATTTTAATGAGATTGTTTCTATTTTGAAAGAAAATCCCTATAGTCGAGTTCGTAGAATGGAAAAGCTGTCTCCTAAAAATAAGGAGATTTACTCCATGAGAGTAAATATTCAGCATAGGGTTGTTTATACGATTGATAAGTCACGGAAAATTGTAAAAATTTGGTCTGCTTGGTCTCATTATGAGCAACGCTTGCCAAAGAAATAGTATATAAGAGCTAACAATGCAAAAGGTTGTTAGCTTTTTGTGTTGTTGGAGAAATAAAATATGATTGAAATAGTATAGTCAATCAGTTTTAAAACAGTAATTATGGTATACTAAAGTTATGGCATATGATTTAGATTTTAGAAAACGAGTGATTTCGTTTGTTCAAGACGAAGGTCATACTCGTAAAGAAGCTTGTCAGCTCTTTGATATTAGCGTAAACACTCTCTATTTATGGGAACAACAGTTAAAACATCACGGGACTTTGGCGGTTAAAAAGCGTTCCCCACGTCCTAGAAAATTGCCACTGGATCAACTTCAGAAGTTTGTCTCAGCACATCCAGATGCCTTTCTCCGTGAAATAGCTGAACAGTTTGATTGCACACCGCAGTCTGTTTGGGCTGCTTTAAAGAAACTCAAAGTAACTTTAAAAAAAGACAACAACTTATAAAGAGCAGGACGCAGGAAAAGTCCAGCAGTTCTCAACCATTCTCCAACACCTATCCGGCTATCCAATCATCTACATTGATGAAACCGGCATTGACACTTATTTAACACGCCCACGAGCGAGAGCTCCTAGGGGACATAAGGTTCTGGAGAAGATTAGTGGAAGAAGGTTTGAGCGTATTTCAGTTGTAGCTGGTCAAATTGGACATCAATTTGTAGCTCCGATGATTTACAAAGAAAGTATGACAAGTGACTTTTTTATGAAGTGGAGCTGTTACCCTCCTTATCTGAAACTCATGTTATTGTGATGGATAATGCGACTTTTCACCCCAAGAAACAACTAGATGAGCTTTGTATTGAACATCACCACTTCTTTCTGCCCTTACCTCCTTATTCACCGGAATTAAATCCAATTGAAACTGCTTGGGCAAACTTAAAGAAAGCAATCATAGAATTATTACCACTTAAACCAATGTCTTTTAATACTTATTTGCGTACACATTTTTCTAAATCAGGTATTCAGAAAGGGGAAGTGTTTAATCTCACAACTCATGCCTTGCGACATTCTCATATCAGTTTATTGGCAGAATTGAATGTCCCTTTAAAGTTGATAATGGAGCGTGTAGGTCATGGAGATGAAAAGACTACCTTAGAAATTTATACTCATGTGACGGATACAATGAGAGAAGATTTGAAGGGTAAGCTCGAAAATATGGAGATACCAAAAAAGTACCAAAAATCAGATAAAATGTGATAATGTGTGAGGTTAATTGATAAAGAACGGTAGGTAGAGTGATTGGGGGAAAGTGTAAAATGATAAGGTTTGAGCTGATTTGATAATTTCTGATTTTATTATTTTATTTGTGTGTGCTATAATAAGGGCTATGGAAGAAAAATATGTGAAAATTGCCCAGGACTTGGGTGTTCGTTTAAAGCAGATTGAGAGTGTCTTGACCCTGACAGCAGAAGGCAATACTATCCCCTTTATCGCTCGGTACCGTAAGGAAATGACGGGAAATTTGGATGAAGTTGTCATCAAGTCTATTATTGATTTGGACAAGTCCCTAACGGCTCTGGCAGAGCGCAAGGCAAGCGTCTTAGCCAAGATCGAGGAGCAGGGAAAATTGACCGATTCGCTGCGCCAGGCGATTGAAGGAGCTGAAAAATTGGCAGATGTAGAAGAGCTATACCTGCCTTATAAGGAAAAACGTCGCACCAAGGCGACCATTGCACGGGAGGCGGGTCTCTTTCCTTTGGCTCGGCTCATTTTGCAAAATGTCGCAGACTTAGAAAAAGAGGCGACCTCTTTCATCTGTGAAGGTTTTGAAACGGCAAGCGCTTGTTTAGCTGGTGCAGTGGATATTTTGATTGAGGCAATTTCGGAAGATGTGAAATTGCGGGCCTGGACCTATCACGAGGTTCTACACTATTCTATCCTTCATTCGCAGTTGAAGGATCAAGAAGCTGATGAAAAGCAAGTCTTTCAGATTTACTACGACTTTTCTGAAAAAGTAGCCAATATGCAGGGATACCGGACATTAGCCCTCAACCGTGGAGAAAAAGTAGGGGCCTTGAAAGTCTCCTTTGAGCATCATCTAGAAAAAATACTACGTTTTTTTGAAGTCCGTTTCCCGCAGAAAAATACCTATATTACAGAAGCTATTAGCCAAGCAGTCAAGAAGAAAATCTTGCCAGCAATGGAGCGGCGGATTCGGACAGAATTGACAGAGTCAGCTGAAGAAGGGGCCATTTCTCTCTTCTCAGATAATCTGCGCAACCTCCTGTTAGTACCACCATTAAAAGGGAAGATGGTCTTGGGATTTGACCCAGCTTTCCGGACGGGGGCCAAGCTAGCGGTCGTGGATCAGACCGGAAAACTGTTGGCGACCCAGGTAATCCATCCTGTCAAACCAGCCTCTCAGACCCAGATTGCTCAAGCGAAAGAAGAACTTGCCAGCTTGATTGGTCAATATGGCATTGAAATCATTGCTATTGGAAACGGGACAGCTAGCCGAGAATCAGAGAGTTTTGTAGCAGAAGTCTTACAGGCATTTCCGACTGTTCGCTATGTCATTGTTAATGAAAGTGGTGCGTCTGTCTACTCAGCTTCTGAGTTGGCTCGGCATGAATTCCCAGACTTGACAGTAGAGAAGCGTTCGGCTATCTCTATTGCCCGTCGCCTACAAGATCCGCTGGCAGAGTTGGTAAAAATTGATCCAAAATCAATCGGAGTTGGCCAGTATCAGCATGATGTCAACCAGAAGAAATTAACAGAAAGCCTAAATTTTGTGGTTGATACAGTGGTCAACCAAGTCGGAGTCAATATCAATACAGCAAGCTCCGCCCTCCTTGCCCATGTAGCTGGACTCAATAAGACCATTTCGGAAAATATTGTCACATATCGAGAGGAGCACGGCGCCTTGACTTCGCGAGCAGAATTAAAGAAGGTTCCGCGTCTGGGAGACAAGGCTTTCGAGCAAGCTGCTGGTTTCTTACGGATTCCAGAGGCTAGCAATTTTTTGGACAATACGGGGGTTCACCCAGAGTCCTATCCAGCTGTTCAAAAACTGTTCGATTTGCTAGGAATTGAGCAGATAGATGAAGTCGCTCAGGAAAAATTAAAGGCTGTTCCGTTAGAAGAAATGGCTGCTAGACTTGGTCTTGGTAAGGAAACCTTGAAAGATATTATCGCTGATCTACTCAAACCGGGAAGGGATTTACGAGATGATTTTGCAGCACCTGTTCTTCGTCAGGATATTCTTGACTTCAAGGATTTGGAAGTTGGTCAGAAATTAGAGGGTGTGGTCCGTAATGTGGTTGATTTCGGTGCTTTTGTTGACATTGGAATCCACGAGGACGGCTTGATTCACATTTCTAATATGAGTAAAACCTTCATTAAGCACCCTAGCCAAGTGGTTTCGGTCGGTGATTTGGTAACCGTTTGGGTCCATAAGCTAGATGCTATTAGAGAAAAAGTCAATCTCAGTTTGGTGCCTCCTCATGAATCTAACTGACTATGTTCGGCGGGTCTCACGTGAAGATTTCGGAAAAGAATTTCGCCATCAGGCTTACTGGAATCGCCGTTTGAAAACGACAGGTGGGTGTTTCTTTCCAAAGGATGGTCACTTGGATTTTAATCCGCGTTACTATGAAGCAGCCCCTCTTTTGTTTCGCAAGATTGTCCGCCACGAACTCTGCCATTATCATCTCTATTTTGAGAAAAAGGGATACCGCCACAGGGATAGGGATTTTAAGGAATTGCTAGAGGCAGTAGATGGGGTACGATATGCACCTGCCCTTTCGGCATTTGAGACGAATGTTTATCTCTATCAATGCCAACAATGCGCCCATGTCTATCCGCGGAAGCGGCGTATAAATACAGCAAAATATGGCTGTGGCAAGTGCCGCGGGCCGCTGCTGTTCGTCGAGAAAAGAAATCAGTCCTCGGGCTGATTTCTTTTGCCTTGTCTATGGTATAATAAAGGAGAATCGAGGTGAGAAGATGGCACGAGAAGCACAAAAACGACTGATCGAATTATATGAAAAAGGTGTTTTGACAAAAGACGAAGCACGTGCCTGCTTTTTGGAGTTTGACGAGGAGCCAGATTTTTTAGTTGAGGAGGAAAAGCCCCGTCTGAGTTTTACGCTTCCAAGTTTGAAAATTTTTTCTTCGTCCAAGTTGAAGCAAGACTATGCTTTTTCGGATATTGAATCTCTCTTTATTAGCGTATCAAAGGGAAAAATTGTCTTTGTGAAAAGCAAATCGGAGCAGGTTCAGATTCATCTAGTCTACCCTCAGCAGACCCATCAAACCTTTTTACCTCAGATTTATGTTGAAAATCGAGGGTTGCACTTTGCTTCAAACCTCCCCTGCCATCTGACGGTTTCCTTGCCAAATCAGTGGATGTCGATTTTAAATTTAGAGTTGGGAAGAGCAGATGCGAGATTAGATTATCTTCCGTTTGAAGATGTCTCTATCCATAGTGCGACGGATAAAAAACAACAGGATATCCGTATTACAGCGATGGATCAGATGTCTCAGCACCTCTTCTTGCAACTCGTCGAAGCGCCGATCTATCTGCAAGTTCCTAAGCATCAGGGCTTGCGGGGTAAGGTTGAGAGTTCGACAGGTCAGCTTGTAGTCAATAAGAAAAAAAAGCCCAGTCCTTATTATTGTGAAAAGAAAGGGGATAAGCTCCTTCGGCTTCATATAAAAACAGTGACGAGTCAGATTATCGTGAAAGGAGTGCAACATGCCATTCGGATTTTATAAGCAGAAAAACAATAAACTCATCTCCGGTGTATTGGCTGGGTTAGCCAATCGCTTTCACTGGGATTTGACTACGACACGGCTTATCTTTGTCGTCATCTGTTTGTTGGGGCGTCTAGGTTTACTTGCGATTGCAGGCTATATCCTAGCTACCATCCTACTTCCTTTTAAAGAAGATGTTTATGCAGAACGTTACGGAACAGGCCCTCGCAAGGTAAAAGATGCAGAGAAGATTCACAAACATAAGTGGTAGAGAAGTAGGAGTGGATTCTTTGAAGTTCACTCACTGCTTCCTTTTTTGTATTCTCCTCCTATCTTGTGGTATAATAGTTTGTAAAGAAATGAGAGGGTTTATCGTATCGGAAACGACCGATGCTGTAAATAGAAGGTATGACATGGGAGTTTTTGTCAAAGAGTTGATCGACAATGTACGTGTAGACATTGCCTACAGTACAGAAGCATTGCTCGAAAAAGAGATTACGACATCGGACATTACACGTCCAGGGCTTGAGATGACGGGCTATTTTGACTACTACGCTCCAGAGCGGATCCAGCTGATGGGAATGAAGGAATGGTCTTATTTAATGGCGATGACATCGCACAATCGTTATCAGGTCTTGCGGAGAATGTTTCAACCAGAAACACCAGTAGTGATTGTGGCACGTGGTTTGGAAGTCCCTGAGGAGATGCTTCAGGCAGCTGAGGAAAAAGGAATTGCTGTTTTCCAAAGTCAGACTGCAACGAGCCGCTTGGCGGGGGAATTGTCCTCTTATTTGGACTCACGTTTAGCGCAACGTACCAGTGTTCATGGGGTACTCATGGATATCTATGGGATGGGAGTGTTGATCCAGGGGGATTCAGGAATCGGTAAGAGTGAGACAGGTCTTGAGTTGGTCAAACGCGGTCATCGAATCGTTGCGGATGACCGTGTGGACGTCTATGCCAAAGATGATG
The DNA here is from genome assembly GCF_001984715.1 of Streptococcus azizii. Classification (GTDB taxonomy): domain Bacteria; phylum Bacillota; class Bacilli; order Lactobacillales; family Streptococcaceae; genus Streptococcus; species Streptococcus azizii. The sequence continues at coordinate 58,691 of NZ_MSPR01000003.1, forward strand.
TAACCCTCTGGGGAGAGCCTGCTGAAATTTTACGACACTTGCTTGAAATTCGTGGTGTAGGAATCATTGATATCATGAGTCTATATGGGGCAAGTGCTGTGAAAGAATCATCAGAAGTGCAGCTTGCCATCTATCTTGAAAACTATGAAACAGGCAAGGTCTTTGATCGCTTGGGAAATAGTGGTGATGCTATTGAAATTGCGGGAATCACTATTCCACAGATTCGGATACCAGTAAAAACAGGGCGTAATATCTCTGTCGTGATTGAAGCAGCAGCGATGAACTACCGCTCAAAGCAAATGGGCTTTGACGCAACCAAGGAATTTGAGAAGCGCCTCGGTAGATTGATTGAAAGTAACAAGGAGTAGCCTATGATTGATCCAGTTGCTGTAAAATTAGGGCCTCTTGACATTCGCTGGTATGCCTTGTGTATCATTACAGGTTTAATCTTGGCAGTTTTTCTAGCTTCAAAAGAAGCTCCGCGGAAAAAAATTTTAGCGGATGATATTTTCGATTTCATTTTGCTTGCCTTTCCCCTTGCCATTCTCGGAGCAAGAATATATTACGTCGTTTTTTCCTGGGATCTTTACAAGGACAATCTCCTGTCTATTTTTGCCATCTGGGAAGGGGGGATTGCTATCTATGGTGGTCTCTTGATGGGCTTTGTCGTCCTGCTCGCCTTTACCCGTCACCGCTTTATTGATCCGTGGGATTTTCTAGATGTCGCAGCTCCGTCTGTCATGATTGCCCAAGCGATTGGGCGTTGGGGAAATTTTTTCAACCAGGAAGCCTACGGAGCCAGTGTTGCCCACCTCGACTACCTGCCAGCCTTTATCCGCAAGCAAATGTATATTGATGGAAGCTACCGGACACCAACATTTTTATATGAGTCCTTGTGGAACTTGCTTGGCTTTGTCCTCATTTGTGTACTACGTAGACGCAAAAGGCTACTCAAGCAAGGGGAGATTACGCTCTTTTACCTTGTCTGGTATGGAGCTGGTCGCTTTGTCATTGAGGGGATGCGGACAGATAGCCTAATGCTCTTCGGTTTACGCGTTTCCCAGTGGTTCTCTGCCCTGCTGGTGGTTCTTGCCCTTGCCCTAGGAATATACCGACGTAGGAAAGACCTACCTTACTATCAAGATACAAAGGTCGCTTCCTAGTTTGGTTGTTGATGTTCATGTAGTATAGTCATTTAGTTTATACCTAAAGGTAGCCACAGCTGTAATTGACTAAATCTGAAACAGCTGCGTCTCTTTTATTACTTCGACGAGTGAAAAGCTCCAGTGGAGGTTTTCAGCCTACCACCTTTCATTAAAAAAGTGGTCGTTAGAAACTCCGTTTCCCTATTTCCAACCTTGCCACTTCGCTCTCAAATTTCTAGGCTCAGGCTGAAACAGTTCACCGAACTGTTTCACTCTCCCAGATTATTGGAACTCGCTTTGCCGTACTCTACGATTGTTACTGACTATCATCAGTATGATTTCCAACCTTCAACAGTCATTAGACTGTTGAAGCAGCCTGCAGCTCGTTGCCTAGTACTAAAAGCAAACTAAAAGACTGTATAAGAAAAGGAGATTTTTATGTTGATTGAAGTATCTGTTTTTATTATTGCAGTAGCCCTTGCTGCTGTTGCAGTTTACATTATTCTCTTGCTGAAGAAACTATCCAATGTGGTAGATGAAGCACAGCAGAGTTTGGCTGTTTTGACGAGCGACGTCAATGTGACACTTTACCAAACGAATGAACTGTTAGCCAAGACAAATGTCCTTGTCGAAGATGTAAATGGCAAGGTTGCTACATTGGACCCATTATTTGTAGCAGTAGCCGATTTATCAGAATCAGTATCTGATCTCAATAGCTCTGCTCGCGATTTGACAGTTAGAGCGCGTACAGCAGGTCAACGGACCGTTAAAGTTGGTGGTGCCCTAGCTGTTGTTAGTAAACTATCTTCTATTTTAGGAAAGAAAGGAGAAAAACATGGTTAAAAAGTCTAGTATTTTCACCAGTATTTTATTAGGTGCAGCAGGTGGAGCCGCTGCGGCTGCCTTCCTTGCCACCAAGACTGGTCGAGCAGTCAAGCAAAGGGTGGTGAACTTTGCTAACGATTACAAGGGAAATCATGAAGAAATCAATGCTGAACTAATCCAAAGGGTACAGGATTTAGGTCAACAAGCGGTTGGCAGATACGAAACGGTCAAAGATCAACTGGCATCTGGTGAGTTGACAGTGGATCATTTCCTACAATCTGGAAAAGAGAAAGCGCAATTTGTAAAGTCACAGTCTCTTGAAAAATTTGAGCAAATCAAGGAAAAGATTGCGGAACAAAACGTAACGACGGGAGATTTGCTTGAATCTATCAAAGAAAAGACTAGGACCCTTCCTTCAACGAATGACATCGTAGAAGAAGTTTCTGTCACAACAGAAGATATTGAAATTAACCTGCCAGAGTTAGAAGAACAATAAAAAATCCGCAACGGCGGATTTTTTGCTATGGACAAAAATAGAGCCGAGTTTATTTTTTCTCGGCTCAATGTTTTCTTTTAGATAGTTTTCCCTTTATGAAAAATCGTACCAATTTCAAACCGATTAGTCCTGTTGCGATTGCCAAAATGAAAGCTAAAAAGACAGGGATATGATTTGAAAGGTAGCAGTAAGCAGCAATCACAGTAATGATACTAAAAATAGCAATATTCAAAAAGAAGAATAATTCTTTGATTCGTTCCTCGTTTTGATTCCTTGCGTGATATGCGTGATAGGTGGCCTGTTGTTTCTCTTTCGGGATAGATTCGTCATACTGGTTGTCGTCAGGCCGATATTGTCTAAGTGCCATATCGTCTCCTTTGTGCCTATTAAGATTATCATAACAATGCTAGCTTTCTGTAACAGAATTATTACATTTTCATTACAAAAAAATGAGAAAAGTTTGAATCTTAAAATCAAGGGAAAGGGTGAAGAATGTCGCAGATTGTGATATAATAAATTTTATGGAAAAAATTGTTATTACAGCGACTGCTGAAAGTATTGAACAAGTCAAACAGCTATTAGAAGCAGGAGTAGACAGGATTTACGTAGGAGAAGAGAACTATGCCTTGCGGCTTCCGCACTCCTTTACCTATGATGAGTTGAGGGAGATTGCTCGCTTGACGCACGAGGCTGGAAAGGAATTAACGGTTGCGGCCAATGCCCTCATGCATCAAGACATGATGGATACTATTCAGCCTTTCATGGAATTGATGAAAGAAATTCAGGTGGATTATTTGGTGGTGGGAGATACGGGAGTCTTCTATATCAATAAGCGCGATGGCTACCATTTTAAGCTCATCTATGACACATCTGTTTTTGTCACGTCTAGTCGCCAGATCAATTTCTGGAAGGATCATGGTGCTGTCGGTGCAGTGCTGGCGAGAGAAATTCCAGCAGAAGAACTCTTTGATATTGCCAAAAATCTTGAAATTCCAGCGGAAATATTAGTTTATGGTGCGTCTGTTATTCACCATTCTAAGCGGACGCTGTTGCAGAATTACTATCACTTTACAAAGGCAGATGAGACAGATCTATCGCGACAGCGTGGACTGTTTTTGGCCGAGCCGAGTGATCCCGAGAGCCACTATTCCATTTACGAGGACAAGCATGGGACTCATATTTTCATCAATAATGATATTGATATGATGATGAAATTAAATGAGTTAATCGAGCATGACTACCTGCATTGGAAATTAGATGGAATTTACTGTCCAGGTGATAATTTTGTAGAAATTGTTAAACTCTTTGTTGAGGCAAGGGGTTTGGCAGAAGCTGGAGAATTGACCTATGATCGAGCCGTCTTGCTGGATGAACAGGTTCGCAAATGGCACCCAAAAGAGCGAGGGCTGGATACAGGTTTCTATGAATACGATAGGGATAAGGTAAAATAGGATAGAAGATGACAGAAAGAACAATAAAACGTCCAGAGGTCTTGTCGCCTGCTGGAACTTTGGAAAAATTAAAAGTAGCCATTGATTATGGGGCAGATGCTGTATTTGTTGGGGGTCAGGCTTATGGCTTGCGCAGTCGAGCTGGAAATTTCTCCATGGAAGAGATGAAAGAAGGCATTGACTATGCTCATGAACGTGGCGCCAAGGTCTATGTGGCAGCCAACATGGTTACCCACGAGGGCAATGAAGTGGGAGCGGGGGCATGGTTTCGCGAATTGAGAGATATGGGGCTTGATGCTGTTATTGTCTCAGATCCAGCCTTAATTATGATTTGTGCGACAGAGGCTCCAGGGCTTGAAATCCACCTATCTACGCAGGCCTCTTCTACCAATTATGAGACCTTTGAGTTTTGGAAAGAACTGGGCTTAACACGGGTTGTTTTGGCACGTGAAGTAACCATGGAAGAATTGGCTGAGATTCGCAAGCGCACCAGCGTTGAGATTGAGGCTTTTGTTCACGGGGCTATGTGCATTTCTTATTCCGGTCGTTGCGTACTGTCCAATCATATGAGTAATCGCGATGCCAATCGTGGGGGCTGTTCTCAATCCTGTCGCTGGAAATATAATCTTTATGACCTACCGTTTGGAGAAGAACGTAGAAGTATCAAGGGACAGGTGCCAGAAGAATTTTCGATGTCAGCGGTGGATATGTGCATGATTGAGCATATCCCAGATATGATTGAAAATGGTGTTGACAGTTTGAAAATTGAGGGGCGGATGAAGTCTGTTCACTATGTGTCTACTGTGACCAACTGTTATAAAGCAGCAGTCGATGCCTACTTAGAAAGTCCAGAGAAATTTGAAGCGATTAAGCAAGACTTGATAGATGAGCTATGGAAGGTTGCTCAGCGTGAATTAGCGACAGGATTCTACTACAAGCCACCGACGGAAAACGAGCAACTATTCGGAGCTCGTCGCAAAATTCCAGAGTATAAGTTTATTGCAGAAGTTGTCGCCTTTGATAAGGAGACGATGACGGCAACGATTCGTCAGCGTAACGTTATCAATGAGGGGGATGAGGTCGAGTTTTACGGACCAGGGTTCCGTCATTTTGAAACCACTATTACTGACTTGCGTGACTCAGATGGAAATCCTATCGAACGCGCCAATCGCCCAATGGAACTCCTTACGATTCGTCTACCGCAGGAAGTCTATCCAGGAGATATGGTACGCGCCTGCAAATCAGGACTGATTAACCTCTATCAGGAAGATGGAAAATCGGTCACCATCCGTGCGTAACAAAGATACAAGAGCGTTAAACAACTCCTAGAAAAAATAGACAATCGAAGCAGGTTGTCTTGCAACCAATGAGATTGGTCTTTTTTTCAGTGAGTTGTAGCTCGAGTTCAATTACAAGATACAAAGGGCGTATAAAAAGCGACTGAAAAATAGGAGGATGCCGCAGTGTTCGATGAACACAAGAAAGCCTATCTTTTTTCCGAGCTTTTAGCCCGTGTTCAATTAAGATGTGAGGACGTTTGATGAGTAATACTCGTTTTATTTCCAACCTTCAACAGTCTATCCTTAGACTGTTGAAGCGAGCTAAGAAGTAGGAGGGCGAGGATTAACCAGTTGAAACAAGAAAGTGACCACAGAAGCCTAAGCTGGGAAATAGGAAATTTGCTGTGTTCAATTTTCCGAAACTCTTGACGACCTATTCTTTTGATTTTTAAAGAGTATACGTACTTGGTGCTGTATGTACTATCTTATCAAGGAGTATAAAAAAATGCCTAATGTGTGTTCATTAGGCATTGACTTATTGTTTTTGAGATTGACGAATGCTATCTGGTACGAGGGAGACTCGCTGAATAGCATCTAGAGTGATGATAGTCGTGATGTTTCGGCTAAAGTTTTTGACAATTATTCGGTTTTTGTCAGGGGCAAAGTCGATAATCTCGCCCGTAAAACTCTTGTTGGCATAGATGATATGGACAGCTGCCTTTTTATAGAGGGCTAGTTGAATCTTATCAAGATAAGGGAAGTTCTCCAGCTCTTTTGTATCATGATGGACTTGGTGATTTCCCAAAAAGATATTGAGCTGATAAAAGAGGAAAGATAGAAACTTTTTCATGGTAAACTGCTCCAGAGACTGATACCATTATCATATCGGAATTTAGAAAAAAAGACAAGTTTTTATACATTTTACAATAGTTTTGCGAATAGAGTATTGAGGAGGAAAAGATGGCAGAATTTACATTTGAAATCGAAGAAAAGCTACTCGTTTTATCTGAAAGCGAGAAAGGATGGACCAAGGAATTGAATCGGGTGAGTTTCAATGGGGCTCCTGCCAAGTACGATATTCGGACTTGGAGTCCTGACCACAGTAAGATGGGAAAGGGCATTACCTTATCTAATGAAGAATTTCAAGTCCTACTAGATGCCTTTTCTAATAAATAAATGCAAGAAGCCTACTGAAAATAGGCCTCTTTTTTTGTGATCGGTTGCAATAGATGGTGGCAAAGTGTGACGAGTGCAATTTTGGCTAGATCGGGGAGGATGAATGGTAGAACTGTCCATCCAAAGGCAGCGCCCACACTCGCACCAGTGATGACTGTAAAGGTAAAAAATCCTAGTAAAGAACAAGCTGTACTACCTAACAGACAAGCGAGAAAGACCCGTATAGGTCTAGACCCTGCTTGGGTAGTTTTGGATGTGAGGGCTGCATACAGTAGAAATCCCCAAAGGAAGCCAGAGGTAGGACCTGTGAGAGTGGCTAAGCTACCAGAAAAACCTGCAAAAACAGGTAAGCCAATGCCTCCTAGAATGAGGTATAGAGCTACGCTCGCAATAGCATCTTTGGGCTTGTAGAGGCTAGCAACTAAACCGATGGCCAAGGTTTGCAAGGTAAATGGAACGGGACCAATAGATAGACTGAGCTGTGAAAGAGCTGCAATTAAGGCAGTTCCGATGGCAATAGAAACAAGAGATATCGTCGATGTGCGCGTCATTTGTTATCCTTTTTATTTTTTATGGTTAACAAAATTATAATGAGAATACCTTAGAAAGTCAATGCTATTCCATCGGCTGTCACAGCTTCTGAGACTTATTGTGGTATATTCTCCAACATTAAAGTAGAATCTGGGGAAGTCTAATCTTACCAGATTCCAATATGGCTTGTGACTACGGCTACCTTTAGGGAATAGGCTGAAAACCTCCACTGGGGGGCTAGGCAAATTTCCTATTTTCACTTAGACCTTTTAACGTCCTCACATCTTGTGTAATTGAGTTCAGCCTAAAACCTCGGAAAAAAGATAGGCAGCTGTTTCGGCTTTAGCCGATTACAGATGAGAATCCCTTTAGTGGATAGGCAGCTGTTTCAGCTTTAGCTGATTACAGATGAGCATCCCTTTAGGGGATAGGCAGCTGTTTCGGCTTTAGCCAATTACAGATGAGATTGAAACAGTTCGGTGAACTGTTTCAACTGGTCACCGAAAAACAAGAAAGTGACTACAGAAGCCTGGGCCTAAAAACGAAAGAGCGAGGTTAGCTGTTGTCGGAGTCACCTGCCCAAATCCCTATTTTTCTTTACATTTTCTTAACGTCCTCACATCTTGTGTAATTGAGTTCAGCCTAAAACCTCGGAAAAAAGATAGGCAGCTGTTTCGGCTTTAGCTGCTTACAGATGAGATTGAAACAGTTCGGTGAACTGTTTCAACTGGTCACCGAAAAACAAGAAAGTGACCATAGAAGCCTGAGCCTAAAAACGAAAGAGCGAGGTTAGCTGTTGTCTGAGTCATCTACTCCGATTCCCTATTTTTCTTTACATTTTCTTAACGTCCTCACATCTTGTGTAATTGAGTTCAGCCTAAAACCTCGGAAAAAAGATAGGCAGCTGTTTCGGCTTTAGCCGATTACAGATGAGAATCCCTTTAGTGGATAGGCAGCTGTTTTGGCTTTAGCCAATTACAGATGAGAATCCCTTTGGGATAAACATTCCTAGAAGTTACACTTCTTCGTCATGTTTCCTAATTTTCAGTCGCTTTTTACACGCCCTTTGTATCTTGTAATTGAACTTGGGCTACAACTCACTGACAAAAAGATAAATGCTCCTAGAAGCAGAGACTTCTTCGTCGCATTTCCTATTTTGTCTAGGAGTTGTTTAACGCCCTCGTATCTTGGGTTACCGCATGGTAACAAATTCTTCTGCACCTGTTGGATGAATGGCAACGGTTGCATCAAAGTCGGCTTTGGTAGCTCCCATTTTAATCGCGACAGCAAATCCTTGGATGATTTCATCAACACCGTAGCCAATGCCATGAAGTCCGATGATTGTTTCTGCTGGTCCAGTCGTCACCAGTTTGAACTTGGCAGCTTGTCTATGGTTTCCAAGAGCTGTATACATTGAGGTAAAGGCAGAAGTATAGACCTTAATCTTGTCAGCTCCAAATGTTTTTTCAGCCTCTTCTTGCGTATAGCCGATGGTACCGATGGCAGGATGTGAAAAGACAACTGTCGGAATGAAGCTATAATCCATCTTGGCATCGGTTTTACCATTAAAGAGGCGCTCAGCCAGAGTTCGACCAGCCTTAATCGCAACTGGGGTCAATTCTTTTTCACCTGATACATCACCTAGAGCATAGATATGAGGGATGTTGGTTTCTTGAAATTCATTGACTGCGATATGTCCAGAGGCTGTCGTTTTCAATCCGATAGCTTCTAGGTTTAATTGCTCAATATTAGCTCTTCGACCGACAGCCCAGAGTATTTTTTCAGCAGTGTGTTGGCTGCCGTCTTCAAAGTAGATGGTCAAACTGCCATCGGTATTTTTTTGAATCTGTTTGGGAATTTTATAGGGATGTAGGGCAAGGTTGGTCCGCTCCATCTCGGCTATTAGTGCATCAGTGATATAGTTATCAAAACGCCGTAAAGGACGATCGCGACGGACAAATAGATCCGTCTGAACACCGAGCGAATGGAGGAGACCAGCCATTTCAACAGCGATATAGCCAGCACCGATAACCGCTACAGATTGAGGGAGTTTTTCCCAGGAAAAAACATGGTCTGAGCTACTAGCGTATTCGCCTCCAGGAATAGTTGGTAGGACAGGTATGGCCCCTGTTGCAATAACAATTTTATCGGCATAGATGGTCTCTCCGTTCACTTCTACGGTATGGGCATCAACAAAGCGAGCAAATCCCTTGATGACTTCAACCTTATTTCGCTCAAAGGTTGCCTGATAAGAGGTGCGTGACCGTTTGATGTAGGCATCGCGATTTTTCTTTAGGGTTTCAAAATCAAAATGGATGTTATCTGCGGAAAAGCCATACTCAGGTCCGTAGTGATGAAAGGCTTCTGCAATCTGAGCTCCATACCACATAATTTTCTTGGGGACACAACCGACATTCACACAAGTTCCACCGAGGAATTTCTCTTCAATGACTGCCACCTTAGCTCCATATTCTGCGGCACGGTTCATACTAGCAATACCACCGGACCCTCCACCGATAGCAATCATATCAAATTTTTTCATAGCTTACCCTTTCTGATGTTAACTTCTCTTCTATTGTAGCGCTTTTTTTATCTTCCTGCAAAAATCGGCTACGCTTCTTCAATCTTACAAAAATGTAAGGAATTTGGATATGTATTTTTTGTAAAATAGTATCAGATGGTGCTTGCATTTTTGCCTGCATTGTTGTATTGTATATATAATACAATAATTGCTCATCATAGAAGGAGAAAAGATATGTTACAGACAAAGAAAAGCAAAATTATTTTGTTTTCTGCTTTAGGGGTAGCGGCAGTTGCCCTGGTCGGGGGAGCCTTGCTCTTTGGAGGCGGCAAGACAGAACCGTCAGTCGAGGCTCAAAGTTTTACCTATACCTCCGTTAAAGAAGGGTCCATTGCCTCTTCGACGCTCCTGTCAGGAACAGTAGCTGCTGCTGATGAACAATATGTTTATTATGATGTTTCAAAAGGGGACTTGAATGCTGTATTGGTTTCTCCAGGGGATCAGGTACAGGTTGGCACCCCGCTTGTCCAGTATGATACAGGAGAATTGCAGGCGGCGTATGATACAGCTGTCCGGGCGCGCAATAAGGTGGGTCGTCAAATTGAGGATCTACGTACCAATGGTCAGACGGTTGATTTGACAGGTGACGATGCAGTTGATAACAAATCAACTGCCAATGCGCAACGGACGGTAGATATGCAAATGCAAGATTTGAATGATGCCTACGCTGACGCACAAGCAGCAGTAGATAAGGCACAATCGGCCTTGAATGAAGCAACTGTGACAAGCAATGTCGTAGGGACTGTTGTAGAAGTAAACAAATCTGTTTCAAAATCAAATACAAGCACCAGTCAGACGATTGTCCACATTGTCAACCAAGGTAGTTTGCAAGTGACAGGTGAACTTTCAGAATATGACTTGGCTAATATCTCGGCGGAGCAAGAAGTGAAGATTACTTCTAAAGTATATCCTGATAAAGTATGGACTGGAAAAATTTCTTATATTTCAAACTATCCTGAAAAAGGTCAGGCTTCAACAGGTCTCTCGGGTTCAGGAAGTGGGACAGCTAGCTCTAAGTATCCATTCAAGGTGGCTATTACAAGTGAAGTTGGAGAATTGAAACAAGGATTTTCTGTCAATATTGAAGTTGTCAATAACAGCAAGGCAATCCTTGTGCCAGTTGGTGCAGTTGTGTCAGAAGATGATAAGCGTTTCGTGTGGACAATTACGGATGGAAAAGCTAAAAAAGTTGAGGTCACTCTCGGAAATTCAGATGCCATGTACCAAGAAGTAACAGGAGGTCTAAAAGTAGACGACCAGGTCATCTCCAATCCAAACGATAGCTTACAAGATGGAAAAGAGGTAGAAGCTAATGAAGAAACGACTCATCAAGCTAACCAAGATCAATAAGAGCTACAAAAACGGAGACCAGGAGTTACGCGTTTTAAAAGATATTGACCTAGAAGTAGAAGAGGGGGAGTTTCTTGCTATCATGGGACCGTCAGGATCAGGGAAGTCAACTCTGATGAACATCATCGGTCTATTGGATCGTCCGACAGCAGGAGAGTACATCTTAGAAGATGCAGAAGTCAGCCAGATTTCGGAAAACAAGGTAGCCCATGTTCGCAACAAGCAAATCGGTTTTGTCTTTCAGCAGTTCTTTCTTCTCTCTAAGTTAAATGCATTGCAGAATGTGGAATTACCCTTGATTTATGCAGGAGTTCCTGCTAACAAACGCAAGGTCTTATCTCAACAATTTTTAGAAAAGGTTGAGTTGGGCAATCGGGTGACGCATTTACCGTCTGAGTTATCAGGTGGTCAGAAGCAACGGGTTGCGATTGCGCGTGCCTTAGTTAATAATCCGTCCATTATCTTAGCGGATGAGCCAACAGGAGCTTTGGATACTAAGACAGGGGATCAGATTATGGAACTTTTAACAGAGTTAAATCGTGAAGGCAAGACCATCATCATGGTAACCCATGAGCCAGAAATCGCAGCCTATGCCAAACGCCGTATCGTCCTCCGTGATGGTATTATTACAGAAGATATTCGCAGGGAGGAGAACTAAATGGAAAATATTAAATTTGCCTTAAAGTCTGTCCTTGCCCACAAGATGCGTTCGCTCCTAACCATGCTTGGTATCATCATCGGGATTGCTTCTGTGGTGATTATTGTGGCCCTAGGAGAAGGCTTTAAAAGAAGTTTGTCTGATGCCTTAGCAGGTGACCGTAATAATGTGCAACTCTATTTTTCTAATACTACTACGGACTCCTTTCAAGATGGTCTGACCACTCAGTATTCGGAATCACAAACGACTGACGAACCAGAGCCAACCTTGACGGATGGGATTTTGAGGGGCCTACTTGAGGTGGATGGTGTCAGCAACTACTACACGACCAACAGTAACAACGGAGAAATCAATGTCGGTGCCAAAAAGGTAGAAGGAGTCGCTATTACAGGGGTCAGTCAGTCTTACTTCGATATTAAAGAAATCACCCTATTAGCCGGCCGTAAATTTACGGCAAATGATTACTCTAAATTTGCGCGCATTATTATGCTTGATAAAAAGACAGCTGAAAAATTATTTGGTGATGCACAATCTGCCCTTAACCAGACTGTCAGCTTAGCCAATAAAGCCTACCTAGTCGTCGGTGTCTATAAGGAGGAGGGTGAAGGTGGGATCCTTGGTTTTGGTGCTGGTGGAGCAGCCCTGATGACCAATACCCAAGTGGCCGCAGAGACAGGCGCTTCTGAAAACGCTCAAGTTTATGTGCATGTAGCAGATGTCTCACGTTCTTCAGAAGTAGGGAAAGCAGCGGCAGCTTACTTGACCAGGGCTACTCGCCTCAAAGAGGCCAAATACGACATTCAAGATTTTTCTCAATTTTTAGAAACCTTTAACACTCAGCTATCAGGGATTACCTTATTCATCGGTTCAGTGGCAGGAATCTCACTGCTGGTCGGTGGTATCGGTGTCATGAATATCATGTTGGTATCTGTCACAGAGCGTACGCGTGAGATTGGTCTGCGAAAAGCCCTCGGTGCGACCCGTGGTAATATCCTCTTGCAATTTTTGATTGAAGCTATGGTTTTGACTAGCCTTGGAGGTCTCCTTGGTCTTGGAATTGCCCAACTGGTTGTCACCCTCATCAATGTGACGAAGGCGCTAGGAGGAGAAATTACGGCGGTTATTTCCATTCCAGTAGTGCTTGGCAGTCTGGCATTCTCTGCAGCAGTAGGTGTCCTCTTTGGAGTTTTACCAGCCAATAAGGCTTCTAAGCTCGATCCAATTGAAGCGCTTCGTTATGAATGATGTCGCCTAGTCATTCTTGGAGAGCTTGTATGCAATCAGCAGAAAAAGTCTGTCTCCATTTTTTATTGAGTATCAGGGATGAAAAGAGCCTCATGGCAATATGCGCCATGAGGCTCTCTTATGATGATAAAGTTTGATTTTTATAGAGTATGAAAGGGAAAAAATCAATATGCTGCCGCGCTCTCCGTCTCGATGACTGAAAAGCTATAGGGGGGTATCTATTCCATCATATGCCTAGGCGTATGATTGAATGCTGTATCTGAGCTTATTGGAAGGTTTGAAGGTAGAAGGTGATGGTATCTCCATCTGAGATATACATGTCTTTTGCGCCTTTTGGGGCTAGTTCATCGTTGACATCATACATCCAATAGGTATTTTTTTCTGGTGTTTGACGAACGTCGTCAATAGCAGTTATCAGACCATCTTTTTCTTCAATTTTGTGATAGTCTTCTAAAATATCCATCACAGAATCATCTTTTTTGAAAGAGACAGTTTCTTCAACGACCTTATCGTCCGAAAATGTGACCTTCAAGGTTGCGGTATAGGTTTGCTCTGTTTTGGAAGCTGTTTGCGGTTGGCAAGCGACCAAAAAGAGACCTGCAATAGCAGCTAAGATGCTAAAAATCCATTTTTTCATAAGGGTAATATCTCCTAAAGATAGAATAAATAATGGGGTAGAATAAAACAGTTGAGATACTATGCAGTATATCAAACGATAGACCGTTCAGCCAAAGAGGAATTGGGTTTACCCCAAATTGCCAAGCCATTGGAAGGCTGATTGCAAAACCGTAGAGAAATAGGATAGCTCCCGCAAGTAGGCTCTGTATTCCTAGTGGTAGTCTCCCTCTGTGGATAAGGGGGATCATCAGGCTACGCCATACCAACATCACAAGTGCAAAGCTAGCTATCTGCCAAAAGACAATCAGGCCAAAGCCAAATAAAAGACTGCTCCCGAGCATGGTCAAGGCCATTATCCAGAGACTATTGCTGAGGGGTAAAAAGCACAGGCTAACGAAAAAGATAGCAGAAATGGGTTTGATGTTTGGTAAGGCGCCAAAGGCAAGGCGCAGCGCGATTGAAAGGGCTGCAAGCATGACAATCTGGCTGATTTGTCTCGTTGACTTCATACATGGTACTCTCTCTTTTTTTCCTCTTCTAGGGTAACGGATTCTTTTCTTACTGTCAAGATATATTCGTCAGCTTTTGGCTTATTTTTTTGATTTTTCCTTCTATTTAAGGTAGAATAGGAACAATGAGAAAGAAAATACACCCAATCTTTGTCCTCTTGTTTTTCCTCTTTTTTTCAGGCCTTATCTTAGCGACAAGAGCGATGAATCAGCAACAAGAAAAAGACGAACAAGCAGCGAGTCAACAACTTGAGGAAAGGACAAGAACTACACAGACCTACCATGCTAGTTCCGTCCATATTACGAATGCCTTAGAGATGAAGCCCATCATTGATGTATCTGGTTGGCAACGACCGTCAGATATTGATTATGACACACTTTCCTCCAACATATCAGGAGCCATTGTTCGTGTGCAGAGTGGTTCTCATACCCGAAAGGATAATAGCGCCTCTGATGAAAATGGGCTTGATAAGCACTACCAGACTCATATTAAGGAGTTTCAAGCGCGTGGTATTCCTGTGGCCGTATATGCTTACGTCACAGGAAATAGTGTGGAGTCCATGAGAGAGGAGGCAAGGTCCTTCTACAAGGCCTTGAATCCTTATAAACCGACCTATTATTGGCTAGATGTTGAGGACAAGACCATGGATGATATGAATGCTGGTGTCGAAGCCTTCCGCCAAGAATTGGAAAATTTAGGGGTTAAAAATATCGGTATTTACATTGGAACCTACTTCATGGAAGAGCACCAGATTTCCGTCGATAAGTTTACGGCTCTTTGGATTCCGACGTATGGCAGCAATTCAGGCTATTACAATGCGGCTCCCGATACAGGCTTGGATTATGATCTACACCAATATACCTCTGTGGGTTCTCTCAATGGCTTTGCCCATCATTTAGATCTCAATTTGATTACGACTCTTAAAGATCCTAATGAAGTTTATCAAAAATTGTTTACAATCCCAGAATAATATGCTATACTACAGGAAATAAATATCTATCACAAAGGAGTGCTTCGGCTGAGATCGCATCTGCGAAATCCTCGAACCTGATCTAGTTAACACTAGCGTAGGGATTGTGTTTGAAACGGTACTTGTCAATGACTCGTACTCTTAAAGACCAGTAGCTCCTTTTGTGAATAAAAAGGAGTTTTCTTTATGTCTAAACGTCTCAATGCCCTTGTTGAAGCAGCTCTCTTTGCTGCACTTGCGATGACCTTATCGCTCATTCCTGATTTTATGGGGTGGTTCAATCCTTCTTTTGGTGCTATTCCCCTAGTGCTGATTTCTTTGCGACGGGGTACACAATATGGCCTATTATCCGGCTTGATTTGGGGCTTGCTCCACTTTGCCCTCGGTAAGGTGTACTACCTATCTTTTTCTCAAGTATTCCTAGAATATGTCTTGGCCTTCATCGCAATGGGGCTGGCAGGTTGCATGGCTTCCCAGTTTCAAAAAGCCTTGAAGGAAGAAGAGCAGAGACAAGCGATGGGCTATGCCTTTTTAGCAGCTAGTCTTGCTGTATTTGTCCGCTATCTCATTCACTATATTGCGGGTGTCATCTTTTGGGGGAGCTACGCTCCTGAGGGCATGTCGGCCTACTGGTATTCTTTTACCGTAAATGGAACAGCAGGAGGTTTGACCCTCTTGGTTGTCCTTGTTGTTTTAGGTATTTTAATCCCGACCAATGCACGCTTTTTCTTATCAAATAAATAAGTGCTGACTGTTTTCTTCAAAATATGGTATAATGGAGTCGTTTTGACGATAGCACATTCACTACTCATTATCGTTTGCTTCAGATTGCATTAGGCTTTCTATGTGGGCAGCATTGGTGCTGAGAGAATGTGAATGGTGCAATCATACTTTATTTATGGAGGAACTTATGGCATCTTGGATTGCAAGAATAGTAAAGGGAATGATCATCGCTCTAGGTTTTATTTTGCCGGGGGTCTCAGGCGGTGTCTTGGCTGCAATTTTAGGAATTTACGAGCGAATGATTCGTTTTCTTGCGCATATTCGGGAGGATTTTATCGAGAATGTTCTCTTTTTCATCCCAGTGGGAATCGGTGGTATTTTAGGAATTGCTCTCTTTTCTTATCCAGTTGACTACCTCTTGCAACACTATCAAGTCATTGTTCTTTGGGGCTTTGCAGGTGCGATTGTTGGAACCATTCCTAGTCTCATCAAGGAATCCAGCCACTATAGTAAGCGTGATGGGGTCGATCTTGCTTGGCTGTGTGGAACCTTTGTCATTTCTGGTCTGGTTCTTTACTTTCTAAACGACCTTGTTGGCACCCTGCCTGTTAGTTTTGCTAGTTTTATCTTAGCGGGTGCTTTGATTGCCTTGGGAATCTTAGTTCCAGGCCTCAGCCCATCGAACTTGCTCCTTATCTTGGGTATCTATACTCCGATGCTCAGTGGTTTTAAATCGCTTGATCTGTTGGGAACCTTTTTGCCCATTGGAATCGGTGGTATTCTTGCTATATTAGCCTTTTCAAAAGCGATGGACTTTGCGCTCAAACACTACCATTCTCGTGTCTACCATTTCATCATTGGTATTGTTCTATCCAGCACCCTTTTGATTCTCATTCCGCAGGCAGGAAATGAAGAATCCATTTCTTATGCTGGCACAGGAATTGGAACGTGGCTTCTTGCCTTGGTCCTCTTTGGATTAGGTATTTGGCTCGGATTGTGGATGAGCAGGCTAGAGGAAAAGTATAAATAATGGGGAAGAAGAAAATCAAGAAAACCCTAGTGGATCAAATCTTAGACAAGGCAGGCATTGTGCATGATAGCCTTGCAATCAATCCTCTTGAAGGGAAGCTACCAGCAGATGTAGCAGCCGATCAGATTTATAAGACCTTAGCCTTGCTGGGAGATAAGACGGGGCCTATCATCGGCATTGTGCCGATTACAGAGCATTTATCAGAGAAAGCCTTGGCCAAGGTTTCAGGCAATAAAAAAGTCACGATGATTCCGCAGAAAGATCTAGCAAAGACAACAGGCTATGTCCATGGAGCCAACAATCCTGTCGGCATTCATCATAAACATTCCTTTCCCATCTACATTGACCAGTCAGCCTTAGAATTGGGGCAGATGATTGTCTCGGCTGGGGAGATTGGGCGCTCTATTCGCATCGATAGTCAAATCCTAGCAGATTTTGTAGGGGCAAGATTTGCTGATTTGATCGCTAGATCAGAATAGAAAGTTTCTATAAGCAAAGTGTTGTAATGAGTATAAAGATAATCGCCTGCTCTAAAGCAGGCTGCTTGTGGGGGTAAGTTGGTAGAAAAATTAGCTATTCTAGCTGATTTTCAGGTTGTAGACAAAGTATCTCTGAGAAAATTTGTCAATGTCAACATCGAAGGATAGTATCAGTGCTCTTATCTCTTCGTGAAAAGGCGAGCGAAGCGAGCCCATAACGGCTACTTTACGCCGTAGCAAAAAACACCAGAAACGTTACGTTTCTGGTGTTCGGAGATTTTGAGAATCAGGCTCAAAATCTAGGCATGAAATCCCGTAGGGAGTTGCTGCCGTCCGTGCTACCTAAGTAAAGTAGCATAATAAAATAATCGTTTTGAAGAAAATAGACGTTTTCTTCAGTCTAAAAATTAGCTATTCTAGCTGATTTTTTTTATGTTTTATGCTAGAATAGGAGAGATAGATTTTGGAGGAATGAAACGACTATGTCAAATGAACATTTTGAAGCATTAAATGACCAGCAAATCGTTCGCCGTGAGAAAATGCTAGCTCTGAGCGAAAAAGGGATTGATCCATTTGGGAAACGCTTTGAACGCACGACTAATTCAGCAGTCTTAAAGGCACAATACGAAGATAAATCCAAGGAGGACTTGGCAGAATTAGGAGCTAGTGCTATCATTGCAGGTAGAATGATGACCAAGCGTGGAAAAGGGAAGGTTGGTTTTGCCCACCTCCAAGACCGTGAAGGTCAAATCCAAATCTATGTTCGTAAGGATGATGTTGGTGAAGAAAACTACGAGATTTTTAACAAGGCTGACCTAGGAGACTTTATCGGGGTTGAGGGAGACGTGATGCGGACCAACATGGGTGAGTTATCTATTCATGCTCGTCAGGTAACTCACTTATCAAAAGCCCTTCGTCCACTGCCGGAAAAATTCCATGGTCTGACAGATACTGAAACGATTTATCGCAAGCGCTACTTGGATTTGATTTCCAACCGTGAGAGCTTTGAACGCTTCGTCACACGGAGTAAAATCATCTCAGAAATCCGCCGATACCTAGATGGACTTGGATTTTTGGAAGTGGAAACTCCTGTCCTCCACAATGAAGCTGGAGGTGCCGCTGCCCGTCCATTTATCACCCATCACAATGCCCAGAATATTGACATGGTCTTGCGAATTGCGACAGAATTGCATTTGAAACGCCTGATTGTCGGTGGTATGGAACGGGTCTATGAAATCGGGCGCATCTTCCGCAATGAGGGAATGGATGCCACTCACAATCCAGAGTTTACCTCTATTGAAGTGTATCAAGCCTACGCAGATTATCTTGATATTATGGATCTGACAGAAGGGATTATCCAGCATACTGCAAAGGCTGTTGTCGGAGACGGTCCAGTCATCTATCAAGGGACAGAGATTGACATTCACCTACCGTTCAAGCGTGTTCACATGGTCGATGCCATTAAGGAACAAACCGGTGTGGATTTCTGGCAGCCCATGACCCTTGAGGAAGCAAAAGCTCTAGCCACTAAGCATCAGGTACCTGTTGAAAAACATCATACAGAGGTTGGTCACATTATCAATGCCTTCTTTGAAGAATTTGTGGAAGATACCCTGATTCAGCCTACCTTTGTCTATGGCCACCCTGTTGCTGTATCCCCACTTGCTAAGAAAAATGACGAGGATCCTCGCTTTACCGATCGTTTTGAACTCTTTATCATGACCAAAGAGTATGGGAATGCCTTTACTGAATTAAACGATCCAATCGACCAATTAGAACGATTTAAGGCCCAAGCCAAGGCTAAAGAATTGGGAGATGATGAGGCAACCGGTATCGATTATGACTATGTGGAAGCCCTCGAATATGGGATGCCCCCAACAGGTGGACTCGGTATTGGAATTGACCGTCTCTGCATGCTCCTGACCGATACAACTACGATTCGTGATGTCCTTCTATTTCCTACGATGAAATAACAGGAACTCTACCCCCAGTAGACATACTATCTTTCCCTTATCGCGACCAGTGAAACACAACTGTTTTGCTTGAGAGAATAAGGAGAGTATGGCGTGTCTGCTGGGAATTTTTATTTTTTTCCAATACTCGTCACTCATCAAATGACAATAGGAGATTGACAAAGTGTTCAAACATTTCTTCGTCAGATTTTCTATTTTCTATTTTCGCTTTGAGTTTTTAAAGGGCTTTATATCTTTCAACTTCCTTTCCTAGTCAGAGTTTGATTTTTATGGAGTATGACATGCTTTTCTCTAAAATTGTCAGATTTTTCCGTATTGGCTAGGGAAATATGGTATAATGGGAGCAATACTCTAGAAAATGCTTAGGAGAATAGATGAAAATTGATAAACAGCATTTGCTGAACTATTCTATTTTAATTCCGTATTTAATCTTGTCTGTCGTTGGGCTGATTATGATTTATTCAACAACCAGTGCCTTACAGGTTCAAAATAATGGGAATCCTTTTAAACTGTTGATTTCCCAAGCTGCCTTTTGGGTGATTAGTTTAGTTGGAATCTATGTTATTTATAGGATGAAACTGAGCTTTTTACGTAGGTCGGGCTTGATTTCTCTTATGCTGTTCATCGAGGGGTTCTTACTGATTATTTCCCATTTTTTTACACCCGTCAATGGAGCTCATGGCTGGATTCGTTTTGGACCGGGCGGTCTTATCGGACTGCAACCAGCTGAATATCTGAAGTTACTGATTGTCTGGTATCTGGCTCACCAGTTTGCCAAGATTCAAGGAGAGATTCGTACATATGACTATCAGGCCTTGACCAAGGGGCGATGGATTCCCAACAAACTCAACGATTGGCGAGTGGTTAGTCTGATTTTTCTCGGCTTGGTCGCCTCGCTTCCTGATTTGGGAAATGCGGTCATCGTGGCCTTGATTATCATGATTTTGGTCACGAGTAGTGGGATAGGTTACCGTTGGTTTTCGACATCGCTTATCGCCCTTGTATCGTCTTCAGCCTTGCTCCTTGGCTCCATCCGATTGCTGGGTGTCGAGGTTGTGGCTAAGATTCCAGTCTTTGGTTATATTGCTAGACGTTTTGCGGCCTATTTCAATCCTTTTGAAAATGCGACAGAATCAGGCCTCCAACTGACCAATTCCTACTATGCCATGAGCAATGGTGGCTGGTTTGGGAGAGGACTGGGAAATTCGATTGAAAAAAATGGATACTTACCGGAGGCTCACACAGACTTTGCCTTTTCGATTGTCATCGAAGAACTCGGATTTTTTGGTGCAAGCCTGATTTTAGCTCTCTTGTTCTTCTTGATTTTGCGGATTCTCGTGGTCGGGATTCGGGCTAGAAATTCTTTCAATGCCATGATGGCTTTTGGTGTTGCAGGGATGTTGCTTGTTCAAACCTTTGTTAATATTGGGGGCATTGCTGGCTTGATTCCAGCAACAGGAGTAACCTTTCCCTTTATTTCCCAAGGTGGAAATAGTTTGCTGATCATTTCCATTGGGATAGCTTTTGTATTAAATATTGATGCTAATGAAAAACGTGACTTGATTCAAGAAGAGATTGAGCGAACAATGGTTTAGAAAAACGATGGGATATGCAGGAGGAGAAAAAGAAGTATGGCGATTCAAAAATTAGAAAACTACACGAATAAGGAAACCATTAAAGAAGAAGTAGGGATTTTGACGGATATTTTACAAGATGTAGCCCGTCAGCTGATGTCAGAGGAAACCTTTGATAAGATTGTCGAGCTTGGTCGCCTCTCAAGACAGGACGACTATAGCCAGTTGATGGATATTATCAGCCAACTGACCAATGATGAATTGGCAGTGATTGCCCGTTATTTCGCAGTCTTGCCACTCTTGATTAACATTTCAGAAGATGTTGACTTGGCTTATGAAATCAATCATCAAAACAATCTAGGGCATGATTATCTTGGAAAAATATCTACAACGATCGACGTGGTAGCAGAGCGCGAAGACGCAGCTGAAATTTTAGAAAATCTGAATGTAGTGCCCGTCCTAACGGCTCATCCTACTCAGGTGCAGCGCCAGTCAATGCTGGATTTGACCAAGCATATTCATGAATTACTGCGCCGTTATCGTGATGTCAAACTGGGTCTGATGAATCGGACCAAGTGGTTGGAGGAGCTGCGGTGTTATGTGGAAATCATTATGCAGACCGAGATGATTCGCGAGAAAAAACTCAAGGTGACCAATGAAATCACAAATGTCATGGATTACTACAATAGCTCCTTTATCAAAGCAGTTACTAAATTGCAACGTGAGTACAAGAATCTTGCGGCTGAACGGGGGATTGAATTGCTCAATCCGCGTCCGATTACTATGGGAATGTGGATTGGGGGAGATCGTGATGGGAACCCATTTGTGACGGCTGAAACCTTGAAACTATCAGCCTTTACCCAGTGCGAAGTGGTGATGAATTATTATCACGAGCAGCTGGAAAAATTGTACCGTAACTTTTCGCTATCTACCAAAATTGTGGCAGTTAGTCCAGCTGTACAGGCCCTTGCTAATCTATCCACAGATACCTCGGAATATCGAGAGCATGAACCGTATCGGAGAGCCTTTCACTATATCCAAATGAAACTAGCCCAGACTCGTGATTATCTGATCCATGATCAGAAAAGCGATGACCGCTATGCCAATGTTCGCGAATTTAAGGCTGATATTATGGCCATTAAAGAATCCTTGGAAGAGAACAAGGGAAGCGCACTCTTAAAAGGAGATTTGACAGAGTTATTGGAGGCTATTGAAGCCTTTGGATTCTATTTGGCAAGTATTGATATGCGACAAGATTCGAGCGTTCATGAAGCCAGCGTGGCTGAGTTGCTGGCTTCTGCGAGAATTGTGGATGATTATAGTAGCTTATCAGAAGAGGAAAAATGTCAGATTCTCCTCACGGAGTTGGTGGAGGATCCCCGCATCTTATCTGCGACTCACCTTCCAAAATCCGAACAACTGGAGAAGGAATTGGCTATTTTTGCGGCAGCGCGCGAATTGAAAGACAAGCTAGGTGAGGAGGTCATCAAGCAGCATATTATTTCGCATTCAGAGCATGTATCTGACCTGTTGGAGCTAGCCTTGCTATTAAAAGAAGTTGGTCTGGTAGATGCCGAGCGGGCGCGTGTGCAGATCGTACCGCTTTTTGAAACGATCGAAGATTTGGATAATGCTCCTGCTACCCTGCGCAATTACTTGCAACTAGATGTTGCTAAATCATGGATTGCAGGCAACAACAACTACCAAGAAATCATGTTGGGGTATTCTGATTCCAATAAAGATGGAGGCTACCTATCTTCCAGTTGGACTCTCTATAAGGCTCAGAATGAACTGACTCAAATCGGTCAAGAGCATGGGGTGAAAATCACTTTCTTCCACGGTCGTGGCGGTACAGTTGGTCGTGGTGGTGGCCCATCTTACGATGCGATTACATCTCAGCCATTCGGATCCATCAAAGATCGCATCCGCTTGACAGAGCAGGGCGAGGTCATTTGGAACAAATATGGGAATAAGGATGCGGCTTACTATAATCTGGAGATGTTGGTATCTGCAACCTTGGAGCGTATGGTGACCCAGATGATCACTGATGTCGATGAAATTGGTGGCTATCGTGAAGTTATGAATGGTATTGTTGAAGATAGCTACCATATCTACCGAGACTTGGTCTTTAAGAATCCTAATTTCTATGATTACTTCTTTGCGGCAAGTCCGATTCGTGAGGTGTCCAGTCTCAATATCGGCTCGCGTCCAGCAGCCCGTAAGACCATTACGGAAATCGGTGGTCTACGTGCGATTCCGTGGGTATTTTCATGGTCGCAAAATAGGATCATGCTACCGGGCTGGTACGGGGTCGGCTCTAGTTTCAAACGTTTTATTGACAAAGACCCAGGCAATCTAGCAAAACTGCAAAAAATGTACGAAAGCTGGCCGTTCTTCCGTTCCCTTCTATCAAATGTAGATATGGTCTTATCCAAGTCCAACATGAATATCGCCTTTGAATATGCGAAAATGTGTGAGGATGAGGAAGTGCGCTCTATCTTTTACACCATTTTGGATGAGTGGCAACTAACCAAGAATGTGATTTTGGAAATCGAACAAAATGAGGAATTACTAGCTGAATTGCCATTTTTGAAAGCTAGTCTGGCTTATCGCATGCCTTATTTCAACGTGTTGAATTATATTCAAATTGAGTTGATTAACCGCTTGCGTCGTGGTGAATTGAGTGCGGATCAAGAAAGTCTTGTCCATATTACCATAAACGGAGTTGCGACCGGACTTCGCAATTCAGGGTAAGAGAAAAAGCAGGAAGGAGTCTGGCTAGGGAGTCCGATTCTTCCTGCTTTTTGTTTTGAAGTTCGCCTTATACAGCACTTTTGTTTTAACATTGGATGTATGGGTCACTCGCTACCTACAAAATAAATAGCAGACGGAGGGAGATTCAAAAAACGCTTTCCTACCCTAGTAGTAGGCTAGACAATCACTGTTTGATTGTCTAGGACGGGACTGTTGAAATCTCAAGCTCCACAGATATAAGGGATGACAGTTGGGAAACGGAGCTTGCGAGCGACTATTATTAAGGAAATATCAAACGATACAAAATGGAGCCGAAAAGACTGTAGCTGTTGGAGAATCAGTAGAGGATGGTCTCGGAAGGGGAGGGGTGCTATTTTGAATCGGCTGTATTATTAGCCCACTATGTGAATAAATCGTAAAAAAGTTAGAAAATACTTGCATTTCTGCTACAATTTGATAGAATAGTAAGGTAAAGTTAGACCGTATTGCCTACTGTCTATCTATAAAATATATTTTATTGGAGGCTTTTACCAAAATGGCAAAAGAAAAATACGATCGTAGTAAACCACACGTTAACATTGGTACCATTGGACACGTTGACCACGGTAAAACTACATTGACAGCAGCTATCACAACTGTATTGGCACGTCGCTTGCCTTCATCAGTTAACCAACCAAAAGATTACGCTTCTATCGATGCTGCTCCAGAAGAGCGCGAACGCGGAATCACCATCAACACTGCGCACGTTGAGTATGAAACTGAAAAACGTCACTATGCTCACATCGACGCTCCAGGACACGCGGACTACGTTAAAAACATGATCACTGGTGCCGCTCAAATGGACGGAGCTATCCTTGTAGTAGCATCAACTGACGGACCAATGCCACAAACTCGTGAGCACATCCTTCTTTCACGTCAGGTTGGTGTAAAACACTTGATCGTTTTCATGAACAAGGTTGACTTGGTTGACGATGAAGAGTTGCTTGAATTGGTTGAAATGGAAATCCGCGACCTTCTTTCAGAGTACGATTTCCCAGGTGATGACCTTCCAGTTATCCAAGGTTCAGCTCTTAAAGCTCTTGAAGGTGACACAGCCTTTGAAGACATCATCATGGAATTGATGAACACTGTTGATGAGTACATTCCAGAACCAGAACGCGACACTGACAAACCATTGCTTCTTCCAGTCGAAGATGTATTCTCAATCACTGGACGTGGTACAGTTGCATCAGGACGTATCGACCGTGGTACTGTTCGTGTCAATGATGAAATCGAAATCGTTGGTATCAAAGAAGAAACTTCTAAAGCAGTTGTTACTGGTGTAGAAATGTTCCGTAAACAATTGGATGAAGGTCTTGCAGGAGACAACGTTGGGGTTCTTCTTCGTGGTGTGCAACGTGATGAAATTGAACGTGGACAAGTTATCGCTAAACCAGGTTCAATCAACCCACACACTAAATTCAAAGGTGAAGTTTACATCCTTACTAAAGATGAAGGTGGACGTCACACTCCATTCTTCGATAACTACCGTCCACAGTTCTACTTCCGTACAACTGACGTAACTGGTTCAATTAAATTGCCAGCAGGTACTGAAATGGTAATGCCTGGTGACAACGTGACTATCGATGTTGAATTGATCCACCCAATCGCCGTTGAACAAGGTACTACTTTCTCTATCCGTGAAGGTGGACGTACTGTTGGTTCAGGTATGGTTACAGAAATCGAAGCATAATTCGGTTACGTTCCCAGAAATAACAATTAGAAGCAGACATCGAAAACCTTGCGAAAGTAAGGTTTTCTTTTTACGTTCAAGACTTTATTTCTTTGGTAATTTGTGATAAAATATACACTGAAAATAAAATTAGAAGAGGTGTGTGAAATGTCACGGAAACCAATTATTGCAGGAAACTGGAAAATGAATAAAAACCCTCAAGAAGCGCAAGCATTTGTTGAGGCTATTGCAGGAAAATTACCGTCTGCTGAGCGAGTAGAAGCAGCGATTGCAGCACCAGCTGTTGACCTGAATGCTCTACTATGGTTCGCAAAAGATTCAGACTTGAAAGTGGCAGCTCAAAACTGTTACTTTGAAGATGCAGGTGCTTTCACAGGTGAAACTTCTCCAAAAGTTCTCTCAGAAATGGGCGTTGACTACGTGGTGATCGGTCACTCAGAGCGTCGTGACTATTTCCATGAAACAGATGGAGACATCAATAAAAAGGCTCATGCGATTTTCCGCAACGGTCTAGTTCCAATCATTTGCTGTGGTGAATCACTTGAAACGTACGAAGCAGGGAAAGCCGTAGACTTTGTGGGAGCGCAAGTATCTGCAGCGCTGAAAGATTTGTCAGCAGAGCAGGTGGCTTCACTCGTTATCGCTTACGAGCCAATCTGGGCTATCGGTACTGGAAAATCTGCGACCCAAGAAGATGCACAAAAGATGTGTAAAGCAGTTCGCGATGTTGTGGCGGCAGACTTCGGTCAAGCAGTAGCAGACAAGGTACGTGTGCAGTACGGCGGTTCTGTAAAACCAGAAAATGTGGCAGAATACATGGCTTGCCCAGATGTGGATGGAGCTCTTGTAGGTGGTGCGTCACTTGAAGCGGAGAGTTTTCTTGCCTTGCTTGATTTCTAAGAAATGATAGGGAAGAGGTTGTGAACGTGTTCTCGACCTCTTTTATGCAAGATTGGATTGGAGAAAAAATGAAAATAAAATCTCTTGTGTATCTGTCAGGAGTGTTGTGTTGTTGCTGGGCTAGCCCAGTGTTGGCTGATCAGATAGTTGCAGAAGTAAAGCCATTGACAGTGGTCGATGGCTTTACTGAGCTAGGTAAATTACAGGTCTTGGAGAAGGAAGGGACAGTAAGGGCCATCCTATCTCCATTACCAGATGGGTATGTAGACATCACTGCAAGTCTATGGACAAAAGAGGATAAGAGTGATTCGGTAAAACTCCCAGCATTTGAGAAAAATAGTGATGGAGACTATGAGTTACTCTTACCGCGCGACTCCTTCCCTGTAGCAGCCCAAGATTTTTATCTACAAGTCCAAGTGGTGAATCAGGCAGGACAAACAGAGACCCTGACTCCCTATGTATTTCAATGGTCTCATACTCCAGACTCTAGCTCAACGAGTCCGTCACTAGATGCCAACTCAGAATCGAGTCATGCAGATAGCAGTATTTCATCTAGCAGTCAAGCCAATCCTTCTACAGTAGATTCAGGCTTGAGTAGTTCCACTTCACAGACTACAAGTCCATCGTCCACTGCTCCAAGTAGCTCTACTCAAACAGGCAGTGCCTTTCGGAGAGCATCTTCGGCTCCAAAAAATCAGCCGAAGGTGAAAGATGAGGTAGCAAATGCAGTGACCTCTGTTTACCGTCTCTATCATCCAGGATTGCAGGTTCATCTATATACGAAGGATTTGAACGAATACAAGGTCTTGGGGACGCGTGGCTGGATTCAAGAAGGTGAGGCCTGGAAGATTGCGACCCAACAAGGCGATCCCGTGTATCGTTTGTATCATCCAGGACTGAGAATTCATCTATATACAAAAGATACTAACGAGTATAAGGTGTTGGGAACCCGCGGTTGGATTCAAGAAGGGGAGGCCTATCGTTCCTATGGAAACCTACCGATTTATCGCTTGTATCACCCTGGAGTGAGACGCCACCTATATACCAAAGATGTCAATGAGTATAAGGTTTTAGGTACTCGAGGTTGGATTCAAGAAGGAGTAGCCTTCTATGGATTGGGCGAAAATTCTGCCCCTGTAGCACCTACCCCGCCTCCTCCCCCTTCGGTTCCATTAGTAGGAAATCTGACATTGACCCCTGCAACAAATGGTACATTTGATGTAACAGTTACCAATGTTCCAGCTTCATCACAGATTAAAGGTATCCAGGTTGCAGTTTGGTCGGATAAGTACGGCCAAGACGATTTGAAGTGGTATCCATTGGTCAGACAGTCAAATGGAAGCTATCGCTTGACAGTCGACAATAAGAATCATAAGAATGATACGGGTGACTACCATGTCCATCTCTATTATCAATTAGCGAATGGAGAAGCTGCAGGCATAGCGATGGGAAAAACCAATCTCCCTCACATTCGCTTGTCTGGAACGATTGCGATTCAAAATCAAAATAATCGCATTGGCACCTTTGATGTGGTAGTGAGTAATGTCGCCAGTCCAGATGGTGTTGATGCTGTCTTAGTCCCAGTCTGGTCTAATAAGAATGGTCAAGATGATCTTCGATGGTATACAGCGACGAAGCAGGCAAATGGAACCTACAAAGTTCAAGTATCTGCTAGCAATCATGGCTATGATGTAGGACTGTATCAGGTTCATCTCTATATCAAACAAAAAAATGGTCAAACAGTTGGAGTGACTTCTAGCCAAACAGAGGTAACGATTACAGATACTACGCCAAGGGCAAAGATTAGAATTGAAAATATCAACAATACCTACGGTCTATTTGATGTCATTGTCTCAGATATATTTGCCCCTCAAGGAGTGGAGTCTGTAAAGATTCCAGTCTGGGGTTCTACAAAAGATCAAAATGACCTTCAATGGTATGAAGCGGTGAAACAGCCAGATGGTACCTACCGTGTTACCGTGAGATTATCCCATCATCAATATGAAACAGGGATTTATAATGCCCACCTTTATATGGTTAGTGGAAAGCAACAATACGGTCTAGGAGGGACTACCGCCAAAGTCTATTATACACGTAAGGCTGATAAGGCTTTTGTTGATGTGAGTAGTCACAACGGTGCTCTGTCTGTAGCGGATTATCGCACCTTACTGGAGAAAGGCATCTCTGGAGTAGTTGTCAAATTAACAGAAGGGACGAGCTATCAAAATCCTTATGCCCAGAGCCAAATAAAAAATGCTCAAGCAGCAGGATTAAAAGTGTCTGTTTATCATTATTCACACTTTACAGATCGTCAATCAGCTCAAGCAGAAGCACGTTATTTTATCAACTTTGCACAGACACTAGGCCTTGCCAAAAATACAGTCATGGTCAATGACATTGAGGAGCATAAGACACGCAAAAATATCAATGCCAACATGAAAGACTGGGAGGCAGAGATGCGCCGTCTGGGCTACAATAATTTGGTTCACTATACAGGGGCTAGTTGGATTGATGTCAATACTTTAGGATATGCTGGACCAATTCAGACGGGCCAATTCGGAATTGGAAATTTCTGGGTGGCACAGTATCCTTATCAAACCATGAGTTTTGACCAAGCAAAAGCCATGGGCTTACATGCTGGAGCAGCGGCATGGCAGTATACCTCAACAGCTCAACTATTACCAGGACGTCCTGCCTTTGATGTGAATATTGATTACACAGGTCGCTTTACAGACTAATACTCTTTCAAAATCAAAAGGATACGTTGTCAAGAGTCTCGGGGAATTGAACTGAGTTCGGACTAAGGTCTGTGTGAAAAAGATAATTCTTCCTAGAGTTTCTAGACTCTACGTCAGAATTCCTATTTTCACTTAGACCTTTTAACGTCCTCACATCTTAATTGAACACGGGCTAAAAGCTCGGAAAATAGATAAACATTCCTAGAAGGTACACTTCTTCGTCATGTTTCCTAATTTTCATTCGCTTTTTACACGCCCTTTGTATCTTTTCTTATTTCAACTATCTTCGCCTTCGATTATAAGGAAATTAGCGGTGCTAATCTCATTTCCAACCTTTCACAATTCTTAATTGTGAAAGCTAGTCTACTGTTGATTTTTATTGAGTATCATACTCGTCAAACATCAAAAGTGACTTGTTGTTGCTGGGGTACATGTTGGCAGAGTATAAGAACATAAAAGAGTGAGAGAAGCCAGTTCCATCGAAACTGGCATCTCTACACTCTTTTTATCGTCTCAACAATTTTTTTATCAGGGTTAAGAATTTAGCCTTGAGCGGGTGTGGGTAGTAACGGAAGGTTCCCATTTTACGAACAATGCTTCCGTTGAACTGTTGCTTGAAGCGCAAGACGCCGTCGCTACCATCAAAGAGTCCTGTAATTCCCAGTAGGGTATAAAAAGGAATTCCAAGTGTAATGGCCTTACGCATAGCGTATTCTTGTAAGAGAAGAGGAGCGTAGAATTTATTAAACTCAGTGAGAGAGCCACTGAATAGATAGACTAGTTCCTGATCTGTGTAAATAAATAGGCTGGCAGCTAGAGGAATATCCCCTTGACCATACTGGTCAAGCAATTCTTTGGCCTCGGCTTCCCGTGTCTGGAAGGATGCAATCTGACTGGAGATCTCACGGTGTTCATTTTGTTTTTTCTTGGAACGTGGATTGGCACTTAGGTCCTGTTCGATAATCGCTAAGTGCTGTTCTAATTTGGCTCTTTGCTCTTCTAAATTTGTCAAATAATCGCGAAAATTGATGGAGGCCAGCAGGAAGTCAGCAGTGGTTCCAAAGGCATCATAAAAATCTTGGTAGTACTCCAGAGTCTTATCCTGGTATTCTCTGCGCTCAGAGGTTGCTTCTGTGATGGATTTAAAGACAGGGAGTTCTTCACGAGTCAAGGGACGAATCTTGATTCCAAAGGAATTAGCTTTCTTTGCCAGACTTTTTCCTTTTTTGCTAAAAGAATCAAGGAGGTTCTCCTGAGTCAGTTGACTTAAATCTTTGGTATAATGCCAATCAGGTTCCCCTCCTGGATAGCCTGTTTGAAGTCCATCAAATGCATAGCCTAAATCAGTGAAGTGATGGATGAGTTCTTTTGCCTCTTCGGAAGTTGGTTGACCGTGGCTATCAAATAGCTGATAGGTCTGATAGGGTTTGATGATGAGGCGAAAGGCATTATTTTTTTTAGCATATTGCTGCAATGCGCGATAAAATTCAGGCAATTCCTCTAGCTGACTAGTCACAGGGCCAGAATTGATTTCCATGTGAAGTCCACCTGTCATAGGCAGGCTATAAAGGAGGGCGGCGACGGTTAGCTGCTCCCCTTTTTTCAAGCCGACAAATTGAGTCGTCATCCCTCGTTTGGTGAGAAGCGCTGCCATTTCGAGGGTTTGAAGGAAGGAGACTTGCTTGGATTGTTTGAGGAAGTCTTGATATTCTTTGGGACTGAGAATGGTCAATGTCATGAGCGTCGATTCCTTGCTGTTTTACGTAGTTGGTAGGCCCAGCTGAACATCTTGTAGAAGGGGCTGACGGGGAGATCGAATTCTCCGATAAATTCTTCAATCATGGGATTAAATTTAGATTTGAAGTGGTACAAACCACCGTCTAGCTGGTTTTCAATTCCTCCCATATTCTGCTGTTTTACCCCTAGTTCAAAAGCATGTTGAGCTGTTTTGTACCAAGTAGCCAGGGCGGGTTGGTATTGCTTAAAGTCATCGTCCATGCCTGCATAGATATTTTCAGAGCTATCACCAAAATTTAAGGATAGGGTAGCAGCTAGCGGTACGCGTTCCAATCCTTGATCAAGGTAGCCTTTCAAGAAGGTCAGTTCATCCTGCAGGCGGTCGATTTCTTTTAAAGTAGCAGCTACTTTGGTCTGACGGGTGTCTTTGGTGAAGGTACTTCTCATAGCTTCATGTTTTGCCAGTTCCTGCACTTGTTTGTCGTATCTAGCTTTGACGTTGAGGCTTGCCATTGTGATATAGGCATCCTCTCCATAGATGGACAAGAGTTTTTCATAATACTCTTGATTGCGCAAATGGATATTTTTACGTACTTCGGTTTTGGCCATCAGTGCCGCAAAGTCAGAGATGAGCTCGGTCCCCCCTATTTCGATGACAGCCCCTTTCTTCTCAGCCACTTGGATGAGTTGACGGACTCTTTTTGGAAGGGCCTCTGTAGTAAAATATTCAGCGTAGATATTGGCTTGGAATCTAGGCTGGATGGTCTCTTCTAGAGAGGAGGTTCGTCCTTTCCATTTGCAACCGGCTTGTTCTAGCCCTTGAATGGTCTCTTGGGCTTGTGGTAAATCAGTTGCTTCTTGCTCAACGAGGTGCTGTTGGAAATAGATGGACGGATCGAACTTTACAAATACAGCACGATGTTTTTTAGCAATTTTTTTAAGGGTCTGCATGACAAAAGCGATCAGCTCCTCATTGCTATAGTCCATGATCGGACCACGAGGAATATACATCATGGTCCAGCCCAGAGGAAGAGGTTGGATGAGGATAGAGGCGACAGCAACAAGTGTTTGGTCTTGGTAAACACCCAGGCGCTCATTGCCCCAGTTATCCTTCACCTTGGCCCAAGAGCTACTCTGTAAGAGGTTATTTTGCGGGTGTCGTTTGACAAAGTCATCGTGCTCTCTTGCGGAAATCCCTAGTTTGTATGTATACATTAGTCCAACACCCACTCTCTAATAGCATGTGCAACCCCATTTTCGTCGTTTGACTTGGTGATATGGGTCGCAATTTTCTTAATAGCTGGATGACCATTTTCCATCACGACAGCTGTCCCTACCACCTCTAGCATCGACCGATCGTTTTCTTGGTCGCCGATTGCCATGGTTTGCTCCATGGTCAAACCGAGGAAGGCACTGAGCTGCTGAATAGCTTCTCCCTTGTTGACATGTTTTGGGGTTACTTCTAGGTAAAAGGGGGCTGACTTAGCAACATTGAAACGTTCGACAAGGGGTGTGGGAATTTGTGTCATAGCAGCATCCAGTTTTTCAGGCTCATCAACCAACATGATCTTGATAATATCCTTGTCTGCCATTTCCTCTGGTGTGCGATAAAAAACGGGTGAATCAACTAGCTGGGCTTCATAGATAGTGTATTTTCCTATGTTGCGGTTAGCCGTATACATACCGTCTTTCAAACTTGCGTGCATTGGAAGGTCTAATTGGCGTGCTAGATATTCCCATTCGAGGTAGTCAGCATAGCTCAAGCCTTCGTTGATGATGTCATGCTCTGTTGCTGTTTCCTGAACCAATCCACCGTTAAAGGTGATAACATAATCTCCCTCGTCTAAGAGGTTTAATTGGCTTAAAATGCTTTTGACACCGGAGATTGGGCGTCCAGTAGCAATGACAATCTTTACCCCTGCTTGTTTGGCATCTTGAATGGCTTGATAGACTTCAGGAGTGATTTCATGCTTGCTATTTAATAGGGTGCCATCAATGTCAATGGCTACAAGTTTAATATTCATCAGATTCTCCATAAATAAATTGATCGTTGTAGATATAACTCAAAAAGATAGTGCTTTGCGGAGCAAAGATTCCCGTTTCTTTCAGCATTTCTTTAGGGAAGTAAAAACGGCTGTCACCGTGAACTGTTCCCGCTAAAGAGTGGACAATAGGGGAGAGCTGTGATAGCTCTATGAGGCTACCATCCTTGCGCATCATCTCAATTTGGGTCCGCTTTTTCTTGGCATTTGGTCGATAAATGTCATAGGGCAGGTCAAAATTGTGATGGATGGCGGTATAGTAGCTAGGTTCAAAGCCGACTTGATTGACAATGGCTTCTAAAACGGAAAGATGGGCTTCGTCTTTGGAATCAAAAGTAATGGATTTTAGGACCCTGCGGTTGATATAGCGCTGAGCCAAATCGGATAAAATCTTATCGGGACCATCGATCCAAGATTGGAAATAGGTATTCATGACCCCGTCATCTAAAGCTAGATAGTCTGTCAGGTCAAAGCACTGCTCAAAGAATGGAATGAGGCGGGGAGAAGCTGTTTTAAAGAACGGTTGCTGGTCTTGATAGAGTACCTTTGCTCGTTTGAGAAGATTTTGCAACAGGACCTCCATCGAGCGACTGGCTGGGTGGAAATAGACTTGCATATACATTTGGTAGCGACTGAGTACATAGTCTTCTACCGCGTGCATGCCCGATTCTTTAAACGCAATGCCATTTTCTGTAGGACGAATAACTCGTAAAATGCGTGTGAGGTCAAATTGCCCATAGTTGGTCCCTGTAAAGTAGGAGTCACGCAAAAGATAGTCCATACGGTCCACATCAATCTGGCTAGAAATCAACTGGACAACCTGTTTATTGGGGTAGGTGTGACGGATGACACTGGCCACTTTTTCAGGAAAATCAGGGGATACCTGTTGCAATAGGCTATTGATTTCCGTACCGGTACTGGTGATGATTTGACAAGTCATATCTTCGTGGTCGGTGTCAAACAGTCGCTCGAAGGTATGGGAATAGGCACCGTGTCCTACATCGTGTAGGAGAGCTGCGACCATGGTCAAAAGCGAATCGCTACAGTCCCAGGTTTCTGTGTATTTGTTCTCAAAGGTGGAAACAATTTGTCGTGCAATTTCATAGGCTCCAAGGCAGTGTGAAAAGCGGCTATGCTCGCCACCATGAAAGGTATAGGAAGTGGTTCCTAGCTGCTTGATGCGCCGTAGCCGTTGAAACTCTTTTGTATTGATCAGATTGTAGACGAGTTCATGATCGACATGAATGTAATTATGAACAGGGTCACGAAATACTTTTTCACTCATTCCCTCATTATATCAAAAAACGGTAATTTGTGCTTTTGTGAACCATTTGCTACTTTTTGGGTCAAAATGTATTTACGAAAGAAGGGTTTCATATTATAATAAGATTTATGACAGAACAGATGATTTTACACCTTATTCAAGCTCTATTGATAGGGCTTATCTTATGGATTGCTTGGACGATTTTTTCTTATGCCAAACAGCAGCAGATTTCTCTGAAAGAACGCTTTTGGACGGGGTTTGGTATCGGTTTTATCACCGATTTGTTGGATACTTTAGGCATCGGGACCTTTGCGACAACGACAACGCTATTAAAGGCGACAAGGCTGGTCCAAGATGATAGGAAGATTCCTGCGACCATGACAACAGCCCACATCATTCCCGTCTTGGTAGAGGCGCTGCTCTTTATTACCATTGTTCAAGTGGACTTACTGACCTTGGTTGCCATGGCCGCGGCTGCCTTTTCGGGAGCCTTTGTTGGGGCGCGTGTGACCCAGTCTTGGAACACTCAGAAGGTGCAGCGGATTTTGGGAGTGTTACTGATTATTGCAGCGCTGTTTATGGTCTATCGTATGGTGACGAATCCTGGGGCTGATTTGACAGCAGATATCCGTGGCTTGTCGGGCTGGAAGCTAATTGCAGGCATCATCTTTGACTTTATCGTCGGTATGCTGATGAGTATGGGATTGGGCAATTATGCACCAGAGTTGATTTTCTTTTCACTCATGGGAATCAGCCCAGCCGTTGCTCTTCCTGTGATGATGTTAAATGCTGCTATGATTATGACGGCAGGGGCCAAGCAGTTTATCCAGTCAGGGCGTGTGAATTGGTCTGGAGTCCTTGGAATCATTGTCGGAGGTGTCTGCGGGGTCTTGATAGCCGCCAAGTTTTTGAGTAGCTTGGACGTCAATAATTTAAAGGTTTTGGTCATATTTATTGCTTCTTATACCGGTGTGACCTTGCTGCGTTCCTCTGTAATCCCAACTAGGAGGGAAGAAAGATGAAGATAGCCATTCAAAATAAGATATGTTTTGAGGGGGAAGTAGAAGTCGTAGAGGAAGTCCGCGATGTGGAAGTAGTGGAAAAGGGAGATTTCCTATACTTGACCTACCACAACGATGACAAGGAGCGCGTTGTCTTAAAAGTCGGTGAGCAACAGTGCAGTATGACTCGCTTTTCTGAACCCAAGTCCGTCATGCAGTTTATGGATGCAGCAATAACCAGAACGCAAATTGTCACACCAGTCGGCATTCAGCACCTCAACGTAGTGACAGATACCTACCAACGAGAGAGCAATCAAGTAACGATCGACTATACACTCCAAATTCCCCAAACGGGGCAAGACTTGGCTCAGTATCATTTGAGGATTCGATGGGGGAATTTCTAGGGAAAAAATCCTTGCAAAGGGGATAGGAATTTGCTATAATAGTCAGCATATCAAGGGAGTAGCTGACGGAAGTATCCGTTACAAGGTCGTCAATCCGAAAGAAATTTCCGGCCTTGTATGAAATAGCGAGACTTGTTTGAAGAAAACAAGTCTCTTTTTGTGTTTTTAAAAAGGGACGAAAAGGAGAAGAACATGTCAACAGAACAAAAGCGTCGTGCTGTTTACACCCAAGAGGCGGACCTTGTCTTGCGTGAGCTAGATGCCAGCGAGCAAGGTTTGACGAGTAGCGAAGCGAAGAAACGGCTAGAAACCTATGGTCGCAATGAATTAGAAGAGGGGGAAAAACGCTCACTCCTCACTAAATTTCTAGAGCAGTTCAAGGACTTGATGATTATCATCCTGCTGATTGCAGCCATTCTATCGGTTGTGACATCAGGTGGTGAAGATATTGCAGATGCGATAATTATTTTGGCCGTGGTCATCATCAATGCGATCTTTGGGGTCTATCAAGAAGGGAAGGCTGAAGAAGCAATCGAGGCGCTCAAGTCGATGTCAAGTCCCGCTGCACGCGTCTTACGTGACGGTCATATGACAGAGATTGACTCAAAAGAATTAGTCCCAGGAGACATTGTTAGCCTTGAAGCAGGAGATGTCGTACCAGCCGATATGCGTTTGCTGGAAGCCAATTCATTAAAAATTGAAGAAGCTGCGCTGACAGGGGAGTCTGTGCCAGTTGAAAAAGATGTTCGTGTGCTAGTAGCAGAAGACGCAGGAATCGGGGATCGTGTCAATATGGCCTTCCAGAATTCCAATGTGACCTATGGTCGTGGACTAGGTGTGGTCGTGAATACTGGTATGTTTACGGAGGTCGGTCATATTGCAGGTATGCTTCAGGAGGCGGATGAAACGGATACACCTTTGAAGCAAAACTTGAACAATTTGTCTAAAGTCTTGACTTATGTGATTTTGGTGATTGCAGCGATTACCTTTGCCGTTGCAGTGTTTATCCGCGGTGAACATCCATTGACAGGGCTGTTAACATCAGTAGCCCTTGCTGTTGCAGCCATTCCAGAAGGCTTGCCAGCGATTGTAACAATCGTCCTGTCCTTGGGGACACAAGTTCTAGCAAAACGTCATTCCATTGTTAGAAAGTTGCCAGCAGTAGAGACACTCGGTTCGACAGAGATTATTGCTTCTGATAAGACGGGTACCTTGACCATGAACAAGATGACCGTTGAAAAGGTTTATTATAACAATCATTTGGTGGATGCCAAGGAAGCGATTGAAGCAGGTCTGGATTTACCACTCCTAGGTGCGGTCGTTCTTGCCAATGATACCAAGATTGATGCGGATGGAAAACTCATTGGTGATCCGACAGAAACAGCTTTTATTCAATACGCATTGGATAAAGAATACGATGTGAAAGCATTTTTGGATCAATATCCTCGTGTGGCGGAGCTACCATTTGACTCTGATCGTAAGCTCATGTCAACAGTTCACCCATTGCCGGATGGGAAATTCTTCGTAGCCGTCAAGGGGGCACCAGACCAGCTCTTGCAGCGTGCCAGAATGGTAGATGTTGCAGGTTCTATTCTTCCTATTACAGACGAGGTAGCAGCAGCTATCCAAGCCACCAATTCAGACATGGCCCATCAGGCCCTCCGTGTCCTTGCAGGTGCTTATAAAATTATTGATAGTATTCCAGAAGAAATCACGACTGAAACGCTTGAGAGCGACTTGATCTTTACTGGTCTGATTGGGATGATTGACCCTGAACGTGCAGAAGCAGCAGAGGCGGTGCGTATAGCAAAAGAAGCAGGGATTCGTCCAATCATGATTACAGGTGATCACCAAGATACAGCTGAAGCTATCGCAAAACGTCTTGGAATCATTGACGCACACGATACAGAGGGGCATGTCTTGACAGGTGCTGAATTGAACAGCTTGTCAGATGAAGAATTTGAACAGGTTGTCGGTCAGTACTCCGTTTATGCGCGTGTATCACCTGAACATAAGGTGCGGATTGTCAAAGCCTGGCAAAATCAAGGCAAGGTCGTTGCCATGACAGGAGATGGTGTCAATGATGCGCCAGCCCTTAAAACAGCCGACATCGGTATCGGTATGGGAATTACAGGGACAGAAGTTTCAAAAGGCGCGTCTGATATGGTGCTTGCAGACGATAACTTTGCAACGATTATCGTAGCTGTTGAAGAAGGACGCAAGGTATTTTCCAATATCCAAAAAACCATTCAATACCTCCTTTCAGCGAATACTGCTGAGGTCTTGACCATTTTCCTTGCAACCCTCTTTGGATGGGATGTTCTTAAACCTGTCCACCTCTTGTGGATCAACCTGGTAACGGATACCTTCCCAGCTATCGCTCTCGGTGTCGAGCCGGCTGAGCCTGGTGTCATGGGACATAAACCTCGTGGCCGCAACTCCAGTTTCTTCTCAGGCGGTGTATTGAGTTCTATTATTTATCAAGGGGTATTGCAAGGCGCCCTAGTTCTTGCAGTGTATGGTTATGCGATTGCCAATCCAGTCCATGCGGGGGATAAAGCTATTCATGCAGACGCTTTGACCATGGCATTTGCAACCCTCGGCTTGATTCAGCTCTTCCATGCCTATAATGTCAAGTCTGTCTACCAGTCTATTTTGACAGTTGGTCCATTCAAGTCTAAGACCTTTAACTGGTCTATCCTCGTCTCCTTTGTTCTCCTAGCAGCCACGATTGTGATTGAGCCACTGGAAGCCATCTTCCATGTGACCCATCTGGACCTTAGCCAATGGGCTGTTGTCCTTATCGGAAGTTTCTCTATGATTATTATTGTAGAACTGGTCAAATTTGTTCAACGAAAATTAGGAATAGATAAGAATGCCATTTAGCGGTGTTTTGAGATTGCAAAAACTCATCCACTGGCTAATCCTCGCTTTCTAATTTCTTAGCTCGGGCTTCTATGGTCACTTTCTTCTTTCTAGGTGACCAGCCTCACGCTACTGGATTAGTTTTATACCAACCAAGATGTGCGGGTCAAGTATCCAAGAGCAGAATAGCTCACGACAAACGCATGGAGAAAATCTCGCTCTCAGATAACGATTTTTCATAAAAAGTTATATTTTTATCATGACATTTTGTTGCAATATATGTGAAAACGAGGATAAATAGGATAAATCAAAGCAATTATGTAAATGTCGCGAAACTATTTTTGAAAAAATGCATGTAGCTAGAAAACAGTTACATGCATTTTCTTTATGCGTACGGCGTGAGAATAGCTGATTACAGCTGGACAATCGGCACTAGAAAATGGTAGAATGAAAAAAATGAGTAGAACAGAGAAGCGGTAACCGTTTTTCGATTAGTTAGGAGATAAAATATGAACTATACCCAATCCTTTTTAATGGCGAATATGAACGCTTTTCCATCTGAAACCTTGCCGATTCTAAAAGAGGAACTGGATCGTTTGGATGAAGAAGCGATTACGATGTTATTGATGACGGACATCAAAAGCCCTGTCACTGCCTTGTTATTTTCTATTTTCCTTGGGGAGTTAGGAGTGGATCGCTTTTACATCGGTAATAAGGAGCTTGGTATCGCAAAGCTCGCCTTGACGATTATCGGTTATATAACGCTATTTATTGTGGTTGGCTTTTTCCTTTTATTCGGTGTTTATGTTTGGAAATTGATCGACTGTTTCTTCATTATGAGAGCTTGTAAGCAGGCGAATTTTGAACGCTTGATGTGGCAGATCAATCAAGCAAAAATGTTTCAGCAAGCGCGTGCCAAATCAGCTACCGCTGCGGAGGATACGGCTGTAGATGAGGTCGTTTCAGAAGTAGTCACCACAGTCGTTACCCCAGCAGGGTCAGAGGTAGTAGATACGGCTGTAGATGAGGTCGTTTCAGAAGCAGTTACTACAGCCGTTACCCCATTAGGGTCAGAGGTAGTAGATACGGCTGTAGATGAGGTCGTTTCAGAAGCAGTTACTACAGCCGTTACCCCATTAGGGTCAGAGGTAGTAGATACGGCTGTAGATGAGGTCGTTTCAGAAGCAGTTACTACAGCCGTTACCCCATTAGGGTCAGAGGTAGTAGATACGGCTGTAGATGAGGTCGTTTCAGAAGCAGTTACTACAGCCGTTACCCCATTAGGGTCAGAGGTAGTAGATACGGCTGTAGACGAGGTCGTTTCAGAAGCAGTCACTACAGTCGCTGCTCCATCAGGGTCAGAGCTAGTAGATACAGCTGTAGATGAGGTCGTTTCAGAAGAAAACACCACAGTCGTTACCCCATCAGGGTCAGAAGTAGCAGATATGCTGGTGGAAGATGTCAGTTCAGAAGATAGACCTCCAGTTGTTGAGGCTCCAGAAGTAGAAGAACTGGCAAGGAGCGACAAAGAGGAGGCAGGTGAATAGTATTTTTGCCTCCACCTACCTAGTGAAAATAGGACTTTACAAATAACTGCCTTTGTATTATCATAAATAGGAAACTATTTTTTGAATGATAAAGGAGATGTGAATGTCAGTATTTTCAGATTCTTATATTGCTGCGAATGCTAGTAATTTTCCAGCGGAAGCTATTCCCATGTTGCGTCAACAGTTGGACGCGTTAGATGAATCTCAAACGGCTTATATATTGTCAACAGAGCTTAAAAGTCCAACGACGGCCTTGATTTTTTCAATCTTACTCGGTGGCCTAGGTGCAGACCGTTTCTATATCGGTCAGATCGGAATCGGTGTGGCGAAATTGCTCCTGTCATGGTTGACACTAGGTATTTGGCAGTTGATTGACTGGTTCCTCATCATGGGAGCCACTAGACGTGCTAATCTTGAGAAAATCAATATAGCTATAGTAGCAGCCTCTTACAGTCGTTAATACAGTATGGATAGGGTGGAACAACAGATTCCTCCCTCTTTTTGTTTGCTGCCGCCTATGTCCACAACCCCTGTAAACAATCTGTAATAAGAGAGCCGATTTGTCATCAAGGTGTAACGTTTTCAATGCTATTTTTTGATATAATAGTACAATGCTTGTAAAGGAGGAAAGGTAGATGCAGTCACGAAAGATGACCATGCTGTTATTTGGAGTTTATCTCGTATGTCTAACCTGGATTATTTTATTTAAATTAGATGTATTTTCAACCCTCCAAATAGCACAATATTCTCCCATTCATAGCATCAATTTGATTCCCTTTGCAGGAACAGCGGTCTACAATGGAGTATTGGATTACCGAGAGGTTGGCTTGAATATTCTTTGTTTCATTCCTTTCGGGATGTATATGGAAATGCTGAATAAACATGCGACATGGGGAAAAAATCTGGCAGTGATGGTATTGGTCAGTCTGAGCTATGAGCTTGTGCAGTATGCTCTGGGTATCGGCGTTGCAGATCTGACCGATTTACTTGCCAACAGCTTCGGAGGGGCAATCGGTATCAATATCATGTATGTATTGACCAGTATCTGGCATGAAAAGGCCTATGCACGGGTCAATCAACTAGCCTTGATAGGCACTACGATAGTAGCTGGGCTACTCTTCCTCATTTAGATTTTGCAAAGTGTATCATTTTTGTTACAATGAAAGAAATGAATCTAAAAGAACAAATTATTGCCTTGTCAAAGGAGATGGGGATTTCAAAAATCGGTTTTACAACAGCAGATGATTTTACTTATTTGGAAAAATCCTTGCGGGCAGCAGCCGAAGAAGGTCGAACATCAGGCTTTGAACACAAGGATATTGAAGAGCGTATAAAGCCGAGGTTGAGCCTTGCTTCTGCTAAGACGATTATCTCCATTGCAGTGGCTTATCCACGCAGACTACCAGAGAAACCGCAGAAAACTCAGTATAAACGTGGGAAGATAACCCCTAACTCTTGGGGATTGGATTACCATTACATCCTACAGGATAAATTGGAACGCCTGGCGCGTGGAATTGAGGAGTTGACGGTAGACTTTGAATATAAAGGGATGGTCGATACAGGTGCTTTGGTGGATACAGCAGTCGCCAAGCGGGCAGGAATTGGCTTCATCGGCAAAAATGGTCTAGTGATTTCCAAAGAATTTGGCTCCTACATGTTTTTGGGAGAATTGATTACGAACTTGGAAATAGAACCCGATCAGCCAGTTGATTATGACTGTGGTGACTGCAATCGTTGCATCACAGCTTGTCCGACTTCTTGTTTACTTGGCGATGGCACCATGAATGCGAGGAGGTGTCTATCGTTTCAGACTCAGGATAAGGGCATGATGGATCTCGAGTTCCGTAGGAAAATTAAGACGGTCATCTATGGGTGTGATATCTGTCAAATTTGTTGTCCTTACAATAAGGGAATCGATAGTCCACCAGTTGTAGCGATTGATCCAGATTTGGCAGAGCCTGAACTGATTCCATTCTTGGAGCTGTCAAATGGACAATTTAAGGAAAAATTTGGTATGATTGCAGGCAGCTGGCGCGGGAAAAACATTCTCCAAAGAAATGCCATCATCGCCTTGGCCAACGCCCATGATCGTTCAAGTATTCCCAAGCTCTTGGAAATTATCGATAAGAGGCAAAATCCTATCCACATGGCGACGGCTATCTGGGCTCTTAGCCAGCTTGTCCGACATCCCAATGAGGAGTTGATTGCCTTTATCGAAAATGTAAGGAGCGATCATCCAGAAGTGATGGAGGAGCGGGCGGCCTTCCTATCATTCGCCAAATAGCCCTAGATATGGTATAATAACAAGAATACAAAAAATGAGGTACTTATGGATATAGCAGAAATTCGACAAAAGATAGAAGAGCTAGAGGTCAAATTAAACTCATTTAGGAGGTCTCTTTGACCTAGAAAGTTTGGAAGAAGATATCGCTATCTTGGAAAACAAGATGACCGAGCCAGACTTTTGGAATGATAATTTGGCAGCTCAGAAAACATCTCAGGAGTTAAATGAATTAAAAGCAACCTACCAGAATTTTCACCAGATGGTGGACTTACTCGATGAAGTAACGATTTTGATGGAATTTCTAGTAGAAGACGAATCTGTCAAAGAGGAATTGGAAGAACAGTTGCTGGAGTTGGACAAGTTGATGACCAGCTATGAATTAACCCTCCTCTTATCAGAGCCGTATGATAGTAATAATGCCATCTTGGAAATTCATCCAGGATCAGGTGGAACAGAGGCTCAGGATTGGGGTGAGATGTTGTTGCGCATGTATACCCGTTTTGGCAATGCCAAGGGATTCAAGGTGG
This sequence comes from Streptococcus azizii, assembly GCF_001984715.1. Taxonomy (GTDB): domain Bacteria; phylum Bacillota; class Bacilli; order Lactobacillales; family Streptococcaceae; genus Streptococcus; species Streptococcus azizii. The sequence continues at coordinate 101,101 of NZ_MSPR01000003.1, forward strand.
AAACGCTAGACTATCAGGCTGGAGATGAAGCAGGGATTAAGTCTGTTACACTGAGCTTTGTAGGTCCTAATGCCTACGGTTTACTCAAGTCGGAAATGGGCGTACATCGTTTGGTGCGTATTTCGCCGTTTGATTCAGCCAAACGTCGACACACCTCCTTTACCTCAGTTGAAGTCATGCCAGAATTGGATGATACCATCGAAATTGAGATTCGGGATGATGATATCAAAATGGATACTTTCCGTAGTGGCGGTGCAGGTGGACAGAATGTCAATAAGGTGTCAACAGGGGTTCGTTTGACCCATATTCCGACAGGAATCGTGACCCAATCAACCGTTGATCGAACCCAGTATGGGAATAGGGATCGGGCCTTAAAATTGCTACAAGCCAAGCTCTACCAATTAGAGCAAGAAAAGAAGGCAGCAGAGGTTGATTCGCTCAAAGGAGATAAGAAGGAGATTACATGGGGTAGTCAGATTCGCTCCTACGTTTTTACCCCCTATACCATGGTGAAGGACCATCGCACAGGCTATGAGGTCGCACAGGTGGACAAGGTCATGGATGGGGATATTGAAGGATTTATCGATGCCTATCTCAAATGGCGGATTAGCTAAAATAAAAAGAAAGGACTGTCCGAGACAGAATACCTTATGGGAATTATTGAAATGAAAGACGTTTCCAAGAAATACGGAAACGGAACAACTGCACTGAGAGGTGTGTCTGTAACTGTTGAGTCAGGAGAATTTGCCTATATTGTAGGACCTTCTGGAGCTGGGAAATCAACCTTTATCAAACTCTTATATCGTGAAGAAAAATTAGACAAGGGGTCGCTCAAGGTTGGGGCTTTTGACCTTGGAAAAATCAAGAAGAGGGATGTTCCTCTCCTTCGCCGTAGCGTAGGTGTCGTTTTCCAAGACTACAAATTGCTTCCGAAAAAAACGGTCTTTGAAAACATTGCCTATGCCATGGAGGTTATTGGTGAAAAACCACGGACGATTAAAAAACGTGTCATGGAAGTTTTGGATCTGGTTGGTTTAAAGCATAAGATTCGTTCATTTCCCAATGAATTGTCTGGTGGTGAGCAGCAACGGATTGCGATTGCGCGTGCCATTGCCAACAATCCTAAAGTCTTGATTGCCGATGAGCCAACAGGGAATTTAGACCCTGAAAACTCGTGGGAAATCATGAATCTTTTGGAGCGGATCAACCTCCAAGGAACTACGATTTTAATGGCGACCCACAATAGCCAAATCGTAAATACACTTCGCCATCGCGTTATCGCAATTGAAGACGGTCGAGTGGTACGTGATGAAGTAGAAGGAGAGTACGGATACGATGATTAGACGATTTTTTAGACATTTTATTGAGTCTTTGAAGAGTCTCAAACGAAATGGCTGGATGACGATTGCTGCTATCTCATCAGTGGCAATCACCTTGACCTTGGTTGGCGTGTTTGCTTCGGTTATTTTAAATGCAACTAAGTTGACAGCCGATTTGACCAATAATGTTCGCATCAATGTCTACTTGCGTGCGAATTCGACAGATAATGCCCAAACCATTGTCAACGATCAGGGACAGACAGTTGAAAATCCTGACTATCAGTCCATCTATAAACAAATTCTTGCCTTGAACAATGTTAAGAGTGTTGATTATTCAAGTAAGGAAGAGCAGCTGGAACAGTTGACCGCAACCCTAGGTGAAACCTGGAATCTCTTTAAGGGAGATGCCAACCCACTTTATGATGCCTATATTATTGAGACGACAGAACCTCAGTATGTCAAGTCTGTAGGTGCAGAAATTGCTAAAATTGATGGTGTAACAGAAGTTCGTGATGGTGAAGTTGAAACCGAACGAATTTTCAAGCTGAATAATGTGGTCAAGACCTGGGGATTTGCAGCGACAGGACTCTTACTCTTTACAGCGGTCTTTCTCATTTCCAATACTATTCGGATTACCATTATTTCACGTAGCCGTGAGATTCAAATTATGCGCTTGGTCGGGGCAAAAAATGGCTACATTCGTGGACCATTCTTGCTTGAAGGAGCTTGGGTTGGCTTGCTCGGGGCGATTGTGCCGTCTGCCCTAGTCTATTTTGCCTACCAGATGCTCTATACCTCTGTCAATGCTTCTTTAGCATCACAGAACCTTTCCTTGATTAGTATTACTGTCTTTGTCCCAGCCATGATTGCCACCCTCTTTCTCGTGGGAATTGTGATTGGTGCGATGGGATCTGTGATTTCTATGAGACGCTTCTTGAAGATTTAACGAAACGACTACCCAAAGAGTGGGATATAATACTCAATAAAAATCAAAAGTAGACTAGCTTTCACAATTAAGAATTGTGAAAGGTTGGAAATGAGATTAGCACCGCTAATTTCCTTATAATCGAAGGCGAAGGTAGTTGAAATAGTTGATAACTATTTCAAAGGAACAGGCTGAAAACCTCCACTGGAGCTTTTCACTCGTCAAGATACGAGGACGTAAAACAACTCCTAGACAAAATAGGAAATACGACGAAGAAGTAAAGGACGTTTGCTAAGGCAAACCCCTATTTCCCGCCTTCAAAGGTATACTATACCTTTGAAGCTAGGAGTATTTATCTTTTTGTCAGCGAGTTGTAGTCCGAGTTCAATTCACCGAGACGAGTTGACAACGTATCCTTTTGATTTTTAAAGAGTATAAAAAAAGATTTTATGGGGAATAGGAAGTGCTACCTGCCCTCTCCCTGAGAAAATAGATTCAAAAACCGAACGAAGATTTACAATCTTTGTTCGGTTTTTGATGTTAACTTTTTAAAAATGGATTAAAGACCTTTTCATGGGAAATGGTCGTTGCCTGTCCATGGCCAGGATAGACCTGATAATGGCCAGGTAAAGCAAAGAGTTTGGTCTTGATTCCTGCTAGTAGGTCGTCAAGGTTACTGGTTGGCAAATCGGTACGTCCGACTGATTCTCTGAACAGAGCATCTCCTGTAAGGACGAGTTCCTGATTTGGAAAGACAAAGGAAACCCCACCGATAGAATGTCCGGGTGTTTCAAGGACAGAAAAGTGAAATCCGTCCAAATCATAGTCTTTTTCATATTGGAAGGTGTGTTCAGCCGGTCGGCAGACAAGATTGTCCAGATCGTCGTGACGTGCAAGGCCAGAAAGGTTCATTTTAGGGGTATAGAGCCAGCTAGCCTCACTGGCCGCCACATAGACAGGGGGTGCTCCAAAGTGTTCTCGCACTAGGTCCAAACTCATGATATGGTCGTAGTGGGTATGGGTCAAGAGGATAGCAGAGATGGGTTTGTTCAGTTTTTTAATCGTCAGTCGAATGGCCTCCCAGTCACTACCTGGATCGATGACAAGGAGATGGGAATCGTTTTCCAGATAATAGGTGTTTTCATAGGCGATAGGGTTAAGGGTTTTGTGTAGTTTCATCAAGTTTCTCCTCTGTCTATTCAATCTCCTTCTAGTCTAGCAAAAAATGAGGTATTTGTCTGTTTTTTCTTTTCGGGAATGCTGGCAGGCTGACAGATTTTTAAGGAAATATGGTATAATTTTACTGTTATGATAGAGAAAAGACAAGCAAATCGGTATGCTATTGTAGACCTAGAAGCAACTGGTAACGGTAGTTATGCTAAGATTATTCAGATTGGGATTGTCATTGTGGAAGCAGGTCAAATTGTTGAAAGTTACGCAACAGATATCAATCCTCATGAAAAATTGGAACAGCAGATCTGTGAGCTGACAGGCATCACCGACCAGCAACTGGCCCATGCTCCTGATTTTGGAGAGGTGGCAAAAGAAATCTATGACTTATTAGAGGGGGCGATATTTGTTGCCCATAATGTATCTTTTGATGCCAATTTATTGACAGAGGCTCTGTTTTTTGAAGGCTATGACTTACATGCGCCGCGGGTTGACACGGTGGAATTGGCACAGTTGTTTTTTCCAACCTTGGATAAGTACAGCCTAGCTAGTCTTGCAAGGGAGTTAGGACTTGGATTGGAGCAGGCTCACACTGCTATTTCAGATGCGACTGCCACGGCAAGGTTGCTATTGAAAATTCAAGAAAAAATCCAGCAATTACCTCGGCAGACAGTGGGGCATATTCTCGAGTTTGCCGATCATTTACTCTATGAATCTCGTCTAGTTATTGATGAACTCTATCCCACCCTACCGAGCTATTTGCCAGACGACATCGTTTTAGTCAATGGTCTTTGCTTAAAGAGACCAGTTCAGCCTCAGCAGCCGAATCATCTGTCGCAAGATTTTGACAAGAATCTCGCTCTTTTAGGCTTGGATATGCGCCCTCAACAGTTGGCGCTCGCCCAGCGGATCAATGAGGGCTTGCAGAATGAGGAGGCGCGCGTGCATTTTATCCAAGCGCAGGCAGGGATTGGCAAGACCTATGCCTACTTACTGTCTGCCTTAGCTTGGACAAGCCAGCCACTCCTTGTGATTGTCCCGACCAAGGTCCTGCAGCAACAGATTATGGACAATGAAGGGAAACGTCTATCAGAGGTTTTTCAGCTTTCGTTCGCCTCCATCAAGTCTCCTTCTCACTATATTAAGCTAGATACCTTTTGGCGAACCTTGGAGCGCCAGGACGAGAATCGTCTCTTGAATCGCTATAAGATGCACTTATTGGTCTGGCTTTGTGAGACGGAGACTGGAGATATGGATGAACTCAAGCAAAAGTATCGCTACCAATCCTATTTTGATGAGTTGCAGCATGATGGGCGTATTCAGGACCAATCCTTATTCGGTGACTGGGATTTTTGGAAAAGAGTCCAGCAGGCGGCTTCTTCTAGCTCCGTTACCCTAACGAACCATGCTTATTTTTTGAAACATGTGCAAGAAGAGAGTTGGATGCAGAATCGTCTCTTGATTATTGATGAAGCGCAAAAATTGATTCTCGTAGCAGAAGAATCCGCTAGTCAGGAATTATCAATTTCAGAAGCCTCTGCCTTGTTCCAAAGTAAATTGGATAAGTCTACCAATCTTCTGGAGAGGCGCTTATTAGAGGCCTGTATGTTTGAATTAATGCATCTGCTGGAGCAATTTTATACAAGCGGTAGGCGGGAATTGGCTGTAGAAGACTTATTGCTCCTTAGGCAAAATTTGGAAGAATTAAGTGATCGTGACTTCCAAGATTGGGTCTGCTTGCTCAGGCAGGACTGGGAATATTGGCTGGAAGAGCGCCGTATTGCTGACAAACGTTTGGTATTTTTACGGGCTAGTCAGAAGGGCATGATGGATGTGGCTCGTTTTTTATCCACGACTAGGGTACTGTGTATTAGTGCCACTCTTGAGATTAGTAAAAAGGTAACTGTAGCAGACTTACTCGGCTTTGAGGATGTGATTCTTGATAGGCTTCCCACTCAGCCAATAAAGAATCAACAGATCATCCTTCCCGATGAACTACCTGATTTACTAGCCTTAAACAGGAAGGAGCATGCGCTCATTATTGGCCAATATCTACAGGAGTTATTGACCCTAAAACGACCGCTATTGGTCTTGTTGACCTCGGTCCATTTGCTCTTAGAATTGTCACGAATCTTGGAGGAAGCGGGTATTCCCCATCTAGCCCAGCATAGACATGGGACAGAGTTTGCCATCAAGCGTCGCTTTGACAAAGGAGAAGTGCCAATCTTACTGGGGACAGGAGCTTTTTGGGAGGGGGTGGACTTTGCTAGTCAGCCCCAGCTGATTCAAGTGATTCCACGCCTGCCCTTTGAAAATCCTCAAGATCGCTTTGTTCGTAAAGTCAATCGTCATCTCAAGGAAGCAGGACGAAATCCTTTCTATGATTACCAGTTGCCCATGATGATGTTGAAGCTCAAGCAGGCCATAGGACGGAGCAACCGTTTTGCAGGACAAAAGTCCTGTGTCCTCTTATTGGATAATCGCTTGATTGATAGGCAGTATGGACAGCAGGTAAAACAGTTCTTGGGAGAAAGCTATCAGCTGGAGCAGGTCAGCCCTGAAGATATGTTAGCGAAAATGGAACACTTTTTTGAAGAAGGCTAGGCTAGTCCTCAGTCATGACCACCCGTGAAAACGGGTGGTTATGACTCTCTTCAATAGAGATGGTGGCTTTGGTCCCAACTCTTTTCATTTTTAGGAATTTTTAGGAATCCTCACATCAAATAGTAAAATCAATGGTCAAAATACAGGAAATATGCTATACTTTTTCATATCTAGTTAGGAAATGAGAAGATTCGATGAAAGATAAGCTAATTGTATTTAAAGTAGGGACCAGTTCCCTGACCCAGGAAAACGGTCGTTTGGATAGGATAAAGATTGCCCGTATTACCAATCAACTGGCCCAACTCCATCAGCAGGGCTATCAATTAGTTCTAGTGACATCAGGATCGATTGCAGCGGGTTTTCGTCGCTTGGGCTTTGATAAACGTCCGACAAAGATTGCTGAAAAACAGGCCAGTGCTGCAGTTGGGCAGGGCCTTTTAATCGAAGAATATACGCAAAATTTAATGAAAGATGGGATTGTATCGGCTCAGGTTCTGTTAACTCAGGACGATTTTGCGGATGCGCGCCGTTACCAGAATGCTTCGCAAGCCTTGCAGGTTTTACTGCGCCAGCAGGCTATTCCTATTATCAATGAAAACGATACGATTGCCATTGAAGAGATTAGGGTCGGAGATAATGACACCTTGTCTGCCCAGGTCGCTTCGCTCTTAAAAGCTGATTTACTGGTCTTGTTGACAGATGTGGATGGTCTTTATACAGCCAATCCTGCCACAGATCCCAAGGCCCAGCATTTAGCAGAAATCGCAGAGATTAGCGAGGACTTGTTTGTCATGGCAGCAGGAGCAGGTTCTTCCAATGCTACAGGTGGGATGACGACCAAGTTACAGGCGGCCCAGATTGCGACCAAGTCAGGCGTACCAGTCTTTATTTGTTCTTCAAAAGACGACACAGCCCTCCTCCAAGCTGTTCATCAGAGTAACAAAGGAACCCTTTTTCTTGCAGACAGGCAGGTGATGAATCAGCGTAAGCAATGGATGGCCTTTTATGCGAGGACGGAAGCCTCTGTTGAGGTTGATAAGGGGGCAGCTAGGGCGATGACGAGTCAGGGACGGAGCTTATTAGTCGCTGGTATCAAAGATTTAGAAGGGACTTTCCAAGCAGGCGACATTGTATCGGTCTATAGTCAGGAAGAACACCGTATCATTGGAAAAGGGCGGGTCAAGCTCTCTTCTGAGGACTTACAGCAGCAATTAGCTACGGAAAAAGCAGCAGGTATTTTTATCCATCGGAATGATTGGGTCAGCTTATAGAAAGGAAACAGGATGACAACACAGGCCTTATTAGACAGTCTACTAGCGCATAAGTCTGCCATCAATCTAGCCAGCACAGCGCAAAAAAATCAAGCGCTCAGCGCAATGGCTGAACAATTAGAAGCAGATAGTGCAAGGATTTTACAAGCCAATGCCCGCGATATGGAGCAGGCACAAGGAAAAATCAGTCCTGTTATGCAGGATCGTTTACTCCTAACGGCAGAACGGATACAGGCGATGGCAGATGGCATGCGTGCCTTAATCCATCTTCCAGATCCTGTCGGTATACTACTGGATGATTACCAGGCAGAAAATGGATTGCACATTCAGAAAAAGGCTACTCCCTTTGGTGTTATTGGGATGATTTATGAGAGCCGTCCCAATGTGACTTCTGATGCGGCAGCCCTTGCCATCAAGAGTGGGAATGCGGTCATCCTGCGTGGAGGCAAGGAGGCTTTTTATTCTAACCAAGCCATTGTTGCCTCGCTGAAGGCTGGTCTCGCTACGGCAGGCATTGCGCCTGAAGTGATTGAATTGGTGCAAGATACAAGCCGAACATCAGCGCAGGAACTCATGACGGCAAAAGGCAAGATTGATTTGTTGATACCGCGTGGTGGTGCAGGCTTGATTCAAGCGGTGGTTGCACAAGCTACCGTGCCAGTGATTGAAACGGGAACGGGGATTTGTCATGTCTATGTGGATCAGGCCGCAGATGTGGAACAGGCGCTTGCGATCGTTGTCAATGCAAAGACCAGCCGTCCATCTGTTTGTAATGCAGCAGAGGTCCTTCTGGTCCATCAGGATATAGCTGCCCAATTCTTACCCTTGCTGGAAGAGAGGCTGGCTGGTCAAGTAGAATTTAGGGCAGATGGGGTCGCTCTTTCTTATTTGCAGCAGGCACCATTAGCCACAGCAGAGGATTTTGACACGGAGTTTTTAGACTATATTTTAGCGGTGAAGGTTGTTGAGGATGTGGCAAGGGCTGTATCCCACATAGCGGAGCATTCAACTGGTCATAGCGAAGCTATTGTGACAGAAGATGCCGATACAGCAGCCTACTTTACTCAAATGGTTGATTCAGCGGCTGTCTATGTAAATGCTTCTACCCGTTTTACAGATGGTGGTGAATTTGGCCTAGGGTGTGAACTAGGGATTTCCACTCAAAAAATGCACGCACGTGGTCCGATGGGCTTGCGTGAGATGACAACGTATAAGTATATTATTACAGGTGCGGGGCAGGTCCGCTAGAAAGGAAGCGTTATGAAAGTTGGATTTATCGGTCTGGGGAATATGGGTTCAGCGATTGCTCTTGCAGTTGCTAAGGTAGCAGGAATAGAAGTGCTTCTCAGTAATCACAATCAAGGTCGTGCAGCCTCTTTACAAGAGCAAACTGGTGGGCGCATTCTCTCTAATCAGGACCTCGTTCAGGAGGCAGACATCCTCTTTCTGGGAGTCAAACCCCATCTCCTCCCTCCTCTTTTGGAGAGGCTAGGAGACGTGATACGCCAGTCCCCGTCTACTATTTGGATTTCAATGGCAGCTGGTGTCAGCTTGAAGCAACTGGCTCAATATTTACCTGCGAGCCAAGTTGTACGCATCATGCCCAATACCCCAGTTGCGATTGGTCAAGGGATGACGACCTATGCCTTGACCAATCCAGCCTTGGCCCCTCTCACAGAACAAGTCCTATCCCAATCAGGTCAAGTGAAACAGGTTGATGAAGAGTTGCTAGATGCAGCAACAGCCCTTGCAGGATGTGGGCCAGCTTTTGTCTATCAATGGATTGAAGCGATGATGGAAGCAGGAATAGCACATGGTTTGAAGGCTGAGGATGCTAAATATCTGGCCGCCCAGACCCTCCTCGGTTCCGCCCAGATGGTCTTAGAAAGTCAGAAGCATCCCGCCCAACTACGTCAAGAAGTGACTTCTCCAGGTGGAGCTACCATTGCTGGTGTCCTCAAACTTGAAAAAGAGGGCTTCCGCTACGCTATTATATCCGCCATCAAAGCAGCTCTTAAACGGACGAGGCAGTTGGGGGAGTGAAACAGTTTGGTGAACTGTTTCAGCTGGTCACCCAAAAACACGAAAGTGACCACAGAAACCCGAGCCTTGAAACAGGAGGGCGAGTCTAGTCCAGTCCGGCGAATTGTGTAGAGTCAAAAAGAAACCGAGATGGGGAACTGTCTGAAAACAGCCCTTCCGTCTCGGTTTCTTTTTTAGGTAGGTATGCTCTGTAAAAATTTCCTCATACTCTTTAAAAATCAAACAGTATTATTGTTGTTTGATTCGGTTACGGGTTATTTGGTTCTCGTCTTGTCCTTGATCCATTGGCTGATATTGGAGAAGGTTTTTGTATCTTCCACCTTGTCTTTTTGCTGCTGGATAAAGTCTGAAAAGCTCTGCTGTAACCCATCTTGGTGGACTTTCTTTTGGAGTTGATGCCACTTGTCCATAAGCTGTTGCGAGGTCCGTTCGTAGGCCAATTCTAGGATTTCCTCTTTTGATTTGTAATTTCGATAAAAAGCATTACGGGAAACACCTGCTTTTTTAACCAATTCAGAAATGGAAATTTGGCGCATGTCCTTTTTTTCCAATAGAAAGAGCAGGGCTGTTTCTATTGATTCGCGGGTTAATTGATTGATTTCTTTATTAGATTGAGATAAATTCTTCAAAGATTTAGGCGAAATGGTTCGTTTTTGCATAGTATGTCTTTCCTAAAATAAACTAAGGGACGAAGGAGAAGTAGCAGTCATTGACCAATCCAGAACTAGCTGTGACAGCCGAAAGAAAATGCTTTCACTTCGCATCGTTTCATGATATAATTGTAAAGCAAGATAGTTTGCTTGTCAAATAAAAATCTTAGCCCGACTACTTAATAGAAATAGAATGGAAACACATTTATGGCCAAATGGAAAATCGTTGCAGATTCAGGATGCGATTACAAAGAACTAGCGAATCCTGCGCCGGACACCCTGTTTGAAATCGTTCCGTTAACCGTACGCATTGAGAACCAACATTTCCTCGATGATGCAGGTCTTGATATTGACCAGATGATGACAGTTATGTATGCTTCATCAGATGCAGCAGGTTCGGCCTGTCCAAGCCCACAAGCCTATGAAGCTGCCTATGCTGGTGCTGATAATGTCATAGTATTGACCTTGACAGGTTCCTTGTCTGGTAGTTATAATAGCGCTCGTGTTGCAAAAGAGATGTTTTTAGAAGAGCATCCAGATGTCAACATTCACTTGATTGACACACTATCTGCTGGTGGAGAAATGGACTTGCTAGTAGGAGAAATCAATCGTTTAATTGCTTCAGGCTTGGATTATGATGGTGTGGTATCAGCTATTAGTGAGTATCAAAAGAGGACCAAGTTACTCTTTGTTCTTGCTAAGGTGAACAATCTAGTAAAAAATGGGCGGTTGAGCAAGCTGGTTGGAGCAGTTGTTGGCCTTCTGAATATCCGTATGGTTGGAGAAGCTAGTAGTGATGGCAAGCTAGAATTATTACAAAAAGCGCGTGGACATAAAAAATCTGTCACGACAGCTTTTGATGAAATTCTAAAAGCAGGCTATAAGGGTGGTCGTATTGTCATTGCTCATCGTAATAATGAAAAATTCTGCCAGCAATTCTCTGATTTGGTACGCAACATGTACCCCAATGCCCTGATCGAAGCCTTGCCAACTTCTGGACTCTGTAGCTTTTATGCAGAAGAAAATGGTCTTCTAATGGGGTATGAAATCTAGTAATAAACAAGAAAGAGCTACTCCATTCGGTTGATGGCTTTTTCTAGCTAGTCATAGCGAGGAGATAGATGAGAAAAGGAAGTACAATCCTACTATTGGTTATCGGTGTAGTCAGCCTCTTCACCTATCGGTATCTGAGAAACGTTACGGAGAAGGAGGAGAAGAAGGTCGTACACCAGCAGTCGCTCGGTCCTGTGGAAACGAATATCAAGTGGTCGGATGCGAGCAAAGACGCGCAGACCTACCGGATTCGTTTTGACCAAGTAGTTGCAGCTGTTAAAAATGGAGCTAAATGTTACGATGTTCGCTCCTTTCTCGAATACCAACTAGGTCATGTAAGTATTGCAGAACACTACTCCTTAACGACGTTGAGAAAGGGGGAATTTCCAGCTGTAGTTTACGAAGTGCCTATCTATCTGTATGGTTCAGATAGCATATCGTCTGCTCAGGCTGCAAAACTCCTGCGCGATGAGGGCTTTCTATATGTCTATGACCTGGGGAGTGTGGAGCAGATCAAAGCAATCGGTGCTCGTCTCAATGAATGGTGGTAGTAGGTATTGGAGGAGAGGTATGATTACATTACGAAACATTGATGAAGAAAACTTTGAAGCCTGTATTGGCTTGACGACAGGTGTCGAGCAGGAGGATTTTGTAGATTCTGTCCTATATTCGCTAGCAGAGGCCTGGCTCTATAGGGAGGTTATGGAAGCCTTTGCTATTTACCATCAAGATCAACTGATTGGCTTTGTTTCGATGTATGTGGGGAAGGAAAATCCCCAGATTATTAACTTTCTAATTGATGAAGCCTACCAGGGGCGGGGTTATGGGACACAGGCGGCGAAACTATCTATTGACTATCTGCAAAAAAACTATCAAGCAAGCCGTATTTCACTCCCCGTCCATCTCCATCATACAAAAGCCAGAAAATTTTGGACAAGACAGGGATTTCGCCCCTCTGATAACATAGAAGGTAGCTACCTATTTATGCGAAGGGAGTGAAGAGAGTTGGGTGCCTGCACTCACGTAATATAGAGAGTGTGGGAGGATGCTGTGCGTCCTTATCCTTTTTATAGTCATTTAGTTTATACCTAAAGGTAGCCACAGCTGTAATTGACTAAATTTGAAACAGCTGCGTCTCTTTTATTACTTCGACGAGTGAAAAGCTCCAGTGGAGGTTTTCAGCCTACCACCTTTCATCAAAAAAGTGGTCGTGAGAAACTCCGTTTCCCTATTTCCAACCATGCCCACTTCGCTCTCAACACAGCATTAGAAGAACCCAGCTGAGTTCTAGCTGGGTTCTTCTAATGCTGTGTTGAGAGCGTCCAGATCGTTACCAAAATTATTGCTATAGGGAAGTTGGAAGTAGTCATAGGATATTCCTGTGATAATCTTCCCACTTCTTGTACCATACTTGAGGCGGGGTCCTATCTTCCCTTTAGGCAGTTGAATGGTCAGTATATCTGGGGTAAGGTGGTAAGCATAGGGGAATTGGTACTGGGATACCTTCTCCCTCATCTCCGTTTCCTGTGTCTCTTTTAGCTGATGGAGGTGGCGTGTATTACGAGCAAACATGCCATTGTCAATATAAAGTGATAGGGCCTTCTGCATGATGAGATTGGTATCGTAATCAATCAGGCTTTTATGTTGCAAGAAACACTTGCGTAAGTAGTGGGGAAGGACGATTCCCCCTAAGCGTAGTGCAGGAAAGAGAGTGGGGGTAAACGATTTGATATAGATGACACGGTTGTGGCAATCAAGGTAGTGAAGCGGCAGGGTCTTTTTGCTATCGAAGTCTGCCATATAATCATCTTCAATCACATAGACATCGTATTGTTCTGCTAATTGGAGGATAGCCTGCTGGGTGTCGGAATCATAAGTTGTTCCTAGGGGGTTGTGGAGACGGGGAATGGTATAGAAATATTTAATCTTCCCGCTTCTGAATGCCTGTTCTAGCTGCTCTAAATCAATCCCTGACAAGGTTCGTTCGATGGTCTGATAGGGAAGTGCTTGCTGTTCCAACAGGTGTTTCATTCGATGGTAGGTAGGTTCTTCAATCAATATCTCTTGCTTATCAGTAGTCAGTTGCATCTGGGTTAGGATATACAGAGCTTGCTGGCTTCCTGCTGTGATGACCAACTGGTCTTTTTTACAATAGACATGATAAGTTGTAAGGAGCTGATGGAAGGAGATGATGAGTTCTTCTAATCCCTCTTGTTGGTGATAGTAATTAAAGAGATAATTTTCTCGACCAATCAGGCTTTCATGGACACAGGTTCGGAAATCTTCGTAAGGTAGTTGCAAGAAATCGTCAGGATTGAGTGAGATAGTCTTGTCTTGAAAATCTTGATCCTCCAGAATATAATACCCACTTTTTTCTACTGCATAAATCCGATTCTGGTATTTCAATTCGAGCATGGCTTTTTGAACGGTATCTTTACTGCATTGATACTGCTCACTGAGCTTGCGGATAGAAGGGAGTTTTTGCCCTCGTGTAAAGTGGCGCTCCTCAATTCCTGCAAGAATATCCTGAACAATCTGTTGATATTTACTGGTCATAGTTCTATCCCCCTAAGGAATAGTATAGCGTCTTTTGAGATGAGAGACAAGTGTTGTATCGCCCTTTAGTGCAAGGAAAGGGGTTGCAGGTTGCTGATACGCGATAAAAATCTCCTCTACCACGGCAGTATCATCTTGCCTGGCTTCAGGATGGTCGCTCGCTTTGCCCTACTCTAGTATAGCCTGTAACTATTTGGCTGATAATGGCTGTGGCTACCATTCGGTAAACCTAAATGAGGCTATCAGACCATATAAAAGACAATGGCTACATATTGCAGGAGGCTGGCAAGTATGATAAATAAATGCCAAATCATATGAAAATAAGGCCTTTTCTTGGCGTAGAAGATAGCGCCAATACTATAGGAGACTCCCCCGGCTAGCATAAGAGACCAGAAGGTCGGTCCTGTTTGGCTGATGAGTTGTGGCAGGATAAAAATGACTAGCCAGCCCATGATGAGGTAAAGGATGAGACTGAAGCGCTCATTGACTTTTTTTGCAAAAATTTTATAGAGAATCCCCAAAATGGTTGTGAACCATTGGATGGCTAAGACGAGGTAACCCTTCCAGCTAGACATGAGGGTCAATAGGACAGGCGTGTAGCTACCAGCAATCGCAATGTAGATCATGCTATGATCGATGATGCGTAAGATGTATTTGTGGGTAGAGCCGTAGGCCATGGAGTGGTAAATGGTGGAGGATAGAAACATGAGAAATAGGCTGATGATGAAAATTGAGACACCGATTGCCTGCATCAACCCGGTTTCTTCATAGCTATAAATAGCTGAAAAAGGCAGTAGTGTTAACATTAAAAAGGCACTGATAGCATGGGTGACGGCATTTCCCACCTCCTCACCAAATGAGAGAGGGAGGGATAGTTTAAAGCGTTGGTTCATGGTGCTCTCCTTTTAATTCTGAAATGAGTGTGAGTGTCTCTTGATAGGTCTGAATAGTCTGACAGGCTTTTTGCAAGATGAGTGGCTGATCGCTAGTTTCGTTTCCTGCAAAACACGTGACAAAGGCATTGTAGAGGTTAGAAGCCTCTTGTTTCTCTTTCAAGACATCGATGGTTTCCTTAATATCTGCAATGGGGAAAATCGGCTTACAGATGCTTAAAATGATGAGACGGGCAAGATGCATGCGATTGTATTTTTTTTTATTTGGCTTTGGGATATAGCCATGCTTGACATAGTTATTGATCATCGAAGCGGTAAGAGGTTTTTCGTGGCTGGCTAAAAAGGGCTGGGTCTGCTGGTTAACGTAGAGCAACACTTGATCCAGATACAACTCTAAATCAGGTAATTGCTCCCAATTTGGTAAAACTTTCATTCTTCACTCCTTATCATCTAGTTATCGTAACTAGATAATAGCATTTTAAAAACAAAAAAGCAAGAGATAGGAAAATAATACTCTATAAAAAGCAAACTCCTCTTTCTCGCTAGAAGTATGTATCCTCGCTTTTTCCTTTCCTAGTCTACGGTTGATTTTATTGAGTATTATGCAGTCCTCCTCTTCTTTTTTTGTCTTAGTAAAAATAGAGGAAAATCAGATGAAGCATAGGAAATGATGAGACCTATTTGATATGATAAAGAGAGAAAAAACTTGAAGGAGTTAGACCGAAGATATGAGAATGCCATTTAAACCCTTGATTGCTCTTTGTGCCTTTGTTTTAGTTGGCTGTCAAGCCACCACAAAGACTGAGACAAAACAAACAGCTACACCTAGCTACCGCTATCATAATGTTGTAACAGAAAAAAGTGCGGCAGATTTGCAAAAAGATCTACAAGAACAGGGGGTTCCCAAGGAGGCTTGGCAGACCCTAGCTCCTTTCATAGACAGCTATCATCAGGCCAATAAGTCGTATGAGGAAGTAGCTAACGATTGGACCACCAAGAAACTAGGGCAAGACGCTAACCAATTTACTACTACGATGGGAGAAGCGGAATTAAAGGAAAAACTCAGTCACTTCCCCAAAGACTTGAACTGTCGCCAGACAGCCTTTCTGCTCTTACGTCCCCTGTTGAGCTATGATACCAATAAGGTGACAGACCTTCCAGAACATCCAGAATTTCAAGCCTTGAAGCAAGAAGTTCCTGACTTGACTAGGGCAGACAGTCAGTTATATAGCCTATTATTTAATGATAATGAAAGCTACCAGTCTGTGGATGATTTGACCAAGGCTTGGAAGGAGGCAGGTGTCCAATTCTCTGATAAGCTCCGCCTGTTGTCAGCTGTGCAAAATGTAGAGGGCGCGGTTGTTAGCATGCATGTCGGCTTGGTCTATGAAAAAGATGGAAAGGTCTATTTCTTTGAAAAGATGGATCCTAGCCTTCCTTACCGACTTAGTGAATTCCAGTCTTTGGCTGATTTGAAAGAGCATCTGCTGGCAGGACGCTTCCAGATGTTTAGAGAACAGGTTGCTCTCCTTGTCAATAACCAAGATATTTCAACGTTAGCCTCCAAAAACGAGTCTAAGGATTAAGGAGTAGCCAAGACGGAAAGAGGAGCCGTAAAGAAAGGTTCAGCAGGTCTCCCCTAGGTAAAAGAAGTCCTAAAACCCTATTTCTCATAAGTAGTGGTTTTAGGACTTTTTGTAGTGTCTTTGTCTGGTGAACTAGGAAATTGCCAAACGGCAATCGAAACTGGTATAATCTAAGTATGAGAATCTTACTTCCAAATGCAAAAGAATTAAATACTAATTTAGAAAATCACCCCTTTACCCCCTTATCTGAAAAAAGTCGTGCTATTTTAGAGGCCTTACGGCAGATGTCGGTGGTAGACTTAAAAAAATTTTATAAAGTGAAAGAAGATAGGGCAGAGCTAGAAGCTGATCGCTGGTATCGCATTGACCATCAGCAGGCCAAGTCCTATCCTGCTTGGACACTGTATGACGGCCTCATGTACCGCTATATGAAACGCAGGGACTTAACAGAGGCGGAGCGAAATTATCTAGAGCAGCATGTCTTCATCGCAACAGGATTTTATGGTTTGATTACCCCCTTTACTCTGATTTCTCCGCATCGCTTGGATTTCCAAGGGCAACTTAAGGTGGAGGGACAATCGCTCAAGCAGTTTTGGCGTGACCGGTATGATGAACAAGTAGTAGATGAGGACTTGATTATTTCTCTAGCTTCGTCCGAATTTGAACAGGTCTTTTCACCGATTCTTCAAAAGCGTATGGTGCAGATTGTTTTTATGGAAGAGAGAGAGGGGCAGCTGAAAATCCATTCTACCATTTCCAAGAAAGGGAGGGGACGTCTAGTATCTCTTATGGCAGAGCGAGACATTCAGACCCTCGATGCGATTCGGCAGCTGACCTTTGACGGATTCAGCTATCGAGAAGCATTATCAGAAGAAAAGAAAATCGTGTTTGTGAGAAAGTCTCTGCCAGCCTAGTGTGGCCATCGATCCTGATAGCAGATAAGAATGAAGAATATATAGAAGAGTATAAATAAAAACCCTATGCCACACATAACTGGACATAGGGAACGGTTTTTGAGCTTTGCCTTGTCACTAACGGATGTTTATTTTGTCATCAACCAATCTGAGGCAGCTATAGCCATAAGGTTGGTTTTTTAGCAATATCCGTCAAAAATCTTTTTTAAGAAAAGATACAAAGCCCGTAAAAACTCAAAGCGAAAATGGGATTGAAACAGTTTGGGAAACTGTTTCAACGGTCACCTAGAAACAAGAAAGTGACCACAGAAGCCTGAGCTAGGAAATAGGAAATCTGACGAAGAAACGTTTGAACACCTAATTAACTTCGCTCTTTCGTTTTTAGACTCAGTAACAAATTCCCTCACTTTTTAATTTCTAGGTTCGGGCTAAAATAATCCACTGGATTATTTTACTCCCCTGACTATCTTCGCTTCTTAGTTTCTAGGCTCAGGTAGAAATAGTCACTCCCCTGACTATTTCTATATCCCAAAGGGATTCTCAGCTGTAATCAGCTAAAGCCGAAACAGCTGCCTATCTTTTTTCCGAGGTTTTAGGCTGAACTCAATTACACAAGACACAAAGCCCGTAAAAACTCAAAGCGAAATAGGAAATACGACGAGTGAAAAGCTCCAGTGGAGGTTTTCACTCATCGTATTTTATAAAGGTAGCTGAGAGGTTTTGTCTTAAACTGCTGCTAGAAGGGCTGTAGCCTGTTTGTCTAGTTGTGCAATGGTTTCGTCTGACAGGACTAATTGTCCAGTTCCCCAGGCTTCTGGGTTGATAGGAGAGCCTGTAAATTCCCCCACTACTTGTGTACGGATAAACGGTAGAAGAGCCTTGTAGGCAGCAAACAGAGGTTCGTGTCCACCGTTTGCAACAGCAGATACAGTGACTAATTTATCCTGCAAAATAGAAGGACCCTTAGGATTTGATAAATCAAGAGCGCGGCTGAGCCAGTCAAGAATATTTTTCACTGGACCAGGAATGCTATAGTTGTAAACAGGTGAGAAAATCCAAATAGCATCAGCTTCCTCAACGGCTTTCCGGGCTGCTGCAACAGCAGGAAGGACAGGGGTCTCCAGATCTTGGTTAAAGACAGGAACTTGGCTGTAGTCCAAGTAAGTGACGGTTGCTTTTCCTTCAAGCAGTTGCTCGGCTTTTTGTGCCATTTGGTGATTGAAAGAACCATCACGAAGTGAACCGACTAAAAATAATACATTTGCCATGAGTAGTGGCCTCCTTTATAATTCTAATGTGCTTTTAGAGAGAGTTCCAAGTAGGTCTTTAAAAGCGATACGGATAGCATACCAAAAATATCACTAATTAGCAATATTTTTGTCCAATCCCCTAAATTTTTTTAAAATAGCATTTAAATGTTCCTGTTCTTCAAGGCTGAGGATGCTAAAAATTCGTCCAATATTGTCATAGTGTTCAGGGAGAATGGCTTCGATGATTTCTCGTCCCGCATCAGTCAAACTGATAAGGCAGGCACGCTTATCTTGCTCATCAGGCACTTTGATAATATAGCCATCTCTGATCATATTTCGGATGACCACTGTCATATTGCCAGATGTGCTGAGTAGTTTATCGATCAATTCCTGGATTCGTAAATTTCCCTTGTTGTATAGAGCTTCTAACACTCCAAATTGTCCCATGGTCAGATTGTGTTTTTTCATGATTTCAATTTCTTGTTTGGAAATGATGTTGGAGGCTCGGTGGAGGACGACCAGACTATGCAGGGCTTCTCGGTTGGTTTCTAAGGCTTTTTTTACATTTTCTTTCATAGAAATAGTGTAGCAAGAATTGGACTCAACTGCAAGGAGAAGGTCTTTCAGATGGCTGGCTAGTACAGGAAGGGTTGCAAAAGTTGAAAAAGTTCAAGTAAAATATCAGAAAGAATAGCATTCTGAGCTAAACTATAGTATAATGACTTTATTATGGCAAAAATGAGAAATCGCATCAGTAAATCTAGGATGACATTTGGCAAGCAATCTCTCATCGGAGTGTTTGTGTTAGTATCTGTCATTGTTTTTTCTATCTTATATGTTTTGGAAATCTCTGCACGTCCGTTTCTGGCAGGGCAGAAGCAGGCTGAGCAAATTGCAATGCAGCATGCAGGCCTAGCCCTTATTTCCAAGATAGAGCGTTACAATGGTGAGACAAGTTATTATAGTGTTATGGGGAGAAATCAAGCAGATGAAGAGCTACTCCTCCTGATACCTGAGGAATCTTCTGAACTCCTCGTTTACAAGGCGACAGATGGGATTTCTCAAGAAGAGGCTAAAGCTATTGCCAAAGAAAATGGGGCTAGCAATATTGTTAAAGTAGCTTTCGGCTATTCTAATGATCAACCGATTTGGGAAGTTAAGTCGGGGAAAACCTACTATACTATCGCTTTTGAAGATGGCAGGTTGCTGAGTAAGGAGGGAATATGAAGTTATCACAACGAGTGCTTGAAATGGAAGAAAGTGTGACCCTGGCTGCGGGGGCGCGTGCAAAAGATTTAAAAGCGGCAGGAAAAGATATTTTATCCTTAACCTTGGGAGAGCCAGACTTTAGTACGCCAGAGAATATTCAAGAGGCGGCAATTCGCTCGATCAAAAGCGGTCAAGCTAGCTTTTACACCGTTACAAGTGGTTTGCCAGAGCTGAAGGCGGCGATTAGCCAGTATTTTGAAAGATTTTATGGATATGCTGTTGCCCCCA
This sequence comes from Streptococcus azizii, assembly GCF_001984715.1. Taxonomy (GTDB): domain Bacteria; phylum Bacillota; class Bacilli; order Lactobacillales; family Streptococcaceae; genus Streptococcus; species Streptococcus azizii. Next base: position 120,832 of record NZ_MSPR01000003.1, read on the forward strand.
ATCAAGTAACGGTAGCCACAGGCGCAAAGTTTTCACTCTATACCTTTTTTATGAGCGTACTTGATCCGCTCGATGAGGTGCTGATTCCGACTCCCTATTGGGTTAGCTATGCCGATCAAATCAAAATGGCAGAAGGAAGTCCAGTCTTTGTAGAGGCAACAGAGACGAGTGATTTCAAGGTTAGGGTGGACCAATTAGAAGCAGCCCGTACTGATAAAACAAAGGTTTTGGTGCTCAATTCACCTTCTAATCCGACGGGGATGATTTATAGCAGAGATGAGCTTCTGGCAATCGGAAATTGGGCAGTTGAACACGATATTCTGATTTTGGCAGATGATATTTATGGTCGTCTGGTCTATAATGGGCATACTTTCACGCCGATTTCAAGCCTATCTGACGCTATTCGTAAGCAGACAGTGGTCATCAATGGAGTATCTAAAACCTATGCTATGACAGGTTGGCGGATTGGCTATGCAGTTGGTGAAGCAGAGATTATCTCTGCCATGAGTAAAATTGCAGGACAGACAACTTCTAATCCAACAGCAGTAGCTCAGTATGCTGCGATTGAAGCCTTAATCGGAGAGCAGGATAGGGTGGAAGAGATGCGCCAAGCCTTTGAAGAACGCCTCAATACTATTTATCCCTTGCTTGCCCAAGTACCAGGATTTGAAGTGGTTAAGCCACAAGGAGCGTTTTATCTCTTCCCAAATGTCAAGAAAGCCATGGAAATGAAAGGGTTCACAGATGTGACGGATTTCACGACAGCCATCTTGGAAGAGGCAGGGGTTGCCTTGGTCACGGGAGCGGGATTTGGTGCACCAGAAAATGTCCGCCTCAGTTACGCTACAGACCTAGGTACTCTTAAAGAAGCAGTTGCGCGCCTTAAAGCATTTATGGAAAAGGAATAGAAAGTTGGTAGGAGTGACCACTTTCATATTGGTAGAAACGATTGACCAGTTTCAAGGCTTTTTATATCAAACCTTGGCGCATTTGGTCATGAGATGAGCCTTGAACCGACTAAGAGATTAGTGGTGATGAACCTCTGAGCAGTGCCTCTGATGGAGATGAAGGCTTGGAACGTGGACAACAAAAACCGGCTCATTTCGCTTTTAATGCAGGGACACCTGACGAGGTTATCGCTCTTATTATTGGACAGCTTTAGCTACTGGTGGTAAAGATAGTGAGGCCCCTGGTGAGCGCAACTACTACATATGAAAGATACCATGCAGCCGTTATCATTGGTTCAGATGCTAATGATATGGAGGTTGTCTCTCAGACAAATGAAACTAATAGAAAAGAGAAAACGAATGTCTAGAAAATTGATTACAATTCACCAAGTGAAGGATTATGTCGGTCAAGAAGTGACCATTGGGGCCTGGGTAGCTAATAAATCCGGCAAGGGCAAGCTAGCTTTCTTACAGCTTCGCGATGGAACAGCCTTTTTTCAGGCAGTTGCCTTTAAGCCCAATTTCATCGAAACCTTTGGCGAGGAAGAGGGAGGAGTCAAATTTGACACCATTAAAAAGCTCAGTCAAGAAACATCTGTTTTTGTGACAGGGATTGTCAAAGCAGATGAGCGCTCTAAATTTGGCTATGAGTTGGATGTGACAGACCTAGAAGTAATCGGTCACTCTCAGGATTATCCGATTACACCGAAGGAACACGGGACGGACTTCCTTATGGACAATCGTCACCTCTGGTTGCGCTCACGTAAGCAGGTCGCTATTCAACAGATTCGGAATGCCATTATCTATGCCACCTATGAATTTTTTGACCAACAGGGTTTCATCAAGTTTGATAGCCCGATTCTGTCTGGAAATGCAGCCGAAGATTCAACAGAACTCTTTGAAACAGATTATTTTGGAACCCCTGCCTACTTGAGTCAATCCGGTCAGCTGTACTTAGAAGCAGGAGCTATGGCACTTGGTCGCGTCTTTGACTTTGGCCCAGTATTTCGTGCGGAAAAATCCAAAACCCGCCGTCATTTAACCGAGTTTTGGATGATGGACGCTGAGTATTCTTTCTTAACCCATGAAGAATCGCTTGACTTACAAGAAGCCTATGTCAAGGCTTTGATTCAAGGTGTGTTAGACCGAGCGCCACAAGCTCTTGAAACCTTGGAGCGCGACACAGAACTGTTGAAGAGATATATCGCAGAACCTTTCAAGCGTGTCTCCTATGACGATGCCATCAGCCTTCTTCAAAAGCACGAAGCGGATGAAGACACGGATTACGAGCATTTGGAACACGGCGATGACTTCGGTTCTCCTCATGAGACATGGATTTCAAACTACTTCGGTGTGCCGACCTTTGTTATCAACTATCCAGCTAGCTTCAAGGCCTTTTATATGAAGCCAGTTCCAGGAAATTCAGACCGTGTCCTATGTGCGGATCTCCTCGCACCAGAAGGCTATGGAGAAATCATTGGTGGCTCTGTCCGTGAGGATGACTACGATGCTCTTGTCGCTAAGATGGAGGCCCTTGGAATGGACAAGTCAGAGTACGAATTTTACCTTGACCTCCGTAAATATGGTTCTGTTCCCCATGCAGGATTTGGTATTGGTATTGAACGGATGGTGACCTTTGTTGCAGGTACCAAGCACATTCGAGAAGCTATCCCATTCCCAAGGATGCTACATCGTATCAAACCTTAAACTGCTTAGGGCAAAGATTTGTCAAGATAACACTAAAAATGAACAAAGATGGATGGGTGAAGAACAGACATCCAGTCTTTGTTCGTTTTTTATCTGTTTTATGGACAGAGAGTTGGTGCCAACATCCTATCTTCTTTAAAAATCAATAGGATAATTGGTTAATAGCTTCTTGGGGATAGAAATAGTCAGGGAAGTAAAATAATCCAGTGGAGTGAAGCGGTTCGGGGAACTATTTCTACTGGTCACCTAGAAACAAGAAAGTGGTCATAGAAGCCCTAAGTTGAGCATTAAAAATAAGGAACAGTTGTCCATGAGCGAACGATTAGAAAGTCAGAAGGTCGCCTGCAAGTCTAGCTACTCCCTATTCCTAAAAATGTGCTATAATAAATAAAAATGAAAGAGGTATGAGTATGAGAACCATTCACACAGAGAAAGCCCCAGCGGCAATCGGTCCTTATGTCCAAGGAAAAATTGTTGGAAATTTATTATTTGCATCAGGTCAGATCCCCCTGTCTCCGGAAACTGGAGAGATTGTCGGGATAACGATTGAAGAGCAAACTGAGCAAGTTTTGGCTAATATCCGAGCGATTTTGAGGGAAGCTGGCACCGATTTTGACCATGTGGTCAAAACAACATGTTTCTTGAGCGATATGAACGACTTTGTAGCTTTTAATGAAGTCTATAAAACAGCGTTTACAGCGGAATTTCCGGCTAGGTCAGCAGTTGAAGTAGCTCGTTTGCCACGCGATGTGAAAGTTGAAATAGAAGTGATTGCAGTAGTAGAAAGCTAGAGAGGGAAGCGATGTCTGGAAAAATTCATCTTGTGATTGTTACAGGAATGTCAGGTGCTGGAAAGACCGTCGCTATCCAGTCTTTTGAAGACTTGGGATATTTTACAGTTGACAACATGCCACCAGCCCTCTTACCTAAATTTTTAGAATTGATTCGCTACAGTCAAGACAATGATAAGGTGGCGCTTGTTGTTGATATGCGTAGTCGTTCCTTTTTTGCAGAAATTCGGCAGGTTTTAGATGAAATAGAAGCAGCCGACGATGTGGACTTTAAAATTCTCTTTTTGGATGCAACCGATAGTGAATTAGTGGCTCGCTATAAAGAAACTCGGCGCTCGCACCCACTGGCGGCAGATGGACGAGTTCTTGACGGAATCCAGCTAGAAAGAGAATTGCTTGCTCCACTCAAAAATATGAGTCAAAATGTGATCGATACGACGGAGCTGACGCCCCGCAATCTCCGTAAGGAAATTTCAGACCAGTTTGCTAGCTTGACAAACCAGACCTCTTTCAGGGTGGAAGTGATTTCGTTTGGTTTTAAATATGGCCTGCCACTTGATGCGGACTTGGTCTTTGATGTGCGTTTTTTGCCCAATCCCTATTACCAACTTGAATTGCGAAACTTGACAGGCCTGGATGATCCAGTGTTCAGTTATGTCATGGAGCATGAGGAATCCGAGGCCTTCTATGGTCATTTGTTAGACTTGATTGAGCCGATTTTACCAGGCTATCAAAAGGAGGGCAAGTCTGTCTTAACCATTGCAGTTGGTTGTACAGGTGGTCAGCACCGTAGCGTAGCTTTTGCCAAGCGCCTCGCTGATGATTTGGAAACAGGATGGACGGTCAATCTTAGCCATCGGGATAAAGATAGACGAAAGGAGACGGTCAATCGTTCATGAGAAAACCTAAAATTGCCGTCATTGGCGGTGGCACAGGCATTCCTGTTATTCTCAAGAGCTTGCGTGACAAGGATGTAGATATTACTGCTATCGTGACGGTGGCAGATGATGGCGGATCGTCAGGGGAAATCCGTCAGGCCTTGCAGATGACACCGCCGGGTGATTTACGCAATGTCCTACTAGCCATGTCTGATATGCCCAAGCTCTATGAGCGCATCTTTCAGTACCGTTTTGCAGAGACCGATGGCGCGTTGGCAGGTCATCCTTTGGGTAATCTGATTATAGCAGGCATTTCTGAGATGCAGGGGTCGACCTATCACGCTATGCAACTCTTATCTAAGTTTTTTCATACAACTGGAAAAATTTATCCTTCAAGTGAGAATGCCTTAACCCTCCACGCTGTGTTTACAGACGGCCATGAGGTGGTTGGTGAAAGCAAGATCGCAGGCTACAAGGGTATGGTTGATCACGTTTACGTGACAAATTCCTATAATCAAGATGAACCAACAGCCAGTCGGAAGGTGGTGGAGAGTATCTTGGAAAGTGATATGATTGTCCTTGGCCCAGGTTCTCTCTTTACCTCTATTTTACCCAATCTCATGATTTCAGAAATCGGTCAGGCCTTGAAAGATACCAAGGCGGATGTAACCTATGTCTGCAATATCATGACGCAGAGAGGGGAAACTGAATTTTTCAGTGATGCAGATCATGTGCGAGTCTTGAACAAGCATCTAGGACAACCATTTATTGATACGGTTCTGGTCAATATCGAACCTGTTCCTCAAGAATATATGAACACCCATCAGTTCGACGAATATTTGGTTCAAGTAAAGCATGACTTTGTCGGATTGCAATCGCAAGCTCAGAGAGTCATCTCCTCTAATTTCTTAAGACTTGAAAATGGTGGAGCTTTTCATGATGGTGATTTAGTCGTCGAAGAACTGTTGAAAATTTTGCAGGTGAAAACATGAGTTTCAGTGTGCAAGTAAAAGAAGAAATCATCAGTCGAGGGCAGGCTGAAAAAAGTGAATTGGCTGCGATGATTAAGCTATCGGGAAGTTTAGGCTTAGCATCGGCAGGCCTCACCCTATCTATCAGCAGTGAAAATGCTAAAATTGCTCGTCATCTCTATGAAATGCTCTATCGGTTTTACCGGGTTAAAGCTGAGATCCGTCATCACCAAAAGACCAATTTGCGGAAAAACCGTGTTTATACTGTGTTTTTGAAGAAAGGTGTCAGTGAGATTTTGGATGACCTTTACCTAGCGGATAGCTTTTTTGGCATGGAGCCAGGTACTGCACCTGCGATTTTGAACAACGATAGTTGGAGTCAGTCCTATTTACGAGGTGCCTTTCTAGCCAGTGGTTCGGTCAAGGATCCAGAAACGGGGAAATATCAATTAGAAATCGCTTCAATCTACGAGGATCATGCACATGATTTGGCCCATCTCCTGCAAAAATTTCTATTGGATGGTAAGGTGATCGAGCGCTCCAAGGGCAGTATCACCTACTTGCAACGAGCAGAAGATATTATGGATTTTCTTTTGATTGTTGGTGCAGAAGAAGCTAAGACTGAATTTGAGAATGTGAAGCTACTACGAGAGACACGAAATGATCTCAACCGGACCATCAATGCAGAAGCGGCTAATATTGCTCGGACTGTGACTGCCAGTATGAAAACGATTCATAATATTTCCAAGATTATGGAGACCATCGGATTGGATCAATTACCGTCTGACTTGCAAGAAGTTGCTCAACTGAGGATTCAACACCCTGATTATTCGATTCAGCAGCTAGCCGATAGTCTGTCAAAACCGATTACCAAAAGTGGGCTCAACCACCGTCTACGTAAAATCAATAAAATAGCAGATGAATTGTAAAATAGGTAATAAAATAATGGCAATTTTATTATAATATTCTTGACAAAATTGCATATAGAGGGTAGAATGGGAGAGAAGGAGGATTCAACTAATCTTTCTTTCAATTACATTAACGTTAAAAGGGGTTTATTATGAATAAGAAAATTAAATTATTGTCACTTGTAGCATTGGCAACAGCAGGTTTAGCAGTAATTCCAGCGTCGTTTGGTGTTTCTGCTGATGATGTTGCTCCAGCATCTAGTAGTTCTAGCTCAGAGGTTGCTTCATCAACAGGAGCTAGTTCATCAACAGAAGCTAGTTCATCAACGGAAGCTGCTTCATCAACTTCTACATCAAGTGAAGCTGGAGTTGTAACAAAGAAAGTCACAGTTTATGTTGATAATGAAACAGATGAGGAGATTGCAGAAGCGGTAGAAGGTTTCCAAGCAGAAGCAAAGGAAATTTCTGGTTATACTTTCCTAGGACTAGGGTTTGTTGCTGTTCCAGGTGAAAATGGGGAAGTTTATGAAGTTCAAGTAATGGCATATACTAAAGATGCTAAAGAGACTAAGAAGGAAACGAATGGTTCTGGTAATGCCAATGGTTCTGCTAACTCAGCTCCAGTTGCTGAAAAGAAAGTATTGCCAAAAACAAGTGTTGCAAAATAATCGATAGCACTTCGTGAGTTTGAAGCTAGAATCTAGCCTTTGCTTTCTGCCTATTCTTTGGCAGAGGAATAAGGTGAGTTTTAAGCTAAAACAACTAGATTTTTAGGGGGGTGGAAGAACTCTTTGAGGAACCTTGAAGTTTTCTTCCACTCTTATTTTTATAGAGGAATCATGATGAGAAATAAAACATCTCCTATGAAAGGCTGGATAGGTTTGGCGATTGCCCTCCTTTTAGTCATGTTCGCTATTTTTCTGACAGTAAAAAATTTCAGTGGTAGAACAGCTAAGCCAGATATTATTCCATCAAGTAGTACCAGTCTTGATGCTAAATCATTGTCAGATGCTACTCGTCTTGCAGCAGTCGAAAGAGAGGCGCTCAAGCAACGGTTCACGCCTTTACTAGAGGTAAATCCAGAAACGGTAGCCTATATCTACGCTCCAGGTACCATGCTAGATGAACCCGTGGTTCAGACAGGTGACAATGCTACTTATCTGGATAAGACTTTTGATGGGGGCTATGAGCCTTATATGGGGACGGTCTTTATGGATACAGATAATCGGAAGGATTTTACAGACCGCTTAACTTGGTTATTTGGTCACGCACGTGGAAGCGCTGTTCCTGATCACCGCATGTTCAATGATGTTAATTTTTATGATAAGCAGGACTATTTTGATCAACACAAGTATTTGGTAGTAGAAACACCTGAGAGAAAGTTGTATTATGAAGCTGTGGGTCTTGTGATTGTACCAGAAGAAACGGCTTTTTATCGCACCACCTTTGCAGATGATGAAGACTTTCTAACTCAGCTACGCAATATTTATGCTATTGCCCAGACCAAAAATCCAAATATAGAAATAAAGGCAAGCGATCGATACCTTGTTCTCTCAACCTGTCGTGAGGAGGACGAAACCATTCGTTCTAATCTCTATATGCGTCAGATATCCGAACAGGAACTAGGGAGCTTTCTTGCCACACACGGTGCAGATTTAGAATATGTAGCGACTCGATAGAGTTCTATCTATTGGTGAATTGACTTTAACAGAGTACAGTGAAAATGTGGTCAGAATCCGTTTTTGTTTCACAGGTGCTACAATCAAAAATATAGATATTCAACTTATACTCAATAAAAATCAAAAGTAGACTAGGAAACGAAGGCGAAGGTAGAACTCTGTTCCACCCTATTTCAAGGGAACAGGCTGAAAACCTCCACTGGAGCTTTTCACTCACCGAGACTCTTGACGACGTATCCTTTTGATTTTTAAAGAGTATTAGTATTTGATGCTTATGTCAGTATAGGACCTGAAGCTGGGGCATGGGATAGATTTCCTCGTGTTCAACGAACACGTCGTCAATCTCCTATTTTTCAGTCGGTTTTTTGACGTCCTCACATCTTATGGAATTGAGTTCGGACTAAAAATGTGAGAAAAAAGATGAATTGGCTTGATGAACTAAGTCATCTGCCCCAATTCCCTATTTTTCTTTACATTTTCTTAACGTCCTCACATCTTAAATGAACACGCCCTAAACTCTGTGCGAAAAAGATAAATACTCCTAGAAACTCTGGTTTCTTCGTCGTATTTCCTATTTTCGCTTTGAGTTTTTCACGGGCTTTGTATCTTTTAGTAAAGAAAGGAGTGAGACGCATTCAGATTGATGCGTCTCACTCCTTTTTGATAGATGACCGACTAGGCTTCTAAAGCAGCAACGAGGTCGGTTGCGAATTTTTCAAGATTGATGATATCATCTTCTTCAGCGGCCAAATCCACTTTGACATTTTCTGCCCCCTTGGTTGCGCCACGTGAAGCGAGCATGAGGTCAAAATCATCTACTGATTTACAGAAATCTTCGTAGAAGGTATCGCCTGACCCACAGACACCGTAGATTTTACCTGTTAAGTCGTAGTCAGCTAGGTCCGTATAAAAATCGACAATTTCATCGGGTAGTTCACCATCCCCACCGTAAGAATAGGTATAGGTTGCTACGATGATAATATCTGCGTCTAAAATTTCTTCGGTTTCAACGGTCGTACATTCATCATTGTGCACTTCAAGACCGAGCTCTTCGAGTTTCGTTGCGACAATATCTGCAATTTCTTCGGTATTGCCTGTCATACTAGCGTAGACAATTTTTGCCAGTGCCATAATTTCCTCCAAAAATAGATAATAGCATTAGTATACCATATTCTCTAAATTTTCAAAAGTGCTACTTTTATGATAGAATGAGAAAAAGGAGTATCTAGCATGTTAGAAATGATTTTGGATAAGATAAAAGAGTATCAAACGATTCTGATTCACCGCCACATGAGGCCAGATCCAGACGCCTTAGGTAGTCAAGTGGGTTTGCAACGGCTGTTACAAAAAAATTTCCCTGAAAAGACCATCAAGGTGACCGGATATACAGAGCCGAACCTTGCCTGGCTAGCGCAGATGGAGACAATCGAGGATGCAGACTACCAAGGGGCCTTAGTCATCGTGACAGATACAGCCAATCAGGAGCGGATTGATGACAAGCGATACGATCAAGGTGACTTTCTCATCAAGATAGATCATCATCCAAACGATGACGTTTACGGTGATATTTCCTGGGTGGATACCAAGGCGAGTTCTTGTAGTGAGATGATTGCGCACTTTGCCTTAGAAATGGGATTGGAACTGGATCGTGATAGTGCCTATCTATTTTATGCAGGTATTGTCGGTGATACGGGGCGTTTTCTTTATCCCGCAACTTCTGCGAAAACCTTTGAAATTGTAGCGCAACTTCGGCAGTATGACTTTGATTTTGCAGGACTTTCGCGGCAGATGGACTCGGTAGACTACACTATTGCCAAGCTCATTGCTCATGTCTACGACCATTTGGAGGTGGATGAAAACGGTGCAGCCCGTGTGGTTCTCAGTCAAAAATTGCTGAAGGAATATGGTGTTTCCGATGCTGATACTGCTAGTGTCGTCGGGGTACCGGGTCGGGTCAATACCGTTAAAAACTGGGGCGTCTTTGTTGAGCAGCCAGATGGTTCTTATCGAGTACGCTTGCGGAGTAAATTTCTTCCAATCAATGGGATTGCCAAACGCCATCATGGTGGTGGACACCCGTTAGCTAGTGGGGCAAATTCTTACTCTTTGGAAGAAAATGAAATCATCTACAGAGAATTACAACAGGTGGCAGCGGATGCAGGCAAATAGTCGGAGTATTCGTCTCATGGGGACGGTGATTGAGTTGAAGATTTGGCACCAGGATGCAAGCCCCATTTTAGACCAAGTAGAAGAACTTCTTTATTTGTATAAGAATCGGTTTTCGGCCAATGATTTAACGTCAGAACTCATGGAAGTCAATCTCAATGCAGGAGTGCAGGCGGTACCTGTTGCAGCGGATTTATTCGACTTGATTGCATTGGGAAAGATGCACAGCTGTGCGCCAAATAGTTATTTAAATATTACGATCGGTCCCCTAGTTCAAACTTGGCGAATTGGCTTTGCGGATGCGCGTGTTCCAAATCAAGATGAAATTGAGGAAAAGCTAGCCCTTATCCATCCATGGGATATTGAACTAGATGAGGAAGGACGGTCTGTCTATCTGAAAAAAGCAGGTATGGCGATTGATCTTGGTGCTCTGGCAAAGGGCTATATTGCAGACCGTATTGTGGAACATCTGGAGCGGGTAGGTGTATCAAGGGGACTCATCAATCTGGGAGGGAATGTCCTCACTTTTGGTCCAGCAAGCCACAACGTAGATGATTTGTGGCAGATTGGAATCCAGCATCCAAAACTTCCACGCGGAAACAATGTTGCAATTTTGAAAGTCGGAGCGGAGTCGGTGGTAACTTCAGGTATCTATGAGCGCACCTTGACCTATGAAGGAAAGACCTACCATCATATTTTTGATAGCCAGACAGGTTATCCTATCACCAGCGATGTAGCCAGCTTGACCATTGTCTCAAAACGGTCTGTGGATGGTGAGATTTGGACTACTCGCCTCTTTGGAAGTTCGATTTCTGCCATCTATCAGACTGTGCTAGCCCAAGAAGGACTTGAGGCTGTAATCATCACCAAAGATGATAAAATGATTATCACGCCAGGCTTGCAGGATCGCATCTTATTAGTAGGGGGAGGAGAGTATGAAAGAGGGCGGTTATGAAGTCATCGATTTATCCCTATTCACAGCCACTATGACCAACTTACAGACGGATACAGATTCTGGTGCATCCGAAGGTCATTTGGGAAATAGGGATACAATCGATACCCTTTCAGGAGCTTCCATTCACTAAAAAAGTTGGAGGTAAGTCTTGCTAAGATAGCGAAAATATGATAGACTATAAACTATCTATGGCTCGGAAAGAGTCCATGGCAGAAAGGAATTTTTAAAATGAAAAAAGATATCCATCCAGCATATCGCACAGTTGTATTTATGGATACAACGACTGGTTACAAGTTTCTTAGCGGTTCTACAAAGAACTCTAAAGAAACCATCGAATTTGAAGGTGAAACCTATCCATTGATTCGTGTGGAGATTTCATCAGACTCACATCCCTTCTACACTGGACGTCAAAAGTTCACTCAGGCAGATGGACGTGTGGATCGCTTCAACAAAAAGTACGGCCTCAAATAAAAAAACAGTCCAGTGGACTGTTTTTTCACTCGCCAAGAAATAAAATAGCAAGTTCCAGTCCATTGGACTGTTTTTTCACTTGCCAAGAAATAGGATAGCGAGTTCCAGTCCATTGGACTGTTTTTTCACTCGCTCGGAAACAGAATAGCGAGTTCCAGTCCAGTGGCGCATTTTTTATGAGCTTAGGAATGAGAAAGCTAATCTTGCTCTGGTGGAGTATAAGAGAAGGTGAAACGACAATTTTAGGGCTAATGGTCTTGTCTCGAAAATGGGAGTTGATGATGAAGAAATTTTCAGTATATCTTTTAGAAGATCTGGTCCAACTTTCTTCACCTTCTTATTTCAAAATTATCACTTTTTCTGCTATACTGGGAAAGTGAATTGTTTGAAAGTATGAGGACGAAAAGATGAAGAAAACTCCTTCTTTGGAGAGTCGTGTTGACTATGCCCTGATTTTACCCGTGTTTTTCTTACTGCTAATTGGAATTGTCTCAGTTTATATCGCAGTCAGTCAAGATTATCCTCACAATGTAGCCTCCATTGTGGGGCAACAGTTGATTTGGATTCTGCTAGGGATTAGTTTTGCCTTTTTAGTGATGCTATTTAGTACCAAATTTCTCTGGAAAATGACCCCGATTTTATATGTGTTGGGGATCGGTCTGATGATCCTACCCCTGGTATTTTATAGTCCTACCTTGGTCGCATCTACAGGTGCAAAAAACTGGGTAACGATTCGTGGTGTGACCCTTTTTCAGCCCTCTGAATTTATGAAAATTTCCTATATCGTCATGATGGCTCGAAGCATTGTTACCTTTCAAAAGAAACATCCTGTAAAGACCCTTCAAAAAGATTTTCAGCTGATTGGCTATTTGACGATATGGACGCTTCCTGTTTTATTGCTTCTATATTTCCAAAAAGATTTGGGGACCTCTCTTGTATTCCTAGCTATTTTCAGCGGAATGGTCTTGCTCTCGGGTGTGTCGTGGAAAATCTTGCTACCAACCTTTCTAACAATGGTTGTCTTAGTAGGGGGCTTCTTACTTCTGTTCATTGCGCCGGGAGGGACGACTTTTTTACACAATATGGGCATGGATACCTATAAGATTAACCGTATTGCAGCCTGGCTAGATCCCTTTAAAAATGCCAAATCGACGACCTACCAGCAGGCTCAAAGTTTAATCGCTATTGGTAGCGGTGGTCTCACTGGTCTGGGCTTTAATAAAACTAATCTACTGGTTCCCGTTCGTGAGAGCGATATGATTTTCACTGTTATTGGGGAAGACTTTGGGTTTGTAGGTGGCGTGACCTTGATAGGACTCTATACCTTGCTGATTTATCGCATGTTGCGGATTACCCTACAGTCCAATAACCGTTTTTATACTTACATATCGACAGGTTATATCATGATGTTGCTCTTTCATATCTTTGAAAATATCGGAGCGGCTATAGGAGTCCTTCCCTTGACAGGAATTCCCTTGCCATTCATCTCTCAAGGAGGCTCCTCCATCATTTCTAACCTAATCGGTGTCGGCTTGATGCTATCGATGACTTATCAATACACCCTGTCCAACGAACAGCGTTATACTAAGTCACGGGCATATAAGAAAATCACAATCAAACGTATAGAAAGATAGGTGTGCTATGAAAAAAGTGGCAGTGATACTAGCAAATGGCTTTGAGGAAATCGAAGCCCTAACCCCAGTAGATGTTCTGCGTCGGGCATCAATAGAATGTGATATGGTGGGATTGACAGCCAGAGAAGTTGAAGGCTCTCACGGTATCAAGGTGCAAGCAGACAAGGTTTTCACAGGGGACTTGACTGACTATGATATGGTTATTTTACCAGGAGGGATGCCAGGCTCTATCCATTTGCGTGACCATGCCGGTTTGATTGAGGCGATACAAGTAACTGCAAATAGGAATCAGTATGTGGCAGCCATTTGTGCAGCCCCGATTGTTTTGGAAAAAGCAGGGCTTCTAGCTAATCGTCGCTATACATGCTATCCTAGTCAGGAGGAGAATATTGTTTCTGGGCAATATGTGACAGATACAGTTGTAGTTGACGGTAATATCGTGACGAGCAGAGGAGCAGGAACAGCCTTAGCTTTTGCCTACCGTCTGGTGGCACTTCTTGGGGGAGATGCAGAGAGTTTGGCAGCTGCTATGGTGTATGAGTGATAGGGCTTGAAGAAAGAAGGAGTGAAAGAAATCTCTTAGGGTGTTCTCACTCCTTTTTTTGTAGGAAAATAGTAAAAAATATGATATAATGAGAGGTACTGATTTGGCTAGTTTGATAATGAATGGCTTCATCATCAAGTAGCAGGAAGGTCATGAATATCTATGTTTTTTGAAACTTGTATGACTTAGAAGATAAGGGAAGAAGAATGACAGAAGAAATCAATAACTTACAGGAAAAAGCTCAGGAATATGATGCCAGTCAAATTCAAGTCCTTGAAGGTCTTGAAGCAGTCCGCTTGCGTCCTGGGATGTATATCGGGTCGACTTCAAAAGAGGGGTTACACCATTTGGTCTGGGAGATTGTAGATAACTCTATTGACGAGGCCTTGGCTGGTTTTGCGACCCATATCGAACTCTACATTGAGATGGATAATTCCATTACAGTCGTTGATAATGGACGTGGTATCCCGGTTGATATTCAAGAAAAGACGGGTCGCCCGGCAGTTGAAACAGTCTTTACTGTGCTACATGCTGGAGGAAAATTTGGCGGTGGAGGCTACAAGGTATCGGGTGGTTTGCACGGGGTAGGTTCATCAGTTGTCAATGCCCTATCAACGCAACTAGACGTGCGGGTCTATAAGAATGGGAATGTCTATTACCAAGAATACCGCCGAGGAGAAGTAGTGGCGGATCTCGAAATTATTGACCAGACAGATAAGACAGGAACGACGGTCCACTTCACACCAGACCCAGAAATTTTCACTGAAACGATCGAGTTTGATTTTGCTAAACTGAACAAGCGTGTGCAAGAACTAGCTTTCTTGAATCGCGGTCTGCATTTGTCCATTACTGACAAGCGTGAGGGGCTGGAGCAAAGTAAGGAATACCACTATGAAGGTGGGATTGCGTCTTACGTCGAATACCTTAATGAAAATAAGGATGTTATCTTTGAAACACCGATCTATACTGATGGGGAAATGGATGATATTACAGTTGAAGTAGCTATGCAATACACGACAAGCTACCATGAAAATGTGGTCAGCTTTGCGAATAATATCCATACCCATGAGGGTGGGACGCATGAGCAAGGATTTCGTACAGCCTTAACCCGCGTGATCAATGACTATGCTAAGAAAAATAAAATCCTCAAAGAAAACGAGGATAACTTGACGGGTGAGGATGTTCGCGAAGGGTTGACCGCTGTTATTTCTGTAAAACATCCTGGGCCACAGTTTGAAGGGCAAACCAAGACCAAGCTCGGAAATAGTGAGGTGGTCAAGATTACAAATCGTCTCTTCTCAGAAGCCTTTTCAGAGTTTCTCTTAGAGAATCCGCAGATTGCCCGGCGCATAGTGGAAAAAGGAATCTTGGCAAGTAAGGCTCGGATTGCAGCCAAGCGAGCGCGGGAGGTAACCCGTAAGAAATCAGGTTTAGAAATATCAAACCTACCAGGCAAATTAGCAGACTGCTCCTCAAATGATCCCGCTCAAACGGAACTCTTTATCGTTGAGGGAGATTCAGCGGGAGGCTCAGCTAAATCGGGACGCAATCGGGAGTTTCAAGCAATCTTGCCCATCCGCGGAAAAATTCTCAATGTTGAAAAAGCCAGCATGGATAAAATCTTGGCAAACGAGGAGATCCGTAGCCTATTCACTGCTATGGGAACAGGATTTGGGGCAGAATTTGATGTGACCAAGGCTCGCTACCAAAAACTCGTTATCATGACGGATGCCGACGTTGATGGAGCCCATATCAGAACCTTACTCCTAACGCTTTTTTATCGCTACATGCGTCCGATTGTGGAAGCTGGCTATGTCTATATTGCCCAACCTCCTATTTATGGGGTTAAGGTTGGAAGTGATGTCAAAGAGTACATTCAGCCGGGAGCCAATCAAGAGCAGGAATTACAGGAAGCACTTGAGCGCCATAGCCAAGGGCGTTCAAAGCCAACCATTCAGCGATACAAGGGGCTTGGAGAAATGGATGATCACCAATTATGGGAAACAACCATGAACCCAGATAATCGACTAATGGCTCGTGTATCTGTTGATGATGCGGCGGAAGCAGATAAGATTTTTGATATGCTCATGGGTGATAAGGTGGAACCTCGTCGCGAATTTATTGAAGAAAATGCAGTCTATTCGACACTTGATGTTTAATTTTCTAAAAACGAGTGCATATCGCCAAAAAGTATGATATAATAAAGCGATATTTTCCAGTACAAACTATTATCTAAGGAGATTTACATGTCTAGAGGAACAATCATTTTAATCGTCGCGATTGTTGTTATCCTAATTATTGCCTATATTATCTGTCTTATCGCTCGTAAACGAAATGATAATTTACTAATTGCCTTGGAAGATCGAAAAGAAGATTTGTTCAACCTACCTGTCAACGATGAAGTAGAGGCAGTGAAGAGCCTGCATTTGATTGGACAAAGTCAGGTGTCTTTCCGAGAATGGAATCAGAAGTGGGTAGACCTATCTCTCAATTCCTTTGCGGATATTGAAAATCATATTTTTGAGGCAGAAGCCTTTAATAATTCTTTCCGCTTTGTTCGCGCTAAGAGTGCGATTGATAGCATTGAAAGTCAGATTGATTTGATTGAAGAAGACATTATTGCTATTCGTCAAGGTTTAAAAGATTTAAAAGAACAGGAAGAGAGAAATTCAGGTCGTGTGAAACATGCCTTGGATCTCTTTGATAGTCTGCAAGAATCTGTTCGTGAGCGTGCTGAACAATATGGTGAAACCTTGCCAGAATTGGAAAAACAACTCAAAAATATAGAAGTTGAATTTTCTGAATTTGTGATGTTGAACTCATCTGGTGATCCGATTGAAGCTGCAGGCATTTTGGATAAGACCGAAGAGCATATGATTGCTCTCAATCAAATTATGGATCGCCTTCCTGCCTTGATTGAGAAAGTCAATCAGGCTTTCCCAGACCAGCTGGACGACTTGGAAGCTGGTTATCGCAAATTAGTGGAGGAAGGATACCTATTTACAGAAGGGAATGTTGAAGCGCATTTCCAGGAAATCCGAGTGGCTATTCGTGAAACAACAGCCCTCATCGTATCATTTGACTTAGAGGCTGCCGAGGTAGAAATTGACGAAATCCAAGCGAAGATTGACTACCTATACCAAATCTTTACTCGGGAAATTGAAGCTCATAAGGGAGCTGTCAGGATGAGCAAGAAGCTACCAAAATTCCTTGAACATGTCGTTCAGAATACTGGGGTTTTGACAGAGGAAGCAGAACGCTTGAACCATTCCTACATTTTAGTTGAAAGCAAGCTATCTCGAATTTCTAAACTCGTTGCGAAGCTATCCTCAATGGAAACGGTTGTGCATGACAGTATTGCAGAGCTAGAAACCCCAAATGTTGCTTATTCGATTCTTGAGGAGCGTCTAGAACATGCTCTTACAACTCTTAAACAAATGGAAGAGGAGCAACTGGTCTTGGCGGATTATTTGACATCACAAGAGACATCTGAGACAAATGCTCGCAAGAAAGCGACTCTTTATATCAATCAGTTGCATACCTTGAAACGCTACATGGAAAAACGTAGTTTACCGGGTATCCCAGAGGATTTCTTATCTGTTTTCTTTAGGGCAAGTGGTCATGTAGAGGCCCTGTTAGCAGAGTTAGACTACAAACGAATCAATATTGAGATTGTCAATCGCTTGTTAGAAAATGCCTCATTTGATATGAACGAATTGGAAGAAGTAGCTTATACCATTGTTCAAAATGCGGCGCTAACAGAGCAGTTACTTCAATATTCAAATCGCTATCGTTCGTCAAATGCGTCCATCCAACAAGCCTTTAATCGCTCCTTAGCAATCTTTGAAAAGGACTATGATTATCAAGCAGCATTTGAGGAAATTTCATTTGCCTTAGAAGCTGTTGAACCAGGTGTCACAGAACGCTTCGTCCGTTCGTATGAAAAAACAAGAGAAACGATTCGTTACTAAACAAGAAGCCCTAGGGCTTTTTGTTTTAGATAGATAAAATAAGGAGGGAAAATGCCGGTAAAAGGATTGTTAGTCATGGATGTGGACAGTACCTTGATTTTGGAGGAAGGAATTGATCTACTGGGGGAAGAAGCAGGTGTAGGAAGCGAGGTAGCGGCAATTACTGAGCGTGCGATGCGGGGAGAGCTTGATTTTAAAGAGGCGCTTGCGAAGCGAGTTGCCCTATTAAAAGGCTTGCCTGCTAGTATATTTGAAGCTATTTCAGAAAGGATCCATTTTACTCCTGGAGCAAGAGAGCTGGTCGAAGCGATGCATAAGAGGGGGTACAAGGTTGCAGTAGTATCGGGAGGTTTTCATGAAACGGTAGATCGACTGGCGGAGAAGCTAGAAATTGATTACGTCAAGGCCAACCGCTTGGAAGTAGAAGCAGGGATTCTCACTGGTCGTGTTCTAGGTGATATTGTCACGAAAGAAACGAAAAAAGCCTGCCTGCAACAATGGGCGGAGGAAAACGGTTTAGAATTGGCGCAGACTATTGCGGTTGGAGATGGTGCCAATGATTTGTTAATGATCCAGACAGCAGGTCTTGGAATTGCCTTTTGTGCCAAACCGATTGTGCAAGAACAGGCTCCTTATCAGATCAACGAAAAAAATCTTGCTAAAGTTCTAGAATTGTTGGATACGGCCCAATAGGATGTAAAGCCCATAAAAGAGTCAAAATAAACAGAAGAGTAGCAGACTTCAAGAGGGAATCCACTCATTGACGGAGAGATTCGGTGTGGCCTATTTGCCAATGAGATTGAGGCAAGGCCCTTTCTTCTGAACAGTATGATAGCCCAAAACAACAAAAAATAGGCAGGAGTACAATTCTCTGTCTATTTTTTGTTGTTTTGGGCGTGTTCAATTATACAAGATACAAAGGGCGTCTAAAAAGCGACTGAAAATTAGGAAACATGACGAAGAAGTGTAACTTCTAGGAGTGTTTGTCTATTTTCCGAGCTTTTAGCCCGTGTTCAATTCACCGAGACTCTTGACAAGGTATCCTTTTGATTTTTATTGAGTATAAGGCAACGCTTGAATTGGTTTGAGGAATATTCCCTATTCAGATGTTGATTTTATAGAGTATACGCCCTACCCAAATAGTTTTTTCCAAAAGGAGGATTTTGTCTCCCTTTTGCTGGGTGTGGGGTGGAGAAGTGTAGCAAATTGCGTTAAGAGGGCCTTTTCCTCCCTTTGACTCGGACGGTCAGTATGAATCACCAAACCAAAGACAGTAGCACAGTCTTCAGAAACGATGGTGGCTTCACACCCCAATTCTTGAGCGGTTTTTAGATAGAAAATTTGCCTCTGGTTAGCAATAAAGGGTGAAATTTTGACAAAGACAGGCTTGTAATTCTGGGTAATCTGTCCTAGAATTTCTTTGAAATGGTTTGCCAATTCTTGAGAATTGGCTTCGTCAATGCTGCACAGGCCAATGACACGCTCCTCAAAAGTCTGCAAAAATTTTCGTTGCTCATCTGGGTTGACTTTCAAACCACCGGCAGCTTGTTGGATAATAATGTCGTTGATATCTTTCATAGTCATAGTATACCATAAAAGTACAGTTTCGGAAATAGTCGGAAAAAGAGAACTAATTGTGGTACAATAGTAGGATGAAAGTTGGATGAATATCCTTTGAACAGTAAAATGATACTCGGATAATGGATAACGAAGAGAAGTTCGATTTGCGATTGTGATAAGGATAGCCATACTAGCCTTATCTCCTTTCTTCCATCATTCTTCTTGTGAAAGAAAGCGTATCTACGGTTGATTTTCTTTGAGTCGCGAGAGGTATTTATGAAACAAGACTATCAGCACATTCTACCTGGCTTATTCCTGTCTATCCTGATAGCAGCCATTGCAAAAGGATTGGCAACCTTTTTTCCTAGCATCGGTGCGGCTAGTTTAGCAATTTGCATTGGTATTGTACTAGGAAACACAGTTTGTAGGAGTAAGCGTCTGGAAAAGGGAACGAAGTTTTCAGAAAGTAAACTATTAGAATTGTCTGTAGCTTTACTAGGGCTAACTGTGACCTTTCAGACGATTGGAGATTTAGGCTTTTCAGGTCTGATTTACATTATTTTCATGATGGTTAGTGTCATTCTCTTCACCTATTTTTTAGGTGGAAGACTCGGCTTTAAAGATGAACTATCTTTCATGATTGCAGGTGGGAATGCAGTCTGTGGCTCATCAGCTATTGGAGCGATTGCGCCAGCTATCAGAGCAGATAGTAGGGATAAGGGGCAGGCGATTGTCTTGATAAATCTCTTAGGAACTATTTTGATGTTTGTCCTGCCTGTAGTTGGGGTGCAGCTCCTTGCTTTTTCAGATTTAGCAAATAGTGCCATGATTGGTGGAATCTTACAGTCTGTAGGACAAGTAGTAGCTTCGGCTAGCCTCATTAGCCCAAGGGTGACCCAATACGCTACCTTGTTTAAGATTACACGTATTCTTTTTCTAGTGCTTGTGGTGTTTGTCTTTGAGCGCTTAATGGCTAAGAAAAATCAGGTTTCCCCCCTTGAACATACGACTGCCAAATCGATGTTTACGAATGTTCCTTGGTATATTCTAGCTTTTTTGATACTGTGTCTCCTCAATAGCAGCTTCTCGCTCCCTGTCTTTTTTAGCACAGCTTCAAAACTGTCTAGTTCTTGGTTTGAAATTACTGCACTGGCTGCGATTGGACTCCGTTTGGATTTTAAAAAATTCCTTCAAGAAGGTCCGAAATTTCTGATTTACATGGGCTTAATCGGGATGTTTCAGCTAGTGATGGCACTGATGTTGATTTTTATTTTCCAAATTGGTTAGAAGTGGCGAGGAGGAAACGCTATCATTGAACTATGTACGAAAAAAACGAGTTTTTCCTTGAAAAAAAAGCGATTTTGAGGTAACATGGTTTAGTAAATAAAATTAACTCAAAGGAGAGTAAAAAATGTCAATTATTACTGATGTTTACGCTCGCGAAGTCCTAGACTCACGCGGTAACCCAACACTTGAGGTAGAAGTTTACACTGAATCAGGTGCATTCGGTCGTGGTATGGTTCCTTCAGGAGCTTCTACTGGTGAGCATGAAGCAGTAGAGCTTCGTGATGGAGACAAATCCCGTTACCTTGGTCTTGGTACACAAAAAGCTGTTGATAACGTAAATAATGTTATTGCAGATGCTATCGTTGGATATGATGTCCGTGATCAACAAGCGATTGACCGCGCAATGATTGCTCTTGATGGTACTCCAAACAAGGGTAAATTAGGAGCGAACGCAATCCTTGGTGTCTCTATTGCTGTAGCACGTGCTGCTGCTGACTATCTTGAAATTCCACTTTACAGCTACCTCGGTGGGTTCAATACAAAAGTTCTTCCAACACCAATGATGAACATTGTGAATGGTGGTTCTCACTCAGATGCTCCAATTGCTTTCCAAGAGTTCATGATTTTGCCAGTTGGTGCACCAACTTTCAAAGAAGGACTTCGTTGGGGTGCTGAAGTATTCCATGCTTTAAAGAAAATTCTCAAGGCTCGTGGTTTGGTAACAGCTGTTGGTGATGAAGGTGGATTCGCTCCTAAATTTGAAGGAACAGAAGACGGTGTTGAAACAATCATCGAAGCAATCGAGGCAGCTGGTTACGAAGCTGGTGAAAATGGAATCATGATTGGTTTTGACTGTGCTTCATCTGAATTCTATGACAAAGAGCGCAAGGTTTATGATTACACTAAATTTGAAGGGGAAGGAGCTGCTGTACGTACTTCTGCAGAGCAAATTGATTACCTAGAGGAATTGGTGAACAAATATCCAATCATCACTATCGAAGATGGTATGGACGAAAACGACTGGGATGGCTGGAAAGCCCTCACTGAACGCCTTGGCAAACGTGTTCAATTAGTTGGTGATGACTTCTTCGTTACAAATACTGACTACCTAGCGCGTGGAATCAAAGAAGGAGCTGCTAACTCAATCCTTATCAAGGTGAACCAAATCGGTACATTGACTGAGACATTTGAAGCCATTGAAATGGCAAAAGAAGCTGGTTACACTGCGGTTGTATCACACCGCTCAGGTGAAACTGAAGATTCAACAATCGCTGATATTGCTGTTGCAACAAATGCTGGTCAAATCAAGACAGGTTCCTTGTCACGTACTGACCGTATTGCAAAATACAACCAGTTGCTTCGTATTGAAGACCAACTTGCTGAAGTTGCAGTTTACAAAGGTTTGAACTCTTTCTACAACTTGAAAAAATAATCTCTTTCACAGAGTAAGGGCTGTAAAGCCTTGATATAAAGTACTTTGGGTATTATCCCAAGGTGCTTTTTTGAATCTACTACAATAATAGCAAACTACACTGGGATACAGTATCTTTAAAATATAGGCTTTTAAAAACTTTTCTGAAGGAAGGATTGACACCTCTAGTGATATGTGCTATACTGGTGTCATATATAAATAATATGAACAAGCAGTAAAAATTTTTACGTAGCCGGGTCTATAAGTGTGTAGACAGCAGAAGTGGTTTAGTATCAAACTGAGCATATCTGTGAGACAGTACAAACTGTCCATAGGTGTGCTCTTTTTTCTGTTTTCATATATCAAAAGGAGGAAAGGCAATGCATGCTATTGTGAAAACGACAAGGGGAATTCTTTTTCTTATAGGGACGTTCAGTCTGGGGATGGGACTACTCTTAGAGAATAGCTCAGCAAATGGGAGTGCTGCTTTTTTGCTACTAGCCATTATATTGTTAGGAGGTCCCATTGGAAAAGATGTCATCAAGGAGATGCTTGATACAGGAGATTTTCAAGTGGATTTATTGATGGTGTTATCAGCCCTTGGAGCGATTGTAATTGGTTATTTTAGTGAAGCCGCTATATTGCTCTTTATCTTTGCGACTTCTGAGGTCTTGGAGGACTATGTTTATCGAAAATCTATGAAAACTATGGAAACCTTAATGACCCAAGTCCCCAAGCAGGCTAGTGTCTTGCGAAGCGATGGTCAGGTAGAAGTAAGAGCTATTGAAGATATACGGCTTCAGGAGGTTCTTGTAGTGGCCAAAGGACAGCAGATTGCACTGGATGGGGAGGCACAGGAATCGATGCTGGTAGACGAGAGTCTATTGACGGGGGAGAGTTTACCTGTTAGGAAAGAAAAGGGAGATCAGGTCTTTGCAGGAACATTGAACGTGGGAGATACCGCTACTTATCAGGTCACTAAAGGAAGCAGCGAGAGTCGCTATGCTCAAATTGTTTCATTGATTCAATCAGCTAGTAACAGTCAGAGTAAGCGAGATCAACACATCCATCGACTCCAAAAAACATATGTGATAGCAGTTTTGATAGGGGTCATCGTCTTTATAGCTTGCTTGATTTTGGTTCAAAAGCAGTCCTTGGTTGAAGCCTTTTATCGTGGTATGATTCTATTGACGGTAGCCAGTCCCTGCGCCCTGATTGCGTCTATTACCCCTGCCATGCTCAGTGCCATGAGTTTTGGAGCTAAAAATGGGATGTTGATTAAAAATGGTCAGGTCTTGGAAACGATGATGCAACTATCTGTTCTCTGTGCTGATAAAACAGGAACCTTGACTAGAGGGGCATTTCGAGTGCATGACTATCATTTGGACAAGCCTGAGCTTCTACCGTCCTTACTCTACATGGAAAGCAGGTCAACACATCCTTTAGCCACTTCTATCTTGACTCATTTTAGGGATATAGACTATGGTGTTCCTGAGTCAGTCGGACCTGTAAAAGAGCAGATAGGGTATGGTATCCAAATGGGGGATATGGCGATTGGTAGCCAACAGTTTGTCCAATCTTTTGTCGACCCTCAGGATTATTTGAAAAAAGAAAGTGATGGAACCCTCTTGTTTATTGCGCAGGCTGGTCGAATTGTTGGTTTTATCGAGTTGGTCGACACCTTACGTGATGAAGCCAGTACAACAATTACGGCCCTACAACAAGCAGGTGTCGAAGTGGTTATGCTGACAGGGGATAGGGAGCAAACAGCTCAATGTGTCGCTGACCAGTTGCGGATAAAAACCGTCCATGCCCAGTGTTTGCCAGAGGATAAGGTTGCCTATCTGAAAGAGTATGCAGAGGAGGAGAGAGTAGTTGCCATGATTGGGGATGGTCTCAACGATGCCCCAATTTTAGCTCATGCAGATATTGGAATTGCCATGGGTGGTGGAACAGATGTAGCATTGGAGATGAGTGATGTCATCATTATCCACAATAACTTGACCAGAGTATGGCTCCTCCATCAACTTAGCTTAAAATACGGTAGGATTACACGCTTTAATGTTGGATTTTCGATAGCGGTCATTATTTCCCTAGTGGTCTTAAATTTTATGGGAATCCTTGATTTGACGAAAGGTGTCTTTTTTCATGAAGTATCAACCATTCTCGTTATTTTAAACGGTTTGAGATTGTTGAAAGGGAAAAAAGCAGGCATGGAGTTGGCAGATGATACGGACCTATAGTTCTGATCAACAGCATATCTCGGAAGAAGAGACCTAGCTCATCCTGTCATGGAGACATTATACTCTTTAGAAATCAAAAGGATACCTTGTCAACTCGCCTTGGCAAGCTCTCAACTACCTTCGGCTTCGATTATAATGAAATTAGCGGTGCTAATCTCCTATCTCACCTTTCACAATTCTTCATTGTGAAAGCTAGCCTACTGTTGATTTTTAAAGGGTATTAGCCCTCTCCTTTTGTACTGACTGGTAGATAGTGGGTAGAGGCTCTCGCTGGAAGTGTTATCTATGGGGGAAATGGCCAAGTTATATGAAGATTCTGAATTTACAAAACCTTTAAAAATAGTAAGGATACGTTTATCTTGAGTCAAGATTTTGGTATAATGAAAGCTATTACATTTAAAGGAGATTTTCATGATTAAAAAGGGTTCCTTAACAGGTTTGCTCCTGTTTGGCATATTTTTTGGAGCAGGAAATCTGATTTTCCCTCCTACACTCGGTGTTTTATCTGGTGAGAATTTTTGGCCTGCCATTAGTGGATTTGTCTTATCAGGAGTAGGGATTGCTGTCTTGACCCTTATTATTGGGACCTTGAATCCTAAAGGGTATGTTGATGAAATTTCACGTAAAATTGCGCCGTGGTTTGCAACAGTCTATTTAGTGGCTCTCTACCTGTCCATCGGTCCTTTCTTTGCGATTCCACGGACAGCTACCACAGCCTATGAAGTAGGGATTGCTCCGCTTTTAGCTACGAATAGTCAATGGGGCTTACTCATCTTTACGGCTGTCTACTTTATTGCAGCCTATCTCATCTCGCTCAATCCATCTAAAATCTTAGACTTGGTGGGGAGAATATTGACACCTGTCTTTGCCTTATTGATAGTGGTATTGGTAATATTGGGAGCTACAAAGTACGGTAGTAGCAGTCCTGCAGCAGCCTCTGCTACCTATGTAACGTCGGCTTTTGGAACAGGATTTCTAGAAGGTTACAATACACTCGATGCCCTTGCCTCTGTCGCTTTCAGCGTCATTGCGGTCGAGACCATGAACCAGCTTGGCTTTGCCTCGAAAAAAGAATATGTCTCTACTATTTGGATTGTTGGAATAGTGGTGGCTCTAGGATTTAGTGCCCTCTATATTGGTCTTGGATTCTTAGGGAATCATTTTCCAATACCAGCTGAGGTGATGGCATCTGAGACTAATAAGGGTGTTTATGTACTATCGCAAGCAACACAGGCTATTTTCGGCTCAACAGCTCAAATCTTTTTAGCCATTATGGTGACCATGACCTGCTTTACGACCACAGTTGGCCTGATTGTATCGACCTCAGAGTTTTTTGTAAAAACGTTTCCACAGTTAGGATATAAAGTCTATGCAACCCTCTTTACCTTGATCGGGTTTGGGATTGCGAATATTGGTCTATCAGCGATTATTTCCTACTCAGTACCTGTTCTACAAATTCTTTATCCGATTACTATTGCTATCGTCCTTTTAGTGATTGTCAATCGCTTGGTTCCCTTATCAAAAATAGGTATGCAACTCACGATTTCCCTTGTCACCATTATTGCCTTTGCGACGATTATCGCAGATCAGTTCAAATTGGAAGGTATCCATCAGGTCATCCAAGCCCTGCCATTTGCAGAAGCCTCGCTTCCATGGCTGGTACCAGCAGTTGTCGGGATTCTATTTTCTATCTGCATGCCTGATGGGCAAACAACAGAAGAGTTTACTTTGGAATGACCCTGTCAAGACTGGTCTCAATCTGGTATTTATTTCTAATACTCTTTAAAAATCAAAAGGATACGTTGTCAACTCGTCTCGGTGAGTGAAAAGCTCCAGTGGAGGTTTTCAGCCTGTTCCCTTGAAATAGGGTGGAACAGAGTTCTACCTTCGCCTTCGTTTCCTAGTCTACTTTTGATTTTTATTGAGTATAAGTAGTGTGTGCTAGTAGTTGCTGTCTCCACCGTCGGTGGAGTTGGGGCTAGAATGGATTAACCTATCTAAGGAAGGGAGTTCTCTCCCCAAAACGAAGCCTTGTTGATCTGTTTGTTGGAACAGTCCAGTCGTTTATATGTAAATCAATCAAAACGAATGATGCTAGTCAAGGCAAAGATTGCCTATCTAGGAATCATTCGTTTTTATGATGATAGGGTGCGTTTCTCTAGTAAATTGAAACAAGAGTAGGATAAATACTGAGACAATATAGACATCGACTATAGTCTTATTGAACTCTATAGCAAGCAAGTGTCCTAATTTTGTTTCAATCTACTGTAGAATGAATCAGATTCTGATGAAATTCAAGTTTTTTCACATCAAATTCTCTAGTTTTTGGGTTCAAAGACGGGTATACTAAAGCTACAAAAGTAAAGGAGTGATGAAATGAGCTCAATTATATTTTTATTATCGCTATTTCTAGCAGGTTTGCTGTCCTTTTTTTCTCCCTGTATCCTGCCGCTCTTGCCAGTTTATGTCGGGGTTTTGTTGGATTCAGATGAAACTAGAACGATAAGATGGTTAGGAGTTGAGATTGCTTGGTATGGAATGATAAAGACTCTCAGCTTCGTTGCAGGGCTTTCCGTGGTCTTTGTTACTCTAGGATACGGGGCCGGTTTTCTCGGGCATGTTCTCTATACCGATTGGTTTCGCTACATTCTAGGAAGCATCGTCATCGTTTTGGGAATCCATCAAATGGATGTGATTACCATTACGCGACTACAAAAGCAAAAAAGTATTTTGTTCAAACAGAATAAAAAACGAAATGATATTTACAATGCTTTCTTACTCGGTTTGACTTTTAGTTTTGGTTGG
Source organism: Streptococcus azizii (assembly GCF_001984715.1). GTDB lineage: Bacteria > Bacillota > Bacilli > Lactobacillales > Streptococcaceae > Streptococcus > Streptococcus azizii. The sequence continues at coordinate 147,760 of NZ_MSPR01000003.1, forward strand.
ACTCCCTGCGTCGGGCCAATTCTTAGTTCAGTGCTTGCAGTTGCGGCATCTGGAGGAGTTGGTGCTTGGAAAGGTGCTTTCTTCATGTTGCTCTACACAGTAGGACTCGCTCTCCCTTTTTTACTGCTCGCACTAGCTTCATCCTTTGTTCTACGCTCTTTCAATAAACTCAAACCGTACATGGGGATTTTGAAAAAAATTGGTGGCGTCCTTATCATTGTAATGGGGATATTGCTCATGCTAGGAAATCTAAATATTCTTGCTCAATTATTTGGATAAAAGATGTATCATTTAGGAGGTAAAAGCCAATGAAAACCAAAACGTTACTACTTGCTAGTTTCCTTTCAGTAGGACTGTTAGCAGCCTGCTCATCTCCAAAAGGAGACCTTGGAAAAAAGACAGCTACTAGCTCAATGATGGAAAAAGATAAGAAGATGTCGGATAGCCAGCAGGCTGAGCAGACAAATGGTATGAAAAAGGAGGAAGGTAAGACAATGAACGATGGAAAACTAGCGCCTGATTTTAATTTAGAAGCTGTGGACGGAAAGACCTATAAGCTCTCTGATTTTAAGGGAAAGAAGGTCTACTTGAAATTCTGGGCTTCGTGGTGTTCCATCTGCCTTTCTACCCTGCATGATACAGAGGAGCTTGCGAGTCAAACAGAAGGTAAGGATTATGTTATTTTGACGGTTGTCTCGCCAGGACACATGGGGGAAAAGTCTACAGAAGACTTCAAAAAATGGTATAATGGACTTGGGTACAAACACCTACCAGTCCTCCTTGATCCAAGTGGAAAATTATTGCAAGAATACGGTGTCCGTGCCTATCCAAGCTCAGCCTTTATCGGCAGTGATGGAGTCTTGGTAGGAATGCATCCAGGCTTTATGGACAAGACCAGTATTGAAGAGAAGCTAACAGAAATCAAGTAGGGGGTAGGGTATGGAAGATAAGTTCAAACTATTTCTTGTACTTGGTGGGGTATTACTTGTGGTGATTGCTTTTGCAGTGGGAAATCGATTGTTGATGACTTCCTCAGCACCCTCTACCTCTCACATTAAGGAGGTCACAATGAGTAAACGGAATGAAGTGAAAAGAAAGGCTGAAAAAGACAATATGAACAAAGAACTGAGAGACATTTATCTTGCGGGCGGTTGTTTCTGGGGTGTGGAAGAATACTTCTCACGGGTCTCAGGTGTAACCGAAGCTGTGTCTGGTTATGCCAATGGAAAAGGGAATACCACCAAGTATGAATTGATTGGTCAAACCGGTCATGCTGAAACGGTGAAAGTGACCTATGACAAGAATCAGATATCCCTACGTGAAATCTTACTTCATTATTTCCGCATCATAGACCCCACCAGTGTGAATAAGCAGGGAAATGACCGTGGTAGCCAATATCGCACAGGAGTTTACTATACTGAAAAGGAAGATTCACCTGTCATTGATGAAGTTTTTGCGGAACAAGCCAAGAAATTGGAACAGGCACTTGCTGTTGAAAAAGGCCCCTTACAAAACTTTGTAGAGGCAGAGGACTACCATCAAGACTATCTCAAGAAAAATCCGAATGGTTACTGCCATATCAATGTCAATCAAGCTAGCTATCCTGTCATTGATGAAGGCTTATACCACAAACCAAGTGATGAAGAAATCAAGAAGAAGCTGACCGCGCAAGAGTATGCCGTAACGCAACAGAACGATACAGAACGTGCTTTCTCCAATCGCTATTGGGACCAATTTGAGGATGGAATCTATGTAGATATTGTAACGGGTGAACCCCTCTTTTCTTCCAGAGATAAGTATGATTCTGGTTGCGGGTGGCCTAGCTTCTCAAAGCCGATTAGTCCAGATGTGGCAACCTATAAAGAGGATAGGAGCTTTAATATGGTACGAACAGAGGTGAGAAGTAGAGTGGGTGATTCTCATTTGGGACATGTCTTTACAGATGGTCCCAAGGATAAAGGAGGACTTCGCTATTGTATCAATAGCCTCTCCATTCGCTTTATTCCAAAAGCAGAGATGGAAAGCAAAGGATACGGCTATCTCTTAGAGTATGTGTAAGATTTGTCCACTATCACATACTGCTGGGATTAGAATACGGCAAAGCGAGTTCCAATAATCTGGGAGATTGAAACAGTTCGGTGAACTGTTTCAACTGGTCACCTAGAAACACGAAAGTGACCACAGGAGTTCGGTGAACTGTTTCAGCCTGAGCCTAGAAATTTGAGAGCGAAGTGGGCAAGGTTGGAAATAGGGAAACGGAGTTTCAAACGACCACTTTTTTAATGAAAGGTGGCAGGCTGAAAACCTCCACGGGAGCTTTTCACTCGTCGAAGCAATAAAAGAGACGCAGCTGTTTCAGATTTAGTCAATTACAGCTGTGGCTACCTTTAGGTATAAACTAAACGACTATACCAGACTTTGATGTTGGGAGAATGCCTGTTTTCTAGCTAACATAATCAGTACAAGGCGGAGTTATTCGCCTTGTTTGTCGATTGAATGAAGAGACGTTTTATACGGCCTTTGTAGCTCGAAGAGAGATTAGAAAGAGCAGATAAGGGGAGGAGAATCGTATGTATAAAATGATGATTGTAGAAGATGAGTACCTTGTCCGGCGAGGGATTGCCTCCTTGATTGATTTTAAGCAATTAGATATGGAAGTCCTTGCAGAGGCTGAAAATGGGGTGGAGGCTTGGGAATTATTTCAGAAGGATCCGGTAGATATCTTGCTAACGGATATCAATATGCCCTGTATGAACGGTATTCGACTAGCACAGTTGGTCAGGGAACATTATCCTATGACCCATATTGTCTTTTTGACGGGCTACGATGATTTTGAATATGCTCTTTCCGCACTTAAATTAGGAGCGGACGATTATCTGTTGAAGCCCTTTTCTAAGGTGGATGTGGAAGCGATGCTGACCAAGGTCAAGAGTAAGCTCGAACAGGAGGAAAAGCGTCGGCAGATTAGTGATTTAGTGCAACAAAGTGAGTCCTCTAGTCTCGCTCTACTAATCCAAGAGCGATTAACAGAACAGAATCTGTCTCTCAAAACCTTGGCACAGGATCTAGGCTTCAGCCCTTCGCACCTCAGTGTAGTATTGAAAAAGGAACTAGGCATGCCCTTTCAAGACTATCTGATTCAGGAGCGAATGAAAAAAGCCAAATTACTACTATTGACGACGGATTTGAAAATTTATGAAATAGCAGAGCGGGTCGGATTTGACGATATGAATTATTTTTCGCAACGGTTTAAGCAGATTGTGGGAGTGAGCCCGCGACAATTTAAAAAAGGGGAGCAGGGATGAAGCGCTATTCTCTTTTTGTCCAATTAGTCGTTTATGTTGTGGTCATGATGTTGCTGCTTCTAGGGAGTGTCGGTGCAGTATACTACCAGACTAGCTCAAGGCTCATCAGAGAAACGACCGAGCAAAGTACGCAAGATACAATCTCGCAAAGTGGACGGTTTGTGCAGGCTTATCTAGAAAAACTAAAGGAAACGACAACGGGTCTAGCTACCAATGAAGTAGTTAGAGCCTATGCCGAAGATGCTAGTTCTGACAACGAAGCGTCTCTTAGAGGATTACTAGATACGATTTTATCAACAGACCGCGATCTGGTATCAGCAGTCTTGGTCACCAAATCAGGTCATCTGGTGGCAACAGATGAAGCAATTAGTATGAAAACTTCTGGTGATATGATGAAAGAGGCTTGGTATCAAGCAGCTATTCAGGAACATGCCATGCCCATCTTGACTCCAGCTCGCCAGCATTTGTCTGAATCCAGTGACAAGTGGGTCGTATCAATCACTCAGGAGGTGGTGGATGGTCGTGGTGCGAATCTCGGTGTTATCCGTCTGGATATTGCTTATGATACCCTGTCGTGTTATTTAGACAGTCTACAGTTAGGTGAAAAGGGCTTTACCTTTATCATCAATAGTCAGCATGCATTTGTGTATCACCCCGAAAAGAGCGTCTATTCTTCCAAACAGGAAATGCAGGCTTTGGAGCCGTATATGTTGATTCAAAATGGGTATGTGAGTGCTGATGGTTCCTATGTTTATCAGTATCAGATTCCACAGAGCGACTGGTTAATGATAGGAGTTGCTTCTATGGAGAAACTGTCCCAACTACAGCAGCAGATACTGATGTCACTGATAGGAACAGGTCTCCTTGCCCTGAGTATTTGTCTCTTGGGGATTTGGTGTATCTTGCGCCATTGGCTCAAACCGTTACGCAATTTGCAGCAGACCATTTTAGCGATTGGAGATGGGCAGGCAGACCTAAGGGCTAGTGAGCAAGGGGCGCCTGAATTGGTTGATTTGGCCCAACAATTTAATCGCATGCTGGATCAAGTGGATAAGTTGATGCGGGCCGTTAAAGAAGAGGAGCAAAATGTTCGTAAATATGAACTAGCAGCCCTCTCTAGCCAAATCAATCCCCATTTTCTGTATAATACCTTAGATACCATTGTCTGGATGGCGGAGTTTAATCATAGCGAAAAAGTAGTTGAAACGACCAAGTCTCTTGCCCGATATTTCCGTCTGGCACTCAATCAGGGGAATGAGCAAATTACTCTCAAAGACGAGCTTGACCATGTGCGTCAATATCTCTTTATCCAAAAACAGCGTTATGGTGATAAGTTGGCTTATGAAATTGAGGAAGATGCCCGATTTGATGATTTTCAGCTTCCCAAACTGGTCTTACAACCCTTGGTTGAAAATGCTATCTACCATGGCATTAAGGAGATAAAGGGTCAGGGACTGGTGCGCGTGTCTGTAAAGGAAGAAAAAGGATTCCTCATTGTATCCATCTATGATAATGGTCGTGGCTTTATAGCTCAAGATACAACGGAAAATCTTTTGGTCAAATTGGGAGGTGTCGGTCTTAAAAATGTAGATCAGCGTTTGCGATTACAATTTGGAGCAGCCTATCATATGAATATTGACTCTAAACAGATGGGTCATACAGTTATTTCGCTTTTTTTACCTCAAAAATAAAGATTATGGACACTTTGCTATAAAGTGTCCATAATCTATTGGCTGTAAGCAGAATACTTGAGTAGCCGTAAAGATTATGTTATTATAATAACTATAAAATAAAAGGAGGATATCCCTATGTCAGAAGAAAAATTGTCAGCAACATTCAATCAAGTTGCAGGTGGTTTGAAAGAAACTGCTGGAAAACTAGTCGGAGATAAGAAAATGGAAGTGGAAGGCTTGGTCGAAAAAACAGCTGGTAAGGCAAAAGAGTTAGCAGACGAGGCAACGGATACAGCAAAAGGGCTTGCAGAGGAAGCAAAAGATGCCGTAGAAGGTGCTACTGAAGGTATCAAAAAGGTTTTTGGTAAATAATTTGTAACGGTCATTCTGATTTTTACAGAGTAGGAGCAAAGCTCTTAGGAGAAGAACATCGCTTAAAGCAAGGATTGAAAAACTTGCATGGTAAGCGATGTTTATTTTGTATAGGAGGTGCTTCAACAGTCTAGGAATAGACTGTTGAAGGTTGGAAATAAAACGAGTGGAACTCGTGTCACCCAGTCTAGGAATAGACTGTTGAAGGTTGGAAATGAAACGCGTGCCACTCGTGTCACCCAGTCTAGGGATAGACTGTTGAAGGTTGGAAATAAAACGAGTGCCACTCGTGTCACCAGTCTAGGAATAGACTGTTGAAGGTTGGAAATGAAACGAGTGGAACTCGTGTCACCCAGTCTAGGAATAGACTGTTGAAGGTTGGAAATAAAACGAGTGGAACTCGTGTCACCCAGTCTAGGAATAGACTGTTGAAGGTTGGAAATAAAACGAGTGGAACTCGTGTCAACCAGTCTAGGAATAGACTGTTGAAGGTTGGAAATAAAACGAGTGGAACTCGTGTCAACCAGTCTAGGAATAGACTGTTGAAGGTAGGAAATAGAACGCGTGGAACTCGTGTCACCCAGTCTAGGAATAGACTGTTGAAGGTTGGAAATGAAACGAGTGAACTCGTGTCAACAGTCTAGGAATAGACTGTTGAAGGTTGGAAATGAAACGCGTGCCACTCGTGTCAAACGCCCTCGTATCTTGATGAATAAAAACCGCCACTGGAGATTTTCAGCTTGCTCCCTTTAGCCAAGCTAGAACGAGTGTTCAACTATATGCAGCGACCTTTGCTTTTCCTTATCTATTCAGACATTGATGTTTATAGCGTTTAAAGGCTTAAAAAATCTGATAAATAATGAGCATAATTTTTGTAATCGGTACCAATTTTTAGTATAATATAAACTGTAAAAAAATATTTTTTAGGAAAGTGAGATGTACTTATGTCTAAAATCGTTGTTGTTGGTGCAAACCACGCAGGTACCGCTTGTATCAAAACTATGTTAACAAACTATGGTGCTGATAACGAGATTGTTGTATTTGACCAAAACTCAAATATTTCTTTCCTTGGATGCGGAATGGCGCTATGGATTGGTGAGCAAATCTCTGGTCCAGAAGGCTTGTTCTACTCTGATAAGGAGCAATTAGAAAGCCTTGGTGCCAAAGTATACATGAATTCACCAGTTGAATCAGTAGACTATGATAAAAAAGAAGTTCACGTTCTTTTAGAAGATGGAAGTAAGCACGTTGAATCGTATGATAAATTGATTTTTGCAACAGGTTCTCAACCAATCTTGCCACCGATTAAGGGTGCAGCCATCAAAGAAGGGTCACGTGAATTTGAAGCGACTCTTAAAAATCTTCAATTTGTTAAATTGTACCAAAATTCAGCAGATGTGATTGAAAAATTAAAAGATGAAGACATCAAGCGGGTAGCAGTTGTTGGTGCTGGTTACATCGGGGTAGAGCTTGCAGAGGCCTTTGAACGGAAAGGAAAAGAAGTTATCCTAATCGATGTGGTAGATACTTGCTTGGCTGGTTACTATGACCGCGATTTGACGGATATGATGAGCAAAAATCTTGAAGATCACGGAATCAAATTGGCCTTTGGTCAAACCGTACAGGCAATCGAGGGTGACGGCAAGGTAGAACGTATCGTAACAGACAAGGAAACATTTGATGTCGATATGGTTATCCTAGCAGTTGGCTTCCGTCCTAATACCGGTCTTGGCGATGGCAAACTGGAACTCTTCCGCAATGGTGCCTTCCTTGTGAATAAAAAACAAGAAACCAGCATGAAAGATGTTTATGCCATCGGTGACTGTGCGACTGTTTATGATAACTCAATCGGTGATACAAACTATATCGCGCTTGCAACAAATGCGGTCCGCTCAGGTATCGTAGCCGCTCACAATGTATGTGGAACAGAGCTAGAGTCCATCGGTGTGCAAGGTTCAAATGGTATTTCTATCTATGATCTTAAGATGGTTTCAACAGGTTTGACGCTTGAAAAAGCAAAACGCTTTGGCTACAACGCTGTTGTCACTGAGTTCACAGATAACCAAAAACCAGAATTTATCGAGCATGATAACTTCCCAGTAACGCTTAAAATTGTTTATGACAAAGATACACGTGTCGTTCTTGGAGCACAGATGGCTTCTAAAGAAGACATGTCTATGGGAATCCACATGTTCTCATTAGCAATTCAAGAAAAAGTGACAATCGAACGCCTAGCGCTCCTTGATATCTTCTTCTTGCCACACTTCAACAAGCCATACAACTACATCACAATGGCAGCCTTGGGTGCAGAATAGGTAAAAGAGTCTATAAAAGAACTGGACCATCCTCCAGTTCTTTTACTAGGCTTTTTCATTTGCCGTATTTTTGGTATAATGAAGAAAGGAAAGTTCTTGGAAAATGAAAAAGCAGTTTGTCCTTGTGCCTGGATTTTTAAAGAGTATAAGACATCATCAATGACAACTGATAAACGATAAGAGGATAGGAGAGAAGATGAATCCTTTGTTAAATGGAATGAATGACAAGCAGGCGGAAGCTGTTCAAACAACAGAAGGACCTTTGTTGATTATGGCCGGGGCAGGGTCTGGTAAGACCCGTGTCTTGACCCATCGGATTGCCTATTTGATTGATGAAAAACTGGTCAACCCTTGGAATATTTTAGCCATTACCTTTACCAATAAAGCAGCAAGGGAGATGAAAGAGCGGGTCTTTGCACTGAATCCTGCCACTCAGGATTGCTTGATTGCAACCTTCCACTCTATGTGTGTGCGGATTTTGCGCCGAGATGCTGACCATATCGGCTATAATCGCAATTTTACGATTGTAGATCCGAGCGAGCAACGAACCTTGATGAAACGGATTTTGAAAAATTTGAATCTGGATCCGAAAAAGTGGAGTGAGCGCTCTATTTTAAGTACCATTTCCAATGCTAAAAATGATTTGATTGATGAAGTAGCCTACGAACGTCAAGCAGGGGATCTCTACACACAGATTGTGGCTAAGTGCTATACAGCCTACCAGAAGGAATTGCGCATGAGTGAGGCGGTGGACTTTGATGATTTAATTATGCTCACCCTACGCTTGTTTGATCAGAATCCAGATGTACTGACCTATTACCAGCAGAAATTTCAATATATCCATGTTGACGAATATCAAGATACCAATCACGCCCAGTATCAGCTGGTGAAGCTCCTTGCCTCACGTTTTAAACATATCTGTGTCGTGGGGGATGCTGATCAGTCTATCTATGGATGGCGTGGAGCGGATATGCAGAATATCCTTGACTTTGAAAAGGACTATCCTGATAGTAAGGTTGTGCTATTGGAAGAAAATTACCGCTCGACTAAGACCGTTTTGCAGGCAGCCAATGATGTGATTCAAAACAACCGTAACCGTCGTCCCAAAAATCTTTGGACGCAAAATGACGAAGGAGATCGGATTATCTATTATCGTGCGCATGACGAGCAGGATGAATCCATCTATGTTGCGAGCCAGATTGCTGCACTTATTCGATCAGATTACGCCTATGGTGATGTGGCGGTACTGTATCGGACCAATGCTCAATCAAGGACGATTGAAGAAGCCCTTTTAAAGGCGAATATTCCCTACACTATGGTTGGAGGAACGAAGTTCTACAGCCGGAAGGAAATTCGTGATATTATAGCCTATCTCAATGTGATTGCAAACCCAGCGGATAATCTATCCTTTGAACGAATTGTCAATGAGCCTAAGCGTGGGGTAGGGCCAGGCACGGTGACCAAAATCCGTGACTTTGCCCAAATGCAGGAGCTGTCCTTACTAGAAGCGAGTCAGCACATCATGCTTTCAGGTGTCAAAGGCAAGGCTGCCCAGGCTGTCTTTGATCTGTCCTCTCTACTCTACCAACTGCGGGAAGAATTGGATAAGCTCTCTATTACAGACTTGGTAGAAAGGGTCTTGGCTAAGACAGGCTATATGGAGTCTTTGACGGTCCAGGCGACCTTGGAAGCCAATGCGCGTATGGAAAACCTGCAGGAGTTTCTTTCTGTGACCAAACATTTTGACGAAGAAAATGCAGTGGAAGGAGAGACGGGCTTAGAAACCTTGAGCCGTTTCCTCAATGACTTGGCCCTGATTGCAGATACGGATGATGGTAACCGAGAGAATTCCGCTGTAACCTTGATGACTTTGCACGCGGCTAAGGGACTTGAGTTTCCGGTAGTCTTTCTCATCGGTATGGAAGAAAATGTCTTTCCGCTCAGTCGAGCATCGGAAGATGAGGATGAACTGGAAGAGGAACGACGCCTTGCTTATGTTGGGATTACCCGTGCAGAACAGCAGCTTTATCTCACCAATGCCAACTCGCGCCTGTTATTTGGGAGGAGCAACTATAACCAACCGAGTCGCTTTATCCGAGAAATATCAAGTAATTTATTGGATTATCAAGGATTGGCAAGACCGGCTAATACAGCATTTAAGGCTTCTTATGTCAATGGACAGACGAGCAAGTTCGGTCAAGGCATGAGTTTGCAGCAGGCTATTCAGTCCCGTAAGTCTCAGATTCAACCTCTTAGTCTAGGAGAGGAGCTACCCTTTGGAACAGCAACCTCAAGCACTAGGACACAAGTAGATTGGAGGGTGGGAGATATAGCCCTTCACCGTAAATGGGGGCGGGGAACTGTCCTTGAAGTTACTGGTAGCGGTAGTGGTCAAGAGCTGAAAATCACTTTTCCAGAGCTGGGGTTAAAAAAACTCTTGGCTAGTCTTGCACCGATTGAAAAGGAGGACTGATACTCTATCGGTGGTCACTTGCTCTCACAAGCCCTATGTCCACTTTCTATAGTCTCATGGAACTATGGAAGTAATGAGTATCAAGATACGAGAATGTCAAAAAATGTAAAGAAAAATAGGGAATCGACAGAGCTTGTCTTGCAGCCAATGAGATGTAAACGCGCTTTCTGAGTTCTTGGCTCGGGTTCAATGATAGGTGAGCTAGTGACCTTTTACGTTTCATAGAATAGTATTTAAAAAAGAGTGGATAGGACCTCCCGTTCAATGGAAAGGAAATTTTCATGTTTCATTATCTTGTTAGTCTACGTCTCATTAGTGTCGTTATTCTAGTTATCTATCTATTGCTGGGGATCAGTTTTATCCAATCTTTTCATCGTATCGATCTATCAAAAATAATCAAGACCATTTTCTTATTGGGTTACCTGCTCCTTCTTGCCCCCTTGCTCTATCTTACCTTTTTTATCCTATTATTGGGATTTAATTCTTAGACGGTAAAAAACGCTTAGAAAGGTTTCTAGGCGCCAGGTTGTAGACAAAGTATCTCTGAGAAAATTTGTCAATGTCAATATCGAAGGATAGTATCAGTGCTCTTATCTCTTCGTGAAAAGGCGAGCGAAGCGAGCTCATAACCGCTACTTTACGCCGTAGCAAAAAACACCAGAAACGTTATGTTTCTGGTGTTCGGAGATTTTGAGACTCAGACTCAAAATCTAGGCATGAAATCCCGTAGGGAGTTGCTGCCGTCCGTGCTACCTAAGTAAAGTATCATAATAACATAATCGTTTTGAAGAAAATAAACTTTTTCTTCAGTCTAACGCTTAGAAAGGTTTCTAGGCGCTTTTTTTAATAGAGTGCTTTAGGTTTAAAATTGGATTGACGAATCATTCAATACCCATAAAATAATATTTGTTAAACAATAAAAGAATATGGTTAGCAGAGCTGTTCGTAGAGTATCAGGATCTCCTGTTTTATTTGAAGGAGACAACTACTTTAGTAAAAAGACATCTTTTTCTGACTTTTGGTATAATAGAGGTAACGCGATTTACAGAGTAAGCAATGGAAAGAAGAGTCTATGAAATTATATTATGCAGATATTCGGTATCCTTTGACGGCCTTTCTAGCAGAGCTAGCAAGGAGTTATACGCAGGCAGGCAAGCGAGTCTTTTATATTGCCCCCAATTCCCTTTCTTTTGAAAAAGAGCGGGAGGTCTTATCTACCTTAAAGGAAAAGGGGTCGTTTGAGATGATGGTGACCCGTTTTGAGCAACTGGCCCGCTATTTTACGCTCAATCAGGTCGAACAGACAACAACATTGGATGATACAGGGCTGGTCATGCTATTCTTTAGGCTCTTATCGCAGATGGATGATACGGAGTTTCGGGTCTATGGCAAGGTAAAACAAGACATGGCCTTTATTCAGCAACTGGTTGACTTGTATAAGGAGATGCAGCGGTCTAACATCGCCATTACAGACTTGGTGCAACTAGATTCTCCCGATAAAGAGGCCGACTTGGTGAAGATCTTAACCGCTTTTCATAGGGTTATGGTAGCGGAAGATTTTCAAGTTGCTACCAAAATAGCCCAATTTCGCAAGGCCATTGAATCCGGTCAGCTAGACCAGGAGTTAGCGGAGATTGTTCTTGTTGTGGACGGTTTTACCCGTTTTTCAGCTGAGGAAGAAGCCCTGATTGCTGCCTTGCATGGGCGAGTGGCAGAGTGTGTGATTGCCACCTATGCGAGCCAAAAAGCCTATCAAGCTACCTACATTGAAGGGAATATCTATCAGGCTGGTGTGGAATTTCTCCGCTATTTGGCCCACACCTTTCAAACCAGTCCAACTTATCTAGCACCTTTAGGTCAGTTAGATGCCCTCGGCAAAATTTCGAGAAATATCGAGGGGCATTATGACTTTTCTGGTCGTAAAGTGGAGTTAACGGCTAAGGATAAAACAGGCGTTCAACTGTGGGAGGTGACCAATCAGAAGGAAGAAGTCCGTCAGGTAGCTCTTGCTATTCGACAATTACTGCATCAAGGCGTTCGATATAAGGATATTGTCGTTCTTTTGGGCGATGTGGATAGTTATCACTTACAGCTTGGAAAGACCTTTGAACAATATGATATTCCTTATTATCTAGGACGGGCTGAGGAGATGAGCCATCATCCATTGGTGCATGTGATCGAATCTTTGGAGCGCTTAAAACGCAATCGTTTTCGGACAGAGGATATGCTCAATCTCTTGAAATCAGGTCTCTATCAAAACTGGTCCCAGGAAGAGTTAGATATATTTGAACAGTATCTATTGTTTGCAGATGTCAAGGGTCAGTCTCAGTTTGAACGGACATTTACTGCCAAAAATGGCAATCGCTACCATTTGGACGAGCTCAATCATCTTCGTGAGAAAATAATAGAACCCTTAGTCACCTTTTTCAAGGCTCGTCCCCAATCGGGCAAGAGCCTATTGGGCAAATTCCGTGATTTTTGTGAGGCAAGTGCCTTGCCGGCCAATATGGAGACTCTATCGGCCTCATTAGGAGAGTTTGAGCAGGAAAAAGATGAACAGGTCTGGAATCATTTTTGTCATCTTTTGGAAAATATATACCAAATTTTTGGCGATGAGAGATTGACGGTAGTTGATTTTCTATCTATTTTGCGAGCAGGCATGCTGGCAAGTACCTATCGTATAGTGCCTGCAACTGTTGATGTGGTGCGAGTGAAATCCTATGACCTGATTGAACCCCATACAGCCAAGTATGTTTTTGCACTTGGTTTAACCCAGACCAATTTTCCAAAGCTAGCCAAGAATACCAGCCTATTAACGGATGCAGAGCGGGTGCGAATCAATGAAGCAACAGGTCATTTTACTCGATTTGATGTGGTCAGCCGTGAAAATACCAAGAAAAATCATTTTGCAATGATTTCGCTACTGAATGCAGCGAGTCTGCAACTGGTCTTATCAACTCCCCAACTCGAAAATGAAACCGAGGCAGGGGTATCCCCTTATTTACAATTCCTGCAGGATATGGGCATCCCAAAAGAAGAAAAGGGGAGAGCAACAGGTTTTCAGCTGGAGGATTTAGCACATTATAAGAGCTTGCTAGCCCGTGTCATTGAGGCCAATCGATTGCCCTTTGAGGAGCAGTGGACAAAAGAGGAAGAGACCTTTTGGCTAGTGGCCATCCGTTATCTGCGCAAGAAATTGGAGGAAGAGCAGATTGTCATTCCAGCTATTACAGGGGAGATACAGACAAGTCCCTTAGCGGCTGATACGCTGGATGTACTGTATCCAGTAGGGGAGTCGCTCGTCTTATCGGCTTCTAGCTTGACGGATTTTTATCAGAATGAGTATGTGTATTTTATTAAACACGTTCTACGCCTAAGAGAGCGGGACAGTATTCATCCTGATGCGCGCAGCCATGGGAATTTCCTGCACAGGATTTTTGAGCGAGTGACGATGAATCCTAGTCATCAATCGTTTGACGACAAGCTACAAGAAGCCATATCAGAGACCCGTAAGGAGCCGAATTTTGAAGCCCTGTATCAATTCGATGCTGAAAGTCAGTTCTCAGAGACAGTCCTATTAGATATTGCGCGGGCAACGTCCTTGGTCTTACAGAGAGAAGCCGTCACAGAAGTTGTCGCCAATGAAGCTGTTTTTTCTTGGGAGCAAGCCTTGGAGAAGGAGCGCTCTCTGCGAGTAGTAGGAAAAATCGATCGCTTGGATCGACTGACTGCACATCAGGCTTTCGGGGTAGTGGATTACAAATCAAGTAGTAACCAGTTCCACATTGACAAATTTTACAACGGGCTTAGTCCTCAGCTACTGACTTATCTGGCAGCAGTTCAGCAATTACCAGAATGTAGTCAGCCAGAGAAAGTGTTTGGAGCTATGTATCTGCACATGTTAGACCCGATTGTTAAATTGACAGACACCAAGTCAGTGGAACAGGTGCTAGCAAATACCTATAAATCTCTCGTCTATAAAGGATTATTTTTGGAAGAAGAGAGCCATCAGCTCTCCCAACTATATGCTAAGACAAAAGCCTCCCTCTTTACCCAGCAGGATTTGGAAACCATGCTAGCACATAATCAGTTCTTGTATCAGCGGGCAGCCAAGAAGATTCTAGCAGGGCAGTTTGCCGTCAATCCCTATACTGAAGATGGACGTTCTGTGGCAGGGGAGCAGTTAAAGGCTATCACAGGATTTGAAGCTGATCGTCATCTTTCATTGGCCCGCCCTCTTCTGAAAGGTGGTAAGAAAGAGGAATGGTTAGAGAGAATGAAGAAAGGAGTAGCCGATGAAAGGTGAAGCATTTTTAAGCCCAGATGAGATTGCAAGGCTACAAAAAGAAGAAGCACAGTCAGATAGGGTACAAAAACGAACACCAGAGCAAATAGAAGCCATCTATACCAATGGGCAAAACGTTTTAGTCTCGGCTTCTGCTGGTTCTGGAAAGACCTTTGTCATGGTGGAGCGGATTTTAGACAAGATAAAGCGAGGGATTGGGGTTGATCAACTTTTTATCTCGACCTTCACGGTTAAGGCCGCAGGTGAGCTAAGAGAGCGGATCGAACGACGCTTGACCAAGGCGATTCTTGATAGCCAAGATGAGGATCTAAGACGGCATTTATCACAACAGTTGACCAATCTCCCGAATGCTGCTATTGGAACCATGGATGCCTTTAGCCAACAGCTGGTGGTGGCGCATGGTTACCTTTTAGGGATTGCACCGACCTTTCGGATATTACAGGATAAAAATGAGCAGGACTTGCTCAAGCAAGAAGTGTTTTCTGACTTATTTAGCGACTATATGAATGGGAAGGATCGGATACGTTTCCAACAATTAGTGCGTAATTTTTCTAGTCATCGTAAGGATGTGAAGGGCTTTCGGGAGGTTGTCTATCAGTCTCACACCTTTAGCCAATCGACTAGTCATCCTAAGAAGTGGCTCCAAACGACCTTTTTGAAGGGATATGAGCAATTCACGAGCCTTGCCAGCCTTCCAGCTTCGACCCTTGAGGGACTGCTAGATAGTATGGAACGGTCTGCAAATGACCTCCAAGACCTGACGGATCTACCGGACTATAAAAAAGAAACGAAGGCTGGAAAGCCTACGGCTAATTATACCAAGCATTTAGCCATTATCAGTCAGTTGAGGGAATTGCTGGAAGCATGTGATAGAAGCAGGAGGATAGAGCAATTACCAGAAGTCATTGCACGGCTCGTGGAGATTCTACCATCTGGTGCAGAAGTCACTGTGGCAGGCGAAAAATATCCTGTCTTTAAAGACTTACAGGCGCGCTTGACCAATCTAAAACATCTGGAAACAGTCCTTTCCTACCAGCCTCAGATAGTGCCTCTCCTCCATCTTTTGAGGGACTTTATCCTTGATTTTTCGGAGCAATACCTTCAGAGGAAGCGGCAGGAAAATAGCTATGAATTTACGGATATTAGCCATTTTGCTATTCAGCTATTGACAGATTATCCAGAAATTCGTAGTCTCTACCAATCGACCTATCATGAGGTGATGGTCGATGAATACCAGGACAACAACCACATTCAGGAGCGGATGTTGGACTTGCTCTCAAATGGGCATAATCGCTTTATGGTAGGAGATATTAAGCAGTCCATCTACCGTTTTCGTCAGGCGGATCCCTCCATCTTTCAAGAGAAGTTTGAACGCTATCAGGACGATCCTACCGCCGGAAAATTGATTCTTCTCAAAGAAAACTTCCGCAGTCAGTGTGAGGTTCTGGATGCGACCAATGCCATTTTTACCCGCCTTATGGACAAGGCGGTGGGGCAGATTACCTATGATGAGACCCATCGTCTGGTCGCAGGCAGTGACCGCCAGAAGATCCGCCAACCCCATCATCAGATGGAGTATTTGATCTACAATACGGATAGTGATGAGCAAGAAAAGTTAGAGCAGGGGGAGGTCAGTGTAGGCGAGGTAGAGCTAGTTGCCAAGGAAATTATCCGCTTGCACAATGAAGAACAGGTTGCCTTTTCAGATATTACCTTACTCGTGTCTTCACGGACCCGCAATGAGCGGATTTTGACCAGCTTTGAACAGCACGGTATCCCCTTGGTGTCTGACGGTGGCGAAGCACACTATCTCAAGTCCTTGGAAGTCATGGTAATGCTGGACACCCTGCGGGCTATTAACAATCCCCTCCATGACTACTCCTTGATGGCACTGTTGAAATCGCCGATGTTTCACTTAACAGAAGATGAACTGACACGGATTGCCTTGCAGGATGATTCGGCCTATTTCTATCAGAAATTTCAGCAGGCTTTGCAGGCTAAGGGGAACAATCCCAAATTGATTTCTACAGCTTTAAAGCAGAAATTGGCCCATATTGAGACCTATCTGGTCAACTGGAGACTCTATGCCAAGACCCACTCTATCTATGACTTGATTTGGAAGATTTTTAATGAGAAATTTTATTATGATTATGTTGGGGCCCTCCCTAATGGTGAGAAGCGGCAAGCGAATCTCTATGCTCTTGGTTTGCGGGCGAATCAGTTTGAAAAGACGGGCTTTAAGGGCCTAGCGCGTTTCATCACGATGATGGATAAGCTAATCGCTAGTGACAACGATTTGGCAGATGTAGAGCTTGCCCTTCCGCAAGATGCCGTTCAGCTCATGACCATCCATAAGAGTAAGGGCTTGGAATTTAAGTATGTTTTTATCCTGAATATGGATAAGGATTTTAGTCGTCAGGAAAGCAACAGCCCGATTGTCCTTAGTAGAGAAAACGGGATTGGAGCCCAGTATCTGGCCGATATGAAAGAGCGGTTTGACACTCCCTTACCCCATGTACGGGTTCAGATGAACACCCTACCCTATCAGCTGAATCAAGAAGAATTAAAACGCTTGAGCCTATCTGAACAGATGCGTTTGCTCTATGTTGCCATGACCCGGGCCGAACAAAAACTGTACTTGGTCGGAAAAGGCAGCCAGAAAACATTAGCCAGTAAATATGATGGCAAATCTCGTTTGGGCGTACTAGCTCAATCTACACGGGAATCCATGACGAATTTTCAGGATTGGGTTTTGGCCATTGAAGAAGCCTTTCAAGGACAGGACTTGTATTTCAAAAAGACGTTTGTAGAAGCAGAAGACTTGACCCCAGAGCAGATAGGGCAGTTGGCTGTACCGTCGCACCTGCCAGCAGATGATAGGAGGGAGAATCGTCAGTCTGAGGATATTGTGGCGGCTCTGGAGCAATTATCGGCTGTTGAGAAACTGAATCGCAACTACCGTGCAGCTATCAATTTACCGAGCGTTCGGACGCCGAGTCAGATAAAAAAACTTTATGAGCCGATTTTAGCAGATGACGGTCTTGAAATTATGGAGACCTATACTCCCAAAAGGAAATTTTCCCTGCCTGATTTTAGTGGCAAGACGAAGGTGACACCTGCTCAGATCGGTTCAGCAGTACATGAATTGATGCAGCGCCTGCCTCTTGTATCGCCGATTACCGAGGATAAAGTGGCTGCTAGTCTTGTAGAAGTGAGGGCAGAAGAAGCTGTTAAGAAAAAGGTAGATGTCAGTAAGATCGTTGCCTTCTTCCAAACACCGCTCGGTCAGGAGATACTAGCACAAAATAAGCTGGTCCGTCGTGAGCAACCCTTTGCTGTTTTACAAATGGATCAGCATGCCAAAGAACAGTATGTTCTACGTGGTATTATTGATGGTTATATCCGCTATCCAGACCGCATTGTTCTCTTTGATTACAAGACGGATCAGTATCAGCACCCAAGTCAGTTAGCCGAGCGCTATCGCGGTCAAATGCAGCTCTATGCCGATGCACTGAAACAGACTTATCCAGTCGAAAAGGTCGAAAAATACCTCATTTTACTAGGTGGAGATAAGATAGAGGTGGTCAAGTTACCATAACGTAATACTCTTTAAACATCAAACTCTGATGCAGACCCTATGGTAAAAATCTTAGAGAGGGTAGTTTTTCTAGCATATTTTTGGTCATGTAGTTTGTGGTATAATGAGGAGCAGGAGTCAGATGAGAATGGATATTGAACATTACAAGCAATTAGCCCAGCAAAAACAGGGGGAACACCGTAAATTTTTAGCTGTATTAAAGAAAAGAGCCCCCAAAGATTTGGATAAGATTGTCCAGCAGGTGCATAGGGAGGTTTTTGAGGAGATTGACTGTACGGCTTGTGCGAATTGTTGCAGGAGTTTAGGCCCCTTATTTACCGAGGCAGACATCACTCGCATTGCGAAACATTTTCGCATGAAGTTGCCTGTTTTTGAAGGGCTTTATCTTAAGGTTGACGAGGACGGAGATAAGGTATTTCAGAGCATGCCCTGTCCCTTTCTAGGAGAGGATAATCTCTGTAGTATTTACGATGTTCGTCCTAAGGCTTGTCGTGAATTTCCCCATACAGACCGCAAGAAAATTTATCAAATCAACCAATTAACCATCAAAAATACCCTTATCTGTCCTGCCGCCTATCTCTTTGTGGAGAAGTTGAAAGAGCGTTTGTGAGAAGGATGTGAGAACGTTAAGAGCAACGCAAAAATAGGAGTCTTGACGAGTGAAACGCTCCTCTGAGTAAATCGAGAGAAGCACTACAGTGAGGTCAGGTGGGGAAACAAGGGCAGGCGTTGAGGGTTTGTAGCGTATCGCGAATGCGAATGATAGGGCATTAAGGAGGAAAATGTATGTCTATTCACCAAGTGTTACAATCGTTGGATCAGATTCAAGAATGGCAAGAAGAAACCTACCAGTATCTTCATAGCCACCCAGAACTATCGATGCAGGAAACACAAACTACACAATTTATTTTCGACATTTTACAAGGTTATGGCTATCAGACGCAACTGATTGGTGGTGGCGTTGTCGGTGTCCTTGAAAATGGAAAGGGGCCGACGATTCTTTTTCGGGCAGATATAGATGGACTGCCTATCAAGGAGGAGACTGGCTTGGACTATGCTTCTCAGGTGGTGATGGAGGATAGGGACGGTCACACAGTTCCGGTCATGCACGCCTGTGGTCATGATATGCACATAGTCGCTGGCTTAGGAGCCGCCTGGGCCTTAGCAAGGCATACAGACCAATGGCAAGGAACGTATATCGCTCTCTTCCAACCAGGTGAGGAGATCGCCGCGGGAGCCAAAGCCATGATAGAAGATGGCTTATTTGAGAAAATTCCCCGCCCAGAATTGGCCTTGGCTCAACATGTCCTAACAGAACCTAAGGCAGGGAAAATTGGGACCTTATCTGGACCTTTTTTGTCCAGTGCAGCCTCTCTAAAAATCACGATTTATGGTCAAGGGGCGCATGGATCGATGCCCCACTTGAGTATTGATCCGCTCGTGATTGGCTCATCTATTGTCATGAAATTGCAAACTATCGTTTCTCGAGAAGTAGATCCCTTTCAATTTGCGGTAGTATCTGTTGGGAGTTTTCAGTCAGGCTTGAAAGCCAACATCATTCCAGATTCGGCAGTTTTACAAGTGAATATCAGGGCCTATAATGAAGCGGTCCAGCAACAAGTGTTAGACAGTATTAAGCGCATTGTCCATGCAGAATGTCAGGCTGGTGGTTGTACAAAAACACCTAAAATAGACGTGTTTGACCGCTATCCTTTGACAGATAATGATCCTCAGATTACTGCTGAGGTGACAGAGGCTTTTGAAACCTATCTAGGGAAGGACAGAGTAGTGGCCTACCAGCCCATGACTGCTTCGGAAGATTTTTCCTATATTCCGCGCGCGCTCAATATTCCCTACCTCTATTGGGGATTTGGAGGATTTACAGAAGATCAGGAAATCTATGCTAATCACAATCCCAAATTCGCACCTGCCATTCAACCCACTCTCAGGACAGGTACAGAAGCAGCTATCGTTGCCGTCTTACGCTATCTTGGAAAGTGTGACGAATCATGATGTAGGTTCTCTTCTCAGCATACTATGTATGCCAATGCCTAAGCTAATTATGAGATAGTAGCAGTTGACCTGTTTTCGTAAAATCAGCCAGATGTGCCAGTTGTCTTGAAAGATTTGCTAAAATTGATAGTTGTCGCCATAGAAATTTTTGAGTAGCTCGTGCGATTCTTGAGGGATAAAAAAGAACCCGCAAACATGTGTTTCCTCACGATGGTTTGTGGGTTCAGGCTTCCCACTCCAACTGGGAGAGGTTGGAGTAGAGTCAACTAACTACCGGTTAAAATAGTGGAATGAACAGATGATAAGAGGGAGTGAAGTTACTCAGTCACCATGATTGACGAGTAAGGCACAGGTAGCCTTATAACAGGTAAGCTAGAGATAATGTTCTGTGTTTTCTATTTCATATCCAAAAGAAAGGTAGATTTTATGAAGAAACAGACAATCATTTACTGTTATCGTATGACACATGACTATGGTACTAATCCGTGTGTTTTTACAAAAGATTATGAAGCGACCCCAGAATTATTGACAGAAGGTGGCTGTATGCTCCAACTGCGCCGCCATCTAAAGAAGAATTGGGCTCATCAGATCAATGCTAGTGAGATAGATGCCTATATTATGGCAGTGGCGGGACATTCAAAGGATGGTAAGAGATGGCGTGATGAGCAAGGAAGTTTTATCACACCAAAGTACAATCATTTGATTTTCGTGGCAAAAATTATGCAAGTCAATTTAATGAGGGATTATTTACAATCAGAAAAATCGCATAACCGTCTTGATACCTGCTACATTGATCGGGGGTGCGATCATCAAAAAAATCTGAAGGAAGCTGTTATAATTTCTGATAGATTCAAATATTTTGGCAAATCGTCACTCGAGTTGCCCCAAAACATTCTAGATTTTTTTCCAATGGGAAGACGTACACGATTGAATGGGAAGCCTTTTGGACCTTGGAATGCAAAAAATGGTTTCTATCATTCAAGTGAACGTCCGGAAGATGTGGCAGAACTGTTGTATTTTATTAAAGAGGTTTTAGGTGATAAGAATGAGGTTGTTGACATGCCTTATCGCCGATTGCCTACCGGATTTAAGAGCTGTTGAAGATTATTCTATCTAGAAAAGGATTTGATAGAAGAGAGGGCAAGTCAGTCTAATACTACCAGATGAGACCTTTTGAACAAAGGAAATAATTTATTTTCTAAAATCTATATTATATGCCGTAGTTTTAGCATACTGTAATTACTATTTTAAAGTTGAAAGACTGTATAAAATGTTGCTCCCCAGAAAGGAAAAGACCAGATTGTATTATAAATATCTTTTATTCGACTTAGACCATACTCTGCTAGATTTTGCCGCGGCTGAGGAGCATGCCTTGACGCAGTTGTTAGCAGTCACGGGTGTCGAGAATAGGGAGGCCTTCAAGGCTTACTATAAACCGCTGAACCAGTCTATGTGGAAGGAGTTAGAGCAGGGGAAACTCAGCAAGACTGAGCTCATCAATACGCGCTTTGTGCGTGCTTTTGCACATTTTGGACGGGCAGTGGATGGACAAAAGATGGCCCTCCTTTACCAGAAATACCTCAGCCAACAGGGGCAAGCATTTGTTGGGGCAGGTGAGTTATTGCAGCAGCTACTAGCGTTAGGCTATGAGCTGTATGGAGCGACCAATGGTGTGACCTATATTCAGGAGAATCGTCTGCTCCATTCACCGATTCGCTCCTTTTTCAAGGAAGTATTCATTTCGGAGCAAATGGGGACGAAAAAACCGGAGACTCTCTTTTATGAGAAAATCGCAAATCGGATTGTAGGTTTTACAAAAGAGCGGGCGTTGATGATTGGGGATAGTCTGACGGCCGACGTAAAAGGGGGTAATGATGCAGGAATAGACACAGTCTGGTACAATCCAGCCTCTCAGGCGAATCACACCCCTATCCAGCCAACCTATGAAGTAAGAAACTATCAAGAGTTGCTAGACTTACTGCAGAAAAAGGAATAGTAGGAGAAAAATGAAAGATAAATCTCTGCATGAAATTCGTGTTTTTGAAAATTTTGAAATGCTATCATCTGAAAAGGGTCATGTCGTCGTGACGACTGAGGTGGTCGATAAGTCCTTGAATTATTACGGCTTTGCCCACGGAGGTTATCTCTTTACCCTATGTGATCAGATCAGTGGTCTAGTAGCGCTTTCGACAGGGTATGATGCTGTGACCCTCCAATCCAGTATCAACTATCTGAAGTCAGGAAAGCTAGGGGATACCCTTGTGATTGACGGTAGATGTGTCCATGATGGACGCACGACCAAGGTGGTTGATGTGACGGTGACCAATCAAGAGCAGGAAGAAATCGTGACAGCCACCTTTACCATGTTCGTCACTGGTGAGCATGGCAAATCACTGTAGCATGGCGCTTGAAAGGAGTTTTTGGTGAAAAGAGTAGGGGGAGTTTCTTCTCGACAAAAAAGTGGGCTAGTCCTACTTTTTTTTGTTACAATAGGGATGATGAATGATTTGATAAGACACAAACTAGAGTTACTTCCGGATAGCCCTGGGTGCTACCTGCATAAGAACCAGTACGGGACTATTATCTACGTTGGAAAAGCCAAAAACCTCCGCAATCGTGTCCGCTCTTATTTCCGTGGAAGTCATGATACCAAGACGACGGCTCTGGTGTCAGAAATTGCTGATTTTGAGTTTATTGTGACAGAATCCAACATTGAGGCCCTGCTCCTAGAGATTAATTTAATTCAAGAAAA
Source organism: Streptococcus azizii (assembly GCF_001984715.1). Taxonomy (GTDB): domain Bacteria; phylum Bacillota; class Bacilli; order Lactobacillales; family Streptococcaceae; genus Streptococcus; species Streptococcus azizii. The sequence goes on from NZ_MSPR01000003.1 coordinate 170,567, forward strand.
TAAGCCACGATACAATATCATGCTCAAGGACGACAAGTCCTACCCCTTTATCAAGATTAGCAACGAACGCCATCCACGGCTGATGATTACTCGTCAGGTTCGTAAGGACGGCGGGCAATACTTCGGACCCTATCCAGATGTCGGTGCTGCTAACCAGACCTTGAAACTTCTGGAGCGTCTCTACCCGTTTCGGAAATGTAAATTACCTGAAAATAAATACTGTTTGTATTACCATTTGGGACAATGTCTGGCCCATGGTGAACAGATGCCCAGTCGTAAGGATTATGCTCAAATGGCAACCGAAGTCAGCCAATTTTTGACGGGAAATGATGATAAGATTGTTCGCCAGCTACAGGAAAAAATGCAGACAGCTGCCAGCAATCTGGAATTTGAAAAGGCGGCTGAGTATCGCGATCTCTTGCAATCGATTTCCACTCTTCGGACCAAACAACGGGTCATGGCGAAGGATTTGCAGGATCGTGACGTATTTGGCTACTATGTCGAAAAAGGTTGGATGTGTGTACAAGTCTTTTTTGTCCGTCAAGGAAAACTGATTGAGCGTACTGTTAATTTGTTTCCATATTACAGTGAAGCAGAAGAGGACTTCTTGACCTATCTGGGACAATTTTATCGCAATCAACAGCATCTCATTCCCAAAGAAGTGCTGATTCCGCAGGATATTGACGATGAGGCGGTCAAGAGCTTGGTCGACGCTAAGATTGTCAAACCCCAGCGGGGGGAGAAAAAGCAGCTCGTGCAACTAGCCACTAAGAATGCGCGTGTCAGTTTGCAGCAGAAATTCCATTTGCTAGAGAAGAATCTAGAAAAGACACAGGGAGCTATTGAGAATATCGGTCAGCTATTAGGGATTGCGACACCTGTTCGGATTGAGGCTTTCGATAATTCTAATATCATGGGGACTAGCCCTGTATCAGCAATGGTTGTCTTTGAAAATGGTGTTCCAAATAAAAACGAATACCGCAAATATAAGATAAAGACAGTAGAAGGACCAGATGATTATGCCTCGATGAGAGAAGTGCTCTATCGTCGCTATCGTCGTGTTCAAAAAGAGGGGTTAACCCCGCCAGACCTGATTATCATTGATGGTGGTCAGGGGCAGGTCAAAGTGGCGAAGGAAGTGATTGAAGAAGAGCTTGGCATGAGCATCCCCATTGCGGGGCTACAAAAAAACGATAGGCACCAGACCCACGATTTGCTCTATGGCAATCCCTTGCGACTTGTCTCTCTTTCGCGCAATTCACAGGAATTTTTCCTTTTGCAACGGATTCAAGACGAGGTGCATCGCTTTGCCATCACCTTCCACCGCCAAGTGCGGTCGAAAAATTCTTTCTCGTCCAAGTTAGATGGGATTGAAGGTCTAGGTCCTAAACGGAAGCAAGTCCTCTTGAAGCATTTTAAATCGCTAACCACCATCCAAAAATCCAGTGTGCAAGAGATTGCCGAAGCAGGCATCCCTTATAAAGTCGCTCAGAATGTAAAAGAAAAACTGGATGGGGAAGGTAAGCGTTGAAAATTTCTGCCATTCATGATAGAATGGGAAGGAAATTGAAAAGACAGGTATAAAAGGAGAAGTCATGGCCTTTGGTGAAGAGAAACATAAGAAAAATACATTTGAGAAAATAACCCTTATCATTGTAGTGGTGATGGTTTTGGCAACCTTAGCTGGATTGATTCTGCCAGCTATCAGTGCCATTATGTAATCAGTGGGGCTGGGAGGATTCCTCTAGCCCTTCTTTTATGATACAGTCATTTAGTGTATGTCACAGCTGTCATTGACGAATACTCAATAAAAATTAACAGTAGACTAAGATACAAAGCCCGTAAAAAACTCCTGTGGAGGTTTTCAGCCTACTACCTGTCATTAAAAAGTAGTAATTTGAAGCTCCGTTTCTCTATTTTAGTTTCCATAATCTGAAAGATTATGGAAACTCGCTGGGCTGTATTTTATGATGGTTACTGACTATCGTCAGTATGATTTCCAACCCTTCAACAGTCTAATGACTGATGAAGGAGCCTCTCGCGATTGACACGAGTTGCACTCGTTTCATCTCAACCTTGCCTACTTCGCTCTCGGATTTATAGGCTCAGGCTGAAACAGTTCACCGAACTCCTGTGGTCACTTTCGTGTTTCTGGGTGACCAGTTGAAACAGTTCACCGAACTGTTTCAATCTCCCAGACTAGTGGTGCAAGTACTAAAAGTAAACGAAAAGATTGTATAAACAAATAGACGGAAAGAAGAAATAGGTAAAAAGATGAGTATGTTTTTAGATACAGCAAAGATTAAGGTCAAAGCTGGTAAAGGGGGCGATGGTATGGTCGCCTTTCGTCGGGAGAAATACGTCCCCAATGGAGGTCCGTGGGGCGGTGATGGTGGTCGCGGTGGAAATGTAGTCTTTGTCGTAGATGAAGGGTTGCGTACCCTGATGGATTTCCGGTACAATCGCCAATTTAAGGCAGCTTCTGGTGAAAAAGGGATGACCAAGGGCATGCACGGGCGTGGAGCAGAGGACTTGCTGGTCCGTGTACCGCAGGGGACAACTGTCCGCGATGCAGAGACCGGTAAGATTATGACGGACTTAGTTGAGCATGGTCAGGAATTTATCGTGGCGCGAGGAGGTCGTGGTGGCCGTGGGAATATCCGCTTTGCTACACCGAAAAATCCTGCACCTGAAATTTCTGAAAATGGTGAGCCAGGAGAAGAGCGCCATCTCGAACTGGAATTAAAAGTCTTGGCAGATGTGGGATTGGTCGGCTTTCCTTCTGTTGGGAAATCAACACTGCTCAGCGTGATTACCGCAGCCAAGCCGAAAATTGGTGCCTATCACTTTACAACCATTGTTCCTAATCTAGGAATGGTCCGCACCAAATCGGGTGAATCCTTTGCCGTTGCAGATTTACCAGGGTTGATTGAAGGAGCAAGCCAAGGAGTGGGACTTGGGACCCAGTTTCTGCGTCACATTGAACGGACAAGGGTTATCCTGCACGTTCTTGATATGTCTGCCAGCGAGGGACGGGATCCCTATGAGGATTATCTAGCTATTAACCGAGAGCTTGAGACCTACAATCTACGCTTGATGGAACGCCCTCAGATTATTGTAGCCAACAAGATGGATATGCCAGATGCAAAAGAACATCTCGAGCAATTTAAGAAAAAATTAGCAGCACATTACGATGAGTTTGAGGAATTGCCACCTATTTTTCCGATTTCGGGACTCGCTCACCAAGGTTTGGAAAATCTGCTGGAAGCGACTGCGGAGTTGCTGGACAAGACCCCAGACTTTCTCTTGTATGATGAGGCTGATTTTGAAGCTGAGGAGGCCTATTATGGCTTTAATCCGGAGGAGCCAGCGTTTGACATCAGTCGTGCAGATGATGCTAGCTGGATTTTATCTGGCGAGGCATTAGAAAAACTCTTTACCATGACCAACTTTGATCGCGATGAGTCTGTGATGAAGTTTGCGCGTCAATTACGTGGTATGGGAGTTGACGAAGCCCTTCGGTCCCGCGGTGCTAAAGACGGGGACATCGTCCGTATCGGGACCTTTGAATTTGAATTTGTGGATTAACGTTGGAAGCATATCTAAGCCAAGGACTTGATGTGCTACGGTAGCACTATGGTGGTCTACCTACCAACCTTACTAACTCCGACCAGCCAGTAGTATCGACTGTCTGGGCTACGTGTCGTAACGTGTACTGTCTTGCTCGTCATGCTATCTAGTGGTCAGTTGGCAGTCGCTATGGCGCTCTGCCTAGTCACCTGCCTAGTTCAGAAAGGGATTGTTGTCGAATACCTTTCTTCACGTTGTGACATGTCCTAGCTTGTAAGGTTCAGCCTAGTTTTCGCCGTCCATCCAGTACCGTGTATTGTCTAGTCTGCGTGTCGTCACAAAGCCTTGTGCTGGTTTGTTTTCCACGACACCAGGTGACTGATTTTTGCTACTATTATAGACGGGTTGAAGGGTAGGCTGTAAGGACTGCTGGTTATGGAATAGAGGCATGAATAGGGAGAGGTGCATTGTCATCAAAAGAAAATTGGAGGTTTTATGAATGGGAGATAAACCAATATCATATAAGGACAAGGATGGGAATTTTGTTTCAGCAGCAGATATTTGGAATGCAGAGAAACTAGAGGAGTTATTTAACAAACTCAATCCAAGTCGTAAATTCCGCCTAGAGCGTGAAAAATTGCAAGCAGAAGAATAAATAGATGGATTGTTACCGATGGTGGTTGAGAATGCGTATCTCATAAGTTGGGACAATAGCGAAAGACTGAAAGACACCAACATTAGTAGTGAAGCAATCTCTGAAAGGAGGAGCTGTCACTACTAATGTTGGTGTGTTTTTGTTTCTTACGCTACCTATGGTTTCGTTGCTGATTCAGAGATTCGTTTTATAGAGTGTAAGTCCCTGCCACTTTCTATGGCATCGAGCAGCTTGTACCGTTACAACTCTTCTTTAAGGATTTCCCGTATCCCGTTTTCGTCCAAGTGGTATATTGTATCGCAAACGGATTGAAGAAATCTTCTATCGTGAGAGACAGTGAGGATTGCACCGGGGAAATCTGTAAAGAGTCTCTGAATTTGGGGTTGTGAAGTTGGAGAGAAATTTCGTGTTGGCTCATCTAGTAGCAGAACGGGACAGGCATCTAGGACCATTTTTAGCAGGAGCAGCTTGGCTTGTTGCCCACCTGAGAGGGAGGAAATAAGGTGGTGGGCCTCTTCACGGCTAAATTGGAGACTAGCCAGGTGGGTGAGAACTCGTTCCTCTTCTTGTTTATCAGGAGATTCTGTCAGAAATTGAAGGGGAGAGACAGTAGGCTGCAGCAGTTCCTGATATTGCTGGGGCATGTATCCGATAGGATAGTCAGCCTGTTCTTGTAATAATTGGTAGATCTGTTTGAGGAAACTAGATTTTCCAACACCGTTTTTTCCGATAATTCCCACTTTTTCTTGGGCACAAAAACGAAAGTCTATAGCGGACACTAATGTTTTTGTTCCTACTTGGAGAGGGAAATGGCTCAACTCAATAATGGTTTTATGAGAGGGAAGGGGGACTATATCTTTGAAAAATAGGCGAATGCTGTCTTCTTGCAGAGGCATTTCAGTGAGAGTAGCTGCTTCTTTTGCATACCGTTTTTCTTGGGCAAGAACAGACTTCATTTTTTTGGCAATCAGCCGTCCTGCAGTTGCATCATGGGTATGACGGAGGGTATGTTCGACACTTTGGTGGATACGGTGATGACGCTCTACCTTCTTTTGATGTGCCAAGCGTTCATTTCTTGCTTGACGAGCCTGGCGGTCAAAGTCTTCCTCTCGTTTTTGGGCATAGCTTGTGTAGGTTAAGGTTTGAACAGTCGTTCGAGCTACTTGGCGTTTTTTGAGGCGCTCCAAATGCACGATTTTGGTAGCTGTCTGCCCTAAAAAACTCTCGTCGTGGGAGACAAAGACGACCGTTTTTGGAGTGGTGTTGATAAACTGTTCCAGCCATTTCAATGTAGATAGGTCCAGGTCATTAGAAGGCTCATCGAGAAAGAGAATATCTGTCTCTTTTGCCAACTCTTTGATGAGTTGGATTTTTAACTGTTCTCCACCGGATAGGGAAGCTAGGACCTGGGAGTCAGAAAAGCGATTGCTGTCAAAGTCTAATTCTTTAGCATAACGGTAGAGAGCAGCGTAGTCAAGATTCCCCTCAGTTGAAGCAAAGAAATAGTCATTGAGAGACAGGCTTTCAAATTCTTTAGGGAAAGATTGTGGGATATAGCTGTAATGGACGAAGTCTCGATGGATCTGGCCATTAACCTGAATGTAAGAACTAATCAAGTCCTCTGCCATCATCCATTTGAGGAGACTAGATTTTCCGTTCCCCTCCTCTCCGATAAGGGCCACTTTGTCGCCTTTATTAACGACTAGGGATAAATCGACAATCAGATCGGTCAAATCTTTGGTGTGGGTCATGGTTAACTGTGCAATTTGTAACATAGGTCCTCCTTATAGAAATAGCCCTACTTCACCAGTAGGGTTATCTATCAGTATCAGAAAACCTTTTTTATAGACAATATGTAAAGACCCCCAGTTGAGAATTCGTGGATTTACCTGTACACTAGAATAAAAAAACAATCAACTTCTAACAGGAATTACCACACTCAATTGGAGGTCTTATATGTTTCATTTTACCACACTTTTCATCGGAATGGATGTTCACAAAGAAAGTTTTTCACTTTGCTATTATGA
>NZ_MSPR01000030.1 GCF_001984715.1 Streptococcus azizii
TCATAATAGCAAAGTGAAAAACTTTCTTTGTGAACATCCATTCCGATGAAAAGTGTGGTAAAATGAAACATATAAGACCTCCAATTGAGTGTGGTAATTCCTGTTAGAAGTTGATTGTTTTTTTATTCTAGTGTACAGGTAAATCCACGAATTCTCAACTGGGGGTCTTTACATATTGTCTATTAAAATGGCGAGCTCAGAATCAGCTGAAATAACCTTACTTGAAGACATTCATGACTACCTCGAGTCATCTATACAGGAAATGGATGCATACCTAAAAACACAAACCATTGTGTATAGGGTTGACTGGCAAGCTTTGAATAATTTTTTCCTAGCAGAGCTGGGCATGGGGGAAAAGAATGAAATGAACGGAACATTATTTTTTAAAATATAACTATTGGCAGAAAATTGTAGAATTGGGCATTGATTTTATTATTTGATCAAATAGGAAGGAGGCTGAGAATGGGGAAATGGACTTGTCAATGCGGTTATCCGATGAACGACCATGCCGCTCCAGATCCGAATGCTTTTTCAGTATATTCAGATGAGTTATGGGAAGAAATTATGAATACTGCAGATGCTGATAATAAAATCGCGTATGAGGATATTTCGGATGCTTCCTACTATGTTTGGGAATGTCCTAGCTGTCACGGCTTAATGGTATTCGGTGAAGATGATACCCCGAATCGCTATACCTTTTATAGGAAGGTTAATTTAGATAGCGAAGAGGAGGAGCAGGTTACTGATTCTAGCTCATCTGATACAATTTACAGAGTAGCCACAGTCACTTTTTCAGAGTTTGATAAGGAGTACACCTATATTTGCGATGATGAATCGATAAAGGAAGACCATTTTGTAGTAGTACCTGTAGGTATCAGCAATGTTGAAAAAATTGCTCATGTCGAAAAAGTATATAAGGCTTCGCAAAAGGATATTTCTTATCCAATTCACAAGTTAAAACGTGTGATTAAACGCTATTCAGAGTTTGATAAGAGCAAGACAGATGAGATCGTTTCCGAATTGCGAGTAGCAGGAAGATGCCTTGACATAACAGATTTTTCAACATCGATAGTAGCTAATGACTATTTTGATATCTTGTATAATAAATTAGGACACTGGTGGTTGGAGGTGAATGGAGTCCCCATTCCAATGAGGGTCACCTTGTTAGTTGCAAACTTTGAAAAGTACCACGTTGACTGTGCTGTACATATCAAACCATTAAAAATAAACTGCAGTACTTTCCAATCTTTGAAGCTATGTACGGATTTTGAGGTTGATGCTGCGAGGTGGATTGCTGTCATTTCTGGTGAGTATGTTTGGGGAAATTCTTGGGAATTGGATGGCACTCAGTTTGGAATTACCTGTGAGGAATCACCAGAGTTTGAGGATGAGGTAGTATGTGGGAAATATAGCCGTGTCCCATACTACGATATTTGGCGTTCAAGTTGGAGCGAGAGGTACGGATTTAACCTTGCATGGAAACCCTATGAATCTGATGGAGACTTATCAGTGGATTTCTACATATCTTAAAAGATGTTGCATGGTATTAAATTGTATCAATTTTGTTCTCTAGTACAATATTAAACTTGGACCACTTCATTTCGTTCAATAGTATAGGAATTTGCTATCACCACATGTTGAATGCTTTGAGCAAAATTTTGGCAGATACGGCAAAATCGAGAGCGCTCTGGGAAATTGTCAGGAAAGAGATTGTGGCGAATGGTACGGTAAATAGCACTCGCGGTGGCAGTTCGACATCCTTCTTGAATTGCCCAGAGATAGCTAACAATAAGCACCGTATCAGGCTGCTTTTGTAAATGGATATTTCGTCTATCTCTAACTTCACTAGGAACAAAGAGCTGACTTGTGTTAAGATTTTTGAAAAAATGACTTGGGTTTGATTGGGATTTGCGGGATAATAAACTTGGCTTTGCATATCATTCCCTCATTTCGTGGTGGTTTTGAGTTTATGATACGCAAAGTTTTTTTATTTTGCGAGAATGAACTAGCACAACGAATAGTGCAGTTAATATTCTGCTTACACGTGGACTTGTGACAAATATTGTGAGAAGTAGAATGACAGTATACAATTAGGGCTACCTGAATGTAGGTAGTCTTTTATTTTTGTATGCTGCTGATTAAGTGTAGATAGATGAAATTGGATTACAGGAACTTAGAATCTCTTTTTGCTTTGATTGCGATACGTGGGTGTATATCTGAGTGATAGAGATAGAACTGTGTCCAAGTATCTGCTGGATGTACCGAATATCGACATCATTATCTAACAACATCGTCGCAAAACTATGACGAAACATATGAGGCGTAATCGTTGTCGTTAGTCTAGTTTGGTTTCTAGCTGTTTTCAGAATCAAGCGAACACTTTGTTCTGTCAGTGGTTTTTGTGCATACTTTCCAGTAAAAAGGTAATTATCTGTATGATTGCAATAACAAGAGATATAAGCTTTTAGCAACTGAAAGGTCGGTTCATCGCCAATAAAAATAATGCGTTCTTTTTTACCCTTTCCTAGAATTTGGAGTGTTTGTTCAGTGAGATTGATATCGTTGATTTGAATATGACACAGCTCAGAAATCCGAATGCCAGTAGAAAGGAGTAATGAGACTATTAACAAATTTCTCTCAGCTTTCTGTTTTTGATAGTCAGATTTGGCTGAGAGAATTTTCTTTTGTAGATAAGCGTACAGGATTTTTAAACTATCGTGAGGGATTGTCTTAGGCAATGTTTTTTCTGCTCGAAATTGAAACCGTAATTGATTAAAGGGATTGTCAGTAATAACATTTTTCGATTGAAGATAGCCATAGAACACTTTTAAAGTTGCGATTTTTCGCCGTAACGTACTAGTTTTTAAGTTTGAAAGTGTCAAACCTTCAATATAACTTACCACACATTCTTTATTTGAATTGTAAAATTGCATTAAATCATTTTTATAAGCCCGCAGCGTGTGTCTACTCAATCGTTTATGAGTTTTACAATAATCCAAGTAGTTAGAAATAATAGTATAATCCATGATAGTCTCCTTTAACGATAATGACGCTATTATAGACTGATTTTGATGTTTTGTATAGTGATAATAAATAGTTATCGGGAGGGGAGTTGATTATGTCTCATTGGAATCAATTTTTAACAGAAATTAGTACGAATATTTTGCAACACTATACTTCTCAAAATTCTGCCGCATTCTATATCCCTTTTGAGGATAGTCTATCAAAATCATTAGCATTTGATGAAATATCGCAACAAATATTAAATAAGGAAATCATAGGAGATGGAACGAGTTTATATACCGATTTTGGCGAAAATGATATTACTGATGGTTATAAACTTTCTTTAGTAGAAAAATTTTTTAAGCATATCTCTCTTTCTGCTAACGGTTCTATTCCTGGATTTGGTTCGGCTGGTATATCACTAAAATATAGTTCGATGGATGTAGAAAAGAAAATATTAAATAGTAGCGATGACTATAGACTAATATTCTTGATTCAGCACTGGGATTGGTTAGGAAATGAGCTGAAACTATTTTTTGTTCGTCTTATTAACAATCTTTCTGATTATGAAAAGAAATATAATAAATCAATAATTGTTGTAGTTGGTGGTAAAAACTGTATAAATGATGATATTTTCTTTTCAAAAATTTTTGATATTCATCATTTTGATTTAAATGATCTAAAAGATACTTTAAGAAGTATGATACAGTCCTCAAATTTATCTGATGATTTAGTAGATAAATTATACCCTCTTACAAAGGGGAATTTAGAAAAAATCTACAATTTCATCTCGTTATCACAAAATAATTTGGAAATTGAAAAATTGCTAGATGATCTATTACATACGATTGAAAATGACTTTAGGAAGAATCACATTGATATGGATTTTATATATCAACTGTCTGTCCTTCCTGAGTATTTCAATCCATATGAGGCAGAAGAATTTTTCAATATGAAGGTTTTTCAAATTGAAAAAGCCATTGATATTTTAAAAAAATTATTAGTTTTAATACCTGTAAAAAATCGAATAAATTTCTATAGTTTAATATTAATTATTAAAGATAAACTTCTATTAACAGTTGAAAAAGGACAGAAAGAAGTTTATATAAAGTATTATCATTATCTGTGTAGGAAAGAACCTTTTAATTACAAACTTAAAATAGAAATTTTATCTAAGATTGAGGATAAGCAAGAAAATTTACTTTCGCTTTACTTACTTTGGCATGAATATTTATTAAATCAAGATGAGATATTAGAAAGTGAAAAAAATAGTTTATATAAACTTGAATTTCTAAAAGAAGAGACTAAGTCAACATTTTTTAGATGTATAGAATACAAATATGGAGAATCTGCTAACTCAATTTATAAAGAAATACTGCCTGAAAGTTCACTGCTATCTTCCATACTATTAAAAAATGATGTTAATTTTCAAGGAAATACATCACAAGATTCTTCTTTTTATTCACTTTGTAATACGCTATATGAGAATATAATACATGAAAGCGGTAAAGATGTTATTATTGAGCCTGTTCACTATCTCTCGTGTATTTACATGTTATTACCTCATTTAATAGATAAACTAAACGAAATAGATAAATTCCAATTTTTAAATGAAGATATTATTAAAATTTTTTATGTAACAAAAGATATTGAACAAAATGCACAATATCTTGAAAAAATCTATTTAAGAAAAAGTTTTTTATATAAGGATAACGATAGAGCCATAAATGATGCAAACAGGGCTTTAAAGTTTTTTATAGATATCGATGACAAACTTGAGCAATATTATACGTTAGGGAGTCTTCTAGGGTTATTACTGGTTGCTTCTGACTATGAACGAGCACGTCAAGTGAAACAAGAAATAGAAGCATTATTCAATAAATATCATTTCCCACTATATTGGAAATCTCAAAACAACTTTATTATATTAGATTTCCTTTCTAATTCAGCAAATGATTTTGACTACTGGCGAACTCAGTTTGAAAACATTCTTACAGAAAACAGATTAAATGATGTTAGTAAACATTTAATATACACAAACTTATGTTCAATTTCTCTGTATTATTCTCGAATTGAAAACTATAAAATTTATAAAAATGAGTTAGAGAATTTGATGGAAGTGAATGATTTGTCAGATATTGAAGACGTGTCCATTGATGATTTCTATCGTTACTACTTTGGTTGGTTTGAACTTTGTAAATTACTTATAGAGGGGAATCAGCAACAAGCACAAGATAAGTATGAACAACTTAAAAATTTCTGCCCTATTATTTTTGAGTCAGAGAAAACAATGTTATCCGAAAAACACCGTCGTTACAAAAAAATATTTAAATCAGATATAAAGACAGGAAAGGAATTTTCAGAATTTCTAGTAACATCAAAATTCTCCTCACGAGAATGGAATTACTATCGTAGGGGTCTCATGGTAACAGATATACAGTATACCAGTGCATTATAAACTGCTAAATAATATCAGTTTGTGAAGATCAGCCATGGTGAGATTATACTTGTAAAAATTATAATGAAACGAACTGTGCTTAGTTGTATAAGGCATGGTTGCAACATCAAAAGCAAAAAAATTTCCATCTGATTTTATCCTGAAATCAACTCGTCCATAGGTACTTATATCTAAATATTGGGCGAGTTTTTCTGTTGCTTCTTTTAATTTTTTACACAGAGATTTATCTTGTAAATACTCAAACGTATAATCATTCCTATCTGACACTTCACTTGTCAAAATGTCTGTTTTACTGACTACTCTAACAGGATTTAATACAACATATTCTCCTTTAAAATTAAAAAAAGGAACTTCAACCTCAATTCCCTCAATAAATTCCTGAAGAAGGAAATCCTGAGTATCAATTTTTCTCCAGTCAAAATTCGATATGATAGAATCTTCAGATAAATTAATGCTTGCCGATTGTGAGATTTCTTTGCGTATATATTTTGGAGCCTCGAATATTTCTCCAAGTACCTTTCCATTGCTTATGCAAACAGTTTTAGGAGTCGCGATATTAAACCTATTTGCCACAGCTCCCCAAATAAATTTGTTACGACACAAAGAGACTGTCAGTGCATTTGAACCAGTATAATCAAGATTGAAATAATCACAAAAAGAAGGAATCAGCGATTTCTTACCTTCTCTTATACCATCTCTAGCTAAGTTATAGACTAATATATCTTCTTTGAATAAGTTCATATAGTTCTTTAATATATATTCAATAAATTCCATTTCTGTATAGAATATGTTCAAACAGAGGCCTGTTTTTAATAGAGCAGAGGCTATCTCTTCAAATTCTGATAACGAAAAAAATTCACTATCAGAAGCATGTTCAATTGTGTAATAAGACATTTTCTTAGTGTATTTTTTTAGGTTGGCAACTAAAAATAAATTAGTTTTAGAGCACTCTTTATCAAATTCTTGTAAATAATACTGAAGCAATTGTTTCATGTTTTTCCTCCCGATAACTATTTATTATCACTAGTATACCATAATTTGTAGTTAATTATATTTTTTTATGTGATAAACTTTCCAAGTTCATCTTGCTATGATGTGATTATCATTAATAAAGGAGAAAGCCATGTTAAACAAAGTGAAGGCTCGATTTTTGATTGGAGTGGGAGGTTTAATCGCAGTAAATTTGATGGTCATGATTGGCTATACGATTGGCTCACAATCCGTTTCAAAACAAACAGAAACATAATCAAAAAGAACAGCAGAACTCCTTGTCCCACAAGAGGATAGCTACCATTTGCATTTTTTATGTGATAAAGTCAGAAGTCGGGAATGTTTTGATAAGCCATAACAGCTTAAGGTCACCAAAAATGAAACAACGGAAATGATTCGTTACATTTGTTGCGGTAGATTAATGACACATTATGATATAATATATGTTAATAAAAACTTCTGATAATAGCGATTCGTCGGAGGATTATTTATCTCATTGAGTGATAGTAGGAGATTTATTATGAGTAATTTTTCATTTCTGAAACCTGAATGGCCTCAACTTGCCAATCCAGCTACACGTGCTGAAATTTATGTTTATAGTGATTCAAATAGCGCTATGATCCAGTTGAGACAGTTTGCTGAACGTATGACCGAAGCTTTGTTTAGGTTAGAAAATATTACACCTTGGAATGTACCGACTCAATTAGATAAATTAAAAGAATTGCAACGAGTAGGAGTTTTGGAGGATGATGTAGCTGAAGCTTTCCATATTATTAGAAAGTATGGAAATAAAGCGGCACATGATTCATTTTCAGATAGTGGTGCGGCATTAAAACTTTTAGGTTATGCTCATTTTTTGGCGACTTGGTTTATGGAAGCTTACGGGCCGATTGAGTTTGTAGCTCAGAAATTTGAAAAGCCAGTTAGTCAAGAAGAGGAAAATGCTCAACTTCATAAAGAAGTAGAGGAATTAAGAAAACAACTTGAAATTAGTCAATCAGAAAAGCAATCCATGCAAAAAGCTCTAGAAATGACACAAGCTGAGAGACAGGCGCTCGAAGAAGCAGTTGTTCGATACCGGAATGAACCTGAGGCAACTAAAATTCATAAGAAAGAGCGCTCCAAAGCTTATCTGCGCAATGTGGACTTTAATGAATATAATACTCGTATTATGTTTATTGATGAACAACTTCATAAAGCAGGTTGGGAAGTGGACACAGCTAATCTTGATTGGCGTAAAGGAACTCGGCCACAAAAAAATAAAAACTTGGCAATTGCTGAAGTTCCCACTCCTCGCGGGCGTGCAGATTATGGACTTTTTATTGGTCTTGATTTAGTCGGTATTGTAGAAGCAAAACGTTATAATAAAGCTATATCTGGTGATCTTATACAATCCAAGGGCTATGCTCGTAAGATAGATGTTTCTTCGAACTATAACTTGGTTCAGTCTGGAAAATATAAAATACCGTTCCTTTATGCCTCTAATGGTCGTCCGTACTTAAAACAATTAGAGGATCAGTCTGGAATTTGGTTTTGGGATTCCCGCACAGAAACTGTACCTTCATATGCTTTAGAAGCTTGGCATAGTCCTGAAGATTTGAAGAGAAAACTTGAAGTTGATATTATCAAAGCTGAAACAGAACTGGTCGAAGAAGAATATCCAGATTTTGCTGGACGTTATTATCAAATTGAAGCTATCAAATCAGTTGAAAAAGCGATTTCTGAAAATAAACGCCGTATGCTTTTAGCACTTGCTACAGGTACAGGTAAAACGCGTCTTTCATTAGCACTAATGTATCGCTTACTAAAAACAAAACGAATGCGTAGAATTTTGTTTTTAGTAGATCGTCGAAGTCTCGGGGAACAGGCTTCAGATGTCCTTATTGATACGCAAATTGAGAATCAGTCATTTGCTTCTATATATGATATTAAAGGTGTTGATGAGATTTTTGCTGAGAAGAATACAAGAGTGCACATTGCAACTGTACAAGGTATGGTCAGACGGCTTTTCTACACAGATGATGAATCAGAAATCCCATCAGTAGGTACTTATGATTTTATCATTGTTGACGAAGCTCATCGTGGCTATACTGAGGATCGTGAGTTATCAGAGGAAGAGTTGCTCTATCAAAACGAACAAGAATATGTCAGTCAGTATCGCCGAGTCATTGATTATTTTGATGCTAGTGTGCTGGCGCTAACAGCTACACCGGCTTTACATACTACTAGAATTTTTGGAGATCCAATTTACACGTATTCCTATAGAGATGCAGTAGTTGATGGTTATTTAGTTGATCATGAGCCGCCCTATCAATTTGAAACAGAACTATCTAGAAATGGTATCACGTTCGAGGCTAATTCGGATATAGATGTATGGGATGCTAGGAATAAGAGTATTACTAAAGCACATCTAGATGATGACTTAAAGTTTGATGTTGCACAATTTAATAAAAAAGTTATTAATGAGAATTTTAATCGTGCTATCCTTAGTGAATTAGTGAACTATATAGATCCCAATGAAGGCGGAAAATCGCTGATCTTTGCTGTTACGGATTACCATGCTGATCAGATTGTTAGAATTCTCAAAGAAGAGTATCGAAAAGCAGATATTCCAGTTCCAGATGATGCAATTGAAAAGATCACAGGATATATCGCTCACCCTGATAAAGAAATTAAACGATTTAAGAATGAAAAATATCCAAATATTGTTGTTACAGTTGATTTATTAACCACAGGAATCGATGTACCAGAAATTGAGAACCTTGTATTTATGAGACGTGTTCGTTCTCGTATTCTCTATGATCAAATGTTGGGACGTGCTACACGTTTGTGTCCTGAAATCAACAAAGAAAGTTTCAAAATCTTCGATGCAGTTAAGCTTTATGATACGTTAAAAGACATTACTGATATGAAACCTATTGTTTCAAATCCAAGTCAAACAATTGATCAAATTCTTGAAAAGGCGTTGTCCGCAGATGATAATTTTGAATTTGAATTTTTCAAGAATGAATTAATAGCTAAACTGCAACGACGGAAACAGCGACTCTCTAAAGAAGCTATTAACGAGCTTGCAGAGTTAAATAATGTTCGTAGCATTGATATGTGGCTTCAAGAGTTAAAAGCAATGAATAAGCAGGAGCTCGCAGGTCAGCAGGAGAAAATTAACAGGGTTGCACACTATAGAAACTACGTTGATATCGCGATATCCCACGATTCAGATATGATTAAAGAAGTGACTAGAGGATATGGTGTTGGAAATGTTAAACCAGGTGATTACTTAAATGATTTTAATCGCTTTATCCGTGAAAATATTAACCTGATTCCAGCTTTAGAGGTTGTCGTTAAGCGACCAAAGGAATTGACTTATAAAGAGTTGAGGGAAGTTCAATTACGTTTAAAGGAAAATCATTTTGACGAAAGGAATCTACAAGAAGCTTGGCGCCATGAAAAGAAAGAGCGAGTTGCAGCTGATATTATCAGTTTCATCAGGCAAGCTGCTTTGGGAACTGGTCTGGTAGATCATGAAACTCGTATCAAAAATGCCATGAAGAAAGTGTATGGTATGGAAGATTGGACTCCAATGCAGTTGAAATGGCTAAAGCGCATTGAAAAACAGTTGCTTGAAACTCCTGTCTTGGCACCTACAGCAAAACAATATTTTGATGAAACAGAAGTGTGGAAGCAAAATGGTGGTTACAAACAGATTCAACGTCACGTTGGGAAAAAAATTGATTTGGTTATTCAAGTGTTGAATGATCAATTATATGCTTAAGATAAAAAGGGAAATAAACAAAATGTCTAATAATGATATTGTCCAAAAACTATGGAAGATGGCTGATGTTTTACGAGATGACGGAATTAGCTATCAAAATTACGTCACGGAGTTGACTTATATCCTGTTCTTAAAAATGATGAAAGAACAAGATAATGAGCACAGTATTCCCGAAGGGTATCGTTGGGATGATTTAGCATCAAAAGAAGGGGTAGAGTTAAAAATTTTTTACAAGCAGTTGCTTCTAGATTTGGGAAATCCGGAAATTACTAAAGATAAGCGACTAAACATGATTTATGCAGATGCCTCCACTTATATCGATGAGCCTAAAAACCTTGAAAAGATTATTACAAGTATCGGAGACTTGGACTGGTATTCTGCTAAGGAGGAAGGGTTAGGTGATCTTTACGAAGGTCTCCTAGAAAAAAATGCGAATGAGACTAAGTCTGGGGCAGGTCAATACTTTACACCACGTGTCTTAATTGATGTAATGGTGGAGTTGATAGACCCTAAAAAAGGGGAAAAATTGAATGACCCTGCTGCTGGAACATTTGGATTTATGATTGCCGCAGACTATTATCTTAAAGCAAAATACGATGATTTCTTCGATTTATCTCCAGAAGAAGTAAAGTTTCAAAAAGAGGAAGCACTGAGCGGTATGGAACTTGTTCCTAATACGCACAAACTCGCTTTGATGAATGCTTTACTGCATAATATTGAAGGACGCTTGGAGCAAGGAGATTCACTATCATCTAATGGCAAATGGATGAAAGGATTTGATGTTGTACTGACTAACCCACCGTTTGGAACTAAAAAAGGTGGTGAACGTGCAACACGCGATGATCTAACTTATGAAACTAGTAATAAACAGTTGAATTTCCTTCAAACGATCTATAATTCTTTGAACACAAATGGGCACTCAAGAGCAGCAGTAGTTGTTCCTGACAATGTTTTGTTCGATAACAATGTCGGAGAATCTATTCGTCGTGATCTGATGGATAAGTGTAATCTTCATACTATTTTGCGCTTACCGACTGGTATCTTCTATGCTCAAGGTGTTCAGACCAATGTGCTTTTCTTTGAGCGTGGTACATCAGAAAAAGGAAATACAAAAGACGTTTGGATTTATGATATGCGGCATAACATGCGTTCGTTTGGTAAGCGAAATCCCTTGAATAAAAAGGACTTTGAAGAATTTATTTCTTGTTACAAGAGAGAGGATAGAGAAAATCGTCAAGAAACTTGGAGCGAAGAAAATCCAAATGGTCGTTGGCGCAAATATAGCTTTGAACAAATCGATGGCAGGGATAATACATCGTTAGATATCAGCTGGATGACTGAGGAAAGCAATACACCAGATTATAGTCTGTCAGAAATGTTAGAGTTAATGGAGGAAAAATCTCGAAATATTGCTGAGGCTGTTTCTCAATTACAAGAGTTGTTGAGTGGGGTAGAAGAATGATTGATACCAAAGCACTCCGAGAGAAGATTCTAGACTTAGCCATGCGAGGAAAGCTTGTCCCTCAAGACCCAAATGATGAGCCAGCAAGTGAACTTCTAAAACGGATTAAAGCTGAGAAAGAAGAGCTCATCAAGCAGAAAAAAATCAAACCGGATAAAAACGAAAGTGAGATTTTCAAAACTGAGGATGGTTCCTATTATGAGAAGTTTGCTGATGGTATAGTAAAATCTGTTGAGGTACCTTATGAGATTCCTGAGGGGTGGGAGTGGGTAAGAATTAAAAGTATCTATTGGAATTTAGGCCAACGAACACCAAGTAATGATTTTTATTATTTAGATACTGGAACTATTGATAATAATTGTCAAAAACTAGATAAGATGCAAATCTCAAAAGTATCTTGCCGTGAAGCGCCGAGTCGAGCTAGGAAAATTGTCCAAAAAGATAGTGTTATTTTTTCTACAGTAAGATCATATCTAAAAAATATTGCTGTTATTGCTGTTGATAATCCAGAGGACTATATTGCAAGTACTGCTTTTATTGTGCTAGATACACTACTTCATAGTTCTTTCTTGCTATTTGTGCTAACTTCGCAATTTTTCTTAAAACAAGTTTCTGAAAAATCAACAGGATCAAATTACCCTGCAATTAATGATAAAAATTTTAATAGTCTTTTTATACCAATTCCACCATTGAACGAACAAAATCGAATTACTGAACAAATAAAATTCGGATTTGAATCGATTGGGAAAATTGATAAAAACCAATCAGACCTTCAGCAATTATCAGAACAACTCCGTCAAAAAGTGTTAGATGTAGCTATGCAAGGTAAGTTAGTCGCACAGGATCCAAATGATGAACCTGCTTCAGTATTGTTGGAAAAAATTCGTGCAGAAAAGCAACGACTCTTTGAAGAAGGCAAACTCAAGAAGAAAGATTTAATCGAGATTGAACCCGTTTTGACTGATGACAACGCCTATTATAGGAACTTACCCGAATCGTGGGAGGTAACAACTTTAGGAAATTTATATCATATTACCTCGAGTAAACGAGTCCTACAAAGTGAATGGAAAGAAGAAGGTGTTCCTTTTTATAGAG
>NZ_MSPR01000031.1 GCF_001984715.1 Streptococcus azizii
TACGTCTACTTGACGCTCATGAGACCTCACGGGATAAGTCGTACATCTTTCCTCGTTTACTCTCGTGATTTACGCACATAGATTACGACTACCTTTTTGGACTTTAGAGTGCCTAGCCCCCTCATCCGCTATATACGCCTTAATATCACGTTTCTGTTCGTAGAGCCACGATTTCGCTATCCCTTCCTCTCCCCGCTACCTCACGATAGTCAGGCTTGGGAGTCGCTATTGGGTTCACCGGTAGCAGGTGTCCACAGAGGACTTGCACCTCAGATGTACGACATGCCCGTCGTACTAGGCAGCTGTTTTGGCTTTAGCCAATTACAGATGAGATTGCAACAGTTCGGTGAACTGTTGCAACTGGTCACCTAGAAACACGAAAGTGACCACAGAAGTTTGAGCCAAGAAGCAGGAAAGCTAGGAAATGTAAATGGGCTGAAAACCTCCACTGGAGCTTTTCACTCGTCATGTTTCCTAATTTTCAGTCGCTTTTTCACGCCCTTTATATCTTATTCAACTTCCACCTTATTAGCTGCTACCACAAACGGAGTCCAGATGAGGAAGGCAACAAAGACGTTGAACAGGGAAACGAGACCGGCCAAGACATTTCCTCCTGTTGCAAGGAAGGCATAGAGGCCTGGAGGGGTAATCCATGGAATCGCTACATAGACTGGTGGAATCAAGCCAAGGGCTGTCGCTGCATAGGCAATGCCGCAACAGATTGGTGGAACAATGAGCCACGGAATCACAAAGAGCGGGTTCAAGACCATTGGGATACCAAAAGTAACTGGTTCATTGATATTGAATACCCCCATCGGTGCAGATAATTTAGCAACAGCGCGGTATTCTTGGCGTTTTGAAAAGAGAAAGACTGCAATGATAAAGGCGATGGTCACACCCGAACCGCCCATTTGTCCATAGGCGTCAAAGGAGCCACGGGTCCAGATGTAAGGAAGTGTCTTGCCTGCTTCATGCGCTGCTGTATTTTCAAGGAGGGCAGGCAGGTAGATACCATCCAAAACAGGTCCCAGTACATTGTGTCCATGAAGGCCAAAGAACCAGAATAATTGTACCAGAAAAGAAAGCAAGACAACGCTGAACCAGCCTTGGGATAGACCGAGTAAAGGTGTTTGGATATAGGTCGATACGAGGTCGTTCAAGGATTGGCCAGATAACTGAACTGCTATAAAGCCGATAAAGGCTGACACATAGATTGCCACAATCCCTGGAATCATTGAAGCAAATGCCTTATTAACAGCTGGTGGAACTGTATCTGGCATCTTGATGGTCACCTTCTTCTTCATCAAGAAGCAGTAGATTTCTGCTGAAAGAAGGCCGATAATCATGGCTGTAAACAAGCCAGTCGCGCCTGCATAGGCCACCTTAATAGTCCCCCATTCAGACGTTTCCAAGCCCTTTTCTGAAACAGTCAAGCCAAAATCAACCAGAGCCTTGATAACTGACTTATCCAAGCCTGCTAGGTCTGTCATAATCGTTATGGTCTGTGGAATCGTTGAGATAAAGGCTGCAAAAGATACTAAGCCTCCTGCAATCGGATTGATCTTTTCATGCTGCGCCCGATTGTAGCCAAGAGCAAAGACAAAGGCTAGCGCCATGATGGCGATGGTTCCAAAATACACGCTACCATTCAGGGTAATGAGTGGCTGCATGGCTTCTGCAAAGCCTTTATTCCCCATGCTGTTGGGAATATCGCGCACCAAGACATTGATCAAGACAGCAATCGCTCCTGCCATGGTGAGGGGAAACATGGCAAGAAAAGCATCCCGTATGGCAACCAGGTGCTTCTGCGACCCTAGTTTCCCTGAAATTTTCATAAATGTGTCCATTTAATGAACCTCCTTTTTTGTTGCAAATTCTGCAAATTTTTTAATTTGAAGAAGCATACGCTTCTCTAAGCTCCGTTTCATCAGAGGGAGCAACAGCTTGTAATTGAGCTTGTTCCAGCGCCCTTCTGGTAGGTAATCCTCCGTGTACACAATCTCCACCTTATCCTCTCCTAAATCCTCTAAGTGATAGGTCAAAAATTGCACACCTCGGTTTGATTGAATCGCCACTCCATAGCACTCATTTTCTACCAGTTGTTGCAGGCTCACTTTGACGGATTGCTCCTCTTTTTTTCCAAATCGCTTGACATAACTCAATCCCTCTCTTATCTCAGAAAGAGGAAGGGACTTTCCTGTTGCTCCTTGATAGTCTGTCTGGAAGAGTTCTAAATAGAAGGCATAGAAGGCTTCCAGTTGACCGGTTACTGTCAGACGTGCTTGCATCTACCTGTCCTTTCGATTTCCTCTATCCTACGGTATAGGTCAAGCGTCTCCTTGGCCATATCCAGAAAGGTGATGGCATTCATCAGATGATCTTGACCGTGGACCATTAAAAGGGATACTTCGATTGAATGCCCTGCCGCTTCTTCTGCTAATAGGGCGGTCTGCGATTGATGGGCGATTTTGAGGGCTTGGTGGGCTTTTTCAAGGAAGGCTTCTGCTCCTTCAAAATTGCCTGTTTTGGCAGCTCGAATGGCTTCGACTGCATTTCCTTTGGCGTCACCTCCATGCATAATAAGCCCCATAATCGCCTCAAGATTTACTGGTTCTCCCATCGGCTAATCTCCTAGCAACTGCAAAGCAAATTCCAAGACATTGGCACCATTCATGGTCCCGTAGTCGACCATATTGATGTCCCCTACCTTGATGGCTGGTGCATAATTTTCCTTATATTCATCAAGCATAAACTTGACCTGAGGTCCTACCAGTAAAACATCAATCGTCTTATTGGCTACCTCATCTGCAACTTCAGAAATAGGAACAGCCCAAATCGTTACCTCTAAACCTTTATCGCTTGCTGCCTTGAGCATTTTGGTCACCAGCATACTCGTAGACATACCAGCATTACATACTAACATAATATTTTTCATCGTACTTCCTCCTTCCCTATAACAAAGGGATGAAACATTCTTTAAATTGTTGGACAGTCGGATTGTCCTGTAGTTTTTGTTGTAAATCAGGGGCATGAACAAAGGAGACCAGGGCTGGGGTAACCAGCTTCATGCGTTCATTTTTTCCAGTGGATGGTGACAGCAAAAAGACAAACCGAACCTGTTTATGCTCACTGTCCCAGCAAATCGGATAACGACAAACCGCTATGACCACTTCTTCCTTTTTCGTCAGCGCCTGGGGTGGATGCGGAAAAGCTAGTACCTCCTCGTAGACAACTGAGCTGAGATTTTCCCGAATGGCTATCTGCTTTCGGAAATCTTGTCGAAACTGTGGATTGCTCCCTTCTTCCAAGGCTTGAATCATCTGAGATAGAACCGTTTCCTTGTCTACCTGCTGATCAAAATAGAAAAATTGCTCTGCCTGAAATAATTGCTGTACCCCTATCTGGGACTCTTCTTGCTTTTCAGAAATCCCGACCTTTCTAGCAGGCTCTTCACCCATCCAGATTTTTTTCGTCATTTGGGATCGAATGCGGGCAATGTCTTGCTGCTGCAACAAAACACTGACTCTCACTACTGGAACCAAAAAGACGACAGCACTCAGATCGACCGAGGAGATGATAAAATCAATTCCCGTCAAGGTTTGTTCTGCTAGATCGAGGTAGCTGACGACCCCTACGATGTCTAACTCTGCCTGAAACTCATTTTCCAAGCGGTGTTTCAACATCCTAGCACTCCCATAACCACTGGCACAGACCACTAGCACACGATAACGAACCTGCCCGCTCATTTTTTCCAAGGAAGCCAATACGTGCAAACTAATATACGTATATTCGTCATCTGTAATGGTCTGGTCTTGCAGTTCCGGCATGTGGGAGAAAACTTCTTTAACGGCCGCAAGAACTCTAGGATATTGTTGCGCAATATCCTCCGTCAAAGGATTGACCAGTTGGATGTCATTATGAATCCGATGTAGCAGGGGAATAAAATGTATCTTCAGCGAATCGAGCAAGTGCAGGTCCGTCTCTAGAGGCACCGCCAATAGCTGACTCAGCAACTTCAAGCACTCTCGTAGGTGCCTTGTCACACTGTCCTCTGATTGGCCACTATTGACCATTTCCTTGCCTCCATGCAAATGAATGGAGATATACGCTGCCTCTTTCTCAGGAAATGCTAAAGAGAACCGCTCTGACAGACGTCCTAAAATCCTTGTCGCTACTTGGTACTCTACGCTTTTCTCATCCTCCTCATGAGAAGCTAGCTGAATCGGATTTCCCAGACGGATTCGACTCATCATCAAGGCTAGATGCACGACTAGATTATGTAGCACAAAATCGGGCAGCTGTAACTGAGCATTTCGGCACTCATCGATGACAACCATGATAATATCCGAAAAATGGCTTTCTTCTAAGAGATCATTTTGGATCAGGGAAAAGATCGAATTTTGAAAACTATCGATAAAGAAATAATCTTTAATAAAATGGCGAATCGCTAGCTCAGTTCCTGTAATCTGAATGCCTTTCCGGCTAATGAGAAGCTCCAAGCCATAGGGGCGGATCAAGTCCTTGATTTCTGTCAATAATTGGGACACACTGGTCTTGCTCAGGTACAATTCCTGTGCCAAGTCCAAAACAGTAGGACAACCTGCCTCCAAAAAAAGTTTATGGATGATGTAATGGCGCCTGTCTGTCGCCTCTTCCAGCTGTCCGACTGCCTTGACTAACTTATCTGACTGCCGCCACTCCTGCCAGTAGAGGTGAAATTGCTCCTCATCTGTAAACGACAAGCGATATCCGTAGCCTGATTTGGAGTGTAATCTTGCCCCTCTCTTAGCAATTTTTTCCTCAATGGTCTGCAAGTATTTTCGGACAGTCCGATCGCTCAGACCAATAGCTGCTGCAATCTTCTGACTGGAAATATATCTCCCTTCCTGTCTCAGTAATACTTGCACAATCCCTGCTTCTTTTCTCGTTAGCATCTCTCACCTCCCATCTTCCTGTAAGCCCTTTCTTATTCTATTATACCAAATATCAGTGCAAGCTTCACACTCCTTTTTTCCGCAACACTGATGAAAAACTAAGATGTGAGGACGTTAAAAGGTCTAAGTGAAAATAGGAATTCTGACGAAGAAATCGAGAGAGTTTGCTGAGGCAAACTCCTATTTCCCGCCTTCAAAGGTATACTATACCTTTGAAGCTAGGAAGAATTATCTTTTTCACAAAGACCTTAGTCCGAACTCAGTTACAATAAGATACAAAGCCCGTGTAAAAACCGAATGAAAAATAGGAAACATGACGAAGAAGTGTAACTTCTAGGAATGTTTATCTTTTTTCCGAGCTTTTAGCCCGTGTCCAATTATAAGATACAAAGGGAGTGTAAAGACCGAATGAAAAATAGGGAATCGAAGCAGATGATTCTGACAACCGCTAACCTCACTGTCTAATTTTTAGGTTGAAGGATGTCGTCTATAGACCTATTAAAAAAGTATGAAAAAACAAGCAATGTCGACTTGGAATTGCTCGTTTTCCATCTCACGCTTTATAATTATAATAAGGATAAAACAACTAGAACGGTGTGAAAACGCATTCAAAAAACTTGCTTTTGAAATTGAGTAGGTGTATAATGAATGTAAAAAGATAAAATAACTTGTTAGAGAGGAGGAGTTTGTAGAAATCAAGTTAATTTATCAATAGATATTATAAAAAGTTGAAAGGATTACTTGATATGAAAACAAATATTAAGAAAATGATTGCTATTTCTAGTGTTGCTCTGTTACTGTTTGGGAATATGTCTCCTGTGTTTGCATTAAGTAATTCGGAAGACGAAATGAGCAATGTTGAGTACCTTCAAGAAGGCACAACGGGGGATGTCTATACTTTTTCTAATTCGGATGTCCTTCAAGCAGCCGAGAATTTATATCATCAAGGTTTATTTACAGAAGAGCAATATCGAATTGTATTTTTTGCTTATGCACAACGTTTGGGTGTTAAAGGTGTAAACAAAGTTGTTAATCTAGGAAATGGCTTGACTGATGTTTATATAAATAATGTGACATGGAGTGCTATGATTGGTTTGGGAGGAGGAGCTGCAGGATTACTATTAGGTGCTATACCAGGATTAAATGCCGGTGTCGCAGCTATGATTGGTGCTGTAGGAGGAGCTGCAGGAAGTGCTTATTTAGGAGCAGAGCGGGGAGTTATTGTCAGAATGAAACAAGTATATGAACCACCTACACAAATTTCAGGCGCTAAACTATATCCTAAGGTCATAGGGATTAGGGAGCAATGATGAAATTGCTTGAAACAATGTTCTATGCTTTCATGAAAATCTTCCCCGCAATTTCCATTCTTTTAGGATATGTCATTATGAGAGCAATAAAGCATAAAAAATAATCTATGATATAAAATGACTGGTACAAAATGATAGGCTCCCCTTATAGCGGACAGTGAAAAAACAAAAATTTTCACAGGAAACTGTAAAGGGAGTCTTTCCATGTCCCAAAGAAGTCAAAAGCCAGTTGAAGAGAAAATAGACTACTTTTGATTTTTATTGAGTATTAGTCCAAGATAGCAGAAACAAAAAGAGAAACACAGACAGTTCGGCGGGATTTTATCAAAATCAGCTCGATCTGTCTGTGTATTTTTAGTTATTGGCTAGTTTTTGTCCAGCCTCTTTTCATATCTGAACTTATACCACGATGACACTAGCCTTGGAGGCTTTCTAAACTACCTCAACGACTAGGGAAAGGGCTAGCAGGTTCTAGTATTTTAGAAATGGCTACCACCCTTTCTGATGGATCGTGCATAATCAGGGACTGAAACCCTTAACAGGATTTGCCAGAAAAAGATTATTCCTCTTCTTTCTTCTTACCGAGAGCTAAGAGACCTGCTACACCAAGAGCTACAAGACCATAGGCTCCCACATTGGAGGTATCTGTTCCTGTTTTTGGAAGCACTGCTGTCGCTGCTGATTTCACAGTAGGGGCAACTGGCTTGCTGTTTGGATCTTTTGAGTCTGTACCAGCTTTCTTTTCTTCTTCATCCGTGAAGCTGTCATTATCATCGTCTGGGTCTGTCACATCTGGGTCCTTATCGCCATCGGTGTCGCGTTGAACCTTGATAGTGATTTCTTTTTCAGCGATTGGATTGCCGTTGCCATCCTTGATAACCACTTTCACAGGGAAGTCGCGTTCTTCCTCGGTAGGTCCCCAGTTATCAACAGTCGGTGTACCAGTAATCGTACCTGTTGCTGGATCGTAGGTCAAGCCACCTGGTAGACCTGTCACCTCAACAGTTCCACCGGTTGGAATATTGGTCACTGGAACCTCAATCGGTGCGATTGGTTGTTTTTCAATGACCGTCTTGTCTCCCATGTCCCCAATGGTAGCTGTTGGCTTACTGTTTGGATCTTTCGGATCAGTACCTGCTGTCTTTTCTTGGTCATCTGTGTAGTCATCATTATCATCGTCTGGGTCTGTCACATCTGGGTCCTGGTCGCCATCGGTGTCGCGTTGAACCTTGATGGTGATTTCTTTTTCAGCGATTGGATTGCCATTGCCATCTTTGATAACCACTTTCACAGGGAAGTCGCGTTCTTCCTCGGTAGGTCCCCAGTTATCAACAGTCGGTGTACCAGTAATCGTACCTGTTGCTGGATCGTAGGTCAAGCCACCTGGTAGACCTGTCACCTCAACAGTTCCACCGGTTGGAATATTGGTCACTGGAACCTCAATCGGTGCGATTGGTTGTTTTTCAATGACCGTCTTGTCTCCCATGTCCCCAATGGTAGCTGTTGGCTTACTGTTTGGATCTTTCGGATCAGTACCTGCTGTCTTTTCTTGGTCATCTGTGTAGTCATCATTATCATCGTCTGGGTCTGTCACATCTGGGTCCTGGTCGCCATCGGTGTCGCGTTGAACCTTGATGGTGATTTCTTTTTCAGCGATTGGATTGCCATTGCCATCTTTGATAACCACTTTCACAGGGAAGTCGCGTTCTTCCTCGGTAGGTCCCCAGTTATCAACAGTCGGTGTACCAGTAATCGTACCTGTTGCTGGATCGTAGGTCAAGCCACCTGGTAGACCTGTCACCTCAACAGTTCCACCGGTTGGAATATTGGTCACTGGAACCTCAATCGGTGCAATCGGTTGTTTTTCAATAACCGTCTTATCTCCCATATCCCCAATGGTAGCTGTTGGTTTACTGTTTGGATCTTTCGGATCAGTACCTGCTGTCTTTTCTTGGTCATCTGTGTAACCGTCGTTATCATCGTCTGGGTCTGTCACATCTGGATCCCTGTCGCCATCGGTATCGCGTTGAACCTTGATAGTGATTTCTTTTTCAGCGATTGGAGTGCCGTTGCCATCCTTGATAACCACCTTCACAGGGAAGTCACGTTCTTCCTCAGTAGGTCCCCAGTTATCAACAGTCGGGGTACCAGTAATCGTACCTGTTGCTGGATCGTAGGTCAAGCCGCCTGGTAGGCCTGTCACCTCAACAGTTCCCTTATTTGGAACGTTAGTCACTGGAACCTCAATCGGTGCAATCGGTTGTTTTTCGATGACTGTCTTGTCTCCCATATCCCCAATGGTAGCTGTTGGCTTACTGTTTGGATCTTTCGGATCAGTACCTGCTGTCTTTTCTTGGTCATCTGTGTAGTCATCGTTATCATCGTCTGGGTCTGTCACATCTGGATCCTGGTCGCCATCGGTGTCGCGTTGAACCTTGATGATGATTTCTTTTTCAGCGATTGGAGTGCCATTGCCATCCTTGATAACCACTTTCACAGGGAAGTCGCGTTCTTCCTCGGTAGGTCCCCAGTTATCAACAGTCGGGGTACCAGTAATCGTACCTGTTGCTGGATCGTAGGTCAAGCCGCCTGGTAGACCTGTCACCTCAACAGTTCCACCGGTTGGAATATTGGTCACTGGAACCTCAATCGGTGCAATCGGTTGTTTTTCGATGACCGTCTTGTCTCCCATATCCCCAATGGTAGCTGTTGGCTTACTGTTTGGATCTTTCGGATCAGTACCTGCTGTCTTTTCTTGGTCATCTGTGTAACCGTCGTTATCATCGTCTGGGTCTGTCACATCTGGATCCTGGTCGCCATCGGTATCGCGTTGAACCTTGATGATGATTTCTTTTTCAGCGATTGGATTGCCGTTGCCATCCTTGATAACCACTTTCACAGGGAAATCGCGTTCTTCCTCAGTAGGTCCCCAGTTATCAACAGTCGGGGTACCAGTAATCGTACCTGTTGCTGGATCGTAGGTCAAGCCGCCTGGTAGGCCTGTCACCTCAACGGTTCCATTATTTGGAACATTGGTCACTGGAACCTCAATCGGTGCAATCGGTTGTTTTTCGATGACTGTCTTGTCTCCCATATCTCCAATGGTAGCCGTTGGCTTACTATTTGGATCTTTTGGATCAGTACCTGCTGTCTTTTCCTCTTCATCTGTGAAGCCGTCATTGTCATCATCTGGATCGGTAAGGTCTGGAATACCATCGCCATCGGTGTCGCGTTGGATGGTAACTGGGACGGTGATTTCCTTCCTCTCATTGCCATTGGTGACAGTGACTGGAATGTTCACAACACGCTCTTCTTCCTCCTTGCCCCAGTCTGTCACAGTTGGGGTGCCGGTCAAGTTTCCATTTTCATCAACAGATAGGCCGTTGGTTGGAGTTGACGTAATAGCAGAGCCATCTTTATTCGGTGTGACAACCTTGGTATTGGCTGGAACTGGTGTTTTCTCTGAGACGGTTGCTGGACTTGTCGTCACAGAAAGACCTGTTGGCTTGCTGTTTGGATCTTTCGGATCAGTACCTGCTGTCTTTTCCTCTTCATCCGTGAAGCCGTCATTGTCATCATCTGGGTCTGTCACATCTGGGTCCTTATCGCCATCGGTATCGCGTTGGATGGTAACTGGGACAGTGATTTCTTTTCTCTCATTGCCATTAGTCACAGTGACTGGAATGTTCACAACACGCTCTTCTTCCTCCTTGCCCCAGTCTGTCACAGTTGGGGTGCCGGTCAAGTTTCCATTTTCATCAACAGATAGGCCGTTGGTTGGAGTTGACGTAATAGCAGAGCCATCTTTATTCGGTGTGACAACCTTGGTATTGGCTGGAACTGGTGTTTTCTCTGAGACGGTTGCTGGACTTGTCGTCACAGAAAGACCTGTTGGCTTGCTGTTTGGATCTTTCGGATCAGTACCTGCTGTCTTTTCCTCTTCATCCGTGAAGCCGTCATTGT
>NZ_MSPR01000032.1 GCF_001984715.1 Streptococcus azizii
TGGATGTCGAACCTGTATTTGGTAGGATGAAGGGTGTTTTTGGCGTGCGCAGAGTTCATGTCAGAGGACAAAAAGTGGTTG
This sequence comes from Streptococcus azizii, assembly GCF_001984715.1. Classification (GTDB taxonomy): domain Bacteria; phylum Bacillota; class Bacilli; order Lactobacillales; family Streptococcaceae; genus Streptococcus; species Streptococcus azizii. The sequence goes on from NZ_MSPR01000032.1 coordinate 82, forward strand.
AAACAGAGATAGGATTCCTCCTAATGAGTATGAATCTCACGAAATTGGCTAAGAAATTAGCCAATGATAATAGAAACAAAAAGAAAAACACAGGCAGTTCAGCTGGATTTCATCAAAATCAGCCTGAATCTATCTGTGTTTTTTATTTACTGGCTAGTTTTTGCCCAACCTCTCTATTTAGTATCTTTTGCTACTTCCCTTCAATAGTGAGAACGCAGGCAAGCTCCTTATGGAGTTTCCAACTTCATTGTTGAGTCCAAAGCCTCAAAATCCCGTCTTATGATTGTCTAAGATACCACCACGACGGGAAATATCTTTTAAAGACTCACTCCATTCGCTGCTTATTTTGCACCTATCAATTTAGACTACTTCCTATTTTAAAACAAAAGCACTATAAAACTAAATACCCGTAAAGAGATTCCCATCCCTTCCCTAGTCCAGATACTGTTTTAACATTTCTTTTTCCTCACTCGTCAATGTTCGATAGGCACCCACTGGTAGGTCATCTTCCAAGACAAACGCTCCAAACGAAAGGCGCCTGAGATAGGTCACCTTGACCCCATATGCCAAGAACATCTTCTTAACCTGATGAAATTTTCCCTCAGCAATCTGAACCCTTGCGCAACTAGCGCTAGCTGTTGCTGATAAAATCTCTAGCCTAGCAGGCTGGCAGATGCCCCCGTCTAAAAATCGAATCCCCGCTTTAAAAAAGGCAATCGCATCCGCTGCAAGTAAACCGTTGACCTCCACATAGTAGACCTTTTCCACATGATACTTGGGATGAAGTAGCCGAAAGCCCAACGGACCGTTATTTGTAATGAGTAAAAGTCCTTCCGTGTCCCTATCCAAACGTCCAATCGGATACAGTCCCGTGCGCCTATCCTTTTCTTTAATCAGGTCTATTACTGTCTGGTGCTTCCTATCGGACACCGCAGATACGACACCCGCAGGCTTATTGAGCAGATAATAGACAGGGGGTTCCAACACCACTCGCCTACCGCCCACTTCGAGTACCTGCAAACCAGGATCTACCAGCTGATTTCCAGCTCTTGCAAGCCTTCCATCTACCGTCACCTGCTGGGATTTGAGTAGTTTCTTAATCTGATTCCGCGAACCAAGACCCGCTTTTTCCAAACACTTATCTAAACGCATACTCTTATTGTATCATAGAAAAAATAAGCAAGGGAAGAAAATAGAAAAAGACTGGACAACCAGTCTCTCTCCCTTATTAGTCCTGTTCTAAACGCTCAGCTGCTTCCTCATCTACAATGACATAGACATTGGCATGACCTTGTAAGACGCTTGCTGGCACATCTTCTGTCACAGGTCCTTGAACCATCTGATAGACAGCTTCTGCCTTATCCGCTCCATAAGCCATCAAGACTATGGTCTTCGCAGACATAATGGAGGCAATTCCCATGGAAATCGCTTGCGTTGGCACATCTTCTTCTTTTTCAAAGAAACGGCTATTGGCTTCAATCGTGGATGGGGTCAAATCAACGACACGTGTCAAACCATCAAACGGTGAACCTGGCTCATTAAAACCGATGTGGCCGTTGCGACCAATTCCTAAAATTTGGACATCAACTGGATGTTCTGCCAGCAAAGCATTATACCGCTCTACTTCTACATCCAAATCCTCAGCTAAGCCATTTGGCAAATAGGAAACCTTAAAAGGCTTCTTGCCAAACAGATGCTCATTCATAAAGTAAATATAAGATTGATCACTTTCACTCCCCAGCCCCACATACTCGTCTAGATTGACTGAGACTAAGTCTGAAAAATCCAGATTGCTTGCGACTACTTGCTTGTAAAATTCAATCGGAGTTGAACCCGTTGCAAGTCCTAACGTCTTTGCCCCTGCCTTCAACTCGTCTTGTAATAATTCAAAGGCAACAGCACCACCTTCAACTTGATCTTTGACACGGATTACTTTCATGCGAATCTCCTTTATAATCTTTTCTTTGTTTTGGTATAGACCACTTTATCTTTATTATATTCTATCGACCAATTTTTGTCAAGACCTGACTACGGATTTATGATATAATGGGTGGACACATCCTCAGAGGAGTTAACACTATGACCTTGTTGCTATTTATTCTTTTTACCACCGGAATTCTCATTGACATCCTCGCTTACTTCATTAAGGAGAGAACCTGGATTTGGATTCCTCTATTTGTATCTGGAAGTCTACTTGTCGCGACCCCCTTGCTCGTATTGATCTATTTTTTAATCTATCCCTCAATGAACTAAGGAGATATATGAATACTGTTGATTTTGATTTTCATCTGCCTGAACAACTGATTGCACAAGTACCTCTTGAGCAGCGTGACGCTTCACGCCTCTTAATTTTGGACTGCGAAACACAAACGATGGTAGACGCTCATTTCGATCAGATTATCGATGAATTAGAAGTGGGGGATGCCCTTGTGATGAACAATACCCGCGTCCTTCCAGCTCGTCTTTACGGTGAAAAGCCTGAAACTGGTGGACATGTAGAATTGCTCCTGCTCAAAAATATTCACGGAGATCAATGGGAAGTGCTTGCCAAACCGGCCAAACGCCTCAAGGTAGGCACAAATATTTCCTTTGGAGACGGACGCTTATCCGCCACTATTGTCCAAGAATTAGAACATGGAGGCCGAATTGTAGAATTTGCCTACGATGGAATCTTCCTTGAAGTCTTGGAAAGCCTTGGAGAAATGCCACTTCCACCCTATATTCATGAAAAACTGAATGATCGTGAGCGTTATCAGACCGTTTATGCCAAGGAAAATGGATCTGCTGCTGCACCGACAGCAGGACTACATTTCACCCAAGAATTGCTGGAAAAAATCGAAGCAAAAGGGATCAAACTCGTCTACCTGACCCTCCATGTCGGACTCGGTACCTTCCGCCCTGTGTCAGTTGATAATCTAGATGAGCATGAAATGCACTCGGAATTTTATAGTTTATCAGAAGAAGCCGCCGCAACCCTGAGAGAAGTGAGAGCTTCTGGTCACCGCATCATCGCCGTCGGTACAACTTCCATCCGCACCTTAGAAACCATCGGCAATAAGTTCAACGGAGATATTCAGGCCGACTCTGGCTGGACCAATATCTTCATCAAACCAGGTTACCAATTTAAGGTGGTAGATGCCTTTTCAACTAACTTTCACCTACCAAAATCGACCTTGGTCATGCTGGTGTCCGCCTTTGCAGGGCGTGAATTTGTCCTTGAGGCCTACCAACATGCTATTGAAGAGGAATACCGGTTCTTTAGCTTTGGTGATGCCATGTTTATCAAATCACCAGATACGAGGATCTTTCCCACACATAGACAGCCCCAAGAAAAATCAGAAGTCCGATGAAGAAAGAAATAGGGAAACGCAGTTTCCTCAAGTGTCGACATGACAAAAGATACCGAATAATCACATCAATCAAAATATGGAGAGTGCCACATAGTCATAACCACCCGTGAAAACGGGTGGCTTGTACACCGGCTGTAAGCCGTTTCTCTCCAGCGACGTCTAAAGACGTTCGCTGAACTTCGTTCAGGTTAGTGCTATAATTACTTGACTAATGCCCGTAACAACGGGCTTTTATCTTGTTCTAAAACTACCATCTGAAAATGGATCTTCATACTCTTTGACACTCAATTTATCAAGTGCAATGTCATTTTTCTCCTGCTCGCGAATATATTTCGCAACTGTCCTTTCATTCAGTCCAACGGTACTAACATAGTAGCCTCTGGCCCAAAACTTTCGATTTCCATACTTATATTTCAAATTAGCGTGTTTATCAAATATCATTAGAGCACTTTTGCTTTTCAAATATCCCATAAAATCGGAAATCGAAAGTTTCGGAGGTATCAAGACAAGCATATGAACATAGTCTGGCATCATGTGTCCCTCAATGATTTCCACGCCTTTGTATTGACATAGATGACGGAAAATATCAATTAAGTCTTGCCTAATTTTGTAGTAAATGGATTTTCTGCGGTACTTTGGTGTGAAAACTATGTGATATTTGCACATCCATTTGGTATGTGATAAACTGTAACTGGTTTTAGCCATTTCTTTTTCCTCCTTGATCTAACCTGAACAATTAGATTATAACTGGAAAAAGAAATGGAAGCTCAAAGCCTTGTCAGCCACCTGCATAGCTGGTGGTTTTCTTGTTTTTCTCTACGAGAAAAACTAGCTCGAAGCCATAATAAAAAGACTAGCCCGTCGGCTAGTCTGAGAACGTAAGTATACCCTCTAATACTCTTTAAAAATCAACAGGATACGTTGTCAAGAGTCTCGGTGAATTGTAACTGAGTTCAGCCTAAAACCTCGGAAAAAAGATATGCAGCTGTTTCAGCTTTAGCTGATTACAGATGAGAATTCCTTTGGGATAGCAATAGTCAGGGAAGTGACTATTGCTACCCGAGCCTAAAAATTAGATAGCGAGGTTAGTGGTTGCAAGACAACCTGCTTCGATTTCCTATTTTTCATTCGGTTTTTTAACGGCTTCACATCTTAGTAAACTGAGTTCGGACTAAAAATGTGAGAAAAAGATAGCAATAGTCAGGGAAGTGACTATTGCTACCCGAGCCTAAAAATTAGACAGCGAGGTTAGCGGTTGTTGGAGCCACCTGCTCCGATTCCCTATTTTTCTTTACATTTTCTTAACGTCCTCACATCTTAATTGAACACGCCCTAAACTCCTGGCTTCAAAGGTAAAGAAACCATTACTAGGTTCGTCGGCTTCTATCGCACTCCCTTTTCACCAACTTCACCAATTTGAAAGTAGGAAAACAAGTCGGTCAGGTAAGTCCTTCTTCTACACCCTGTTCCTATTTAGCAGCTTGATACAATTCGTTTACTTTGTTCCAGTTGATGATTTCAAAGAATGCCTTGATATAGTTAGGGCGAACATTGCGATAGTTCAAATAATAGGCATGTTCCCACACATCAAGTGCCAAGATTGGAGTTAGACCGTTCATGATTGGAGTATCTTGGTTAGCAGTTGAAACGATTTCCAATTTACCTTCTTGGTTAACCACTAAGAAAGCCCATCCCGAACCAAAACGAGTAGTTGCTGCTGTTGTAAAGGCTGCTTGGAAATCTTCAAATGAACCAAATGTTGCTGCAATATCTGCTGCCAATTCTGATGGAACTTCTGTTTTTTCTGGAGACAATAATTCCCAGAAAAGAGCATGATTCAAATGACCGCCACCGTTGTTAATCAAGGCTTGGCGAATATCTGATGGAATCTGGTCTACATCTGAGAGTAAGGCTACTAAGTCCTCCCCAATTTCTGGGTGTTTTTCGAGCGCTGCATTGGCATTAGCAACATAGGTTGCATGATGCTTATCGTGGTGCAAGGTCATTGTTTCCGCATCAATCTGTGGCTCCAGTGCATCGTAAGCGTACGGTAAATCTGGTAAAATAATTGCCATATTCGGCCTCCTTTAATCTTCTATACTTCTTATTTTACTGCAATTTGAGAGCCTTTTCAATTTTTTTGTCTGAAATCATGCGCTAGCAATTTTTAAGAGGGCGATGTCAAATAGGTAATCCTTATCAAACTGCCCTTGCTTGATTTGGTAGTCTGTCTCAATGAGGACTTTCACCGCCTTTTTAAGGAAGGAAAGAGAGAGAGAACGTGAATCTCGCAAGGCAAACTTAATCTGAAATGGATTGATTTTCCGTCCTGTTATCTCGGATAATTCAGCCACCATGTGTTGCTCGCTCATCCCTGCCTTATGTAGAAGCTGGACCTGTAAAAATAGGCGGAATTGATTGAGTAAAATCGCAATTAACTTAATCTCATCTTCTCCTTGTAGTCGCAAGTCATGCACTAGACTTCGCGCCTGATCAATCTTCCCCTGTAAAAGAAGTTGACTCATGTCAAAGAGATTATCCTGCAGGGTTTTTGGAATAGCCTGGTCAATATCGTCTTGACGAATCTGACGACTTCCCTTATAGGACTGCAAAAAGGCAAGATTTTTATAGATTTCAGCAAAATCAAAATTGGACTTAAGCAAGAGCTGATCCATAATCGCATTGTCCATATTCAAGTTCATTTTTTGGATTTCCTGCTTGAAAAATTGACGTAGTTCCACTTCTTTGAGATTGTTTGCTTCTAAAACGAGACCGTCTCGTTTTAAGCGTTTGACCAAACGGCGCTTTTGATCGAGTTTCCCTTCTGCAATGACAATCAGCCTCGTTGTTTCAACTGGTTGACTCACATAATCCTCAAATTTTTTCAAGTCTTCGTCGCTTAAATAGCGTTTTTTATTGGTTGTCAGATCAGCAAAATAATCCAAGATAACAATTTTTTCATCCGCAAAAAAAGGCAAGGAGACCAAATCAAGTTCCACCTGAGCATAGTCTGTCTCTGACATATCAAAATAGGCAAAAGACAAATCACTACTATCAAAGCTGATTTGTTTCAGAAGAGCTTCCTTAGCTAATTGAAATTGCCCAGTATCTTCTCCAACAAGAACCGTTAAAAGCCCCAAGCTCTCCTTCTTTAATTTCTGAATCTCATCAATAATGGTCATATGTTCCTCGCATTTCTTTTTTCATTATACCAAAAAAAGGCTCAATGAACCTTTTTCGCACAGAGTTTAGGACGTGTTCAATTAAGATGTGAGGACGTTAAAAGGTCTAAGTGAAAATAGGAATTCTGACGCAGAGTATAGAGACTCTAGGAAGAATTATCTTTTTCACACAGACCTTAGTCCGAACTCAGTTTACTAAGATGTGAAGCCGTTAAAAAACCGAATGAAAAATAGGAGATTGACGACGTGTTCGCTGAACACGAGGAAATCTATCTTTTTTCCGAGGTTTTAGGCTGAACTCAATTATAAGATACAAAGGGCGTGTAAAAAGCGAATGAAAATTAGGAAACATGACGAAGAAGTGTAACTTCTAGGAATGTTTATCTATTTTCCGAGCTTTTAGCCCGTGTTCAATTACACAAGATGTGAGGACGTTAAAAGGTCTAAGTGAAAATAGGAATTCTGACGCAGAGTATAGAGACTCTAGGAAGAATTATCTTTTTCACACAGACCTTAGTCCGAACTCAATTACACAAGATGTGAGGACGTTAAAAGGTCTAAGTGAAAATAGGAATTCTGACGCAGAGTATAGAGACTCTAGGAAGAATTATCTTTTTCACACAGACCTTAGTCCGAACTCAGTTTACTAAGATGTGAAGCCGTTAAAAAACCGAATGAAAAATAGGAGATTGACGACGTGTTCGCTGAACACGAGGAAATCTATCTTTTTTCCGAGGTTTTAGGCTGAACTCAATTATAAGATACAAAGGGCGTGTAAAAAGCGAATGAAAATTAGGAAACATGACGAAGAAGTGTAACTTCTAGGAATGTTTATCTATTTTCCGAGCTTTTAGCCCGTGTTCAATTACTCAAGATGTGAGGATGTTAAAAGGTCTAAGTGAAAATAGGAAATAGGCTGAAAAGCTCCAGTGGGTCAGTCTATTTCCTAGTTTTCCTGCTTCTTGGCTCAAACTTCTGTGGTCACTTTCGTGTTTCTAGGTGACCAGTTGAAACAGTTCACCGAACTTCTGTGGTCACTTTCGCATTTCTAGGTGACCAGTTGAAACAGTTCACCGAACTTCTGTGGTCACTTTCGCGTTTCTAGGTGACCAGTTGAAACAGTTCACCGAACTTCTGTGGTCACTTTCGCATTTCTAGGTGACCAGTTGAAACAGTTCCCCGAACTGTTTCAATCCACCGAGACTCTTGAGCAAGTATCCTGTTGATTTTTAAAGAGTATTATTTTGTAGGTATCGAGTGATTTCTACATCCAACTTTAAAACGACAGCACTCTAGCAACTTGCCAAGTTTGAAACACCTTATTAGAGATTCTTCATTTTCATCTCCGCTTCCATCTTCAAGCGCTGTACTTTCATGGTTGCGGTCCGTGGAATATCCTCATAGTCCATTAAGATGGGCTCCTTGAGCAATGGTAGATCCTCCACTTGTTGCCACCAAGATTCCCAGTCCATGTCTGCACCTTCTGCGAGGGCAATGATGGGCTGCGGGGCACCATTGGCATCTCGGATAATCACAACCTCAGACAAGAAATCCAACTGGTCTAACAGGAAGTCTTCTAAGGCGAGGTTACTATCAATAGATTCAATCACATCCACCTGACGGTCTTTCAAAAGTAAGGTCCCTGCTGTCGTCATACAGCCATAATCGCCACTATCCCACCAGTCTCCATACACATTTGCTTGGAATCGTTCGTCCTCCTTATAATAAGTCACTGCACGCCCCCGCGATAGGAGTTGAATATGACCATTTTGACCAGCTGGCAGAGGATGGCCATGTTCATCTGTAATCTGCGCCTTTGTATAGCCTTCAAGACCAACTCCCATATCCCTGCCACTTGTTTGCCCAAGCGTTTCCAAACGATGATAACGCAAAATCATCGGCCCACACTCGCTCTGACCATACACCTGCATAAAGATGGGAGAATTTTCCTTAGACGCCTCTAAAAAGGTACGTAAGGTCCCGATATTGATCGCATCAAAGGTAGAATGATAGTACTGGATGCTGGAAAAGACAGATGGGTTATTCCTAGCCAGCTGTGCCCACTGCACAAAATTATTAGGATGGGTCTCAAGCGCCATTGGTCTATAGTTTTCCAATATTTTTGCCAAATCTTGAGCTTTGGCAGATGATAGGGGAAGCAAGGGAAATCCAAGTCCAATAGCAGAGGAAACACCGATATTGTAGCGTGAGTGAACCGGAGAAATATGGAAGGCCAGTAACTTCCGCTCACTCATCTTTTCAAAAATCGTCTGCTGCCAAGCTACCCGCCACCCCATCGTTTGAGCCGTATGGCAAATCAACTTAGGAATACCGGTCGTTCCAGAAGTGTGGGTCATATACTGAATAGCATCTTCTGGAAGAAGATTTTCAGCAACAGGATGAGCAGGAAATGCTAGCAAATCTGTAATCGAAAGCATGGTCACTAACTCCTTACGCTCCATTGCTGCAACTCGCCCCTCGGTCTCCTCATCAAAGATGACAAAAGAATGCTCTAAACGCTCTGCAAAAACATCCATAGTAGTAGCTGGTAAGTGATAGGATGGCATGACTGGAATAGCTCCCAAGGAGGTCGCAGCAACTGCTAATAAATAGGTATCAAATGCAGGACTTTTATAAAACATGACCTTGTCGCCATGTGAAACGCCTGCTGCTGCTAGCTGATAAGCTCTTTGTTCTATGGCAGCAAAAACCTCCGCATAGGTATTTTCATGACCTAATTCGGGAAAAGATGGATATAGTTTATCAAAGACAATGGCAACATTTGGAAAGCGCTCTGCCGCCTCCTTGAATTGACGATATAAATTTAATGGTTGATAAGAAATCATCTTATATCTCTCACCTTTCTAAATTTGTGAAAAATTAAACATGACATCATTATACCATGTTGGAACCACTTCCACAAATAAGAATAGGACCAAGCCATATCAACATAATCTCTTAACAAATCTGTTCATTTTCACCTCCTCCCCCTTTCAAGGCTAGGAAGTTGTCAAAAACAATAAGGTGGAGCTACCTATCCGTTCATCAATATAGTCTTTTATAGACAATATGTAAAGACCCCCAGTTGAGAATTCGTGGATTTACCTGTACACTAGAATAAAAAAACAATCAACTTCTAACAGGAATTACCACACTCAATTGGAGGTCTTATATGTTTCATTTTACCACACTTTTCATCGGAATGGATGTTCACAAAGAAAGTTTTTCACTTTGCTATTATGA
>NZ_MSPR01000033.1 GCF_001984715.1 Streptococcus azizii
GTATACCCTCTAAATCAGGTTGCTCAATAATTTTATTGATACGTAAATCTCTACCTGAAATGAGATTAATAATATTACCTAATGTGCTTACCTCCCACGATTCGGGTAAGTTCCTATAATAGGCGTTAAGTAAGCTTTCAATTCATTAATTTGTGTTGTTATTGTTAGTTTCATAGTTCTATTATAAGTTGATTTTTTGATTTTTGTTAAGTATGAAATATCTAGGATTTGGGTTCTAGAAATCATCTAAAGGCTGGAAAAGTCGTCCGTATTGAGACAGCGTGCAGAGTTTCAAGAGAAAACTCAAGAAATTAACGATTCGTAAGTGGAGTATTGATCTAGACAGTCGAATTGAGCAACTGAACGTGGGCATCCGAGGCTGGATAAATTATTTCGCCTTGACGAATATGAAATCTGCTATAGCAGAGATTGACGAACGGTTGAGGACACGAATTAGAGTTGTTTCTGGAAACAATGGAAGAAGAAATCTAAGCGACTGTGGGGGCCTTCTTAAACTAGGGGTTCCAAGGTGGATAGCGGACAAAGTATCAGGTTGGGGTGACCATTATCAATTTGTGGCTCATAAGTCTGTGTTGAAACGTGCTATATCAAAACCAGCCCTCGCAAAACGTGGACTGGTCTCGTGCTTAGATTATTATCTTAAACGGCATGTGTTAAAAGTTAGTTGAACCGCCGTGTGCTAGACTAGCACGCACGGTGGTGTGAGAGAGGTTAGAGACTAACCCCTACTCGATTGTATAGACAAGATATGAATCCCCCATTTGTTACACCGTGGGTTTACCTGCAAGAAAACGCCAGTTAATCTTACCATAGGGATTACCACACAAAAATGGGGGATTCTCTGAACGCTTATACCACTTGTTACATCGGATTGGACGTTCCCAGGACCAGCCTTTTCATTTCTATTTGGTATCTGTTGCTATTTCCCTTAAGCAGAGCAGAGGCAAGCAAACTCCTTAGGAGTTTCAACGAGCCTATGTCACTAGGGCGGGAAATAGTTTTAAAAATCTCACTTCGTTTGCTAGGTAGTTTGTAGGTATTGTGTGATTCCTATATCTGATTTTAAAGCGAAAGCACGCTACCAATCAGTTCCGAAGCGAGCTTGTTTTTAGAGGTTCAGTGAACCTTACTCTTTCAAGAGCCTGAGAGCATTGAGGAGGACGAGGAAGGTTGAACCTTCGTGGAAGGCGACACTGGCCAAGATGGACAGATTTGTCCAGAAGGTGATGACAATGAGAAAAATGACAACGACCATTGAGAAGAGGATATTTTGCGTAATATTGGATTTGAGGCGTTTGGATAATTGGTGGGCCTTGACCAATTTTTCAAGGTTATTTTGCATGAGGACGACATCTGCTGCTTCAATAGCTACATCTGTCCCATCCCCCATGGCAATACCAATATCGGCAGTCGCCAAGGCTGGGGCATCATTGACCCCGTCTCCCAACATAGCGGTGAGACCATTCCTTTCTTGTAATTGCTTGATGATTTCGGCTTTTTGCTCAGGCATGATATTGGCTGCAACCTGATCGATCCCCAATTCGCGGCCAATAGCCTGACCAGTCAGCTTCCCATCACCTGTGATCATAACTGTTTTGACCCCGGTGGATTTGAAATAGTTGATGGCGTCGATAGCTGTTTCTTGCGGCCTGTCTTGAATTGACAGAAAGCCAATGACCGTGTCCTCAACCGCTACAAAGACAACCGTGCGACCGCGTTTTTCTTCCACCTCTTTCATATCCTGCCATTTTTTGGCAACAGCTGTAAAAATACTTGGTTTTCCGATACGGTAGATCTTGTCCCTGTAGCTTGCTACCAGCCCCTCTCCTGGGCGATTTTCTACAGGAACCTTGAGGGATAGCGCATAGTCACTGAAATGGTTAACGATAGCAGTAGCTAAAGGGTGATTGGATTGTTTTTCCATGGCTACGATAAGACTGAGTAGTTCTCCCTTGTCCAGGCTATCTTGCTCGAAGTCAAAATCAACCACCTTTGGCTTACCTTCTGTCAATGTCCCTGTCTTATCAAAGGCCACCGCTTTTAAATCGGTCAGATTGGATAAGAAGGAACCACCCTTGAAAAGGACTCCTTGTTTTGCCAGATTAGAAATCCCAGCCAGCGTAGAGGGAACAGCGGATACGGCTAGGGCACAAGGGGAGGCCGAGACCATAAAGGTGAGACCTAGCTGGAAGGTTTCTGCCCAGCTCCAGTTTAGAAGAGTAGGACCTCCTAAGATAAGCGCTAGGAATATCAGGATAACAAGATTGACATAGTGGGGTTCAAAGGCACGGATACGCGCCGCGGTTGGAGAAAGATTGGTTTGGGAAGCCTCAACGAGTTGAAGGATTTTTGAGAAAACAGTCTCTGAGCTATCCTTGGTCACTTCCATGATAAAGACCCCAGAGCCATTGATCGTTGATCCGAAAACGTCATCGCCTACTGTTTTTTCGCGAGGGATGGATTCACCAGTAATGGTCGATTCGTCGATAGAGGTTGTCCCTTCAATGATGCGTCCATCAGTCGGTACTTGTCCGCCATTGAGAACTTGGATGCGATCACCAATGGTCAGTTGGTCGACTGGAAGGACTTGAATCTGCCCATCGTCTTTGATAAGCCTAGCTTCTGTTGGGTTTAGCGCTAGGAGCTTCGTAATCTCACGCTGACTGCGACCTTCTACATATTCCTCTAAGAAATGGGCCCCTGCAAAGATGAAGATAAGTAGGGCCGCCTCAGTACTCTCCCCTAAAAGAACAGCGCCAATAGTTGCTAGGGTCATGAGGATATGAGTATTGGGGGTAAACCATTTCTTTGCTTTTGTTTTTTCAATCGTGTCTTCAATCCCCTCCCACATGATATGGTAACCAGCGATAAGCATAGACAAAGTTGAGCTGATTTGCTGTACTCCTAGACTAACAGGAAGGAGCAGCCCAAGGATAAATAGGAGGATTCCTAGGAAATACATCTTAGTGGGAAAGGGAAGATTGGACCAGATGTTTTTCTTTTGTGTAAGTTTATGGTGAGAATGTGTCATGATAAGCCTCCTTTAAGCCAATGGTGTGTGCAGGTTTGAGTTTTTACTGTTTCCTTGCTATACTGATACTATAAACTATACCGTCACGGGAAGGTCAAGGGAATGATACCAGATTTTTCAACTTTTTTAACTATCGGCCAGCTGGCCAAATTGTCAGATGTCCATATCAAAGCCCTTCGCTACTATGAGAGCATTGGGATTCTAAAACCTAGCTATGTCAATCCTGAAAACAGCTATCGCTACTATTCTCACAGCCATATCACCTACGTTCAGGTGATTAAAATCTGTGCCCAGTATGGGCTACCGCTCAAAGATTTTGGTATGTTCTTACTAGAGGGACAGCAGATTGACATGGCCGCTATACTAACTACAGCGCAGGAAGAATTAGCTAAGAGGGCAAAGGAATTGGCTGATAATCAAGACTTACTTGCTTCTTTGCAGGCACAACTGGAGCTATCTAGCCAAATTGACCAAAAGAGGGACCAGCACCTGACTCAGCATGCAGAGGATTACCTCCTGTTTCCATTTTCAGGCGACATGCTGTCCTATTCCTATTATGAAGCTATTCAAAAAAATCTTCCCCTACTTGAAGAGAGGGAGGCTAGCTATGGGAATCGCATCGGTTGTTATTATTCTTATGAAAATGGGCTCTGGCAACAGCGTTTAGCGATTAAGGTTAGAGAGTGTCAGAAGGAGCAAGCAGGTGAACATTATCTGTGTCTGACACAGTATCATCTCCACGCCCAGCATTTACAAGCAGATGCTATTGCTACAGAGCTTGATACTCTAGCTAAGGAAGGAGTGAAGAAAGTCTTAGTGCTTGAAACATTTGAAAGCCCCTTAAAACTGGAAAATCCCCACTTGGAAGTGAGGTATGTTGTGGAGTAGGGCAGAGGCAAGAGTCGACATGCAGTGTAGACGAGTCAGGCTGTAGACAGTATAAGAGTAAGGAGGAGATTCAGCAAAGAGCTTATACTCTTTAAAAATCAAAAGGATACGTCGTCAAGAGTCTCGGTGAGTGAAAAGCTCCAGTGGAGGTTTTCAGCCTGTTCCCTTAAAACAAGATGGAACTATTGAGAAAAGTCGTGACTTTTCCTATTTCAACTACCTTCGCCTTCGATATAAGGAAATTAGCGATGCTAATCTCATTTCCAACCTTTCACAATTCTTAATTGTGAAAGCTAGTCTACTTTTGATTTTTATTGAGTATTATGTCCTAAAAAATGACGATAGGCTTAAAGAATCCTTAAATTAAGGATAATTTTGTGGTAAAATAAAAGAAGGATAGGCAGAAAAGATAAGGAGGAGATAGTGAAGAAATGTAGGAAAGTAGTTGGACTGTTGCTGCTAGGATTGATGTTTGTGTTCATCTTTTATGGAATAGAAAAACTAACACAATCTGAACTGGATCAGTTAGCTTCTGAGCAGTTAGAGCGACATATTCATAAAAACCCAGATGTTTATGCTTGGTTGACAGTTGACGGGACAAAGATTGACTATCCAGTTGCTCAACACCCGAGTGATGATCGTTATTATTTATCCCATGATTTGGAAGGCCATGAAACTTACTACGGTGCTATTTTTTCAGAATTAGTGAATAGTAAGACCTTTGAAGACCCTGTCACCATTATCTATGGTCATGCCATAACTGATGAGTCTATGTTTGGCTCCTTAGACTATTTTGCGGATCAGCAGTTTTTCAAAGACCATACTCTGATAAGGATTGATACCTTAGACCATCGCTATGAGTATGAGGTCGTAGCTGCACACTCTTATACAGATGATCATCTTTTTCATAGCTTTCAGCTAGGGACGAGAAGTGGCTTGAAGCACTATCTCGATACCCTGCAGGATCGAGTAGAGACCTATGGTGGAGCCTTCCGTCCGGTGTCCATCGATAGCGAAAAGGATAAGGTGCTCATTTTATCCACCTGTGATGCTGCTAGTGATAGCTATCGCTATGTGGTCACTGCTAAATTGAGAACTGTTACAGAAAGGATAGATACATGATAGATAAATGGAAGCTCTCCAGATTTTGGAGATTATCTCTAGGCCTATTGCTCTTAGGAATGGGGCAGAGACTGCTGTATACAGGAGCGGTTTCGCCTTGGGCGATGGACAGAGGCTTGCCTGTCCTGCTACTCATGCTAAGCCTCGTTGTTCTTGTAGTAGGGTTAGCCCTAATCCTTCCCTTGGTATCTTGGTTTTACAAACTTCACCGCTCTGACAAGCGACTACCCAAACTCATCTTGCTCTATCTATTGAGCGCCACTCTTGTTGGTCTTGTCATAGGCGGGATAGGTCAACTCTTGTACGACCATACCAGCTTTGCCTACGCTGCTGTGCAGACGGGTGTCTGGGCAACGAGTACCATCATTCAAAGTGTCCTAAAGCTCATCTTATGCTTTGGCTTGACCAGTATTCATAAGAACTTACCGATTAGACAAAGAAGGAACTACCTATGGCTACCAATAGTAGGAGTGGTTCTCGTGTCTATTTGCCTGATTCTTCTCAACTATTGGATACCGACAGTTGGTTCTGTCCTCGTGTCACTCACTGATGCGCTTGTCCTAATTTTTACACTCTACTATTTTACTTATCTCGTAAAGGAGACGTCCCATGAAACGACTTCATAAGTTGATGACTTGGTTCTTATTGGCCGCCTTATTGATTTCCAATAGTCCGATTATGTATGCGGAAGAAATTGGTCAAGCTATAGAGCAGAGCCAGACGGAACACAGCTACAAAAAAGCCCTGGAAGAGGCAAACAGGCAGACGGTTGGCTCTGAAAATGCCAATGTCGAATCACCCACGCCCAGTGAATCGTCTGCTGTTCCCACAGACGACGGAGATGCCCTCCAACAACCCAAGCTAGTGAGGGAAGAAGGAGAGGCAGAGGCTACCTTAAAAGCCCAATACGGAGAACCTGTCGCGGTCAGTGGTCAGGAACAACTTTACCGCGTGGACGAGACTCATTTTGTCACCTA
The DNA here is from genome assembly GCF_001984715.1 of Streptococcus azizii. GTDB lineage: Bacteria > Bacillota > Bacilli > Lactobacillales > Streptococcaceae > Streptococcus > Streptococcus azizii. The sequence continues at coordinate 6,040 of NZ_MSPR01000033.1, forward strand.
TATTGGAAGCGATATCAAGACCTATAGGGATCAAGACGGGGTGGAGGTTCCGGTGGACCTGTCACTCTACTCCTACCATGCCGATGGAAAGCACTACTATCTCCCCAAGGAATCTCCAGTAGGAGTGGTCTTGCCGAGCGAGGTCAAGGAAGCGACACCGATTGATGTCATTCACAAAGAGGAGAAGATTTCTCTTTATCCTCTTGATAAGACCTATGCCAAGGCCACCGTCGAGGAAAATGCCATTTTATATAACAACGTGGAGGGCAAGACCGATGTCCAGTATACGGTCCAGTCAAATGGCGTCAAGGAAGAGATTGTCTTAGCGGAGTGGGGAGGAAAGAACCGCTTTACCTACGGTCTGGACGCTGGAAGCTATGATGTCAGCCTTGAAAATCATCAAATATTGGTTCGTGAGAAGGGCAAATCTAAGATACTCTTTGTCCTGACCGCTCCCATGATGGTGGACAGTAAGGGGGCGACCAGCCAAGACTTGACCTTGGAGTTGGACAAAAAAGACGGCAAGTATCAGGTGACCGTTGTTGCAGGAAAAGAGTGGTTGGCGAGTCCAGAACGCCAGTATCCTGTCCGGATTGACCCGACGGTGACCGTTCCTCGGGAGAATATCTTAAACGCTGTCACCAGTACGGTTCATGGTCGTTACCTTGGTACTGGCTACGGCTATGTCGGTTACTTAGACCGAGAGATGATTGGACTGGGAGGTCGCGATGATGTCAAGGACATTGGTCGTGCTCGGATCTACTTTACCATCAACTATGATTTCAAAAAGAATATTCCTTCAGAAGCTAAAATCGATAGTGCCACTCTTAATCTTTATCAATATACCTCTCCTGGTAACCAAGGGACACAATTCGGAGCCTATCGCCTAACAGAGGCTTTTGACATCCATACCCTCACTTGGGATTCTTCCGTAACGATCGGTCGTGAAATTGCGGGTGAGAATGCCATTAGTGCCAAAGCGACAGCGGCAGAAGGCTATGAGAAAATGCACCGCTTTGATATCCGTGAGACCGTAAACGGATGGGTTCAAGGGCTCTATCCCAACCATGGTCTAGTGGTGGCAGCGACTGATGAAGGAGCAGACGGCGGAGCCTTCTATACGACAGAAGCTACTCCTGAAAATGCGGGTCAAATTGGTTTTACTCCAGACAAGGCCCCAAGTATTACGGTCAACTGGTCAGTCCCCGACCCAGTGGATATGAACTATGCCTTGGGTGATACTACTATCAATTTGCGGACCATGGTCAAGACCGACAAGACAGGCAAGCTCCAATTCCAAGGAGTCTTTGCGGATGGCGTGACCACGCCAGGGGCCACCGTTACCTACCATTTGAGCGAGCCTTCTAAAGATTACAAGGGCGATACTCCTGCGAGCTATTCCTACAAGTATCCCAATACCAGCGGCTTTGAGTCTGCCTTTGAAGCAGGGACGACCAAGTACCGAGACAAACTATCCAACTGGCAGACCCTGGTTCCCTTCACTGAGCCAACCCTCAACACCCTCTATACCATCGATGCGGAAAGTAAGAAGGATAGTCAAACAAGCGGAGAGAAGAAGAGCGAACCCTTTCTGATTTACAAGGTGACCCAGTATGACACCCTTCCTAAGATTGCCAGTTATTATGGTGTTCCCCTCAACCAGATTGCCTATGACAACCGCATTCAGGACATGCTTCTGGTCAAAAACAACACCCTCTTTATCCGCAATCCACGTCAGAATGCGACCAAGCCCTATAATCCCCCAGCCTTGAATGACAAGACCAAGGCGGA
>NZ_MSPR01000034.1 GCF_001984715.1 Streptococcus azizii
GAGTCACAGCAGGAAAAGTTATTGATACAGTTGATGATGTCAGTGATACCTCTAAAGCCCTAAAAGCTGTGGATGCGGTGGATGACACCAAAGATTCTCTGAAAGTCGCAGAGGCAGTTGATGATGTAGGAGATGGAGCAAAGGTTGTGCGCCGAGGCGAAAAGAGTACTAAGAATCCGTTAGAAAATATTGAGTATACTGATAAAGTGAAAAAACAAATGAAACAAGGTGATTTTCATTCTTTCCCTGAGGCAGTTGACTCATTTGGGGCTGATGGAGAGATTACAAAAATTGTAGGAGGAGATGGCATTACTAGGACTAAGGTAGAGATATCAGGTAGTTATAAGGGGAGAGAAGGAGTTTTTGAATACATTATAGAAGCTAACAATACTGTCAATCACAGGTTTTTCAGACCACTTCAGTAGGGGGTATTACAATGACTAATATGGAGTTAAATTTTCTTGGCAAAGGGGTCAGCTTATCAGAAATTGGTGTCAATGAGTACGTGTATGCTTGGAAGCATGTAGATGCTGTATTGTCTGAGATAAAAAAATTAAATTTAGTTATTCTAGGAGGAGATGTTTATATTGAAAAGAATCATAGAATGACTTTGACTTACGATAGTTGGTATTACAATCGGCTGTATACTCCATCAGATTGTAAACTTTCTATAGACAAGGCTAGAGGATATATATATGATTATATAGAAAAAAACGGCGACCTATATTATTTTTCTTTTATTCTATAGGGTTATATGATGTTTGACTTGTGTTAGCAATAAAATTAAGCTTATAAAGTAATGTCCCGTGGTGCTGTAGGCGATTGAGCTAGTTAGCGAGGACATTGAAAACGCTGGAGATTGTTTATCGTTTTCCGTCCTCTCTTGCCTAGCTCCCCGCCCACCTATGGAGCTACTCTCCATAGGTGCTTTTCACATCACCACGAGAATTATTTAGCGGGTCGAGTTTATCAGAATGATGGTAACAGTAAGGACAGAGTGGAGCTTCCTATAACAACCATAGGATAAGGGATACGTACCAATACCTGACCAACCAAGCAGGGTCTGTGACCGGCTTGACCAAGGACGGGCAAGCGGTAGCGTCCAGCAAGTACCAACTCTATGGAGCTACCCAGTCTAGCACAGACGAAACAGGCAATCCGTATGCCTACAATGGGGAGGCTAGAGATAGTACAGGGCTGGATTATCTCAGAGCAAGATACTATGATAGCCAGGCAGGAACGTTCTTGACAGAAGATAGTTACTCGGGTAGCCGAAGCAATCCGCTTAGTCAGAACCGCTACAGTTATGTCCACAACAACCCAGTCAACTACACCGATCCAAGCGGGCATTTTAGAAAGATGTTGCCGGATGGTAAGGGTCCTCGCTATACGCAGCCCAAACCGTTAATTAACCCCAAGGACGGAACCCTCTATGCGCCGACAACCCCTGAACATGAGGCACATCAGATTCGCCAACAACAGACAGGGGTCTATAGCTACACCTATGTCCCAAGCTATGTACCGACTTCTTCTGCCTATGAGTATATTCAGCAACAAGAATCTCAACTGAGGGCCCAAGCGCATGCCCAGGCGGTTCAGTACCGCCAGCAGCAAATCCAACAGGAGTATGCGCAATCAATCGGTCAATATGGCAGACCTAGAGCTCGAGAAGCCAACAATTTATTGCTTAATTGGAGCAAGGCTCTGAAAGATATGTTTACGCATGTCTGCGATCCGAAAACGACCAAGGCGAAGGATAAGGGTAGGTCTCCTAAACCTATCAGCTTTGGAGGTGGCGGAGTTGCCAGCTGGGAAAGCACAGCGGGTCCAAGTTCTCGCTATCAGCCGAACGTTCCTGTTCCATCGAAATCGAAAAAAGGAGGCAAGAAGAAACTTTCTGATAAAGAGCTGGTTGAGACCATTCAACAAGCTAACCAAGGGAATTCAGCTGCTCTTTCAGCTCTTTTAGGGCAACATAGTTATGCGCCAGTGTATGAGGCTTCTCTTGAGGAAGGGGCAAAAGCAGCTGCTGTGCTATCTGCTGGAATTGTTGGTTTGATTACAAAGAACCCTGTTTATGTCATGGCAACGTATGGGGGATTACAGGCAGGACTCACAAGCGCTGCTAGGAAAGAAACACCAGCTCAGATTGCTGGAAAGACCGTGATAGGAGGTATCTCTGGGTATACTTTAGGTAAGATTGGGCAAGGACTCGGTGCCAAATCACTTTTCGGTCGAGCTTTAGTAGATGGTTCAGGAGAAACAGCCCTTGATACGATTGTTTCAGGACTAAATGGTGAGAGTATCAGCATGGAGGCTCTCTCTCGTAACTTTGCGGGCAATGTAGCAGCCAATGCACTCTTTGGTCTAGCAGGGAAGGTGATTTCTAAAGTCACTGGTTCTAAAGTTGGAGATGTCGTTGATGAGTTTTCGGATGTAAGTAGAGTTTATACCAAAAAAGATTTGCGTAATATTATAGGGGATATTGCCGAAACATATGATACTAGCTATAAGGCAACGAAATATGATACTGGGTACTCTCTTACATTAGAAAATGGAAAAGAAAAACTTACGTTGAGAATTATGGATTCTGGAAGTGGCGGTCGCATGAAACCGTATTATAGAATTTCTACCTCTAAAAAGGGAACTTTGACGGAGTTTGGAGTTCCTTCCTCTGATAGAGGTTTAACACATATTGATGTTGATGAAAATAGTGTAGATAATATTAAAAAAATCATTGATGATTTTTTATCAGGAGGGAATAAATGAATCGCATATTTCAATTATTTGAAATGAGTAAAATAGAGTACTATCATTTGGATTTTTTGCATAATGAGTTTATTTTAGAAGTGAATAATGACCTATTTGGTCTTCAGAAAGCTATATTTAAGGAAGTCTCAACATTTTATTTTATACATGACCAATCTGAAAGTCGAAAAAAAATCTATTCTCCCTATTTGTATAAAGACTTAGAAACCTCTGATATAGGATTATTGAATCAAAATGTTACTATTAGGTTGATTTCAGACTCGATAGATTGGGTTAGCGAATATTCTGGAGGAGGGAATATATTCATTGAAATTTGGGATCAATTACTAATATTGGAAGCAAAGAGAGTAAGTATTAATGGTATTGAGTATATTTTGACTTGATACTATTACAGATTTTAACATTATCCAGAAGGAACAAGTCAGACAATTGTTACAGATGTTAAATTTCGAAGTATAAACATAATGTCCAATAAACAGGAGGAATAGATAAGGATAATATATTCATGCTTTGTGTGGTGCTGTAGGCGATTGAGCTAGTCATTGAGGACGTTGAAAACGCTAGAGACTATTGATTGTTTTCCGTCCTCTCTTGCCTATCTCCCCGCCCACCTATGGAGCTACTCTCCATAGGTGCTTTTCACATCACCACGAGAATTGTTTGGCTTGCCATAAGGGAAGAAGAGACAATTTCACCTACGATGACCACAACCGCTTGACTCAGCTCGAGACCAAGAACGGTACCACCCGCTACACCTACGATAAGAACGGCAATCGGATTTCTCAAAGTAAGAACAATGAGAAGCTAGACTATATCTACGATACGGAGAATAGACTCCTTGCGGTCAAGGACAAAGCAGGCCTCTTGTTTGCGGCGCTGTATGACGGCGATGATAACCGCGTCTTTATACTCGTCAAAAATCAACCTCTGGCGTCGTTACCTCACCTTGCCGAACTTCAGTTCTACCTGCGGTTTCGTTGCCTAGTCAGAGGTTGATTTTTATAGAGTATCCCCGCTAGCCATAAGGAAGGTAAGCACAGCTATCGACTCTTCAAGCGAGAAGAGAAGAAGAAATCACCGCATACCGCTCCAAATGGGGAGGCACATAGCCTCTTCTGGTATGGCTTTAGTCAGAATGTCTTACAAGCCTTATCCAGTCTCCCTCAGACCATTGGGACTATCTGGCATGCGATGTTTGACGATGTCTCCACTGCCTACCATAAGAAGGTGGCCAAAGACAGGGCCAATGAGGAGGGCTTGGTGGTCAACCCACCAGACCTAGGAAACCTTCCGGGTGAGGGAGAAGTGACCTATGCCAGCGAAGTCAAAGAGGTTCTGATTCCTTACACCACACGAGAAGATAGCTTCCACTACTATGAGGAGCGCAACTACGTCAATGACGTCAACCGCCAGCATACCGAGGTTCTCCAGACCTATGACAGAGAGCTGAAAGCTCGTGAGACCTATACCTATGGACAGGGTAGAAGTTCCTACCACAACCATGGGACAGGGGATACCTATCAGTACCTAACCAACCAAGCAGGGTCTGTGACAGGCTTGACCAAGGACGGGCAAGCGGTGGCGTCCAGCAAGTACCAACTATACGGTTCCACTAAGGATAGCACAGACGAGACAGGCAACCCGTATGCCTACAATGGGGAGGCCAGAGATAGTACAGGGCTGGATTACTTGCGGGCAAGGTACTATGATAGTCAGGCAGGAACGTTCTTGACCGAGGATAGTTACCAAGGGGAACTAGATGACCCACTCAGTCAGAACCGCTATGCCTATGTGCAGAACAACCCTGTTAACTATACCGACCCAAGCGGGCATTTTAGAAAGATGTTGCCGGATGGTAAGGGTCCTCGCTATACGCAGCCCAAACCGTTAATTAACCCCAAGGACGGAACCCTCTATGCGCCGACAACCCCTGAACATGAGGCACATCAGATTCGCCAACAACAGACCGGGGTCTATAGCTACACCTATGTCCCAAGCTATGTACCGACTTCTTCTGCCTATGAGTATATTCAGCAACAGGAATCTCAACTGAGAGCCCAAGCGCATGCCCAGGCAGTTCAGTACCGCCAGCAACAGATTCGACAGGAGTATGCGCAATCAACGGGTCAATACGGCAGACCCAAGGCTCGAGAAGCTAACAATTTATTGCTTAACTGGGGCAAGGCTCTGAAAGATATGTTTACGCATGTCTGTGATCCAAAAACGACCAAGGCAAAGGATACAAAGAAGGGGAAGACTCCTTCTGTTGCGGATTTTAGGAAAGTAGAAGAAGCATCTAAGTATGGATTAACTGTTGAGGCCAAGGCTAAGATAGATAACATGTCTATGAGTGACTTGAAAGCCAAGTATGGTAGTGTGATTGGTAATTATAACACTTATACAGGTACAGGTTATTTCAATCCGTTGGGAAGTGGCGAAAATAGAGCAGTTATTGCAAGGTATAAGCAACTTAAAGCAGAGGAAGAAGCACGGATTGCGGCTTCCATTGCGGAAATGCGCAAGTACCACTATACGAATATTTATAAGACTATTGCGGAAACGGGTCTGCGACCTGACGGTACTCCAGCTACAGACTTGGAGAAAGCTATTGCGCCATATGTGCCATGGATTGAACCTATTCAAATAGGGGTATCCGCATTTGCAGGTTATCAAATCGCTAAATATGACACAAGCATATCGACAAGTAATGATATGCGTGTAAAAAATTCTAGTCCGAGTAATCATTTGTCCAATGTTGGTCAAAGTAGGGTTACAAATTCTCCAATAACAGAAAGTGTTATAAAAAAACGTATAGATTATTCAAAATCATTTAATCAAGAACTTGGTAATTTTAATACAGGGTATCAAATCAAAAATGTTACTACTGAGGACTTGGTACTTGTACAATACAAATCTTCCTCCCCCAGTGCTTCTTTGAAATATTGGACTATTGCTGAGGAAGCTAATTCACTCCTAACCGTTGAAGATTATATGGATAGATTAGCTTTGTCCAAGGATTGGGGCGAACGGAATGTTGTAAGTGTTGCGCATATTCCTAAGGGAACCGAAGTTAAACATGCGATTGGGACTGCAAGAGAACAGCTATATATTCCAGATCCTAGACCTGGTGGAGGCATTCAATATCTATTTGAAGAATTTGATAGGTCATGGGTTGTTGAGACTCGCTCAATTCCATAATTTTAATTTTGAGGTGACTATGAAAAAATATATATTGATAAATAAATTAAAAATTTTATTAAATGAGGTAGAAAAATGTCAGAATTTGCAGAAGGATAAAATCCTTATTGAGGTTTTAGAGAACTATAAGCAGAGAATTCTAAAAATGATTGAACAAGTTCAGAGCGGACAAATTTTATACAACAAAAATCTTCCTCCAATTTTGATAGGTATTTTACGACCAATATCAGAATATGATAGTCTTTCACAAAACATTGCTTTATATGAAGCAGCATCAGAGGTGGAAAGTTACTTTGGAAAGTATTTTACTTATAAAAATAACGAATAAGATTTGTGTGATGAAGAAGTCTCTGTTCAATAAAGCAGATGATATTCTATAAATTTTATATGCTGAACTTGGATAAATTACTTGATTTGATTAAGTAATATTCCGTGGTGCTGTAGGCGATTGAGCTAGTCATCGAGGACGTTGAAAACGCTGGAGACTCTTCTATCGTTTTCCGTCCTCTCTTGCCTAACTCCCCGCCCACCTATGGAGCTACTCTCCATAGGTGCTTTTCACATCACCACGAGAATTATTTAGCGGGTCGAGTTATCAGAATGATGGTAACAGTAAGGACAGAGTGGAGATTCCTATAACAACCATAGGACAGGGGATACGTATCAGTACCTAGCGACACAAAGTGGTAGCGTTACTGGCTTGACCAAGGACGGGCAAGCGGTGGCGTCCAGCAAATACCAACTCTATGGAGCCACCCAGTCTAGCACAGACGAAACAGGCAATCCGTATGCCTACAATGGGGAGGCTAGAGATGGTACAGGGCTGGATTACCTGCGGGCAAGGTACTATGATAGCAGGGCAGGGACCTTCTTAACCGAGGATTCCTACTCGGGTAGCCGAAGCAATCCGCTCAGTCAAAATCGTTATGCCTATGTGCAGAACAATCCTGTTAACTATACCGATCCAAGCGGGCATTTTAGAAAGATGTTGCCGGATGGTAAGGGTCCTCGCTATACGCAGCCCAAACCGTTAATTAACCCCAAGGACGGAACTCTCTATGTGCCGACGACCCCTGAACATGAGGCCCATCAGATTCGCCAACAACAGACCGGGGTCTATAGCTACACCTATGTCCCAAGCTATGTGCCGACTTCTTCTGCCTATGAGTATATTCAGCAACAGGAATCTCAACTGAGGGCCCAAGCGCATGCCCAGGCGGTTCAGTACCGCCAGCAGCAAATCCAACAGGAGTATGCGCAATCAATCGGTCAAT
>NZ_MSPR01000035.1 GCF_001984715.1 Streptococcus azizii
CAAACGATTATTTTAATGAGAGTTTGATCCTGGCTCAGGACGAACGCTGGCGGCGTGCCTAATACATGCAAGTAGAACGCTAAAAGGAGAGCTTGCTCTTCTGGAAGAGTTGCGAACGGGTGAGTAACGCGTAGGTAACCTGCCTGGTAGCGGGGGATAACTATTGGAAACGATAGCTAATACCGCATAATAGAAGATGACACATGTTATCTTTTTGAAAGAAGCAAGTGCTTCACTACCAGATGGACCTGCGTTGTATTAGCTAGTTGGTGGGGTAACGGCTCACCAAGGCGACGATACATAGCCGACCTGAGAGGGTGATCGGCCACACTGGGACTGAGACACGGCCCAGACTCCTACGGGAGGCAGCAGTAGGGAATCTTCGGCAATGGGGGGAACCCTGACCGAGCAACGCCGCGTGAGTGAAGAAGGTTTTCGGATCGTAAAGCTCTGTTGTAAGAGAAGAACGTTAGCGGGAGTGGAAAATCCGCTAAGTGACGGTACCTTACCAGAAAGGGACGGCTAACTACGTGCCAGCAGCCGCGGTAATACGTAGGTCCCGAGCGTTGTCCGGATTTATTGGGCGTAAAGCGAGCGCAGGCGGTTTGATAAGTCAGAAGTAAAAGGCTGTGGCTCAACCATAGTACGCTTTTGAAACTGTCAAACTTGAGTGCAGAAGGGGGGAGTGGAATTCCATGTGTAGCGGTGAAATGCGTAGATATATGGAGGAACACCGGTGGCGAAAGCGGCTCTCTGGTCTGTAACTGACGCTGAGGCTCGAAAGCGTGGGTAGCGAACAGGATTAGATACCCTGGTAGTCCACGCCGTAAACGATGAGTGCTAGGTGTTGGGTCCTTTCCGGGACTCAGTGCCGGAGCTAACGCATTAAGCACTCCGCCTGGGGAGTACGACCGCAAGGTTGAAACTCAAAGGAATTGACGGGGGCCCGCACAAGCGGTGGAGCATGTGGTTTAATTCGAAGCAACGCGAAGAACCTTACCAGGTCTTGACATCCCTCTGACCGTCCTAGAGATAGGATTTTCCTTCGGGACAGAGGAGACAGGTGGTGCATGGTTGTCGTCAGCTCGTGTCGTGAGATGTTGGGTTAAGTCCCGCAACGAGCGCAACCCTTATTGTTAGTTGCCATCATTGAGTTGGGCACTCTAGCGAGACTGCCGGTAATAAACCGGAGGAAGGTGGGGATGACGTCAAATCATCATGCCCCTTATGACCTGGGCTACACACGTGCTACAATGGCTGGTACAACGAGTCGCAAGTCGGTGACGGCAAGCTAATCTCTTAAAGCCAGTCTCAGTTCGGATTGTAGGCTGCAACTCGCCTACATGAAGTCGGAATCGCTAGTAATCGCGGATCAGCACGCCGCGGTGAATACGTTCCCGGGCCTTGTACACACCGCCCGTCACACCACGAGAGTTTGTAACACCCGAAGTCGGTGAGGTAACCGTTACGGAGCCAGCCGCCTAAGGTGGGATAGATGATTGGGGTGAAGTCGTAACAAGGTAGCCGTATCGGAAGGTGCGGCTGGATCACCTCCTTTCTAAGGAAAAACAAGTAACAGAAGGCGTCAGAAAAGCGTATGATTTTAGGAAACCAACGCAGTATGCTTGCATACAAGGTGGTTTATCTAAATCACTAGCTTTTTAGCCTGAGTACAATTACTCAATCTGTTATGCGTTACGGAAACCTGTACGTAGTCTTCTTTAATTTTGAGGGGTTTTGTAAAACAAACTCATTAACGTTAACAGGTACATATAGTATGTACGGGGCCTTAGCTCAGCTGGGAGAGCGCCTGCTTTGCACGCAGGAGGTCAGCGGTTCGATCCCGCTAGGCTCCATAGGATACGAGAAACGGTTCGCTTGCGAAAATTTCCGTAGAAAATTAGGAAATCGAAGAAGTGTTTGAAGAACACAAGACGATTTATCTATTTTCCTAGGAAATTAGTTTCGAGTTCAACTACTTGATGATAAAGTGTTGAGTATCCTAAATAAGAAAGATATTGTTCAAGTAATTGAACACGACCTCATTTTCTAGGAAAAAAGATAACCTTCCTAGTGTCTAGCGACACTACGTCAGTTTCCTATTTTTCTACGAAAATGCCCAACAAGTTGGGACGGTCTTAGTATCTTAGATTTGTCCATTGAAAATTGAATATCTATATCAAATAGTAACAAGAAAATAAACCGAAACGCTGTGAATATTTAATGAGTTTTCTAGTTAAAAAGACTAGGTTAATAAGGTTAAGTTAATAAGGGCGCACGGTGGATGCCTTGGCACTAGGAGCCGATGAAGGACGTGACGAACGACGAAATGCTTTGGGGAGCTGTAAGTAAGCATCGATCCAGAGATGTCCGAATGGGGGAACCCGGCAGGTAGAGCCTGTCATCCTCAGTTGTTAAGACTGAGTGAGGGAAGACGCAGTGAACTGAAACATCTAAGTAGCTGCAGGAAGAGAAAGCAAAAGCGATTGCCATAGTAGCGGCGAGCGAACTGGCAGGAGGGCAAACCGAAGAGTTTACTCTTCGGGGTTGTAGGACTGCAATGTGGACTCAAGATTTGTAGTGGAATAATCTGGGAAGGTTAGCCAGAGAGAGTGAGAGCCTCGTACACGAAACAGATTTTGTACCTAGCAGTATCCTGAGTACGGCGGGACACGCGAAATCCCGTCGGAATCTGGGAGGACCATCTCCCAACCCTAAATACTCCCTAGTGACCGATAGTGAACCAGTACCGTGAGGGAAAGGTGAAAAGCACCCCGGGAGGGGAGTGAAAGAGAACCTGAAACCGTGTGCCTACAAGAAGTTCGAGCCCGTTAATGGGTGAGAGCGTGCCTTTTGTAGAATGAACCGGCGAGTTATGATATGATGCGAGGTTAAGTTGAAGAGACGGAGCCGTAGGGAAACCGAGTCTGAAGAGGGCGGTATAGTATCATGTTATAGACCCGAAACCATGTGACCTACCCATGAGCAGGTTGAAGGTGCGGTAAAACGCACTGGAGGACCGAACCAGGGCACGTTGAAAAGTGCTTGGATGACTTGTGGGTAGCGGAGAAATTCCAAACGAACTTGGAGATAGCTGGTTCTCTCCGAAATAGCTTTAGGGCTAGCGTCGATATGAAGTCTCTTGGAGGTAGAGCACTGTTTGGGTGAGGGGTCCATCTCGGATTACCAATCTCAGATAAACTCCGAATGCCAAGAAGATATGATCGGCAGTCAGACTGCGAGTGCTAAGATCCGTAGTCGAAAGGGAAACAGCCCAGACCACCAGCTAAGGTCCCCAAATAATTGTTAAGTGGAAAAGGATGTGGGGTTGCACAGACAACTAGGATGTTAGCTTAGAAGCAGCTATTCATTCAAAGAGTGCGTAATAGCTCACTAGTCGAGTGACCCTGCGCCGAAAATGTACCGGGGCTAAAACAATTTACCGAAGCTGTGGATACCACTAAGTGGTATGGTAGGAGAGCGTTCTATGTGTGGAGAAGGTATACCGTGAGGAGTGCTGGAACGCATAGAAGTGAGAATGCCGGTATGAGTAGCGCAAGATGGGTGAGAATCCCATCCACCGTAAGACTAAGGTTTCCAGGGGAAGGCTCGTCCGCCCTGGGTTAGTCGGGACCTAAGGAGAGACCGAAAGGTGTATCCGATGGACAACAGGTTGAGATTCCTGTACTAGAGTATGAAGTGATGGAGGGACGCAGTAGGCTAACTAAAGCAGGCGACTGGAAGAGCCTGTCCAAGCAGTGAGGTGTGATATGAGTCAAATGCTTATATCTGTAACATTGAGCTGTGATGGGGAGCGAAGTTTAGTAGCGAAGTTAGTGACGTCACACTGCCAAGAAAATCTTCTAGCGATGTATCATACTCTACCCGTACCGCAAACCGACACAGGTAGTCGAGGCGAGTAGCCTCAGGTGATCGAGAGAACTCTCGTTAAGGAACTCGGCAAAATGACCCCGTAACTTCGGGAGAAGGGGTGCTGACTAGATGTCAGCCGCAGTGAATAGGCCCAAGCAACTGTTTATCAAAAACACAGCTCTCTGCTAAATCGTAAGATGATGTATAGGGGGTGACGCCTGCCCGGTGCTGGAAGGTTAAGAGGAGGGTTTAGCGTAAGCGACGATCTGAATTGAAGCCCCAGTAAACGGCGGCCGTAACTATAACGGTCCTAAGGTAGCGAAATTCCTTGTCGGGTAAGTTCCGACCCGCACGAAAGGCGTAATGATTTGGGCACTGTCTCAACGAGAGACTCGGTGAAATTTTAGTACCTGTGAAGATGCAGGTTACCCGCGACAGGACGGAAAGACCCCATGGAGCTTTACTGCAGTTTGATATTGAGTGTCTGTACCACATGTACAGGATAGGTAGGAGCCGATGAATACGGGACGCCAGTTTCGTAGGAGGCGCTGTTGGGATACTACCCTTGTGTTATGGCCACTCTAACCCGGATAGGTGACCCCTATCGGAGACAGTGTCTGACGGGCAGTTTGACTGGGGCGGTCGCCTCCTAAAAGGTAACGGAGGCGCCCAAAGGTTCCCTCAGATTGGTTGGAAATCAATCGCAGAGTGTAAAGGTATAAGGGAGCTTGACTGCGAGAGCTACAACTCGAGCAGGGACGAAAGTCGGGCTTAGTGATCCGGTGGTTCCGCATGGAAGGGCCATCGCTCAACGGATAAAAGCTACCCTGGGGATAACAGGCTTATCTCCCCCAAGAGTTCACATCGACGGGGAGGTTTGGCACCTCGATGTCGGCTCGTCGCATCCTGGGGCTGTAGTCGGTCCCAAGGGTTGGGCTGTTCGCCCATTAAAGCGGCACGCGAGCTGGGTTCAGAACGTCGTGAGACAGTTCGGTCCCTATCCGTCGCGGGCGTAGGAAATTTGAGAGGATCTGCTCCTAGTACGAGAGGACCAGAGTGGACTTACCGCTGGTGTACCAGTTGTCTCGCCAGAGGCATGGCTGGATAGCTACGTAGGGACGGGATAAACGCTGAAAGCATCTAAGTGTGAAACCCACCTCAAGATGAGATTTCCCATAACGCAAGTTAGTAAGAGCCCTGAGAGAAGATCAGGTAGATAGGTTGGAAGTGGAAGTTGTGTGAGCAATGGAGCGGACCAATACTAATCGCTCGAGGACTTATCCAATATAAGTACAATATTGACAAGCGTCGGTTATCTTGTTAGAATATAGGTATTCAATTTTCAGTGGATAAACCACTACAGTTAAGTGACGATAGCCTAGGAGATACACCTGTACCCATGCCGAACACAGCAGTTAAGCCCTAGAACGCCGGAAGTAGTTGGGGGTTGCCCCCTGTGAGATAAGGTAGTTGCTTAGC
>NZ_MSPR01000036.1 GCF_001984715.1 Streptococcus azizii
GTAGGTAACCAATCCACGAATATCAGAGTGGCCAATGCCCGAAGCTAAGAACTAGGCTCTTTCTAGATACTTTTCATTTTTTATCAGTTCGATTGTTTTTACTTGACAAAGGGCTTTACATATCAGTCATTTAGTTTATACCTAGAGGTAGCCACAGCTGTAATTGACTAAATCTGAAACAGTTGCGTCTCTTTTATTACTTCGATGAGTGAAAAGCTCCAGTGGAGGTTTTCAGCCTACCACCTTTCATTAAAAAAGTGGTCGTTAGAAACTCCGTTTCCCTATTTCCAACCTTGCCCACTTCGCTCTCAAATTTCTAGGCTCAGGCTGAAACAGTTCACCGAACTGTTTCACTCTCCCAGACTAGTGGAGCAAGTACTAAAAGTAAACGAAAAGACTATACAAAATCGCCTTTCTGCCAAACAGAAAGGCGATTTTTCAGCATATTTATGCTCAATAAACATCGACAGTAAACTAAGATACAAAGGGCGTTTGACACGAGTTGCACTCGCTCTATTTCCAACCTTCAACAGTCTATTCCTAGACTGTTGAAGCGAGCAAAGCAAAAATAGGAGTTTTGACGCAGAGGGTAGCTGAGAGTTTGCTCTGGCAAACTCCCATTTCCCGCCTTCAAAGGTATACCATACCTTTGAAGCTAGGAAAAGCTCTCTTTTTTGCACAGCTCGTAGCCCGTGTTCAATTAAGATGTGAGGACGTTAAAAGGTCTAAGTGAAAATAGGAATTCTGACGCAGAGGGTAGCTGAGAGTTTGCTGGGGCAAACTCCTACTTCCCGCCTTCAAAGGTATACTATACCTTTGAAGCTAGGAAGAATTATCTTTTTCACACAGACCTTAGTCCGAACTCAATTCCAAGATACAAAGGGCGTGTAAAAACCGAATGAAAAATAGGAGGTTGCTGCAGTGTCCGATGAACACAAGAAAGCCTATCTTTTTTCCGAGGTTTTAGGCTGAACTCAATTCCACAAGATACAAAGCCTGTAAAAAACTCAAAGCGAAAATAGGAAATCTGACGAGTGAAAAGCTCCAGTGGAGGTTTTCAGCCTGTTCCCTTAAAACAAGAAAGAACAGAGTTTTACCTGTGGTTTCATTGCCTAGTCAGAGGTAGATTTTTAAAGAGTACAAGTTCGGGCTTCTATGGTCACTTTCGTGTTTTTGGGTGACCAGCTGAAACAGTTCACCGAAGCGAGTGGATGGTAGCAAGGCTTGACGAGTATCAATCTTTTTCTTTGCTCCAAGTATGCTCAATATCATCAATCATCTCTGCAAGGACTTCCTTGCTTCCTTCAAATACAATCAGGTAGACCTTGTCTCCTTCCTTAAACAGCCAACTAATCAAATACTGACCTGATTTCATGATAACATTAACCTGAAAGGTCTCATGACCTGAAACAGTCGTTTTTGCTCCCCATATCTCATCGACATTCGTATTGCCTTCCCAGCTGTAGTATATCCGATTCGCAATCATTTCAGCCGTCAGCTCTTCTCCAGCCTCAATATTGGCCTTTTCTCTCGTAAAAGCATTTAAGGTAACGATGTTGTAGCCTGTCCCGTCAGTATATTGAATGTCATCACCGCCTTTTAAGTCCCTAAAGGGAAGCCAGTCTTTTGGAATAGTGATATAGCCATACTCATCTGAACCAATCCGTTGCACGTCTCTTGTATGTTCCTGCTTGTTAAGCTCCTTTGAACTTGTGCTACTAGTAGATGACGAATCCGAGGTGGAGGTGCCACCACTTTTTCCGCATGCAGCAATGGTCGCCACTGCCAATAAAGTAAGCATGGTTGCAACTAATTTCTTTTTCATCCTATTCTCCTTTTCAACTTGGATAACCGTGATACTCTAATAGATAGTAATACGAGATAAATAGCACACAGTGCTGCCCGCACTTGCGTGTTTGTTAACTTGGGGATAAAACAGTCCACTAAAATACTACCTCGCTGTCACATTGACATGCGAGGGATAAAATAGTCCGCTAAAATACTACCTCGCTTTCACATTACATGCGAGGGATAAAACAGTCCACTGGACTGCCCGCGCTTGCGTGTTTGTTGGCTTGGGGATAAAATAGCACACTACTATACTGCCTCGCTGTCACATTGACATGCGAGGGATAAAATAGCACACTGTGCTGCCCGCGCTTGCGTGTTTGTTGGCTTGGGGATAAAACAGTCCGCTACAATACTACCTCGCTGTCACATTGACATGCGAGGGATAAAATAGCACACTACTATACTGCCTCGCTTTCACATTGACATGCGAGGGATAAAACAGTCCGCCGGACTGTTTTATTCCTCATCCATGCTCAATACGCTGAGGAAGGCTTCTTGTGGGACTTCGACGCTTCCGATAGCTTTCATGCGTTTTTTCCCGGCTTTTTGTTTTTCAAGGAGCTTACGCTTGCGGGACACATCTCCTCCATAGCATTTGGCCAAGACATTTTTCCTAAGGGCCTTGATGTCACTTCGTGCAACAATTTTTTGACCAATAGCCGCCTGAATCGGCACCTCAAACTGCTGACGAGGAATAATTTTCTTCAGTTTGTCCACAATGAGCTTACCACGTTCATAAGCAAATTCTTTATGGACAATAAAGCTAAGGGCATCGACCTTGTCGCCATTTAAGAGAATGTCCATTTTCACCAATTTCGATGGACGATACTCGGAGATTTCATAATCGAAGCTAGCATAGCCACGTGTCGAGGATTTTAATTTATCAAAGAAATCAAAGACAATTTCCGCTAGCGGGATTTGGTAGATGACATTGACACGATTGTCATCAATGTAATCCATCGTTACAAAGTCCCCACGCTTGCGCTGCGCTAACTCCATGACTGCTCCAACATACTCCTGCGGTACCATGATTTGCGCTTTTACATAAGGCTCTTCAATATTATCAATCTTAGTTGGGTCTGGAAACTCAGAGGGATTCGATACTTCAACAGTTTCCCCATCTGTCATATTGACATGGTAGACCACCGACGGAGCTGTCATAATCAAGTCGATATTGAACTCCCGCTCAATACGCTCCTGTATAACATCCATATGTAATAAGCCTAAAAAGCCACAGCGGAAACCAAAACCGAGTGCCTGAGAGGTTTCAGGTTCAAATTGCAGGCTCGCATCATTGAGCTGTAACTTTTCAAGCGCCTCTCGGAGATCGTTGTATTTATTGGAGTCAATCGGGTAAATGCCTGCAAAAACCATGGGATTCATCTGCTTGTAGCCTTCAAGCGGTGCATCTGCTGGATTGGTCGCCAGGGTGACTGTATCGCCGACACGAGTATCCGCTACTGTCTTAATGGAGGCAGCAATATAGCCAACATCTCCTGTTGCGAGATAGTCACGCCCCACAGCCTTGGGGGTGAAAATCCCTACTTCCGTCACATCAAAAGTCTTGCCATTGCTCATCATTTGAATAGTGTCTCCTGGTTTAACCACACCATCCATGATTCGTACCTGAAGGATAACTCCCCTGTAGGCATCGTAAACAGAGTCAAAAATCAAGGCTTTCAAAGGAGCGGTCACATCCCCTGCTGGAGCAGGAACTTTCGCAACAATCTGCTCCAAAATTTCCTCAATACCAATACCTGCCTTAGCAGAAGTTGGGACCGCCTCACTCGCATCGAGTCCAATCACATCTTCAATTTCCTGGCGTACCCGTTCTGGATCTGCCGCCGGCAGATCAATCTTATTGATAATCGGCAGGATTTCCAAATCGTTATCCAAGGCTAGATAGACATTGGCCAAGGTTTGGGCTTCAATCCCCTGCGCTGCATCAACAACCAAAATCGCCCCCTCACAGGCAGCAAGAGACCGCGAAACTTCATAGGTAAAGTCGACATGCCCTGGAGTATCAATCAAGTGAAAAATATAGGTTTCGCCATCTTGAGCAGTATAGTTTAGCTCGATGGCATTGAGTTTAATCGTAATCCCACGTTCACGCTCCAAATCCATGCTATCTAGTAATTGAGCCTGCATTTCACGGCTTGAAACTGTCTCGGTCTTTTCTAAAATACGATCTGCCAACGTGGACTTTCCATGGTCAATATGGGCAATAATGGAGAAGTTCCGAATCTTCTCTTGGCGTTTCTTTAAATCTTCTAAGTTCATATCTCATCCTTTAGGGTATAGTCTATTCATTATACCAAAAAGTAGCACGCTTGACCACATCAGACGAGTTATTTTCCACGATATAGGCATGAAAATTAGCCACGGTATCTTGACAGCCCCCTCTTTCTATGATATAGTGGAGGCAATTATATACGGAGGTAAGGAGACATGGACAAATAAGCCTATTTGTTAAAGTTAGGACGTACTCATCAGCAGTCACACTGCGTTCTTTTGCGTACCCAATACTTCACCAGTAGGCTCCTAAATGTCATGTATCTCCTTTTTGTGTGGGCTTTTTTAGTGTGGCAATAGCCATCTCTCCCCATAGACACTCAAACTCTCCTACACCCTTGGAGAGCAGATATAGTCTTTTAGTTTGCTTTTATTACTAGGCAACGTGCTGCAGGTTGCTTCAACAGTCCAATGACTGTTGAAGGTTGGAAATCATACTGACGATAGTCAGTAACAATCGTAGAGTACGGCAAAGTGAGTTCCAATCATCTGGGAGAGTGAAACAGTTCGGTGAACTGTTTCAGCCTGAGCCTAGAAATTTGAGAGCGAAGTGGGCAAGGTTGGAAATAGGGAAACGGAGTTTCTAACGACCACTTTTTTAATGAAAGGTGGTAGGCTGAAAACCTCCACTGGAGCTTTTCACTCATCGAAGTAATAAAAGAGACGCAACTGTTTCAGATTTAGTCAATTACAGCTGTGGCTACCTCTAGGTATAAACTAAATGACTGATATGTAAAGCCCTTTGTCAAGTAAAAACAATCGAACTGATAAAAAATGAAAAGTATCTAGAAAGAGCCTAGTTCTTAGCTTCGGGCATTGGCCACTCTGATATTCGTGGATTGGTTACCTAC
>NZ_MSPR01000037.1 GCF_001984715.1 Streptococcus azizii
AACGCCTATTATAGGAACTTACCCGAATCGTGGGAGGTAACAACTTTAGGAAATTTATATCATATTACCTCGAGTAAACGAGTCCTACAAAGTGAATGGAAAGAAGAAGGTGTTCCTTTTTATAGAGCTAGAGAAATAGTCTCCTTAAAAAAGAAATTACCGTTAAAAAATCCAATATATATTTCAGAAGGGACATATCAAGAAAAAATAAAATCTTCTGGTATTCCGAGTTTTAGAGACATTCTAGTTACAGGAGTTGGAACTCTAGGAGTTACGTATACAGTACCAAAAGATGCTAAAATCTATTTCAAAGATGGAAACGTTGTGTGGTTACAATATCTTGGATTTACTGAGTCAAGTTATATTGAATTATCTTTAGATTCTTCTATAATAAAGCAGCTAATTGATAGCACTAGCGGAACTACTGTTGGAACATTGACAATCGAAAAGACAAAAAAACTACCTTTGGCTGTCCCACCTCTAGCAGAGCAAAAAAGAATTTCACTATTTATCGAAAATATCTTCAATGTTTTGAAAATGGTATGCTAGTGGAATATTTTAAAATAAGCTTACAGCAAAAAATAACTGTAAGCTTATTTATTTCTATTATGTTCCTGTATAATACTTAGGTGCGGGGGAATTTCAAATTTTTTGATTACAGGAGAATATAATGGAACAACTCAAACAATTTGAATTACACTTGCGAAAGCAAAATCTTGCTCCCAATACTATACAGTCTTATCTTTATACCGTTAGATATTTTAATAGAAATTATGAAATAAAATTAGAATCTATCTTAGAGTATAAGGGATTTTTGATGGAGCATTTTAAACCCAAGACAATAAACCTTAGAATTCAGGGACTTAACCATTATCTAAAGTTTATAGGACGTTCCGACTTATGCTTACGAGCTTTAAAAATTCAGCAGAAGAATTTTTTAGAGGATGTTATAAGCTATGCAGACTATCTATTTTTGAAACGAAAACTTAGACAAGATAAAAATACTAAATGGTACTTTGTTGTCTGGTACTTGGGTGCAACAGGTGCTCGTGTAAGCGAAATTGTAAAATTAAAAGTGGAGCATGTTCAAGTGGGGCATTTTGATATTTACTCAAAAGGTGGAAAAATACGACGATTATATATTCCAAAACGATTGAAGAATGAGACACTGAAATGGCTATCTGATGAACAGCGACAGTCAGGCTATCTATTTTTAAATCGATTCGACCAACCAATAACAACACGAGGTATCGCACAACAGCTCAAAAGCTATGCGATAAAATATCAGTTAGATACTAACGTTGTATACCCTCACTCTTTTAGACATATGTACGCTAAAAGATTTTTAGAAAAATTTAATGATATTTCACTATTAGCAGATTTATTGGGTCATGAATCAATAGAAACGACGCGGATATATCTCCGCAGAACATCTAGTGAACAGCAGGCTATTGTAGATAAAATAGTAACATGGTAATAGCAATAGGCATCAGATTAGCTTCTGATGCCTATTGTTAAGTACGACGGGCATGCCGTACATCTGAGGTGTAAGTCCTCTGTGGACACCTGCTACCGGTGAACCCAATAGCGACTCCCAAGCCTGACTATCGTGAGGTAGCGGGGAGAGGAAGGGATAGCGAAATCGTGGCTCTACGAATAGAAACGTGATATAAAGGCGTATATAGAGGATGAGGGGGCTTAAAACTCTAAAGTCCAAAAAGGTAGTCGTAACCTATATACGTAAATCACGAGAGTAAACGATGAAAGATGTACGGCTTATCCCGTGAGGTCTCATGAGCGTCCCAGACGTAGTAACAACGAATCATGAGAAGTCAGCTGATGCCATAGTAGCGATGAAGTTTCTGTAATAGAAATGGAGCGAAGGGCTGAACAATTAACCGAAGTATACCTACTTCACTTGTGTCTGTAAAATTAGCGGTCTGATAGAGCTGGATGCGGTCACGTATTGACCGGAGGAAAGTTCATCAATATAAGATGTCACTCAGACACCGAAACAAGAAAGGAATACCCACATGTCAAAGTTACTAGATACTATTCTATCTCGCTCTAATATGCTTGAAGCCTACAATCAAGTGAAAGCTAACAAAGGCTCAGCTGGAATTGATGGCATCACCATTGATGACATAGATAACTATCTCCGCCAACACTGGCGACCAACCAAATAACTCATAAAACAGAGGAAATACAAACCTCAACCAGTTCTACGAGTTGAAATTCCCAAACCTAATGGCGGAGTTCGCCAGCTAGGCATCCCAACGGTCATGGATAGAATGATACAACAAGCTATTGTCCAAGTCCTCAGCCCTATCTGTGAACCCTGTTTCTCTGAGAGGAGTTACGGATTCAGACCAAATCGGTCATGCGAACAAGCCATTATCCAGTTATTAGAATACCTCAATGATGGCTATGAGTGGATAGTGGACATAGACCTTGAGAAGTTCTTCGATACAGTTCCTCAAGATAGACTGATGTCCCTTGTTCATAACATCATCCAGGATGGGGATACAGAATCTCTGATTCGTAAGTACCTTCATTCAGGGGTGGTCATCAACGGACAACGGCATAAAACCTTTGTGGGAATCCCCCAAGGAGGAAATCTGTCACCGCTCCTATCTAATATCATGTTCACTGAGTTGGATAAAGAGTTGGAAAGTCGAGGGCTTCGCTTCGTCCGCTACGCAGATGATTGCGTCATCGCCGTAGGGAGCGAAGTAGCTTCCAAACGTGTCATGTATTCTGTTAGTCGCTTCATCGAAAAACGATTAGGATTGAAAGTCAATATGACTAAGACCAAGATTATGAGACCAGGCAAACTGAAGTATTTAGGGTTTGGATTCTGGAAGTCACCGGAGGGCTAGAAAAGCCGTCCGCACCAAGATAGCGTACAGAGTTTCAAGAGAAAACTCAAGAAACTAACAACACGCAAATGGAGCATTGACTTGGACAGTCGTATTGAGAAACTCAACTGGCTTATCCGAGGCTGGATAAACTATTTCGCCTTGACGAATATGAAATCTGCCATGGCAGAGATTGACGAACGGTTGAGAACACGAATTAGAGTTGTAATCTGGAAACAATGGAAGAAGAAATCTAGGCGACTATGGGGGCTTCTCAGACTAGGAGTACCGAAGTGGATAGCGGATAAAGTATCTGGCTGGGGAGACCACTATCAATTAGTGGCTCAGAGGTCAGTACTGAAACGTGCCATATCAAAACCAGTCCTCGCTAAACGTGGACTGGTTTCCTGCTTAGATTATTATCTAAAACGACATGCGTTAAAAGTTAGTTGAACCGCCGTGTGCCGAACGGCATGCACGGTGGTGTGAGAGGGACTAGAAATTAGTCCCTACTCGATTTTATAGTAACGCCTATTATGGGAAGATGTTTAAACTTAGAGATTTAGGTATATACAGTGGAGGTAAAACTCCGAAAAAAACTGAATTATCCTCTTTAATGAATCATGAAGATATTCCATATTTTAAAATATCTGATATGAATACAGCAGGTAACGAAAAGTATTTACGATTCACATCATTATTTATAAAATCAAATCTAAAATTTAAGATTTTTCCTTCAGGTACAATAGTCTTTCCTAAAAATGGTGGAGCAGTTTTAACCGATAAGAAAAGAATTTTGTCAAATTTATCAGCAGTAGACTTAAATACGGGGACTTTTACACCGTATCAAATACTTAATCATGAATACGCATATTTAATCTGGCAAAAAATAGATTTTTCAAGATAT
This sequence comes from Streptococcus azizii, assembly GCF_001984715.1. Classification (GTDB taxonomy): domain Bacteria; phylum Bacillota; class Bacilli; order Lactobacillales; family Streptococcaceae; genus Streptococcus; species Streptococcus azizii. Next base: position 3,766 of record NZ_MSPR01000037.1, read on the forward strand.
ACCAAGGGCTCTGCTCTACCAACACTGGATAAGGAGAAACTATTGAATATTAGATTTTTTGTCCCATCACTCATTAGTCAAGAAAAAATAGTTAATTTATTTAATTCACTTGATCAATTACTTCAAATACTAGTTGAATAAAGTTAGAAATTCGCTTTTGTTCTTCTTTAGGTGGTAATTGGATTGTTAATTTTAAAAGAACCTCTCTAGAAATTCCAGGTATCATACTCTGACTTTGTGATTTAATCTCAAAAATTTTATATAACAAAAAGTATTGTAAAAATATTTTGTCTAATACATATGGACTAATTGCCATAACTTGTCTAGCAATATGAGCTTTGAAATAAGGATTGATACCTAATTTCCCTACAGTTCCTTTTACGGTTATTAAAATATCACCAATTTCTGAAGTAACCTGAGGTTCAAGTGTCTGTCGGTTGGTAACTACAGTTCCATCATGAAAATCACTTGCACCTGTGATATAAGGTATACCCTCTAAATCAGGTTGCTCAATAATTTTATTGATACGTAAATCTCTACCTGAAATGAGATTAATAATATTACCTAATGTGCTTACCTCCCACGATTCGGGTAAGTTCCTATAATAGGCGTT
>NZ_MSPR01000038.1 GCF_001984715.1 Streptococcus azizii
GCAATGGTGGGTTATCACTTGGGTTTTCCGGGGTCTCATCGTACGGTACTGGTGGACGGTCGCCTGGGTTTTCCTCACCCGGAACATATGGTAGGTAGCTGCCTAGCTCACGGTAGACGTAGGTGACATCTGTGTTGCCCTCTACCACCTTACCAGTTTCCTGACCTTCTGTCCGCTCTGGAATGAGCTTGTACTTCTTACCATCTTTTTCGATGATGGTTGGTTTCTCGCTGTCGTTTTCACCCGTATTGTAGTCTGTGCCGACTGGTGCGTCAGTGGTATCCGTGTAGTCATCCTTGATGGTGTTACCCTTGGTATCCTTGTAATGAACAACAACCTTACCTTTTTTCACTTCCGGCACTGGATCCTTCTCATACGGCACTGGAGTGTCCTTACCTGGATCATTTGGATCGATGATAGAAGGTGGGACGTAGCCCTTGCTTGGATCATCTGGATCAACCGGCTTCAATGGGTTACCGTCTGGATCTTTCGGTGTGTAGCCAGGAATATGTGGCAATGGCGGGTTGTCACTTGGATTTTCCGGGGTCTCATCGTACGGTACTGGTGGACGGTCGCCTGGATTTTCCTCACCCGGAACATATGGTAGGTAGCTGCCTAGCTCACGGTAGACGTAGGTAACCTCAGTAGTCCCTTCTGCCACTTGACCAGTTTCCTGACCTTCTGTCCGCTCTGGAATGAGCTTGTACTTCTTACCATCTTTTTCGATGATGGTTGGTTTCTCACTGTCGTTTTCACCCGTATTGTAGTCTGTGCCGACTGGTGCGTCAGTGGTATCCGTGTAGTCATCCTTGATGGTATTACCCTTGGTATCCTTGTAGTGAACAACAACCTTACCTTTTTTCACTTCTGGCACTGGATCCTTCTCATAAGGAACTGGAGTATCCTTACCTGGGTCATTTGGATCGATGATAGAAGGTGGGACGTAGCCCTTGCTTGGATCATCTGGATCAACCGGTTTCAATGGGTTACCGTCTGGATCTTTCGGTGTGTAGCCAGGAATATGTGGCAATGGTGGGTTGTCACTTGGATTTTCTGGGGTCTCATCGTACGGTACTGGTGGACGGTCGCCTGGATTTTCCTCACCCGGAACATATGGTAGGTAGCTGCCTAGCTCACGGTAGACGTAGGTGACATCTGTGTTGCCCTCTACCACCTTACCAGTTTCCTGACCTTCAGTCCGCTCTGGCATGAGCTTGTACTTCTTGCCATCTTTTTCGATGATGGTTGGCTTCTCACTGTCGTTTTCACCCGTATTGTAGTCTGTGCCGACTGGTGCGTCAGTGGTATCCGTGTAGTCATCCTTGATGGTATTACCCTTGGTATCCTTGTAATGAACAACAACCTTACCTTTTTTCACTTCCGGAACTGGATCCTTTTCGTACGGCACTGGAGTATCCGTACCTGGGTCATTCGGATCGGTGATAGAAGGTGGGACATAGCCCTTCGTTGGATCATCTGGATCAACCGGCTTCAATGGGTTGCCGTCTGGATCTTTCGGTGTGTAGCCAGGGATATGTGGCAATGGTGGGTTATCACTTGGGTTTTCTGGGGTCTCATCGTACGGTACTGGTGGACGGTCACCTGGGTTTTCCTCATTTGGAATGTACGGTAGGTAGCTGCCTAGCTCACGGTAGACGTAGGTGACATCTGTGTTGCCCTCTACCACTTGACCAGTTTCCTGACCTTCAGTCCGCTCTGGCATGAGCTTGTACTTCTTGCCATCTTTTTCGATGATGGTTGGCTTCTCACTGTCATTTTCACCCGTATTGTAGTCTGTACCGACTGGTGCGTCAGTGGTATCCGTGTAGTCATCCTTGATGGTATTACCCTTGGTATCCTTGTAGTGAACAACAACCTTACCTTTTTTCACTTCTGGCACTGGATCCTTCTCATAAGGAACTGGAGTATCCGTACCTGGGTCATTCGGATCGATGATAGAAGGTGGGACATAGCCCTTCGTTGGATCATCTGGATCAACCGGCTTCAATGGGTTACCGTCTGGATCTTTCGGTGTGTAGCCAGGGATATGTGGCAATGGCGGGTTGTCACTTGGATTTTCCGGGGTCTCATCGTACGGTACTGGTGGACGGTCGCCTGGATTTTCCTCACCCGGAACATATGGTAGGTAGCTGCCTAGCTCACGGTAGACGTAGGTAACCTCAGTAGTCCCTTCCCCTACCTGACCAGTTTCCTGACCTTCAGTCCGCTCTGGCATGAGCTTGTACTTCTTGCCATCTTTTTCGATGATGGTTGGCTTCTCACTGTCATTTTCACCCGTATTGTAGTCTGTACCGACTGGAGACTCTGGTGTATCCGTGTAGTCATCCTTGATGGTATTACCCTCAGTGTCCTTATAGTGGACGATGACGCTGCCCTTCTTGACTTCCGGAACTGGATCCTTCTCGTACGGCACTGGAGTATCCGTACCTGGGTCATTCGGATCGATGATAGAAGGTGGGACATAGCCCTTACTTGGATCATCTGGATCAACCGGCTTCAATGGGTTACCGTCTGGATCTTTCGGTGTGTAGCCAGGGATATGTGGCAATGGTGGGTTGTCACTTGGGTTTTCTGGGGTCTCATCGTACGGTACTGGTGGACGATCGCCTGGGTTTTCCTCATTTGGAATGTACGGTAGGTAGCTGCCTAGCTCACGGTAGACGTAGGTCACCTCAGTAGTCCCTTCTGCCACTTGACCAGTTTCCTGACCTTCTGTCCGCTCTGGAATGAGCTTGTACTTCTTACCATCTTTTTCGATGATGGTTGGTTTCTCACTGTCGTTTTCACCCGTATTGTAGTCTGTGCCGACTGGTGCGTCAGTGGTATCCGTATAGTCATCCTTGATGGTATTACCCTTGGTATCCTTGTAGTGAACAACAACCTTACCTTTTTTCACTTTTGGCACTGGATCCTTCTCATAAGGAACTGGAGTATCCTTACCTGGGTCATTTGGATCGATGATAGAAGGTGGGACGTAGCCCTTCGTTGGATCATCTGGATCAACCGGCTTCAATGGGTTACCGTCTGGATCTTTCGGTGTGTAGCCAGGGATATGTGGCAATGGCGGGTTGTCACTTGGATTTTCCGGGGTCTCATCGTACGGTACTGGTGGACGGTCGCCTGGATTTTCCTCATTTGGAATGTACGGTAGGTAGCTGCCTAGTTCACGGTAGACGT
>NZ_MSPR01000039.1 GCF_001984715.1 Streptococcus azizii
GTAGGTAACCAATCCACGAATATCAGAGTGGCCAATGCCCGAAGCTAAGAACTAGGCTCTTTCTAGATACTTTTCATTTTTTATCAGTTCGATTGTTTTTACTTGACAAAGGGCTTTACATATCAGTCATTTAGTTTATACCTAAAGGTAGCCACAGCTGTCATTGACTAATACTCAATAAAAATCCAAAGGATACTTGGTCAAGAATACTACCTACTCTGATGTTGACTATGATAGAGTATTCATATTCTATTCAAATTGTCACATTCTGAAAAATAGCTGAACAAACGACAAAAAACGCTGTCGGTTCAACGTTTCTGCTCAGTCTATCTCTATCTCCCCTGCAGGAATCGAACCTGCAACTAATTCTTAGGAGGAATTTGTTATATCCATTTAACTAAGGGAAGCCTGCCCTTCTATTCTACCTCAAAAAAGAGCAGATTGCAAGACCGATGGTATCCTCGATTTAATCTTTAGCATGCTGACGGTATTTTTCCATCTTTCCTTTAAATAGTTCGCCATTGGTTGGAGCTGTATAAGAAATGGCATTGGCCCCCGCTTCAATCACCCGCCGGATGGAATCTTCTGTAGGACCACCTGTTGCGATAATCGGAAAAGTCGGAAAATTTTTCCGAATGTTTTTCACCACCTCTGGAGTTTCTACACCACAAGAAACATTCAGAATATCTACTCCTGCCTCAATACGGGAAACTAAATCAGATTTTTCGGACACTACTGTGTAAATAATGGGAATATCCACCACTTTATTGATTTCCCTAATCGTCTTAACATCGGTTGGCCCATTGACCACAACAGCATAAGCCCCTTCCGATTCAGACAATAAACTCATATTAGCCGACCGTATCCCTGTTGTCAAGCCTCCACCGACACCTGCTAAGACTGGAACAGATGCGACTAACATAATACTCTTAATAATAGCTGGGCTAGGAGTAAAGGGATAGACTGCCAGAATGGCATCTGCATTATGATTTGCAATAATCGCCACATCTGTTGTGAACAGAACCGAGCGAATGCGACGACCATAGATGCGAATACCACTACATTCTTTAATAATCTCTGGCACTTGAACAATATCCTGACGTAAATCTGATAAAACAGATGGAACAAATTGTTTATCCATTTTCTATCTCCTCCATATGGGTCTCATCCTAGTATACCATATTGCAGTCGTTTCCCTTTAAAAAGATGAACTGGCATTTTTATTGGGTACTATACTCCATAAAAGATAAACGAATCCTCAATAAAAGAAAGAGACAGCTTTCACTGTCTCCCCATTTCCCGACTAAAACCGTCCTATGGACTATTTTAGCGACGGATTTCTTTAATACGCGCAGCTTTCCCTTGCAATGCACGTAAGTAGTACAATTTCGCACGACGTACTTTACCATAGCGCACCACTTCAATCTTATCAACACGTGGAGTATGGATTGGGAAGGTACGTTCTACACCGATACCGCTAGAAATCTTACGGACAGTATACATTTCTGAGATACCTTGACCCTTACGAGAGATAACAACTCCCTCAAAAATCTGGATACGCTCGCGAGTTCCCTCAACAACCTTCGCATGAACACGTACAGTGTCACCAGGACGGAATGCAGGGATGTCAGTACGAAGTTGACCTTCGGTCAAACTTTGAATTAATGGATTCATGTTTCTTTCTTCTCCTATCTTGCCAATCATGAGTGCTCAACGTCTCAGCGGATTAACCGTTTTTGGTGTGTCCATTACACACTTTATCTATTATATACAAAGATGAAATAATTGTAAAGTAAAATCAACATTATTTTACCTTGTTTTACCCATACCTGTTTTATCCATACTAGAATACTTAAAAAAAGGGCATTTCTATTCCACAAAACTCCTTGTCAATGGAAACAAACACATCCCACAGGGTAAATGGAAATAGAATGAGATAGTTTCTAGCTATCACTTCTACTCACTCCAAAAATTTTATCACTCTGATACTTACCCACCTCAAAGTAAAAAGCCTTGCAATCAAGGCTTTTCATTATCCCTTTCGTTCAAAGGTTTTTAGGCTTTTATGAGCAGAGCAACACACTCGACGTGATGCGTCTGTGGGAGTTCAAAGGTCCAGTGGACCTTTGAAGTAGCTTGCTAGAAATCAAGAGAGCAAGCTAGACAGGTTACTTGCGTTTTACTAACAAACCAACAACTTCTATGTGTGCTGAGAGCTTTCTTCTATACTAATAGACGAAAGGGAGTGAAAATGATTTTAAGATTATACTGTGGAACGGAACAGAGCCCTAATATTGACTATCTTTCTAAAATCTCCTCAATAAGTGGTTCTACCCCTGTAGCTAATAGTTCCTCAATTTTATCCCGTGCATGGAACCTATTAACGTCATAGGCTACATACCTTAGCATATCTGCTGCAACCTCATTAACTGGGTAGGGATAGCTCCCCTTCAATATCTGATAAGAGAGATTCGCAAATACATCAGCATCTTCAAAATGTTTTAGAAAATCCTAATAGCTTGAATGGATTGATTGAATCAACTTTTTACCCTGTTCCTCATCAATTTGCATATAGTGCAACAATGCTATTACAAGAACACTATCTTTCAAAATACATTTTTTACACAAATCTGCACCTGTCATTTCATAGATATGCTTTTTCTATCAAAAAGACTAGCAAAAAATCACCACCTCAAAATGAACTGCTCCCTGTCAAGTGGACAGTGAAATAATAAAAGATTAAGCAACGGCCTTGTTCCTCATTTCAAGAGGGGCAAGGCCGTTGTTGCGCTCTTGAAAACGTTCATGATTGTAAAAATGAATAT
>NZ_MSPR01000004.1 GCF_001984715.1 Streptococcus azizii
TACATTTTCATGCCTTTCTAGTTGTTTTGTGGTTATTATAATTATAAAGCATGAAATGGAAAACGAGCAACTCCTAATTGGAATTGCTCGTTTTTTTATTGTGAGAAGCTAGTTTTTGCCCAGCCTCTAGCTATTCAGCTGAACGATATAGCACGTCATGTGTTAAAGGTTATTGGTTTATTCATGCGGTATAGTCACTGTCGAGTGCTTCAAATCTACTTCGATTTGCCAGTTGCTATTATCGCGAATGGTGCATTCAAAGTCTGTTGTATACAGAACGATGCGGAGGGTGTTTTCTTTGTTCAACTTGTAAATTGTCGGTTGTAATTCCCATTCAATATCCATCCATTCATTGATGGGAACGGCTTCAACTGTTAAGAGATTGGTGCGATTTTGTAGATTGAGGTAGCCTTTTGTAATGACACGGTGAGGACTTTCGACAAATGGGAGTTCCATCAGATTTTCTGTAGCGTAAAAGCGACCGTTGTCAATACTCGCTCGAGCTTTCATGCTAGGAAGTGGGGCGAGGCGCTTGGTGCAACCTACATCTAAAATCTGTGCAGATAAGAGTCCTTTTCCCAGGCTTGATTTGACACGGAGATTGAGGCGTATTCGCCCATTTACGTGCAAGTCTTTTGTGAGAGGGAGATCAATCGTAATCTGCTGGGCCTTGTCCTCAAAGAGGTCTTTTAGAAAACGTGGATAAGATTGACCATATTGAGAGAAGGTTTCTTCTGGGTATTGATTTTGAATGGTACAGCTATCATTTCCCAGAGAAAATAGCTGCTTTTTGGAAGCGCCAAACTGCTCCAGTTCTATCCAAGATTGTTCTCGGCTATTATCTTGCCAGATGATGTGAGGGAGTTGATAGTGGTTGTCTTGCCCCAACAATTTTTGAGTCAGTAAGGCATTCATTGACTCTCTAAAGTCAATGGACTGCCAGTTGTTCATGTATACATGGGCACCATTGTGGAAGAAGAGGTGTTTGCGGACTCCTTTTGGCAAGGCGTGGAACATGTTCCAGACATGGATTGGCTTGACATTCCAGTCCTGTGATCCGTGAGTAAACACGACTTCACACTTCACCTTGTCGGCATGCAGAAGATAGTTGCGATTATGCCAGTAGGAATTGTAGTCACCAGATGTGCGATCGAGTGCCTGTCTCTCTGCCTCAAGTGCTGCCTGGTATTGCATTTTGTTCCGTAGGAAATCACCTGCCTGTAGGCTTTTCGAGTAGGTCAAGGCGGTCAGACTATCCAAGTCCTCACCGGGATAGCCTCCGGGGCTTGTTACCAGCCCGTTTTCCCGATAATAGTCATACCAAGAAGAAATGCCAGCCTCAGCAATAATGACCTCTAGCCCTTCCACACCTGTTGTAGCCAGAGCATTTGACATGGTTCCTAGATAGGAAAGACCCGTTGTGGCTACCTTGCCGTTTGCCCAATCAGCCAGTACGATGAGCGAACGAGTATGGTCTGTATAGGCTCTTGCGCGACCGTTGAGCCAATCAATCACAGCCTTAAAGCTATATACTTGCTGGTAATCTCCTGAGGTCATCATGCCTGTCGATCCAAGAGTCCCTACTCCTGAGACATGAATGCTAGCAAAACCGCGGGCTAAGAAATAATCATTGAGCGAGTAGGAACCGATATGACCTACTTTTTCAGTTGCTTTGCTACTAGGGAGTGGGCGCCTATCAGTAGCCAGGGTCTGGACAGTTGCTTGTTCTACTGTAATCTTTTGGACTTCTTTAATAGCTAGCTCCCCTTCCATTTTATGGAGAGCCTTGTCGCTGGCTGCTTCATTGACGCCTTGATGGTAAGGGCTATTGGTGATAATGGCAGGAATCCGCCCTCTAAAGTCAGGGCGTAAGATCGAAATTTTCACCAAGTCTGTCTGACCAGAGTGGCTTGTGTCAACGGGTGTTTCGACATAGACCACCTCTCGGATCAGTCTATTGCTTGAAAAGGTAGCAAGAGCCTTTCCATTGAAAAAATGATGGGTTTGGTCTTCTGCTATCAAACCGTCGCTGACCAGTTGATCGATTAAGGTATTACCAGACTTAGTACGCGTTGCTAGGAGCTGGTAGAGATTTTCAATCAGATGATGGTAGGTTATCGGAAAGTGGCTGTCTGAGACAAAGGCCATGACATCTGTATAGTCTACTCCCGGTACAAATCCGAGTAGCTGGAAAGCTACCTGATAGAATGTTGCTGCTGATACTTCGCTCTCTGATTGAAAAAAGCTCAACAAGTCGGTATCCCAGTCGGCGATGAGATTGGAGAGGACCAGGTCAGTATTGGCTGTTAAAAAGAAAACCTTTCGGACAAATCGTTCTAAGTTTTCCTTGTCGCTCGCCTCGGTCTGAAGTGGAAAACCCAAGTCTGTCAGTTCCTCTAGCATGGTGTCTAGAGGTGTTTGGATATAAGAAAATTGATTAAAACGCATACATTCTCCTAAAAATAATAAAATAGTCTTTACATTACCTATTATAGCTGATATACTAGTCTTTGTCTAAAAATTATTGGAGGATATGAAAAAATGGATGTAGCAGTACATATTAAGTACATTACAGAATTTCTTGCCACAGCCCTACTTGTGATTTTGGGTAATGGTACAGTGGCTAATGTTGACTTGAAAGGCACTAAGGGGAACAACTCAGGTTGGATCTTGATTGCTATCGGTTATGGTTTGGCAGTCATGATGCCAGCTTTGATGTTTGGAAATGTTTCTGGAAATCACATTAACCCAGCTTTTACCCTTGGTTTAGCAGTATCAGGTTACTTTGATTGGGCAATGGTCCCAGGTTATATCGCAGCACAAATGCTCGGTGCGATTGCTGGTCAGGCAGTAGTGGTGGGTATTTATCGTCCATACTTTGTGAAAACAGAAAATCCAAATCATATTTTGGGGTCATTCTCAACAATTTCAGCCCTTGATGATGGTACAGTAGCAAGCCGTAAGGCATCTTGGATTAACGGGTTCTTAAACGAGTTTTTCGGTTCATTTGTCCTATTCTTCGGTGCAATGGCGATTACTAAACATTACTTTGGTGCAGAAGTGCTTGATTTCGTTGCAAAACAAGGGGCTGACCTATCTGATTCAGCCGTTAAACTTCAGGTGAGCAATTTCTTAAACCCAGGTTTAAATGTCGCTCACTTAGCACTTGGTTTCTTGGTCATGGCTCTTGTTGCAGCAGTGGGTGGACCAACTGGACCTGCCCTCAATCCTGCTCGTGATTTGGGACCGCGTATCTTGCACCAATTACTACCACAATCTGTTCTGGGTCAAGCGAAGGCTGATTCAAAATGGTGGTATGCATGGGTACCAGTAGTTGCTCCAATTATAGCTGGTATCAGTGCTGTAGCATTGTATAAACTTATCTATGGATAAGAGTAAAAGGGGTTCTTTGAGGAGCCTCTTTTGCATACTCGGTAAAAAGATTTTATGCTAGACCTACAGTCAATTATTTGTAAATTTTACTGTTTTCCATTACAATAGAGAAGTATTGAAATAAGGGAAATGGATAGAATGAACGTAAAAAAGATAATTCCAATTATTCGGATCAATAATCGAGGAGTCAATCAGCGATTTTTGGAGGGGAATCTTGGGTTTAAGACCTATTTGGAAGATGCGGCCTTTGTAGAATTTGGAGATGGAAGAAGCTCAGAGACCAAGTTGGTCTTGGTGGAGTCACCTAGCATGCGGACCCGTGCTGTCAAAGGTGTGAAAAAGCTCCACAAAATCATCATTCGAGTGGATAATCCTGTCGAAATTGAAGCCCTGTTGGCACGTGGTGCAGTATTCACCAAACTGTATAAGGGTGCAAATGGCTATGCCTTTGAAAGTGTCTCGCCAGAAAACGATTGCTTTTTACTTCATGCAGAGGAAGAGGTATCACAACTTGTGGAAATTTTGCCACCAGTAGCTTTTCATACTCTTGAAGGGTTTGAGAAACTGACCGCTTTTTCTGTTGAGAAAATAATCATCAATACGCCACAGGCTGAAAAAAGTCGTCATTTTTATGAGCAAATATTGCCAGGACAGCAGTTGCTAGCCTTTCGTGAGGTGCTAGGAGAAGATTTACTTGCTGCTAACGATTCTACATGGGATTTGGATAGTTTGCGTATTCCTGTTCCGGCAGATATGAACTGGTCGATGTTAGAAGAACAGTTACAAGCTCCCTTCTTTAAGGACAGGAAAGAGCGCTTTTTACAGACAGTTGATGTGAACAATATGGAATTGTGGTTTGAAAAATGAAGGCAGTCTTAGAAAAAGTGCATCAGCAAATGGCTGAAAGATTGTACCAAGGAGCGAGTCTAGCCCTCTATCACCATGGTAAGTGGGAGGAGCATTATTTAGGCTACAGTGAAGAAAAACGAGCTACACAAGCGGGACTATCCTACGATTTGGCATCTGTTTCAAAGGTTGTCGGAGTAGGCACAGTCCTGATTTTTTTACTAGAAGAAGGGAAGATTCAGCTGGATCAGCCCTTAAAGGCTTATTATCCTAGATTCCATGATGACAGTGTCACTATCCGCCAGCTAGTCACTCATACAACAGGTATTGATCCTTATATTCCCAATCGGGATAGCTTGGACTTTAATGGGCTTAAAGAAGCCATTGAAGCGATTCGTGTAACAGCGGATAAGACCTTTCGCTACACAGATATTAACCTGATTTTACTTGGTTTTCTGATGGAAGAGATGCTGGGGCAGCCCCTAGACCTTATTTTACGGGATCGTCTTTTCCTGCCTTGGGGGATGACAGAAACGCAATTTGGACCAGTCAAGATGGCTGTTCCAACTGTCAGGGGGGAGCAGGCAGGAGTTGTTCATGATCCCAAGGCCAAGGTATTGGGAGTGCATTGTGGCTCGGCAGGCTTGTTTTCAACTCTGGCAGACTTGAAAGGTTTTCTTCACCATTACCTAGAAGGAGACTTTGCCAGCAAGTTGCTTGAAAATATCAGTCCCTCAAAACCACGCTCAGTTGTCTGGAATCTTGAAGCTGGTGGCTGGCTAGATCATACTGGTTATACAGGTCCATTTCTTTTGGTGAATCCCGTGCGACAGCTAGCAGCGGTTTTTCTCACCAATCGTACCTATTATGAGGATAATCGTCCCTTGTGGATTGAAAAGCGTAAAGAACTCTATCAGGTTATCGTGACCGCTCTGGAGGAAACCATTGATATTCCTTAATGAACCTCTAGAGCAACTCCTAGACCAAATAGGAAACGGGACGAAGTTAACGGAGAATTTGCCAATACCAACTCCTGTTTCTAGGTTCGGGCTTCTGCCGTTATTTCTTGTTTTGGGTGAGCAGCTGAAATAGTCCCCCGAACAGTATCACTCCTCTAGATTATTGTACTCCCTACCTTTTTTTGCTTCTTGACTGTTAAAGAGCATAAGCAAGAATAAAAGTAGTTCTGAACAATCAGAACTACTTTTTGTTTTAGTTACCTGCAATTTCTGCGGCATGGTCATCCATTGAAAGCACTTCGTGGAAGACACGTTGTGTCAATTCAGTTTTTTGTTCTTTAGTGAGGTATTTGGTGTTGACACAGTAACCTGAAATCCGCACGATGACATCTTCGCCATTCATAATCTTGTCGTAGACGTCTTGAAGATCCATAACGTTCAAGTTGACGTGTTGTCCACCATTTTCAAAGTAACCATCAAGGATTGTTACCAAGTTGTTTACTTGCTCATCAAAGGTCTTGCCGAGCGCTTTCGGTGATACTTGAGTTGTCAATGAAATTCCGTCATTAGCGTGTTTGAAGTTTAGCTTAGACAACGAGTTCAAGTTTTGCAACCAGCCACCGCGAGATTTAGATGTTGGGTTTGCTCCTGGTGGGAAGAATTCCACTTTAGAAGTGTTGACAGAGCCATCTTCATTGAGGAATACTCCACGGTGAACAGGAGAGTTTGCTGTCTGTTTAGAGTAAGCAACGTTAGAAGTAATTGTCAAGATGGAAACGGTAGCTTCTGCATTCTTATACAATTTATGTTTGTTCAAGCGAGAGAAGAATGCTTCCATGAGCCATTTTGCAATGTCGTCTACACGGTCATCATCTTCACCATAACGTGGGAAGTCTCCAGTCACTTCGTAGTCGTAGATGAAGCCATCTTCGTCACGGATTGGTTTTACTTGTGCGTATTTAATCGCAGAAAGTGAGTCAACGGTGTTGGCAAATCCACAGATACCGAATCCCATGTTTGCACGAAGGAAGGTTGGCAAGAAGGCCATTTGGACAGCTTCGTAGTTGTATTTGTCTGTCATGTAGTGGATGATGTTCATCGCATCTACATAGGTATCAGTCAACCAATCGAGGGCTTTTTCAAAGTTTGCCACGACTTCATCGAATTCAAATACTTCAGAGGTGTTTGGCTCTACGCAATCAAATACCTTGTAGTCTTTATGGACATCGTCATACCCATTGTTCCAGCTTGAAAGAAGGGCTTTAAGGACGTTTACACGAGCACCAAAGTATTGGATATTGTGGCGTTTGTCTTCACTTTCAGGGTCAAGCGGAGATACACAGCAAGAGATACAGCTCATTTCTCCGTATCCATCTTTCGCCATTGTTGTCACACCTTCGTATTGGATAGAAGAGTGTTTGTGGCTCATTGCCATACAGTAGCGACGGAATGAATATGGAAGTTGTTCAGACCAAAGAACGGTCAAGTTTGGCTCTGGAGAGTTACCGATGTTGTCAAGTGTGTTCAAGAAGCGGTAATCCATCTTTGTAACACGGTGACGTCCGTCGTTCCCCATACCTGCCATAGAAGTTGTAAGGAAGGTTGGATCTCCTGAGTAGATTTCGTCAAATGCTTTTGTACGAGCAAACTTAACAGTACGAAGTTTCAAGACGAAGTCATCTACGAATTCTTGGATTTCTGATTCAGTGAATGTACCACGAGCTAAGTCGCGTTCTGCATAAATGTCAAGAACGATTGGCACACGTCCAAGTGAAGTTGCAGCACCGTTAATCACACGGCAGACAGCCATGAAAGCGATGTTTGTCCATTGGATAGCTTCTTTTGTATTCAAGGCAGGACGACGAACATCTACACCGTAGTGGTCACCTAAACGAACAACTTGTTGCAACGCTTGGTATTGCAAGTTGATTTCTTCGCGAAGACGGATGGACTCTTCATCAATTTCACGGATAGAATTCCAGTCAGCAACCTTTTCTTCCATTAAGTAGTCTGCTCCGTAAAGGGCAAGACGAGCGTACATACCGATGATACGTCCACGTGAGTAAGCATCTGGAAGACCAGAAACATGGTGAGAGTGACGAGCACGACGAATATCAGATGTATAAGCACGGAAGATACCGTCATTTACAGTTGTAGCATGCTTTGTGTAAATTTCATGGAGAAGCGGATCAGGAGTATAGCCGTTTTCAATCAATGTTGTCTCAGCCATACGGATACCACCACGTGGCATGAAGTTTAATTTAAACAATTCATCATTTTGGATACCGAAGATGACTTCGTTTTCTTTGTCGATGAAACCAGCTGGGATGTCAGCAATTGAAGTTGCACGATCAACGTCCATTGGGAAACGAGTGTCTTCGTACCCTGCTTTTGTTTCTTCGATGATTTTCTTGATATGAAGAGAGCGTTCTGTTGGGCCTGCAAGGAAACTTTCGTCTCCATCGTATGGCGTATAGTTAGCTTGAACAAAGCGAGTTACGCTAGCTTTTTCTTGCCAATCATCACCTTTGAAGCCTTCCCAAGCCTGAGCGAAAATGTCTTCAGTTACATTTTTTGTTTTAACCTTTGTTGACATGAGGGTTCTCCTTTTATATTTAGACGCAATGCATCCTTATGCTTCTCATTATACCACTTGCAACCACTTTATACAAGGGAGAAATACTTGAAAATCAAATGAAAAAACTTGCAATGAGTTTACAATTTTTCATCTATTTTCACATCCTATGGCGATTTTTGGCATAAATGGAAAAGTTAAGCTATACTAGAGATAAGAGGAGGTCAAACGATGCTGATTTTTCCTTTAATCAACGACACATCAAGAAAAATCATTCACATGGACATGGATGCCTTTTTTGCAGCTATTGAAATGCGAGACAATCCAAGTTTGAAAGGAAAACCTGTCATTATTGGGCAGGATCCACGCTTGTCTGGTGGACGTGGGGTTGTATCGACCTGTAATTATGAGGCGCGGGCTTTTGGTGTGCATTCTGCTATGAGTAGCAAGGAGGCCTATGAGCGTTGTCCCCAGGCTATCTTTATCTCAGGAAACTATGAAAAATACCAAGCGGTGGGACAGCAGGTTAGGGAGATTTTTCATCGCTACACGGATGTGGTAGAACCGATGAGCATCGATGAGGCCTATCTTGATGTAACGAAGAATAAAAAAGGATTGACTTCTGCTGTCAAGATTGCAAAGCTCATTCAGCATGATATTTGGAATGAACTGCACCTGACAGCCTCTGCAGGTGTATCTTATAATAAATTTTTGGCCAAGATTGCTTCAGATATGGAAAAGCCTCATGGTCTAACAGTGATTTTACCCGATGAAGCCATTGCTATCTTGTCAACATTGCCTGTGGAGCAATTTTATGGGGTCGGTAAGAAGACGGTCGAAAAACTGCATGAAATGGGAGTCTATGTAGGAGCAGATTTATTGGAGATTCCAGAAATGACCCTAATTGATACGTTTGGTCGTTTTGGCTATGATTTGTACCGAAAGGCTCGTGGGATTTCTAATTCACCCGTCAAGGTCAACCGTGTCCGCAAGTCCATCGGCAAGGAGCGTACCTATCGCAAACTCCTCTATCTAGAAGAAGATGCCAAGAAAGAGCTTGCTGATTTAGCCAAGCGGGTCGCTAAGAGTTTACAAGGTCACGACAAAAAAGGGCGAACCATCGTCCTTAAAATCCGTTATGCTGATTTCACCACTTTGACCAAGCGGGTGAGTATGGCTGAAGCCACAGATCAAGCCCCGATTATCCAACAGCGAGTTGAAGAAATTTTAGAGCAGGTTGTGGACTGGGATAAGGGGATCCGCTTATTGGGGGTGACAGTGACGAATTGGGGTGGATAGTAAGGGGAAAGCCCCTGTTTTCTGATTCCATTTGTTTGAAAGGAGCAGGCTAGAAAGCTCCAGTGGAGGTGGTCAATTACATAAGATGTGAGGACGTTAAAAGGTCTAAGTGAAAATAGGAATTCTGACGCAGAGGGGTGCTGAGAGTTTGCTAAGGCAAACTTCTATTTCCCGCCTTCAAAGGTATACTATACCTTTGAAGCTAGGAAGAATTGTCTTTTTCACACAGACCTTAGTCCGAACTCAGTTACAATTCCCCGAGGCTCTTGACCCAATATCCCCTTGATTTTTGAAGAGTATACAGCAGTGTGTAAGCGATACTGCTACCTGCCAAGGTGCATTTGATACATTAAAATGAGAATATGTGCAAATAAATATATACAAAGAATAAAAAAGGTGGTACAATAAAAGAAAACACCCAAGGAGGATTTTATACCATGATCCATTTAGTTTGTCCCAATCCCGCTTTAGATCGAACACTACTGGTTAATCGGATTGAGAAAAATATTCCCCTTCGACCAAGCGAAGTGAGGGAATACCCTGGCGGAAAAAGTTTTAATGTTGCCTATGCCCTCAAGGAAAATGGTGAGTCTGACTATGTCATTCATACTATTTTGGGAGGCCGTATAGGACAGTATATTCAAGACCTAAATGCAGATAAAGGCAATGCCTTGCAAGTTGTGGAAAACCAGCAAAACACTCGCACTTGTAATATTTACGTAGAGACGGAGACGAGTGATGTCACCCTGTTTTACGAAAAGGGCTTGGACCTGACGGAAAGTCTACTTGCGCAGTTTACCAACCAACTGGAAGGCAGTCTGTCAGATGGGGATTGGCTGGTCTTTTCTGGTAGTCTAATGAAAGGGATGCCGGATGACTATATCAAGCAGTTGATCGATCGTCACCCCAATGTGCATACTATTGTAGATACGAGTGGGGCAGCTTTACGTGCAGCCTATCAATCCCGTCCGAGTTTGGTCAAGATCAACAATGAAGAACTGAAAGATATTTATTCAGAACTGGACGAGGATAGCCCCGAGCAGATACTAGCGATTTTAAAAGAGAAAACACCCCATGAAAATATGATTGTGACCATGGGTGCTAAGGGGAGTTTGGCTAAAATTGGTCAGCGTTTCTTCCGTATTGCCCCTCTGCGGGTCGAAGCACTTAACCCGATTGCTTCAGGCGATTTCTACTTGGGTGTCTTGGTCAAGGGCTTGAGCCGACAGGAAGCACCTGAAATCTATCTCCGTGAGGCGGCAGCATTTTCTGCGGCAAATTGCTTGCAATATTTTCCAGAGGTTGACAAGGTTCAATATCAAGAGTTACTAGAAAAAGTGATTGTTGAAGAATTGTAACGAAAAGGAGCAGATGATGGGCTGATTGTTCATCTATCTGTACCATAAAATTGTCGTCTGGTACGTTGGCGAATCTTGAGGTCCCATTCAGCGAGACGCTTGAGGGCTTGGCAAAGAGCCTGTCTAGTATTTCTGAAAATACTAAAAATCAGTAGTCCAAAGTGGGCTACTGATTTTTAAAGAGTAGAAGTAGATTGTCTGGCAAGTAATGCCCGCTTCCTAGACAAGCCGCCTTCTAATTTTCACTGAGATGTCCGTTCTCTAGAGACTGCTACTGGTGAGTCCAATACTAACCATCGTGAGGAGGGCGGTTCAATCGTTACGTATCAGTCCGTAGATGTTCCTAAGCTAATTTTTCCATTGATTGTTTTGATAATGAGCTTGTTGGGGGCATCTGTTGGACGATGAATCAGTTTGGCACCGTCTGTTGTTTCGTCCACTGTAAGGTCTTTATAGCCACTCCCCAATCGGATTCCCATTTGCTCTAACTGTTCTTTTTGGAATTCTTTCTTTCTCTCTTCTCCATCTGTTTCGGAGTCATTGGAGTAGTTAGGATAGTAAGTATCGCTTAGCTTTTCCCAGTCATAGGTGGCAGTCGCTTCAAGCTGGGTATCTTTTTTGGATTTATCGGACAGTTCTACATTGATTTCTGAATGGTATAAGTTGGTCGTCTCTAGGCTCGTGGTTCCGAGAATGCTTGTGTTCAACAAATTCAAGCTACTAGCTTGTTTTATCGTAACATTTTCAAGCGTACTGGTGTGGTAGAATTGTGATGCAGAAGGGGACTCAATCACCATATTTTTTAGGTGAGAGTTGCGAATGGAGATAGAATTGCTGTTAAGGGCAGTCAATTTTCCGCCTTCCAGCTTGACCCTGTCACCATCAATGTAGCCAGACCAGTCGAGGTTTTTGATGTGTACGCTGTTTAAAGATAGCGAATCTCCGTAGTTCCAACCCGATAAGCCAGATACATTTTCAAGAACGGTTCCTTTCGGAACGAGGATTGTCAAGGCTTTTAGTTCATGGTTATCCTGCATATTGACTGCCAATTCTTGACCAAGGAACTGCATGATTCCTTGCGTATGGAATTTGGGGTCTTTTCCTTTAATGGTCAATGTATGATTGTCTTGTTGAACCACAAGAGAACGGTAGCGGAAGTTATCAAAATTGGCATAGCGGATATGGAATTTGTCATCAGGTGATTCATCAATCAGCACGGCTCTTGCTTGAGCATCCATTTTGATTTCTCGAATACCTTGATAGGTTTCTTCTGTTAAATGAGGGGTAGCAATGGTTTTGAGATCTTCAATACCACCCATGAAATAGCCGATGCCGCAGAGAATCAAACCAAAAATTAAGGCGACAAAGCCTGTCAGTAAGGTAAGGGTAACTTTCTTTTTCATGCTGTTTTACCTCGCTTAAGAATCCATTGAAAGAGGGTCTTGACAAAACGGCCAGACCAGTAGGCAAAGAATCCAGTCACCACATAGAGGATGGCTGCTCCACCAATGAGGCCGATTCCTGTACCAAATCCCATGAGAAAGGCAGGGAGGGATTGACCAATGAGACTAAAGGCTTCCCAGATAAAATAACCGCCCGTCACGATGAGGCCTAGTCCAAGGACAAAGGCAAGGAGGATAAGCCCTGCCACACCGGAGATGATGAGAAGTAAGGCCCCGATGAGACACAGTAATAGCGGAACAGCGATAGGGAGAGATAAGAGGGCAAGTCCAGCGAGCCAGATGGTCTTGGTCTGGCTTTTGCGTTCAGCGGTCATTTCTTCTTCTATGTGGCGGTCAAGGATATTATTGATGATGTCGCTAGCAGCTTCTTTTGGAGAGCCTAGCTCCTCGATTAGCGCAGCTTCTCCTTCGGGACCAGCATCATCAAAATATTCGTTAAAATAATTGACGGCTGCCTGATACTCTTTGTGAGGCAGCTTTTTCAGATGTTTTTCTAACTGCTCCATATATTCAATTCTTGTCATGACGGATGCTCCCTTCTATGATACCGTTAATCGTCGTTGTGTAGATGTCCCAATCTTCTTTTAATTTGATTAGTTGCTCATGTCCTAATTGGGTCAAGCCGTAATATTTTCGAGTACGTCCTTGGTATTCTCGAGAATAGGTTGCCAAATAGTCGTTTTGTTCCATTTTCTTTAAAATGGGATAAAGGGCAGACTCCTTAATATTGGCAATCAGCTTAATCGTTTGACTAATCTCGTAACCGTAGGAATCAGTAGACTCTAAAATCGCGAGAATGAGAAACTCCGTCAGTACAGCAGGTACGGGAAAATACATCTCAGGCCCTCCTTTGCTAAGCGCTATACTTTGAATATAGCATGTAATTTAGTATATGTTAAAATTTATTATATATTAAATATACACCTATTAGTTGAAAATGTCAATGCTAATCGGTGAATATGTGGACAAATTTAAGAATCTGTATTCACAGTGCAACACTTCATCTCAGGCTAGTGTTTAAGCTATAGTCATCCTTCGTTTTTTTCAAACTATAGTCAGTATTTCCTCAAAAAATGAGAAAGAGGGAGGTTAGTGGTTGTCGGAGTCATCTGTCCCAATTCCCTATTTTGCAGTCGCTTTTTCCACGCCCTTTGTATCTTGTGGAATTGAGTTCAGCCTAAAACCTCGGAAAAAAGATAGGCTTTCTTGTGTTCATCGAACACTGCGGCAGCCTCCTATTTTTCATTCGGTTTTTTGACGGCTTCACATCTTAATTGAACACGCCCTAAACTCTGTGCGAAAAAGATAGGCAGCTGTTTCAGCTTTAGCTGATTACAGATGAGAATCCCTTTGGGATAAATACTCCTAGCTTCAAAGGTATGGTATACCTTTGAAGGCGGGAAATAGGAGTTGCTTTGGTAGCCTATCCGCTACCCTTATGAAATAGGCCGAAAACCTCCACTGGAGCTTTTCGATCGTCAAATTTCCTATTTTCGCTTTGAGTGTTTCACGTGCTTTGTATCTTATGTAACTGAGTTCGGACTAAAAATGTGAGAAAAAAGATAGCAATAGTCAGGGAAGTGACTATTGCTACCTGAGCCTAAAAATTAGATAGCGAGGTTAGTGGTTATCAGACTCACCTACTCCGATTCCCTATTTTTCTTTACATTTTCTTAACGTCCTCACATCTTAATTGAACACGGGCTAAAAGCTCGGAAAAAAGATAGGCAGCTGTTTCGGCTTTAGCCGATTACAGCTGAGAATCCCTTTAGTGGATAGGCAGCTGTTTCGGCTTTAGTCAATGACAGCTGTGGCTACCTTTAGGTATAAACTAAACATGACTATACTCTAGCAAAACCGCCAGAAACAGGCTGTTTCTGGCGGTCGAAGATGGTGAGATCGAATTTCAAACTATAGATATATTAGCTTACAGGGGTGTATTGTCCATACCAGTTCAAGCTACCAAGGGCGTATGAAAAGCGAACGAAAAAGAGTATAAGGTAGTATTTGATAGATACTTAGTGAACCTTACTCTCTCGTTTTTAGGTTCTAGCTTCTGTGGTCACGTCCTTGTTTCTGGGTGACCAGTTACACCAGTTCACCGATAGGGAAATAGATGCTATTTTCAGCTCAATCCTTGTGGTCTATTCTTGAAAAATAGAAGAATATCTTCTTCTTTGATACCAATCATGGGATCGATCGTTAGGAGATTCTCTTTAGTGAGAATGTGAATCTCGGTTGTCTGTTCATCTGGATGAGTGTGTGATGTAGTGCCAAGGTCTAGTTCTCGTTCGTTTTCCTTCGTCTCAAAGCGCTCCTTGAGATAGGTTTTGCGGAGTGTGCCTGCGTTTTTGACGGCATAATCAAAGGCGCTGTAATCTCCCAAGAGAATGAGCTTGCTCTTTGAACGGGTGATGGCTGTGTAAATCAGATTTCGCTGGAGCATGCGGTAGCTAGTCCGTGTAATAGGTAGAATCACCACCTGAAACTCACTTCCCTGTGATTTGTGAATGGACATGGCATAGGCTAGGGTGATTTTATACCATTCGTTGCGAGGGTAGATGACCTCACTGCCGTCAAAGTTAATCGTGAGTTCATCTTGCTTAGAATCGGTATATTTAGCAGGCAGGAGGTCTGTGATGTAGCCTAAATCTCCGTTAAAGACATTGGCTTCAGTATCATTGACTAAGTGGATGACACGGTCGCCCTGACGGAAATGAGTCTCATTTTGAAGAAATTCTAATTGCCCTTCCTCAAGCGGATTGAGGAGAGCTTGAGTGGTGATATTAAGCTGGTCAATACCGGCTTGCCCTCGATACATGGGGGCAAGGATTTGGACTTCTTGAGCTTTAATTCCAGACTGAATGGCGGCACTGACAATGCGATCGACCAGTGCAGGAATCTGTTCATTTTGGGCTTCAAAATAGGAACGGTCGGCCTTTTTCTCTCGGAAATCATGGGGTAATTGTCCTTGGCGGATATGGTTGGCCAAGGTGACAATCGTTGAATCGTCAGACTGGCGAAAAACTTTTTCCAAGCTAATGCTTGGGATAGCAGAGATCTGTAGCAGGTCTGCGAGGACTTGACCGGGGCTGACAGAAGGAAGCTGATAGGCATCGCCCACGATAAGAACCTGAGTCGTTGATGAAATGTGCTGGAAGAGCTGGTTGGCTAGCCAGGTATCCACCATGGAAAACTCATCGATGATGATAAATTCAGCATCTAGATACTCATCGCGATGGCTTTCTTCCGAGCCTTCTGTTAGGCCCAGATGTCGGTGAATAGTGGCGCTCGCAAGCCCCGTCAATTCATTCATTCGCCTAGCAGCTCGACCTGTTGGTGCTGCTAGTAAAATGGGACAATCTCCTGTCGCCTTGGTCAGATTGATTCCATGGAGCATCGCATAGATTGAAATGATGCCATTGATGACGGTTGTTTTCCCAGTTCCAGGCCCACCTGTTAGGATAAAGAGAGGATTGTTGATGGCTTGGTGAATGGCCTGTTTTTGAATGATGTCGTATTGGAAGCCAGAGAGTTCTTCAACCTCCTTAATAGCTGCATCAATCTTCTCCGCCGTAAAGGTGTGGGTTTCCTGCTTGTCTAATAAGCGTTTGATTTGCTGGTGGATTCCGTGTTCTGCAAAAAAGAGGGAATTATCAAAAATTTTGGTATCCACTTGCTGAACCTTCCCCTCTTGGATCAATCCGGTCAGCTCTTGTGCAACAAGAGCGGGATCAAGTTCAATCTTGCGAGCAGTTTCAAGAACTTCTAAGCTATGCTCTAATAAATTGCGGGCTTCGACATAGGTGTCGCCTGTCTCCATGGATTGGTGAATCAGACTATAGAGCATGGCCGCTCGGAAACGTTGCGGAGCATCGTTTGCAATTCCTAGGTTCTCGGCTATCTTATCAGCAATGGTAAAACCTAGCCCTTGAATATCTTCTACCAGTTGATAAGGGTTTTCTACAATGACATCGAGGGTCTTTTCCTTGTATTTTTCATGAATTTGAAAGGCGAGTTTATTTGGAATCCCGTATTCAGCCAGTTTTGTCAGAGTGACTTCTGTTCCGTAGTTGAAGCGCAATTTTTCGATAAAAGACTGGCGGTGTTTAGCGGAGAGTCCCCTAATTTGGGTTAGTTTTTCAGGCTCGGCAAGAATGTGATCAATGGGATTTTCTCCATAGAGTTCAACGATTTTTTCAGCTGTCTTACGACCGATACCCTTGAATTGATCGCTGGAAAAATACTTTACTAGGCCAGCAGAAGTCGGTTTGCTACGCCCGTAGCGCGTGATTTGCAGCTGTGGACCATACTTTGGATGGGTGACCAAGTGGCCATAAAATTGGTAGTCCTCCCCTTCTATCACATCAGCAATGGTTCCAGTTACGATGATTTCATAGTCATCATAGTCACTGTCAGTTTCGTCGATTTCAAGTAGCAGAATCTTGTAAAAATTGGACGGATTTTCAAAGATGATCCGATCGATGGTTCCTATAAAATAAACTTCACTCATATCAGCTCCTCATTCTATAAGCACTTGAAACATCACAGGCTAATGGCTCCCCAGTTACATTAAGATGTGAAGCCGTCAAAAAACCGAATGAAAAATAGGGAATTGGGACAGGTGACTCCGACAACCACTAACCTCGCTCTTTCGTTTTCAAGCTCGGGTAGCAATAGTCACTCCCCTGACTATTGCTAGATCCCAAAGGGATTCTCATCTGTAATCAGTTAAAGCCAAAACAGCTGCCTATCTATTTTCCGAGCTTTTAGTCCGTGTTCAATTAGTAAGATACAAAGCCAGTAAAAAACTCAAAGCGAAAATAGGAAATCTGACGAAGAGTTGTTAGATTCTAGGAAGATTTGTCTTTTTCGCACAGAGTTTAGGGCGAGTTCAGTTAAGATGTGAAGCCGTCAAAAAACCGAATGAAAAATAGGAGGCTGCCGCAGTGTTCGATGAACACAAGAAAGCCTATCTTTTTTCCGAGGTTTTAGGCTGAACTCAATTACATAAGATGTGAGGACGTTAAGAAAATGTAAAGAAAAATAGGGAATCGGAGCAGGTGACTCAGGTCAGCAAGCCGATTCATCTTTTTTCTCACATTTTTAGTCCGAACTCAGTTACAGTTCACCGAGACTCTTAACAACCTATTCTTTTGATTTTTAAAGAGTATAAGCCTGTGATTTGGTTTAGAAGCCTTGAATACGATTAAATGGATAGAGACGGGAGATGATTTTTCCCTTGATAGCCGATTTTCTAAAACTTCCGACTCTTCGGCTGTCTAGGGATACCAGTCGGTCATCTCCTAGAAGATAGTATTGATCCTCAGGGATTTCGATGGTGAAGGTAGGATTTCCTTGTGCATCCAATGTGAAGGCAGCTGCCTCTTGAGCAATGGCTTGAAAGGCTTGGTTGTAAGAATAGGTAGCTTGGAGTTTGTCTTGAGCAAAGGCTGCCTTGTATTCCTCAAGGTAGTCTTCTTTTACTTCTTGGCCATTGATGTAGAGCGTATCGTTTTCATAGTGAATCGTGTCACCAGGAAGTCCAATCAAGCGTTTGACAATCTGTTTTTCTTTTCCGTTCTCGTCTGTTTCCGTTGCAACTACGATGTCAAACCGGTCGATGCTGCCAATTTTCAACATGACCAGCACATCCTTGTGACGGAGAGTGGGATCCATGGAATGCCCTTCAACGCTGACCAAGTTCCAGATAAATAATCTGGAGAGGAGAATGACGATGAGAATAAAGGAGAAAAGCCCCCATTCTTTCAAAAATTGTTTCATAAAGAACACCTCATTTACGATGTGATAAAAGTGCCTGTGCCTTTTGGGTATTGGCAAAGTGCAACTTGGCTGTCTTTTCTAGTCCTGCCATACCGTACTGGGCAAGGATGTCACGAGCGACTTGATCAGACTGTTTCCCAGCACCCGATGGTAGAGAGTGGCCGATTTGTTGGCCTAATTGGCTTAGATTTTCCAAAAACATAGCTCGGGCAATAATGGAGGAAACGGCAACCGCCAAGTACTTGCCCTCAGCTTTTTCCTCTAAGGTGATAGGATTCGAGAAGCGATTGGTTTCATTTGCTAAATAGCGGTTATAGTTTTTGCTACTTGTAAAAGCATCGATAACAATCTGTTGGGGGGCGAAACCTTTTTGCAAAAGCAAGAAAATCGCTTGGTTATGCAGAGCTACTTTGATGGATACTGCGTTATAGCCACGTTCGATGACCTCGTTATATTTTTGTGGGGCGAGTAGCAGCGCCTGATGTGGGATTTTTTCCTTTAGCAGGGGGGCTATGTGACAGATTTTTTGATCGGTCAACCGTTTGGAATCCTCAACACCCAGTGATGTGAGAAAGGCGTGGTCATCTGGAGTGACAAAGCTAGCCACGACAGCAAGCCCACCAAAATAGGAACCATTTCCGACCTCGTCTGTTCCAATCATAGGGACTTGCTGAGTTAGGCTTGGTTGTGCCTTTCTATTTTCTGATGGGGTTCCCCATTCTTGAGCATATTGCTGTGCATCTTTCCCTTGAAATAGGAGTTTTCCTGACTGATAGAGGGTGATACTCACATTGTCTATCTTGAAAAAGGCTTCTACATGGGGATTGTTATTGGGCAGTTGGTAAGCAAGATACTGTGCTTTTATCTGCTCCTTTTGTTTGTTATCTATAGTGATTACAAAGTTATTCATCTTCCTATTATACCACAAAGGAGATAAAGTGTGGAAGCAAGAGATTGGTCGAGATAGCAGCCTGCTCTACTCTTAGGAAGCTAACATCGGACATTACCCATTTGCCAGCTGTAAAGTATAGGTAGTGTTTTACAACCTGTGTACTAAGAAGATACGAGGGCGTTGAGAAAGCGACTGAAGAGGCTGAAAAAACAAACATCCTGAAGAGTATCAGGATGTTTGAGGAGATTTATGAAAAAGAAAAGTTTTTTAGGATGATTCAAGTATACTTCTAAAACCTTAATCTTGTCTTAAATAGCAGTTGCGGGTCTGCAAAAACCTTTTCGGACCCGCTCAAGATTCCCTTTGCCATACTTTACGATGGAACTTATACTCTTTAAAAATCAAAAGGATACGTCGTCACCTTGTCTCGGTGAGTGAAAAGCTCCAGTGGAGGTTTTCAGCCTGTTCCCTTAAAACAAGATGGAACAGAGTTCTACCTTCGCCTTCGTTTCCTAGTCTGCTTTTGATTTTTATTGAGTATTACTTCTGTAAGTCCAAGTAAGATGTGAGGACCTTAAAAATAAGATATAAGGGCGTTAGGAAAGCGACTGAAGAGGTTGAAAAAACAAACATCCTGAAGAGTATCAGGATGTTTGAGGAGATTTATGAAAAAGAAAAGTTTTTTAGGATGGTTCAAGTATACCTCTAAAACCTTAATCTTTTCTTAACCGAAAGATGAAATCGCACCTTTTTTATGAAATTAGATATTTTTGTCTAGTAACCGTTGAATTTGTTTGGGGCGAATGAGAATGAGGGCGATGATGATGACCGAGAGCCAGCTAAGAGCGGAAACCAATGTGGGTTGGGAAGTGGCGTTTATGCCGGCAGTGGCTAAAAAGGAAGCAAGGTCAATCATAAAATGGATAAAGATAGTCCACCACAGGCTGCGTGTACGAATGACAACTGCAGCAAAGTAGAGACCGATCGCCATAGCATAGTAGACTTGAAAGAGAGTGACATCGAGTGCTTGTGTACGTAAGTTTCCCAGATGAGCTAGTCCAAAGACTAGACTTGAGATGAGAGCGGCCTGTAGGACGTTCTTATAGGAGTGTAGTCCGTCTTTAAAGGCGATTTGTAGGAGAATGCCCCGACAGATGTACTCTTCAACAAAGCCAGCTCCTAGAGCCGTTACCAGAGCGATTGGTAAATAGTCTAGATGTTCCACAAGCCCAAAGATGAGCAGGGGAATGCAGATAAAAAACAGATAGACAAGATTGAGCCAGTTGACCCGTAGCTGCTCTCCGAGGCCAAAGCGGGCTTTTAGGGGCATCTTTAGAGCCAGAAAGCGATGCCCAGCTAGGTAGAAAATAAGAGCCAGTAATCCTGTCTTAATGACATAGTAGGTAGTTCCAGTGACAAAATAGGATAAAACATTCAAGCCCCAATTTGCTACCAGTAACAGTAGGCTATAGAGACAGATTTGGTGCAAGGCTTTTCTGGACATGTTTTCTCCTTATGAGTGTGCAGGGAGCGACCTTCTC
This sequence comes from Streptococcus azizii, assembly GCF_001984715.1. Lineage (GTDB taxonomy): Bacteria > Bacillota > Bacilli > Lactobacillales > Streptococcaceae > Streptococcus > Streptococcus azizii. The sequence continues at coordinate 20,111 of NZ_MSPR01000004.1, forward strand.
TCCAGTTCTTTTTTGAAACTACTAGATGTTGCGTGGACCGAGATTGTCTCCAGAGTAAAAGGGTGGGTGAAAGTGAGTTTGTGGGCATGGAGCATGAGCCTGCTGGCAGGGACTGTGCTGTAGAGGGGGTCTCCGATAATGGCGTGTCCGTGATGAGCGAGGTGAACTCGAATTTGGTGTGTACGTCCTGTTTCTAGTTGGCATTGAACCAGACTTGTGTTGTTCAGGAGCTCTAGGCAGGTCACCTGGGTTTTAGCCACCTGCCCCTTCTGCGGGTCAACGACCCGTTTGCGTCTATCGTGGCGATGGCGTCCGATTTTATCTGTAAAGCTACGTGTTTTTTGAGGGAATGTTCCCTGACAGAGAGCCAAGTATTCGCGGGCAATCATCTTGTCCTCCAAGAGTCGATTCAGAATCGGTAGGACAAAGGGATTTTTAGCAAATAAGATGGCACCACTTGTTTCTTTATCCAGACGGTGAACGACGTAGCAAGTCTGTTGGAGATAGGCCGCTACATGATTGAGGAGGGCGATTTCGCTGGGATCGTTGCCATGGGTTTTGATACCTTCTGGCTTATTGACAACAATCAGGTGTTCATCCTCATACAGCACAGTAACCAGCCTGCTCTGCCCCCAGGGAATCGTTTTTTGAGGATAGTCCTCGTCGTCAAAGATGAGTTCTAATTGATCACCAGCTTGCATTGGACTTTGCCAGTTGATGAGGTGACCATTTACGCGGACATGCTTTTTAGTACGCAGGAAGTGGCGAATTTTTCGAGGAATCAGGAAATACTCTTCCAATCCTCTCTTGACGGTCATAGTAGGGAATTGCTCAGGAATAGTAATAGTATACTTCATAGGTTTATAAACTAGATGAGTGCCTTGGTTGCACCCTTTCACTTGGATTGATGAAATGCATGGCATTGTTGACGGCGGTTGGTGCTTCTCCTAGACCTGTCGCAATCAAGTCTACCTTTCCTTCGTAGAAACAGCAGTCACCTACTGCATAGATGCCAGCAATAGACGTTTCTTGCTTGCTATTGACGAGGATACGATTACGTTGGATATTGATCCCCCATTCTTTTAAGGAGCCAACGGAAGACTTGAACCCATAGTTGACAAAGAGCTGGTCAAAGGGAATCGTTAGTTCTTCGTCGCTTTTGACCTTTGCCAATTCAATGGCTGTCGCTCGTCCATTTTCTTCTTGAAGGGCTTTGGGAATGTAGGGTGTGTGTATGGTGACTTGTGAGGCCTTTAGGGCTTCAACGCTATGCTCCATGGCACGGAAGCTGTCCCTACGATGTACAATCTGAGTGCTTTTAGCTAGTCCATCAAAGGCGAGTGACCAGTCCACCGCAGAATCTCCCCCTCCCAAGATGACGACGTGTTGATCTGCATACTGCTGGATATTAGCCACATGATAATGAATGTTGTCAAATTCATCTGCTTGAGCAATTTCAAGCGGACGAGGTTTAAAAGCGCCGCCTCCCATAGCGATGATAATGGCCCTTGAAGTATGCTCTCCCTTTGATGTTGTAATGGTAAAGTGCTTGTCCTGAGAAATTCCTATCACCGTCTCATTGAGGCAAATAGTCGTTGTAAAAGGTTCGAGTTGGGCAAGGAGATTATCGGTCAACTCTTGGCCTGTTAAATGAGGAAAGGCTGGAATATCCAAAATAGTCTTTTCAGGATATAAAATGGCAGGCTGACCACCTAACTGAGGAAGGGAGTCAATTATCTTCACTTTAGCCTGACGCAAATGCGCATAAAAAGCGGTGAATAACCCTACAGGACCGCCCCCAATAATAGTAATATCATACAGTTCAGTCATTCAAATGCCTCTTTTCAATCAGAATAGTTCTATTCTACCATAATTTAGGCGCTATCGCTGAAATGAAAAAATTATGAAAATAGGTCATTGACAGCAGGTGGGTAGAAAAGGCAGTGTCGCATAACATGAGCAAGGTGCCACATCTGTAGACGAGTAATGCCTATACTCTTTCAACATCAAAAGGATACTTGGTCAAGGCATGAAATGAAGGACTCGCTTTCCTTGCTCGGAGCTTCTGATTGTTTAGGGTCAGTATTATCATTCTTGGCGGATGATTCCTTGGGGAGCCTCGCTGATAGGCTTTTATGGCCTGAATGCAGCAAAATGTAGTATAATGGTAGCACATCAATAGAAAGAGAAAGTACCATGGACGAATATGATTTGAGAGAAGATCAGGAATGGCTTGAAGACCGCCATCAGAGACGCCGCAGCCGACGGAAGGCTACAGAAAATGAACGAAAGCCCAAGAAGAAATCCCGCATTCCCGAGCCTATTCGCCGTTTCTGGAAAAGATACCAGCTGACGAAGATTGTGTTGATTTTCATGGGAGTGATTGTCTTAACGGTAGGGGGCTATCTCTTTTTCCTAGCCAAAACAGCTAATGTCGGTGATTTACAGGCTGCACTAAAAGCAACGACTGTCATTTATGATAAGGATGGAAATGAGGCGGGAGCCCTTTCTGGGCAAAAAGGAACCTATGTTGAGCTAGAAGCGATTAGCCCCAACTTGCAACAGGCTGTTATTGCGACAGAGGATCGCACTTTTTATAAAAATTCTGGCATCAACTATAAGCGAACCATTCTGGCTGTTCTGACCTTGGGTCGTTCAGGAGGAGGTTCAACGATTACCCAGCAGCTGGCAAAAAATGCCTTTTTGACGCAGGAACAGACCATTAGTCGGAAGGCCAGAGAATATTTTCTAGCCCTTGAAATCAATAAAAAATACAGCAAGGAAGAGATTTTGACTATGTATCTCAATAATGCTTATTTTGGAAATGGTGTTTGGGGAGTAGAAGATGCCAGTCAGAAATACTTTGGGACATCTGCTAGCCAGCTGACAGTTGAACAGGCAGCAGTGATTGCAGGAATGCTTAAAGGTCCTGAGATTTACAATCCTTACTACTCGATTGAATACGCGACCAATCGGAGAAATACAGTTCTTCAAGCGATGGTGGATGCAGGTTATCTTGACCAGGCAACAGCCGATGCGGATGCCCAGATTGATTTGGCTAGTCAATTAAACGATACTTATGGAGGTAGGCAGAGTAACTATAGTTATCCATCCTATTTTGATGCGGTGATGGCTGAAGCTATCGATCGCTATGGTTTAAAGGAAAGCGACATTATCAATAATGGCTACCGTATTTATACGGAGTTGGATCAAAATTCGCAAGCTAGTATGCAGTTGATTTACAATGATGAATCGCTCTTCCCAAACTCGGCCTACGATGGTTCCTATGCCCAGTCTGCAAGCGTTGCTCTAGATCCTAAAACAGGAGGGGTTCGTGCCCTTGTTGGACGTATCAATAGTTCGGAAGATGCAACCTTCCGTAGCTTTAATTTTGCCACTCAGTCTAAGCGTAGCCCAGGTTCTGCTATCAAGCCTCTAGTAGCCTACACACCTGCTATTGTAGCAGGCTGGTCTATCAATCAGGACTTGGACAATCATACCGAGACTTACGGGACCTATACACTCCACAACTTTGACTATTCAACTTCCGACACAGTTCCCATGTATCAAGCCCTAGCCATGTCCTACAACCTACCGGCAGTTTCGATTGTCAATACTCTTGGGATTGGCAAGGCCTTTGAATATGGTAAGAAATTTGGTCTCAATATGGACCAGGTAGAGCAGGTCTTGGGAGTGGCTATCGGAAGTGGTGTATCGACCAATCCTCTTGAAATGGCGCAAGCCTACGCTGCCTTTGCCAATGATGGAGTGATGAAAGACGGGCATTTAATCACGCGAATTGAGACGGCAAGTGGAAAGGTACTCGTCAAACGTCAGGAAGAAAGTAAGCGCGTGATGGACAAGTCGGTGGCTGATAAGATGACCTCTATGATGTTAGGGACCTTTACGAACGGAACGGGGACTAATGCAGATGTCTATGGTTATACCTTGGCTGGAAAAACAGGGACGACAGAGACAAGTTTCAATCCTGATCTGACCAATGACCAGTGGATTATCGGCTACACCCCGGATTTGGTCATCAGCCAGTGGGTTGGATTTGAAAGAACCGATGAGCAGCATTATATTGATGGTACAAATTCCTGGATGGCACCGAATGTCTTTCAAACAGTAGCGGCAGCCATCCTCCCCAATACGGCTGGGACGGAGTTTTCCGTAGAAAATGCCTATGTGCAAAATGGTATTGAAGTTCCTGCTCAGTCAGCACCGACACAGGGGACGAGGGATTATCAAGACCAAATGAAGGATATTAAGGAACGGGCTCAAAACTTGATTGATCAAACCAAACAGGAGATTATTGATGCCAAACTCCCAGAACGTGCTAAAACCCTCTGGGATCGATTCAAGAGTTGGTTTGAGTAGTTGCTAAATTCTAGTAAACATGATAAAATAGTGAAGATGGAGGGCTTTATGGCACTTAAAAAGGCAAGCCTAGCGTGTGCAGTTTGTGGATTGCGAAATTATTCAATTAAACTCTCAGGGAATCCCAAGCCGACACGATTGGAAGTAAATAAATATTGTAAACACTGTGGACGATATACAGTCCACAAAGAGACCAGATAGGAGTTTGTTGTGAAATTTTTAAGCGATACGGTACAGATTTTAAAAAAGACGACTTGGCCAACCAAGAAGCAAAGCTGGAGAGATTTTGTATCTGTTATTCAATACACAATCTTTTTCGTTGCGATTATTTATCTCTTTGACTTGATGTTGTCTAAAGGGCTCATCAGTCTCATCAATCTTTTCTAGAAAATACTTGCAAGACGAAAATCGCCGTGCTATAATGAAGAAAAGGGAAAGCCTTCGGGCTTTTTTATTATGAAAGGAAGAAGGCTATGCTAGATAGTTTTGATAAAGGTTGGTTTGTACTTCAAACTTACTCAGGCTATGAGAACAAAGTGAAAGAAAACCTACTGCAACGTGCCCATACCTACAATATGTTGGAAAATATCCTTCGTGTAGAAATTCCGACTCAGACAGTCCAAGTAGAGAAGAATGGTGAGGTCAAAGAAGTAGAGGAAAACCGCTTCCCAGGATATGTGTTGGTCGAAATGGTCATGACAGACGAGGCTTGGTTTGTTGTGCGGAATACTCCAAACGTTACAGGCTTTGTTGGCTCGCACGGGAATCGTTCAAAACCAACCCCGCTTTTGGAAGAAGAGATTCGCCAAATCTTAGTGTCGATGGGGCAAACTGTTCAAGAATTTGACATTGATGTCAAGGTTGGAGATACTGTTCGTATTATCGACGGTGCGTTTACAGACTATACTGGTAAAATTACTGAAATTGATAACAATAAGGTAAAAATGGTCATCTCCATGTTTGGAAATGATACGATTGCTGAGGTTAACCTAAGCCAGATTGCAGAATTGTAGTCTGGGCTAAAAAGAGAGGATTTGTCCTCTCTTTTTATGTCGATAAATCATTTGAACAGTAGCCCAGACGTTGTTGCTATGCAATAAAAATCAAAGAGCGGACAGAAAGCTAGTAGAAGGTGGGAAAGAGAAGGTGCGGGAACAATGACTATCTAGTGTACGGCAAGGTGATGTTTGAGCTGGTTTGAAGAGTGGGCTTGGATTGCTGGACCTCAGTTCTATTGACATCTGCATAACCTAGTCTACTTTTGATTTTTATGGAGTATCAGTTGACCAACATCCAATCGGTCCTGTTTCGTTTGTTTCTGACAAGAAACTTTTTAAACTTGCCTTACAAAAGTGTAAGGGAATCTCTGGTATAGAGGTGCTAGAATAAGGATAGTAAATGATGGAGGTAGTAATGAAACAGTTCAATGCTTTTCAACTGAAGCTGGGGATGGCTCTGCTAATGGTGTTAGACCATATTCATGTTATTCCGGGCTTCATAAGCCCGATGATGGTAGGTATTTTTCATGCCTTAACCCGTTGTGTAGGGGTCTGGTTTGCCTTTATGGCAGTTGAGGGATTTCGTTATACGCATAGTCGATGGCATTATCTGAGACGCTTGTTTGGCTTCTCAGTGCTGATGTTGCTTGGAAACAGTCTATTCAATGTATTGTTAGCAAGTAAAGAAGTATCTATTAGTAATAATATTTTCATGACTTTGGCAGGGGGTGTATTGGTACTACAACTAGCCTGGGGAGATGGTCAGCAGCTTATTCCCCATAAGGGGGTGCGGATTGTTGTGACCGTTCTTGTCGGGATTCTTGCTTCTTTGTTAACAGAAGGAGGAATCCCTATGATTCCATTCATGGTCTTGACCTATATTTTTTATGAAAAAGAAGGCCTACGCAATATTTCCTATCTTGCTCTGAGTATAGCCTTATTCGTGATGAGTTTTCAGGCTTACCCAAGCTGGCAGGAGACCCTTGGTATGCTACTGTATAATTCCGATTGGCTCTTTATTACAGTTTTGCCGTTTATGTATCTATACAATGGTGAGCGCGGTTTACAGACGGCGGGGGCTAAATACTTTTTCTATCTTTTTTATCCCCTTCATCTATGGCTTATTGCTGTTCTTGCTTATCTGTTGTAAGGGTGAGAACCCTTATATAAAAGCACTTTGCTGGTGAATACAGGTTCTAAAAATATCGGTCTACAGACTGATTTCATTTGACCCAAGAAAGGGTATACTAGAGTCAATCCTAAATATTTTTCATAATCTCCTTAGAACACTAGTCACATGGCTAGTGTTTTTGTTATACTAATGATATGAATGATGTCAAAAAAATCCAAAAAATGGAAGAGATTTTAAATCGGGCGGAGACTGTTTTCATGGCCTTGGAAGAGTCGTTAGAAGAGTTTGAACAGTTGTTACCGTCGCTGATGACTCTGTTTGCATATTATGAGAGTGACGAATGGATGCGCCACTATAGAATGGATGAGGAAGGACAGTTCCCCCAGAATCTGGCGAGAGGGGTCCTATCTCAGGATGCTGTCTACCATCTCATGATGGATTACTATGAGGTGCAGCGGACCATGCAGGAGCTAGGAAAGGCGAGAAGGAACACATAGGAGGGCAAGTCCAATCCTATTCCTAAAAATTTACAGGATATAGGTGTGCCGTGACCTATAACACAATAATATTTATGTGAACAATAAAACCAAAAAAGCCCGATTTTACGGGCTTTTCGTTCGGAATATTCCTGATACATCAGGTACTGCAAGGCGGTAGACGGATTTGAACCGACGATCAAGCTTTTGCAGAGCCGTGCCTTACCACTTGGCTATACCGCCATAACAAATAACATTCTACCGAAAAAAAGTCGATTGGTCAAGTGGGAAATATGCGGGAGCTGTGTTTTGGATTCTCTTTGGTACGTTCTTTTAGCCACTTTTAGATTCAAAGCATAATAAATCCCTTGCCAAATGCTTAGAAATTTGATAAGATAGAGTGGTTGCGGTATGCAACAAATACTCATCTCAAATCCATTGTGGACCTGTTGCCGGAAGGTTGGACTGCAAGTTTACGTTTGAGAGAGGAGAAAAAACAAAAAGGAGATATTACTCATGGCAGTAATTTCAATGAAACAACTTCTTGAGGCTGGTGTTCACTTTGGTCACCAAACTCGTCGCTGGAACCCTAAGATGGCAAAATACATCTTTACAGAACGTAACGGTATCCATGTGATTGACCTTCAGCAAACTGTAAAATTGGCTGATCAGGCATACGATTTTATCCGCGATGCAGCAGCAAACGATGCAGTGATTTTGTTTGTTGGTACAAAGAAACAAGCAGCAGAAGCAGTGAAAGACGAAGCTATCCGCGCAGGTCAATACTTCATCAACCACCGTTGGTTGGGTGGAACGCTTACCAACTGGGGAACCATCCAAAAACGTATTGCTCGTTTGAAAGAAATTAACCGTATGGAAGAAGAAGGAACATTTGAGGTTCTTCCTAAGAAGGAAGTCGCATTGTTGAACAAACAACGTGCTCGTCTTGAAAAGTTCTTAGGCGGTATCGCAGATATGCCACGTATTCCAGACGTGATGTATGTTGTTGATCCACACAAAGAGCAAATCGCCGTGAAAGAAGCGAAAAAATTGGGAATCCCAGTAGTTGCGATGGTGGACACCAATACTGATCCAGACGATATTGATGTGATCATTCCAGCAAACGATGATGCAATTCGCGCTGTTAAATTGATCACTGCGAAAATGGCTGATGCAATTATCGAAGGTCGTCAAGGTGAAGATAGCGTTGAATCAGTAGAAGCTGAATTGGCAGCTACTGAAACAGAAGCGACTTCTATTGAAGAAATCGTTGAAGTTGTAGAAGGTGACAATAACTAATCATTCAGACAACATCCTAAGGGGCGGGGCTCAGCCCTCCCTCTTTTTTGAAAAAAGTAAAACCTTGTGGTTTACGGTCGTGGTATTTTAATTGAATTCGCCCGAAACTCTGTGCGAAAAAGACAAATCTTCCTAGAGTCTAACAACTCTTCGTCAGATTTCCTATTTTCGCTTTGAGTTTTTTACGGGCTTTGTATCTTATAATTGAACTCGAGCTACAACTCACTGAAAAAAAGACCAATCTCATTGCTTGCAAGACAACCCGCTTCGATTGTCTAGGAGTTGCTTCAACAGTCTAGGAATAGACTGTTGAAGGTTGGAAATAAAACGAGTGGAACTCGTGTCAACCAGTCTAGGAATAGATTGTTGAAGGTTGGAAATAAAACGAGTATTACTCGTATCAAACGCTCTCGTATCTTATGTAACTGAACTCGGACTAAGCACTGTGTGAAAAAGATCAATACTCCTAGCTTCAAAGGTATGGCATACCTTTGAAGGCGGGGAATAGGAGTTTGCCTTAGCAAACGTCCTTTGCTTCTGCGTCGTATTTCCTATTTTTCCTGTGTGCATTAAACGTCCTCGTATCTTAATTTAAAGGAGAATAAAAATGGCAGAAATTACAGCAAAACTTGTAAAAGAATTGCGTGAAAAATCGGGTGCTGGTGTCATGGACGCTAAAAAAGCCCTTGTTGAAGTAGATGGAGACATCGAAAAAGCGATTGAATTGCTTCGTGAAAAAGGGATGGCAAAAGCAGCTAAGAAAGCGGACCGTGTGGCGGCAGAAGGCTTGACAGGCGTTTACGTGGATGGAAATGTAGCAGCAGTTGTTGAAGTCAATGCTGAGACAGATTTCGTTGCTAAAAATGCTCAATTTGTTGAGTTGGTGAACGAGACAGCAAAGGTCATTGCAGAAGGGAAACCAGCTAATAATGAAGAAGCGCTTGCACTTACAATGCCTTCAGGTGAAACTCTTGAAGCTGCTTATGTAAACGCAACTGCAACTATCGGGGAAAAAATCTCATTCCGTCGCTTTGCCTTGATTGAAAAAACAGATGGACAAGCATTTGGTGCCTACCAACACAATGGTGGCCGTATCGGTGTCATCTCTGTTGTTGAAGGTGGCGATGAAGCACTTGCAAAACAAGTATCAATGCACATTGCTGCGATGAAGCCAACAGTTCTCTCCTACAAGGAATTGGATGAGCAATTTGTGAAGGATGAATTGGCGCAGTTGAACCACAAGATTGAGCAAGACAATGAAAGCCGTGCAATGGTTGGTAAGCCAGCTCTTCCATTCTTGAAATATGGCTCAAAAGCTCAATTATCTGATGCTGTCATTGCACAAGCAGAAGAGGACATCAAGGCAGAATTGGCAGCTGAAGGTAAGCCAGAAAAAATCTGGGATAAAATCCTTCCTGGAAAAATGGATCGTTTCATGCTTGACAACACAAAAGTTGACCAAGCCTATACCCTTCTAGCGCAAGTATACATCATGGATGATAGTAAGACAGTTGAGGCTTACCTCGACTCAGTAAATGCTAGTGTAGTAGCATTCGCTCGTTTTGAAGTAGGTGAGGGAATCGAAAAAGCAGCCAATGATTTTGAATCAGAAGTCGCTGCAACAATGGCTGCTGCTCTTGGTAAATAAGTAAAGAAAAGTAAAAGAGAGGACTAGAAATCCTCTCTTTTTATGTGAATGGATTGAGTATTAGGATAAGATATAGGTATCCCAATGTTCATCTGTGCGGCTTGTAAAAAGTGATTTGAGCATCATGGCGCAGGGGTCTACGTCATCTGCTTCAAATGTGATGGTATCATATTGCTTAAAGAGGTGGGGAATTATTTGTTGGAGGAAGAAAGGGAGGTGTTCTTGTTTTTTACTCCACAGATAGGCTATCTCATGATTGTTGATAAAGGCTAGACTTTGGATGTCATCTGGTAGGTCCTGATAGTAAACTGTTGAGGGGAGCCTTTCAAAAAAATCTTCCTCACTCCCTGTAAATGGACTGATTGCCCGATGTGTTTCTTGATAGTAATCCAATATCCGTTGGCAACAATGATGATAGGTAGCATGAGGTTGTTCTACGATTTGAAATAAGGCCTGCTCATGTATCCCAAGATAGTCCTGCATGCTGACGGCCATTTCATAGCATTTTCGCTTGCACTGGAAGCCACCTGCTTTTAAAAATGCGATGAGGCGATGGTCTGCCGAAGAGAGCATCACTTGTAAGGGGCGCTTGATATGTTGTTGAATTGCTTGAAAAAGGGGGATTGCTAGCCTTTCATCGTATGAAGTCAAGTTAAACTGTAGGTAGGTATGCTGATTGTGATATGGATTTTCCCATAAATCAATACTCCCAATACACAAATGCTTGCTGTAAACAGTAGCCTGTTTGTCAGCAAAGATTACTCCTACTTCTTCCATGCTAGCCTTCTAAAAATTGACGGATTTCGTCTTCTGTCATAGAGCTGTCACAGCGTACCTGAACCCCTGTTGGCTTTGCATAGAGGAGGGCTGGAACGGTAGCCACCTGATAGCGAGTACGCAGGTCCTGTAATCGTGGGTCTGGATTGCTGCTATCAATAAAATACACACTTGCCCCAGTAGACTGTGCCACACTGTGGAGTTTTGGGACAAACCGCTGGCAATACGGGCAGGTTTCGCGTCCTAGAAAGAGAATGGCCCGCTCTTTTTGGGAAAGCAGACGTTCAGCCTCTTCTACTGAAACGGGAATAAAATCTTGGACGAGTTCTTGAAATGAATGGGTAATCATAGCAACTCCTTTCTGTTCCCCTATTATAGGAAAAGCTGATAAGAAAAGCAAGTGATTGTATCTGTCAATGTCCTATACGACTCTTTAAAACTCTCTGCAAACTCGATGAAGTGCCGTCTTGCTGGACGCTAGGATAGTCACTTGCTCTTGCAAGCTCTATGTCCCTTAATAGCCCATAGGACTAGAGTCTAATGACATCAGGAAACAAGGGTAGCGTTTGACTTTTGATAGGGAGCGGCTCCTTTTTATTGCAGTTGGGAGCCATTGATAGTATGTCTTTTGCTTTTCAAAGTCATGGTTTTACGATATAATAGTCAAAGATAGTCAGAGAAAGAGGTGGATTCTATGACGATGAAAAATACATCTGATTATATTGAAGAACATATCAAGGCCATCTTAGAGCAGGTGAGTGTGGCGGAATTGCGCAGAAGTGAATTGGCCAGCCGCTTTGAGGTGGTACCGAGTCAGATTAACTATGTGCTGAAGACACGATTTACAGCTAGCCGTGGTTATATTGTAGAAAGTAAACGTGGAGGTGGAGGTTACATCCGAATTGGTCGGATTACTTTTTCAGACAAGCATGAGTTGATCCGTGATTTGTTGCACAATATGGGGACAGAATTGTCTAGTGCAGTATTTGCAGACATTTTGCAACTGTTATTTGATGAGCAGTTGATGACGGAACGAGAAGGTAATTTGCTACTTTCGGCTGGTAGTGATGAGGTGTTAGGAAGTGATGCGAGTGCGATTCGTGTGCGGATGATGCGACAGGTTTTACGACGATTGGATAGGAAAGAGGACTAGGATGAAATTTTCAAATGGCTTACAGCGTGCCTATGAGGATGCGCAGTTAATCGGGCAACGCTATAGGTGCAATTATTTAGAGACATGGCATCTATTGCTGGCTTTTGTTATCAATCCAGATACCATTGCGGGTGCTGTTTTGGCAGATTATCCACTTGATGTTGCGGAATATGAGCAGGCGACCTATCTGGTGACAGAGCGTACCTATTGTGAAGAATTAGAAGACTTTACCCTGCTAGAGAGCTCGAAGCGGCTCGATACAGTAGCGCGTTTTGCGCATCGGATTGCCGAAGTCGTGAAAGCGAAACAGGTTGGGACGGAACATCTTTTCATGGCCATGCTCTTAGACAAGCGTTCAGTTGCCTCACAGATCTTGGATAAGGTTGGTTTTCATTTTGAGGATTCAGATACCAAGATTCGTTTTATTGATTTGCGGAAAAATTTAGAAGCAAAGGCTGGATTTACCAAGGAAGATTTGAAGGCTATTCGAAGCACCATGAAAGGTGGTAGAACTAGTCGACCTACCATGGCTAATATGATGGGGATGCCTCCAGCACCGCAAACAGGTGGTTTAGAAGACTATACAAGGGACCTGACAGCTCTAGCACGTGCAGGACAGATTGAACCAGTCATTGGTCGCGAAGCTGAGATTTCTCGTATGATTCAAGTTCTTTCTCGAAAAACCAAGAATAATCCTGTCTTGGTTGGAGAGGCAGGGGTCGGTAAAACTGCTCTTGCTCTGGGCTTGGCTCAGCGGGTAGTAGACGGTGAGGTGCCGGCTAGTCTTGCTAAGATGCGGGTCTTGGAGTTGGACTTGATGAATGTCGTTGCCGGAACCCGTTTTCGTGGGGATTTTGAAGAGCGGATGAACAATATCATTAATGATATTGAAGACGACGGACAAGTAATCCTTTTTATTGATGAACTCCATACTATTATGGGGTCAGGTAGTGGGATTGATTCTACCTTGGATGCGGCTAATATCCTGAAGCCAGCTCTGGCACGTGGAAGTTTGCGGACAGTTGGAGCAACGACCCAAGATGAGTATCAAAAGCATATTGAAAAAGATGCGGCTCTTTCTCGTCGTTTTGCCAAGGTAACGGTGGAAGAGCCAAGTGTGGCAGACAGCATTGCTATTTTGCAAGGGCTAAAGAAGGCTTACGAGCGCCACCATAAAATCCATATTACAGATGAAGCAGTCATTACTGCCGTAACCTTTGCTAAGCGCTATTTGACCAGTAAAAATTTACCAGATTCAGCGATCGATTTGTTGGATGAGGCGAGCGCAACGGTACAAAATCAGCAAAAAGCAAGTGGGAAGCAGTCTGAACTATCTGTGGCAGATAAGGCACTCATGGCTGGAAAGCATAAGACAGTCAGCCAGTTGTTGTTAAAGGAAATAGAGGCAGAAGATAAGGAAATCCTAAGTGACGCGCAAGTGACAGAAGAGGATGTGTTACTAACGCTCAGTCGTCTGTCAGGTATTCCGGTGGCTAAGTTGAGCCAGACAGCCGTCAAGAAATATCTGAATTTAGAAGCTGCCTTGCATCAACGAGTGATAGGGCAAGAAGCAGCGATTTCGGCAGTTAGCCGTGCCATTCGTCGCAACCAATCAGGGATTCGGACGGGCAATCGTCCGATTGGCTCCTTCATGTTTTTAGGGCCTACTGGGGTCGGAAAGACAGAATTAGCCAAGGCCTTGGCAGAGGTCTTATTTGATGATGAGTCAGCCCTCATTCGTTTTGATATGAGCGAATATATGGAAAAATTTGCGGCCAGTCGTTTAAATGGTGCCCCTCCAGGCTATGTCGGCTATGAAGAAGGGGGAGAACTGACAGAAAAAGTTCGGAACAAACCGTATGCCGTTTTGCTCTTTGATGAGGTGGAAAAAGCGCATCCGGATACCTTTAACCTTCTCTTACAGGTCTTGGATGATGGTGTCTTAACAGATAGTAAGGGACGGAAAGTTGATTTTTCCAATACCCTCATCATCATGACTTCAAACCTTGGGGCGACAGCCTTACGGGATGATAAGACTGTTGGATTTGGGGCGCTCGATTTGTCGCACAGTCACGAACATGTTGAAAAACGAATTTTTGAAGAATTGAAAAGAGCCTATCGACCAGAATTTATTAACCGTATCGATGAGAAAATTGTTTTCCATAGTCTGACCGACCAAGATATGCAGGAAGTCGTGAAAGTGATGATTCGTCCACTTCAAGCGGTTATGGCTGAAAAGGGGATTCAATTTAAGATACAACCGTCAGCCCTGAAATTGTTGGCGCAAGAAGGCTATGATCGAGAGATGGGAGCACGACCGCTCCGCCGTTTGATTCAAACGAAAGTGGAAGATCCACTAGCTGAGATGTTACTGCGTGGAGAATTGCAGGCAGGAGACACCCTGAAAATTGGCGTAAAGGCTGGAAAATTGAACTTTGATATTCAGCGTTAGGTTAGCCTCTTCTATCATAGTCTTTCAGTATTAGTTTTTTGCTGTTTGGTGAGGACTATTTCCAGATTTTGGATACATCGTAAAAAAAGTCGTATCAACGGACCATTCTAGGGTTGATACGACTATATAGTAGCTAGGATACGTTATCGAGCATCTAGTCCAAATATCCCGAAAATGAGGTAGGAGAGAGCTAGTGTCACAACGATTGGCTGCAAGCAGAGGAGGCCAAATAGGAACAATTTTATTCTTTTGAAAAGAAGGGCGGTTAGAATGGATAGCCAACCGCTGGCTGGCAGAAAATAGCGAAAGATAGCATCAGGGACGGACATGCTATGATTACCAAAAGGAAGATGAATACTAGGTGGTATCCAAATAACCATAGACCAAATGAAGAGGATAAAAAGGATAAAATAAAGGTCGAACCGACTATTTTTTATCTTGTTATAGTATGTTACCATCTTAATAGTCCTCCTTTTAGAAGCTGGGAAAATGTAGACGAAGCACTTTCTATTACACATCCTGCTGTACGCCGTAAAACCTTCGGCTAGTTTGCTTTTTATCGAGTGCAAGAAAACGTTTTCTCATCCATTCTATTCTAAAATACTTTACGAAAAAAATCAATCGCTTTTTTATTGCAAACCAACATAAGGAAGCTAGCATTTCCCATCACTCCTAGTCAGGAGGTTGTGCAACAAGCTACTTTAAAATAAGAGTTACGGATAGGGCTTCCTTATGAATTGCAATATCATTAGTAGAAGCCCTATTTGCAGAAGTAGGTATAGCGGTATTTGAGATTATAGGATTCTAGAGGGACAAAATAAGAAGCTGGCATTTTCCAACTTCTTATTTTTTATAGGCTTCACGTGCTTGATGAAAGAGTGACGCTACCTCTTCCACTGATTCGACGCGAGCGACAGCTCCACGAATTTTCGCAGCACCAGCTGTTCCACGAAGGTAATGGGGAGCAAGCCCACGAAATTCACGTACAGCGATACTTTCGCCCTTGAGATTGACTAGACGTGTCAGGTGTTCAAAGGCGATGTTGAGTTTATCATGGAAGCTCAAATCGGGAAGGATTTCACCTGTCTCAAGATAGTGATTGATCTGCTCGAAAATGTAGGGATTTCCCATAGCAGTTCGGCCTACCATGACGGCATCTGCACCGACTTCTTCAATCCGTTGGCGAGCGTCTTGAACTGTGCGAATATCACCGTTTGCGATAAACGGAATCTTAGTGAGGGCTTTTGCTACCTTACTGAGGGTCTCAAGGTCGACGGTTCCCGTATACATTTGCTCTCGGGTGCGACCGTGCATGGCAAGAGCTGCTACTCCAGCGCTTTCTGCCGCTAAAGCATTTTCAATCGCTAGAGCAGGGTCTGCCCATCCTGTTCGCATCTTGACAGTCAAAGGAATATCAAGGACAGAGCTGACTTGTTTGATAATGTGGTAAATGTTATCAGGATCTTTCAGCCATTTGGCCCCTGCTTCGTTTTTAATGACCTTGTTGACGGGGCAACCCATGTTAATGTCTACGATGTCTGCCTTGGTATTTTTCTGGATAAATTCTGCGGCACGTGACAGTCCGTCTGCATCTCCCCCAAAGAGCTGAATGGACATTGGAGCTTCATTTTCTTCAATGTGTAGCATGTGTAGGGTCTTTGCATTGTTATAAAGTAGCCCTTTTTCTGAAATCATCTCCATGACCACGAGCCCAGCTCCCATTTCCTTAGCGATTGTACGAAAGGCTGAGTTGGTCACACCAGCCATCGGAGCAAGAACTGTTCGATTGGGGATTTCGACATTTCCTATCTTAAATGGGGTATTGAGATTAGCCATTGATGAGTTCCTCCAGAGCGTTTTCGTCAAATTGATAATGGGTTTGGCAGAATTGGCAGGTAATGGCGGCTCCCTTGTCTTCTTCCTTCATTTTTGTTAACTCGTTTTTTGGTAGACTAGCAAGCGCGTTTAAGAAGCGCTCTTTTGAGCAATCGCAGGTAAAGTTAAGGGGATTCTCAGATAGGCGTTTGAAGGCTTGATCACCATAAATAGCTTCCAAAAGGGCTTCGATAGGATTGTTTGATGCAAGCAGCTGTGAGATAGGTGGCATGCTCTGGATTCGCTGTTCAAATTGTGCGATTTCAGCTTCTGTAGCGCCGGGCAAGACTTGTAGGAGAAAACCACCGGCCACCTGAACCTTGTCTTCTTCATCCAATAAAACATTGAGACCAACTGCTGATGGGGTCTGTTGGCTTTCGGTCAAAAAGTAGGCAAAATCTTCTCCAATTTCTCCCGAAATCAAGGGAGTCATAGAGTGATAGGGATGTCCCATACCATAATCTGTAATGACTAAAAATTGACCTTGACCGACAAGAGGCCCTACGATGACTTCGCCAGTTGCTGTTTTTTTCAAATCGATGTCTGGATTTTGGATGTAGCCTTTGACGTGACCGTGGGTATCGGCCACGCTAATGATAGCACCGAGAGAGCTATTGCCAAGGATTTTCAGAGTAATCTTAGTGTCCCCCTTCTCGTTTGCAGCCAGCATCTGGTTGGCAATCAGGGTACGCCCCAAGGCAACAGTTGATGAGGCCATGGTTTCGTGTTTTCTTTGAGCCATCTGAACTGTTTGTGTACTATCTAATACGAAGGCACGGAAATGCCCGTTTTCTGAAATTGTTTTGATTATTTTGTCCATAAGACTTATTATAGCACATCAAAGGTAAAATGCCAGTTGGATAGAATTTGAAACTGTTTTAAAAGTGGGAAGATGGTTCGTGTAAACGGATATATTTATTAGGGAGTATGAACTAAAAAACGACCAAGGCCTGTATCGGTGTGTCTAGCAGGCAGTCAGTCCTTGGTCGCTTTTGGTTTTATGCTCAATCATTTATTGCCATCATCGGTGGGTTGACTGTTTTATGAAACTGGTTGGATGATGACTTGATCAAGTAGGTGTGATACCAGTTCATGTTTTGCAATACCTACGCCTTGCTCCATGGCGTTAGCTGTACCGCTAGCTATAGCGTAGCGAATCACCATTTCATCGCTCATTCCATGTTCAAAAGCATAGATTGCTCCTGCAACAGTAGAATCGCCTGAACCAGTCGGATTGATGAGCTCGATACTAGGCGCAGTGACGTCGTATAATTTGCCGTTGAATTGGGCGATTGCTCCTTGTTCGCCACAGGACACCAAGGTGTATGGAACAGGGATAGGATTGGTTATTAAGTAGTCGAGCACTTGTTGTTTATCACGTACGACCTGACCGATCAGCTCGGAAAATTCATCTATATTTGGTTTGATGAAATCAGGTTTGTAGAACGAGTCATTTACGATGAGGTGGAGCGACTCTTTGGAGAAATCTGCAAAGATTTTCGTAGTTGTCGGAAGTTTTTGTCTTAAAAGAGCAATTAAATCGTTATAGAAGTAAGGATCATCTGAATGAACAGAGCCATTGAGCGAGATAACTCGTGGTTTTTCTTTTGTTGCGAGTTTCATAATGGTATCAAATATTTCCATTCTGAGCTCAGGGCTTGATACTTTTGGTCCTGTTTCTACAATCTCAGTATGAACTCCATTGTTGTGCATGATGGTAATGGAGTGTCTGGTTTCATCGTCTATGGATAAAAAGACGGGGTGGAAACGTTCTGTCTTGAGTAATTCTTTAAAGAACTTTCCAGTCTTTCCGCCTACAAGTGCTAGTGAAGTTGCTTCTATGCCTAAATAGGAGAGTGCACGTGAGCAGTTAATGCCCTTGCCTGCGGCCATCATTGTTGAAGGCTGAAAGCGATTATGGGCGGCAAGAGAGAAGTTTTCTTCAAAATAAAGTAGATCAACAGATGGATTTAAGGTAACAATTAGGACCATACATGCTTCCTTTCTTAATAGGGATTAGTTGATAATTTCTGTATACCCTCCGTAATAGTCTTTGATCTCGTCTGAGATAGCTCCATCGGTGATAATAGCAGTCAAACAGTTTAATTTCCCAAAGATATAAGAATCGCTACTGCCAAATTTTGAATGATCTGCTAATAGGTAGGTCTCCTTGGACTGATTGAGAACCACTGCTTGCAAGCGTCCTGCAGTTGGGGAGAAAGTGGTCATGTTTTCATCAGTGATTCCATTTGTTGCAAGGAAAGCGTAGTCGATTGAGAAATCAGTAATCAGTCGCTCGGCATGTTGTCCATGGAATTCTCCTGTTTTTGCATAAAATTCTCCACCAGTTAGTAGAACGTTTTCAAAGTGGTTTTCAATTAACCAATTAAATGTAATCAAACTATTGGTGATGATGTGCTTGTGATCATTACGGAGATGTTTTGCCAGAGCAAGAACAGTTGTTCCAGCTCCTAAGTAGAGAACGCTTTTAGGGCGTATCATATTGGCCGCAAGGTCGGCGATATACTCTTTTTCTTTTGTAAAGAGCGTCATCTTTTCATAAGTTGGTTTGATGCGAATGGCTTTTCGTACACCACCATGTTCTTTGATAATCTTTTGTTCTTTTACGAGCTCCTTGATATCACGACGGATGGTCATGACGGAAACCCCTAATGATTGAGCGAGTGCTGTGTAAGAAATAATCTCAAATTTATCTACTATTGCGAGGATTTCCTTCTGCCGATTGGCTTTCATATAGTTTCTATTCCTTTCTTATATTCAGACACTTTAAGACTATCATATCATAAAAAAACTAGATACAAAAACAAATGGTATGGTAGATGTTTTCTCTAAAAAAACAAAAGTTTAACAAAGAAATCAAAAAAACATCATTGAAAGCGTTGACAACATCTAAAAAATAACTTATAATCAAATTATAACAAAAGTTTAACAAAATGTTAATAAAAAGAGGTGAAAAATGTATAAAGATATGTTGCAAGCTGATTTGGTAAAGTTGGATTGTAATGTTTCTAACCATATTGAACTGTTTCGATTCATTGGAAAGGAGTTAAAAGAAAAAGGCTATGTAACAGATCAGTATGTGGAGGCGTTATTGGAGAGAGAACAGCAGTTTCCAACAGGCCTAAAGACAAAATTTGTCAATATTGCAATTCCTCATACCGATCCGCAGGTGATTGAAAAACCGTTTATTTTTATTGTAAAAAATAGTACCCCCCTCGATATGCTCCAAATGGGAGATAGTTCCGAGATGACGTGTTGCTATTTCATGTTCCTAGGGATCAAAGATCCTACAGGACAGGTAGGTCTACTTGCAAAGCTGATGGAAGTTTTTTCACAGGAAGCATTTGTACAGGAATTTGTTCAAACAACAACAGATTTGGACATGTATCAGTTAGTAAATCATTATTTATAAAGGAGTCCATTGTTATGGCTAAAAAACTTATTGTTGCATGCGGTAGTGGAGTGGCAACTAGTACTACCATTGCAGAGAAAATTAAATCACGCTTTGAAGATGATAACATTAGCTATCCTGTTGAAGCGGTTGATTACAAATCAATTTTAAACGAGCTACCTCAAGCCAGCATTTATGTTTATATTGCCAAACCAGAGATAGAGGTTCTGGAAGAAGCAGAGCGTCTAGGTGTAGCGGTATTTCCGGGTGTACCATTTTTAACTGGTATGGGTGTAGATGGTGTTTATGAAGAAATTGTAGCCGCAACAAAAAAATGATGCGTGGAGAGGAGTGAAAAATTATGAGTATCTTTAAAGATGTCATTCAATGGATTTTGAATTTAGGATCAGCTATCTTTGTTCCCTTGATTATTCTAGTTTTAGGATTATTGGTTGGAATGAAAGTTAAAAAAGCATTTATTTCAGCGATTACGCTAGGGGTTGCCTTTACAGGAATGGGCATGATTATTGGATTCATGTCTGGAGCGGTATCGCCTGCCTCTGAAGCACTCGCCTTGAATACAGGTATTTCTCTGCCAGCCTTGGACTTGGGTTGGACAGGTGCCGCTAGTATTGTATGGTCTTGGACCTTTGCCTTCACCTTCTTTGCTGTTCAAATTGCGATTAATATTTTAATGCTCAGCTTTAATTGGACCAAAACATTGAATGTGGATATGTGGAACGTTTGGGGCAAGGCTCTTACGGGCTACCTCGTATATTATGTGAGTGGAAAATTGTGGGCTAGTTTCCTCGTAGCAGCTCTCCAAGTTGTCCTTGAGTTGAAACTTGGCGATATGTTCCAAAAACATATTGAAGATTTGACAGGTATCCCAATGGTGACTGTTACACACTGTATGAATTTATCGGCTGTATTCATGTTGCCAGTGAATAAATTGATGGATAAAATTCCATTCTTGAATAAAAAAGCAGATACGGACTCTCTCCGTAAGAAGATTGGTATCTTCTCAGAAAACTCTGTGATGGGCTTCATTATCGGGGTGTGTCTTGGTTTTGCAGGAGCGTATACTGTCTCTAATTCCTTGAATCTAGGGATTCAGGTTGCAACAGCGATGGCCCTCTTTCCAATGGTCAGCAAGCTGTTTATGCAGTCGCTCTCGCCTCTTGCAGATGCTATGTCTGAGTTTATGAAAAAACGCTTCAATGATCGTGAAGTCTATATCGGAATGGACTGGCCGCTACTCGCGGGTCGTTCAGAAGTTTGGGTAACTCTTATCTTGATGGTACCATTCTTCATTGGTTATTCGTTGATTTTACCGGGGAATACGGTATTACCAATTGCAGGTGTATTAAACTATTCTATCGCAGTCGGTGGACTTTTGCTGACCGGTGGTAATTTGGCACGGATGACGATTTTAGGTGTTATCTACCTACCACTCTATCTTTACAGTGCAACATACTTTGCACCGATTTTAACAGGTCTCGCAAACCAGACTGGTGCCGTTGATGTCGAAAAAGGAAAACTAATCACATGGTCTACTATCGAGGCACCAGAACTTCGGATACTGTTTGCTGAGGCCTTTAATATCAACCTATTTGCGATTGGAGGGGCGGTCTTATTTCTCATCTTGTTTGGATGGCTATACAAAACCATGGTGCAACAAGAAGTACCGTCAAAACGTTATGAAAACTAAAAAAGCCTTTTGGCTAATGCTATTGTTGGTTGCTGTCATCTTGTTCTTGCTTGGTCTCAATACGGGTTACTATCTCTATAATCTCGTAGCGATTGTGCTAAGTTTTATTGTCTATCGCAAAGGATACGATGAATTATTTAAAGAATATGATGACAGTCAAAAAGAAAAACGTGAAACAGCAGAAAAAATTTATGCTGCCTTACGCCAAGGAAAAAAGAAAGGGGAAGAGTAGATGACGAGTGGAAAAATTCTATTTTCAGAAGAAAGAAAGGCTCTCGCAGATGCGGTATATTTAACGTATCACCGTAAGAATACAAATACAGCTGGAGGGAATTTCTCCTTCAAAACAGTTGATAAAAATGGTAAGGAATACATTATCATGACACCGTCAATGATGTCAGAGGCTTACCATGGAAAGATTAGTCCATCACAAGTCTTAGTTGTGGATTATGATACAGAGGAAGTCGTTGCTGGTGAGGGGAAAGTAACGCGTGAGATTAACATGCACTTTGCTTGCTATCGTACAAATCCTGACATCAAGTGTGTTTTCCATGCGCATGCACCAAATGCTATGTTCTGGGCAACGAGCCATCTGGACATGCCAAATGTGACAGAGTCAACGCAGAAAGTCGAACGAATTAAGGTGCTAGATTTTGCTCCTAATACGACCCCTGAGCTAGCAGAAATTGTCCGTCAAGAGTTGCTGCATTCAGATGGAAAGTTACCAAAAGAATATCTATTAGATAGCCACGGGGTATTGATTTTAACCTCGGGCGCTGATGGGGAAGAAGCCTTGAATAAGGCTCTTCAAATTCTGGATACAGTGGAATGGAATGCAGAAATTGCCTATAAACAAACGATTTTCCAAAAATTAGGCATTTTAGATGGCTACTACTCAAAAGGTCATAAAATCGGGACCATTGATGATTTAATCAATCATAGACCGATTTGGAATCAGCTTGAAAAAGATGAGGGGTATGAATGAGTAGCGATAAGAAGGGGAGGCTGGGTCAATAGACCAGCCTCATTCTTTACAGGTTTTCGTTAGCTTAATGTTAGAAATTATGACCACCCGTCAAACGGATGGTCATGATTTGGTTTTTAGGTTATCGAATCGGTAGAGTATATACCTAGTGTGAAACTCTCTTGCTTCTAGTTGCGTGCTGTTTCTGCACTCTCGTCAGTGATTTCAGGGAATAGTTTGGCGATAATTTTTGGAGTTAAGGCCTGTCCAGGTCCTTGATAGCAGTAAGTGTGCATATACATGGACGGGTTGAAATTCAGCTCGATACAGGTACAGTTGGGCTGCTCTTTACTAGAGGGGACTGTAGAATCGGGAATAATTAAGTCCACCCCACACACCCAGGCTCCGATAGCACTTGCCATCTCAGCAGCCAGTTGTTTATAGCTATCATCCATTTGCTCAGTCACATCGATCGAGTCGCCACCTGTTGAGATATTAGAGTTACCTCGCAATTCGGCTTTTTGACCTGCTTTTAAAATGGTGTCTGGTCTGTAGCCTTGCTGGTCAAGCATGAGGATTTCTAGGTCACCTAGATGGATGATTTCAAGCGGAGAACGGTGATCTCGACCACGCAAGGGGTTCTGGTTTTTGAGGTCGACCAATTCACTGATTGTATGAATCCCATCCCCAACTACATTTGCAGCGACGCGTAGCAATACAGCCTCGCATTTTCCGTCAAGAACAAAGAAGCGATATTCGGTCCCTTGGATAAATTCTTCGACCAAAACTTGCTTGTCCTCGGCAAAGGCGATGTCAAGAGCCTTTTCATAGTCTTTTTGACAGAGTCCGTCTTGAAAAATGGAAATTCCTAGACCAAAGTTGGTTGACTTTGGCTTGACGACAATGGCTTGCTTCTCAATCTCTCCATAGTAGCGCAAGGCTTCCTTCTTGCTTGAAAATTCTGCTCCTGCTGGAACAGGAAATCCTGCTGCTGCGAGGATTTTTTTCGTAACTGTTTTGTTGGCCATGGCAAGGGGGACGACGTAGCTATCTTTAGATGTCATGTTTCCGTTTTTGACATACTCGATATGGTCTTTGTGCCAGAGTTTGAGGAATTGATCGTCCTCGTCAAGAATTTCCAGATTGACTCCTTTTTGAATAGCATCAAACATCAGCATCTGGGTAGAGAGTTCCATATGTTCGAACCCCTTGAGAGCATAGGGTGCAGTCCAGGCGTAGTCATGGAAGGTCTGTCCCTGCTTGCGACCAAAAGCCTGCAAGGAGTGGTGTGCTAGATGGCCTACTAATTGTCCTGACAAGGTCAATTCTGGTTGGGACACTTGTTGCTTGACCTTGTCTACAAGCCCTCGGTATGTTTCGCCTAACTGGAAATGAGAGGTGACAGCTTCCATTGCCTCAAGAATGGTCTGGGTTTCAGCCTCCGTAGGTAGGGGAGAAAGGGGGTGGGATAGAGCAATTCGGTCATTGAGTGCTGTGGCTGTTGTCAAGGTTCCATCTACATCTTCGGGGCTATCGAGCCACAGCAAGGCAAGGACAAAGAGATGGACGGTATCTAGCGTCTCCTGACTAATTGCGAGAAAATCAAAAGGATTTAGGTCAAAGCAGCGAAACTCTAAATAGCGAATCCCTTTTGTGAGATAGTCTCGATTGTGTTTGTGACCACGTAAACGAACGGCTGAGTAAAACTCTTTTTCGGCAGAAAGTTGGCCTGTTGCGACATAGCCTTCAATATCGCAAACGTAGTGTTCCAAACTGGCAAAGGAGACGTGAATATCATCGGCATTGCGATAACCGTAGGAACTA
The DNA here is from genome assembly GCF_001984715.1 of Streptococcus azizii. Classification (GTDB taxonomy): domain Bacteria; phylum Bacillota; class Bacilli; order Lactobacillales; family Streptococcaceae; genus Streptococcus; species Streptococcus azizii. The sequence goes on from NZ_MSPR01000004.1 coordinate 44,212, forward strand.
TTGCGCAGGGAGCGTACGGGCTGGTCCAAGTCTTCCTTTAAAAATCCCTTTTCAGCAATGGGACTTGCGCCGTATAGATAGGTCAACAACCAGCGGAAACGCAGGAATTGTTGGGCGACTTTAAGGTAGAGATCGTTGGTAAATTCTATCAGCGAGTTGTAGGTACTTGCTTCAAATAATTGCTGGATGAGGCCTGCCCCCAATTCCATATTGTAGTGAATCCCAGACATGGATTGAAGGAGCTTGCCATAGCGTTGACCGAGTCCTTCTCGGTACTGGTATTCGTGGACGTCCTCTAGCCGGGCAATGCGGATGTCATCCTCACTAGCATAAGGGGGCATGGATAAGGGCCAGAGGTATTCGTCTGGATTCATTGAACGGTAGGCAACTTCGGTACAGGCTCCCAGCACTTGGCGGACTTTCCGTGTTGAAGGGCTAACAGGGGTGATCAATTCTAGTTGGGACTCGCTGTAATCCGTTTGAATGTAGGGATGGAAATTGCGAGAACCGAGCTTTTTGGGATGTGGAGTTTGAGCAATCTGATGTGCCGCATTCATGCGTAAGGACTCGCGTTCTAGTCCAAAAGAGGCCTGAAGAATGGGAAGGGTTTTCGGTGCTTGTTGTAATAAGTGGTTGATGTGCATAACTGGATTCCTCATCGTATCTAATACTCTTTAAAAATCAAAAGGATACCTTGTCAAGAGTCTCGGTGAGTGAAAACCTCCACTGGAGCTTTTCACTCGTCGAAGTAATAAAAGAGACGCAGCTGTTTCAGATTTAGTCAATTACAGCTGTGGCTACCTTTAGGTATAAACTAAACGACTATATAATACTAATATTGTAGCGATTTTAAAATTGAAAAACAAATTTTTGCTACGAATAAGCGAGCTACTGGCTGACAGGGGAGGTGTAAAATAGTAGAAGCTTTTCCTTGAAACATGGTATAATAGAAGCTGCAAAAGGAGAAATCATGGTTGCAATAGGAACATCAACAGGAAAGATTATTTTAATGGGAGAGCATGCGGTGGTGTACGGTCAGCCAGCCATTGCCATGCCTTTTTCTGCTGTCCAAATTACAGCAGAGGTTAGAAAAGAGGGGCAGGCTCTTTCAGTTAGTTGTGATTTTTACCAGGGGTTGGTTCATGAAATGCCAAAAATATGGGAAAGTTTGAAACATGCCATCCGCTTTTCCCTCTATCGGATTGGGGCTCCAACAGATCCTGCTATTCATATAGAAATTAGCTCCACCATTCCAGCAGAACGGGGAATGGGGTCAAGCGCAGCAGTGGCTACAGCGGTGGCACGGGCGCTATTTTCCTTCTATCAAAGACCATTGTCGGATGAGGACTTGTGGGATATTGTCCAGACATCTGAAAAAATTGCCCACGGCAATCCATCAGGAATTGATGCAACAACAGTGACAGGGACAGGTCCCGTCTTTTTCATCAAGGGACAGGCGATTGAGCCAGTTGACCTCTCCTTAGATGCCTATCTGGTCGTCGCAGATACAGGGAAAACGGGAAATACGCTTGAAGCCATCACCGATGTAGCATTGCTTTATCAAGGCCGTAGTGAGGTAGAAAGTTGGGTGCAAGCTATCGGAGACTTGACCTATCGTGCTAGAGACTACTTAGTGCATAATCAGGCTGCATTGCTGGGGCAGGTAATGAATCAAGCTCATACCCATCTGCAAAACTTGGGGGTATCAGATGAGAGCTTGGATAGGCTAGTAGAGATTGCCCGAGCAACAGGTGCCTTGGGAGCTAAGTTAACAGGTGGTGGCAGGGGCGGCTGTATGATTGCTCTTGCAAATACCAAGGAAGAAGCGAAAGAAATTGCCCAAGCCTTAGCAGGAGCGGGTGCTAGCCAAACATGGACACAATACTTAGGAGAATGAGATGAGTAAGAGAGTAGGAATCGCACGAGCCCATACCAATATTGCCTTAATTAAATATTGGGGGAAGCGGGACAGGGACTTGTTTTTGCCCATGAACTCAAGTTTATCACTGACACTGGATGCTTTTTATACAGATACTAGGGTCATTTTTGATGATTCCTTGTCGGCAGATGTTTTTTATCTAAATAAGGAAAAACAATCTTCAAAAGAACTTGAAAAGATTTCACAATTTTTGGATTTATTTCGCGAATATACAGGTGAAAAGGGATTTGTCTGCGTCGAGAGTTTGAACTTTGTACCTACGGCGGCAGGTCTTGCTAGTTCGGCCTCAGCCTTTGCGGCCTTGGCCTTAGCGACTGCAACTGCCTTGGGGCTAGAGATGTCTCGTGAGGAATTATCGACCTTTGCCCGACGAGGTTCGGGTTCTAGTACTCGTAGCCTATTCGGTGGCTTTGTTGAATGGGATATGGGGACTGGCTCAGCTGACTCGATGGCGCACCCAGTTGATGATGCCGCTTGGAATATAGGGATGATCATTCTGGCAGTGGATACGGGTAAGAAAAAGATTGCCAGCCGAGTTGGGATGGAGCATACTGTGCAGACATCTCCATTTTATCCTATGTGGGTAGAAACGGCAGCCCAGGATTTACAAGAGATGAAGGCTGCGATTATCCAGCAGGATTTTGAAAGACTAGGACAAATCACCGAGCATAATGGAATGAAGATGCATGCGACCACCCTATCTGCCAATCCCCCCTTTACTTACTGGACAGCAGCTACCATGAAGGCGCAAGCAGCGGTCCGTCAGGTGAGGGAAGAGTTTGGGGTACCTGCTTATATGACCATGGACGCAGGTCCCAATGTCAAGGTTTTGTGCCGGGCGAGTGATATGGGGCGTCTAGTCAAGGGCTTAAAAGAGTATCTACCAGCAGAGCAAGTCTTGACCAGCCTTTCGGGACCTGGTACCTATATCTTATCAGAAGCAGACTGGCAGGCCTCACAAGTTGCTTTTTCAAGGGGTGAGCATCATGATTGAAGCAAGCGCACCGGGGAAATTGTATCTAGCGGGGGAATATGCAGTCGTTGAAGCGGGGTATCCAGCAGTCATCATAGCGGTCAATCAGTATTTGTTTGTGCAGCTAGAGCAGGCAGAGGCAGGGAGTGTTTACTCGACGCAGCAGCCTGAACTTGAGGTACTTTGGTCGCGCCTAGGCAATCAGATTTGTGCGGAATCGTCAAATCCCTATCGCTTGATTATCAGTAGTATGCAGGTGGTTGAAGACTATGTCCGTGCCGTAGGTGTGGCAGCTGATGGACTCTACCGTCTTGAAATTCGCTCAGATTTAGATGATGAACAGTCCGGTATTAAGTATGGACTCGGTTCATCAGGAGCCGTAACAGTTGCAGTAGTCAAGGTCTTACTAGCCTATTATCGGCAGGAGGTGACACCGATGCTGGTCTACAAGTTGGCAGTGCTTGCCCAGTTGAAAATCGGAATGGTAGGATCGTTTGGAGACCTAGCAGCCTCTAGCTTTGGAGGCATGGTAGCTTATTATTCTGTGGATAGACACTGGCTCAAGACAGAGATGGCTAGTCTGTCAATTCTTGAGTTGACAGTGCAAGACTGGAAAGATTTAGCAATCCAAGAGCTTGAGTTGCCAGCTGGGCTGGATGTATTGGTTGGCTGGACAGGAACTGCGGCCTCAACCGACCAACTGGTGACAAGTATACAAGCTCAACTCAATCAAGAAGAAAAAGACGCCGTTCACCGTCGATTTTTACAGGAAAATCGTATTTGTTTAGAGCAGCTGATCCATGCCTGTCAAGAAGATGATGGGAGAAGGGTCAGAGAAGCGATTGCCTTGAATCGTCAACAGTTACAAGATTTATCTGTTGGCATGGGAATGGTGATTGAAACTCCGTCCCTGCTCCGACTGAGTCAGTTGGCCGTAAAAGAAGGAGCTGTTGCTAAGTCCTCAGGTGCTGGTGGTGGTGATTGCGGTATCTGTATAGTGGACTCCCCTGCGCAAAAAGAAAGGATTGCAAGGGCTTGGGAAGGAGCAGGAATTGTTCCCTTGCCGCTTGCGATCGCTTATAGAGAATAGGAGAAATCATGTTGGGAAAAAAAGTTGTTGGTCCAAATCGCAAAGACCAGCATGTCGCCTTGGCCAATCAACAATTTACAATAGAATCAGCCAGAGATATGGAGCAAACTCGTTTTATCCATCACTCTCTTCCAGAGATAAAGGTGGCAGATGTTAGTCTAAAGACATCCGTGGCGGGCCTAGAGTGTGCGATGCCCTTTTTCATCAATGCGATGACTGGGGGAAGCAAGAAAACTGGTGAAATCAATCAGCTACTAGGCATACTTGGTCATGAAACCAATATTCCTGTGGCGACGGGATCGGTCAGTGCAGCTCTTACAGATCCAAGTGTGGCTTCTACCTTTTCCATTATGCGCAAGGAGAATCCCCGAGGCATCATTTTCGCTAATCTAGGAGCCCACCATGATATAGAAAATGCTAAAAGAGCCGTTGATTTACTAGAGGCAGATGCCTTACAGATTCATTTGAATGCCCCTCAAGAAATCGTCATGCCAGAAGGAGACCGCGATTTTTCCATGTGGCTGAAAAATATAGAGATTCTGGTCCGTGATCTTGAGGTGCCGGTCATTGTCAAAGAAGTTGGATTTGGGATGAGTCGGGAAACCATTGTGCAGCTGGCATCCATCGGTGTGGAGACAGTCGATATTTCTGGAGTAGGGGGGACAGACTTTGCAAAGATCGAAGATGCCCGGCGCACAAAAAACAGTTACGACTATCTATATGGCTGGGGGCAATCGACCATCATTTCCATGGTAGAGGCGATGAGCCTCCCTGTTAATCGTCGTCCGCAAGTCATTGCATCAGGTGGGGTCAAAAATCCTTTAGATATTGTGAAATTGCTGGCTTTAGGAGCAGACACAGTGGGACTATCCAATCGCTTTTTACAAGTGGTGAAAGACAGGCAATCTGTCGACCAGGCAGTTGAAGAAGTTCAGGCTTTTTGTGAGGGTATTGTAGCCATTATGGCCCTGCTTGGAGCTTGTAATGTAGCCTCCTTGCGCCAGACCGATTTGGTGCTAGCGCCTACGGTGGAGGCTTGGTGCCGGGCTCGTGGCATTGATTGGACTTACTATGCCAATCGCTCGTCCAATAGCACTAGGTGATACAGATTTTTGAAAATGAAAAATTCAAGTTAAGGGCTTGATTTTTTCATTTGATAGTTTTATAATTGACTTATCAACTATTGATAAGTCAATTATAAAAGGAGTCGTTATGATTGCCATTGACCACCTACTTTATCAACTGCACATCACCGATCAGACCATGACTCAGTTGTTTGAAAAACGTTTGGGGATTAGCTTGACGCGGTATGAACTCTTGCAATTTTTACTTGAGTTTGCTCCCTGTAACCAGATTCGAGTGCAGGAAGTCTTAAAAATTGATCAGGCTGCCTTAACTCGCCATTTTAAGATTTTAGAAGAAAATGGCTATATTACAAGGAAGCGTAATCCTAAGAATCAGCGGGAGATCATGGTTGAGTTGACCGACTTTGCCAGAGAGCAGCTAATCATTTCTCCTCCACAACACCACAGGCTGGTGAAGGAGCAGATGGAGGGGATCTTATCGCCTGAGGAAAGTGTCATCCTAAGAGACTTGCTAGAGAAGTTGATAAGCGGTTTAGAAACGATTGCGATTGATAACGACTAGAAAGAAGGAATGATTATGTCACTTATGACGACTATTTTAGCTACAGTTGTTGCTCTTGAGCATCTTTACATCTTCTACCTTGAGACGATTGCGACAGTATCGGATAAGACTAGCCAGACCTTTCATATGAATAAGGAAGAGTTGACCCGTAGTTCTGTTCAGACTCTTTTTAAAAATCAAGGGATTTATAATGGTCTGTTGGGCCTCTTTCTCCTCTATGGGATTTTCCTGTCTCACAATTTAGAAATCGTGACAATTTTTGTTTTGTATGTCATCGGGGCAGCGGTATATGGAGCGTTTACATCCAATAAGGCTATCCTATTGAAACAGGGAGGTCCGGCTATTTTGAGCTTATTGAGTATCTTATTTTTCAAGTAGGTAGCCCAAGAGTTATCAAGGGACAATGGCTGGAGAAGTTTCGGATTGTTCAGCTTTTATAAACAATAGGATTCTTTTTAAAAGTCTAGTCGAGGAGTTTACGGACAATACTGGGATCAAATCTTGAAAAACTCGTTAAAATCGGCTATAATGGATTGTAAGAAAAACTCGTAGGTGAGAATCCTGCCGTGCGTGAAGAAAGGAAGCAGACCTTGCTCTGCTATGAGATAAGTAAAAGATATGACATCAGTTGTTGTTGTAGGAACCCAGTGGGGAGATGAAGGTAAAGGAAAGATTACAGACTTTTTGTCTGCTAATGCAGAAGTGATTGCACGTTACCAAGGTGGTGATAATGCAGGTCATACCATCGTCATTGATGGGAAAAAATACAAGCTACACTTGATTCCGTCAGGAATTTTCTTTCCAGAAAAAATCTCTGTCATTGGCAATGGTATGGTAGTCAATCCTAAATCCTTGGTCAAGGAGTTGAACTATTTGCACGAAGAAGGTGTAAAGACAGATAACCTCCGGATTTCAGACCGAGCGCATGTGATTTTGCCCTACCATATTAAACTAGATCAGTTGCAGGAAGAAGCAAAGGGCGATCATAAAATTGGTACGACTATTAAAGGAATAGGGCCTGCTTATATGGATAAGGCTGCTCGTGTGGGAATCCGCATTGCAGATCTCCTCGATCGTGAGATTTTCAAAGAGCGCTTGGAGCGCAATTTGGCAGAAAAAAATCGCCTATTTGAGAAATTGTACGACAGTACAGCTATTGCGTTTGACGACATTTTTGAAGAATACTACGAATATGGTCAGCAAATCAAGCAATATGTGACAGATACATCGGTTATTTTGAACGATGCTCTCGATCAAGGTAAGCGTGTCCTCTTTGAGGGAGCCCAAGGTGTCATGCTGGACATTGATCAAGGAACCTACCCATTTGTGACCTCATCAAATCCAGTTGCAGGTGGTGTGACGATTGGTTCCGGTGTTGGACCAAGTAAGATTGATAAGGTGGTCGGGGTATGCAAGGCCTACACCAGCCGTGTAGGAGATGGGCCATTCCCAACCGAACTGTTTGATGCAGTCGGAGATCGCATCCGTGAAGTCGGTCATGAGTATGGGACAACGACAGGTCGTCCGCGCCGTGTTGGTTGGTTTGATTCAGTTGTTATGCGCCATAGCCGTCGCGTATCAGGAATTACCAATCTATCGTTGAACTCCATCGATGTTCTTTCAGGACTCGAAACTGTGAAAATATGTGTGGCCTATGACCTAGATGGCAAGCGTATTGACCACTATCCAGCGAGTTTGGAAGAACTCAACCGTTGCCAACCAATTTATGAAGAACTACCAGGCTGGTCAGAAGATATCACAGGTGTTCGCAGTCTAGAAGACCTTCCAGAAAATGCTAGAAACTACGTTCGCCGTATCAGCGAACTTGTAGGCGTTCGCATCTCAACCTTCTCTGTAGGCCCAGGCCGCGAACAAACCAACATCTTAGAGAGTGTATGGGGTTAAAACAGTCCAGTGGAGTGAAACAGTTCAGTGAACTGTTTCAGCCTGCGCATAGCAACATGAGGGCGCAGTAGATAGGTTGGAAATCCTTAATTGCGCTAGCAAATCTTCAGATGGTTCAGTCCAGTGGAGTGAAACAGTTCAGTGAACTGTTTCAGCCTGCGCATAGCAACATGAGAGCGCAGTAGAGAGGTTGGAAATCCACATTTATGATGGCAAATATTCAGCGGGGGGACTAGAAACTTGTTTTCGTTTTTAAGCTCAGTTAGAGATAGTCGCTCCCCTGCCTCTCTTTATTCCGTGGTTTTTAGGTCCAAGTAGCAATAGTCAGGGGAGGGACTATTGCTATCTCTTCCATAAAGTGCAGGAATGTTCTGCCTGCGACGCTCCATCATTTTATTTCCAACATCTTTCTTTTTGAAGAATCTTTTGTTATAATGGGTTATATTTGAAAAGGAGTGATACTATGGGTCAATTTTTAATTCCACTGTTGATGGTGGCTATGTTAGGGTTTATGATTTTCTCTCAGCGCAAGCAACAAAAGAATCGTATGGAGACGCTCAACCAAATTAAAAAAGGGGATGAGATTATTACGATTGGTGGTTTGTATGGAATTGTTGATGAAATCAATGACCAAACAGTTGTCTTGGATGTAGATGGTGTCTATTTGACTTTTGAACGTTCAGCGATTCGTGGTCGAGTGAACCAAACAGCTGCAGTGGAGGCAGTGAGCGAAGAATCGGATAAGGAAGAAGTTGCTGTAATAGAAGAATAATCATACAGGAAGCATCGTTTGGTGCTTCTTATTTTTCGGTAAATAGATGGTGTTTACGAACAAAACCCTCGTACTTTCGCATTTTTAGCAAAATATGATATAATGAACTGATTATAATGTGAGGATAAAAGATGTTCCGTTTTCCATTTAAGAAAAAAGAAATGATTGAAACTGCTATTCAAGTCCCTAAGCACATTGCCATCATCATGGATGGCAATGGTCGTTGGGCCAAAAAACGTATGCAGCCACGTATCATGGGGCACAAGGCTGGCATGGATGCCCTGCAAAAAATAACGAAATCAGCTTCTGATATGGGAGTCAAGGTACTGACAGTCTATGCTTTTTCGACAGAAAATTGGACTCGGCCGGAAAAAGAAGTCACCTTTATTATGAATTTGCCGGTTGAATTTTATGACAAGTATGTGCCTGACCTCCATGCCAATAATGTGAAAATCCAGATGATTGGGGAGCATTCACGTCTGCCAGAAGCGACTAAAAAAGCGATGGAACGTGCAGTGCAAAAGACCAGGCATAATACAGGTTTGATTTTGAACTTTGCCTTGAATTATGGAGGACGTGCTGAACTGACTCATGCGGTCAAAGATATTGCACAAGCCGTCTTGAACTCTGCTTTTAATCCTGGAGATATTGATGAACAGTTGATTGCTGATTACCTCTATACGAATAAGTTGCCAGCTAGTCTACGTGATCCTGACCTAGTGATTAGAACGAGTGGTGAATTGCGCTTGAGTAATTTTTTACCTTGGCAAGCGGCTTATAGCGAACTGTACTTTACGGATATTGCCTGGCCTGATTTTGATGAAAAAGCGCTTCATGAAGCGATAAAAGAATACAATAGACGCCACAGACGTTTCGGTGGTATCTAAAAGGGAGAATTTATGACAAAGGATTTACAGAAACGAGTAATTTTTGGTGGAGTGGCCCTAGCCATCTTTATTCCTTTTTTACTAAAGGGAGGAGTGCCTTTTCAACTCTTTATTGGCCTGTTAGCTATGATGGCGACTGCTGAATTGATCAGAATGCATGGTCTGTTGCCCAATTCGATTGAAGGGCTATTGACTATGCTAGGGAGTGTAGTCTTGACTTTACCGCTGGAAAATTACGTGACTTTCCTACCGACAGATGGGAATTATACTGCCTATGCCATTGTGGTGCTTTGCTTACTAGCTTCAACGGTTTTTAATATTCGCCAGTACTCCTATGCAGAAGTTGCCTTTCCCATTGCTTCTAGTTTTTATGTCGGGATTGGTTTTCATCATCTGATTTTAGCGCGTATGAATGGTTTAGATAAGGTACTCTTTGCCTTGTTCATTGTCTGGGCGACAGATATAGGAGCTTATATGGTCGGTAGTCGAATCGGGCGACATAGACTTATGCCTAGAGTATCGCCGAACAAGACGCTAGAAGGAAGCCTCGGCGGGATTGTCTCAGCTCTTATTGTTTCGACCCTCTTTATCTGGATAGATAAGGATGTGACATCGGGTTACTCACTTGTAACCATGCTAGTTTTAGTGGTTCTTTTTTCTATTTTTGCCCAGTTTGGAGACTTGGTCGAAAGTGCTATTAAACGTCGCTTCGGGGTGAAGGACTCTGGAAGAGTCATTCCAGGACACGGGGGCATTTTAGACCGTTTTGATAGTTTGATTTTTGTCTTTCCAATCATGCACTTTTTTGGTTTGTTCTAAGGAGGAATGATGAAGGGAATTATAGCGTTTATTTTTATTTTTGGAGTCATTGTGATTGTCCATGAGTTCGGACATTTCTATTTTGCTAAGAAATCAGGGATTCTTGTCCGTGAGTTTGCGATTGGGATGGGGCCGAAAATTTTTGCCCACATTGGTAAGGATGGGACAGCCTATACCATTCGGATTCTTCCTCTAGGAGGCTATGTTCGCATGGCAGGATGGGGTGAAGATAAGACAGAGATTAAGACAGGGACTCCAGTCACGCTCAGTCTTGATAAAGAAGGGATTGTCACTCGAATCAATCTATCTCAAAAAATCTTAGATGATGCTGGGCTTCCGATGAATGTGACAGCCTATGATGTTGAAGAAAGGCTCGAAATTACAGGTCTAGTATTAGATGAAAGTAAGAGCTTCTCAGTAGATCACGATGCGACCATTGTGGAAGAAGATGGGACAGAAGTTCGGATTGCGCCGCTGGATGTCCAGTATCAAAATGCTTCTATATGGGGGCGCTTGATAACCAATTTTGCAGGTCCGATGAACAATTTCATCCTGGGATTTGTCGCCTTCGTTCTCTTTTTTTTCTTACAAGGAGGGGTGCCGGATTATACGACTAATCATGTGACCGTCGTAGAAGGTAGTGCTGCCCAGCAATCCGGTCTTGTTACAGGAGATCAGATCCTTGCCATCAATGGTGAAAAGGTCAGCGACTATGATGCGATTACGACTGCTATCGCAAAGGCCAGCCAGGATGTAAAAGAGGCGCCGACTTTAGCACTTGAAGTCAGTCATGAGAAAGAAAAAAGGACTGTGCATGTGACGACCCAAGAGCAGGATGGACGTTACTATCTGGGAGTTTCGCCAATCTTAAAGACAGGCTTTGTCGATAAAGTTGTTGGAGGCTTCAAGGAAACCATTTCTACCAGTCTATTGGTTGTTCGGGCGTTGAAAAATATCATTGCCCAGTTTGATTTAAACAAGTTGGGTGGCCCGGTTGCTATTTATCAGATTAGTTCTCAAGCAGCCGATAATGGATGGGGTTCCGTCTTGCGTTTGCTTGCGATGCTGTCGATTAACCTGGGGATTTTTAACCTCATTCCGATTCCTGCTCTTGATGGTGGAAAAATTGTTATCAACCTCATCGAAGCCATTCGTAGAAAGCCCCTCAAACAAGAAACAGAATCCTATATTACCCTCGCAGGCGTAGCCGTTATGGTCATTCTGATGATTGCGGTCACCTGGAATGATATTTTACGTGTCTTTTTTTAAAAGATTGAGCGAAAGGAGAGAAAAATTTTTATGAAACAGTCCAAAATGATAATCCCAACCCTACGGGAAATGCCCTCTGACGCGCAGGTAATTAGCCATGCCTTGATGGTGCGCGCAGGCTACGTCCGCCAGGTCTCAGCAGGCATTTACAGCTATTTGCCACTTGCTAACCGTGTGATTGAAAAAGCCAAAAAAATCATGCGCCAGGAATTTGACAAGATTGGTGCGGTGGAATTTTTAGCGCCGGCTCTCTTATCGGCAGATATTTGGCGTGAGTCGGGACGCTACGACACCTATGGTGATGACCTTTACAAACTGAAAAATCGGGAAGGTTCTGACTTTATTTTGGGACCTACCCATGAAGAAACCGTTACCCTGCTGGCTCGAGAGGCGATTCAATCTTATAAGCAATTACCCCTCAATATCTATCAGATTCAGCCTAAATACCGCGATGAGAAGCGACCACGTAATGGCTTGCTCCGTGGTCGTGAGTTTATCATGAAAGATGGCTATAGTTTCCATGCTAGCTATGATAGTCTGGATCAAACCTATGACGATTACAAGGCAGCCTATGAAGCAATCTTTACTCGTGCAGGCTTAGAATTTAAGGCAATCATTGGAGACGGTGGTGCCATGGGAGGAAAAGATAGCCAGGAATTTATGGCGATTACACCAGATCGTACAGAGCTTGAGCGCTGGGTCGTTTTGGATAAATCAGTCGCCTCCTTTGAGGAGCTTCCAGAAGATGTCCTAGTAGCCATCAAAGAAGAGCTGGCTGCTTGGTTGGTATCGGGTGAAGATACGATTGTCTATTCAACGGAGTCGGGCTATGCAGCCAATCTTGAAATGGCCACCAGTAAGCATCAGCCGCGCAACCTTGTCGTAGCAGAAGAAGACTTGGTGAAAGTGGCAACGCCAGACAGCAAGACGATCGATGAAGTGGTATCTTTCTTGGATGTTCCAGAAGAGCAAACGATTAAAACCATGCTCTTTATGGTAGACGGTAAGCCTGTTGTGGCGCTTCTTGTCGGAAATGATCAGGTCAATGATGTAAAATTAAAAAATCATTTGGGAGCTGATTTTCTTGATGTCGCAACCCCAGAAGAGGTCTTTGCGGTCTTTGGGGCAAACATTGGCTCACTAGGTCCGGTCGGACTGAAAGAAGAGATTACCATCATTGCAGATAGCAAGGTGGAGGGGTTGAAAAATACCATAGTTGGTGCCAATGAAGATGGCTTCCACTATACTGGTGCCAATGTTGGTCGTGATTATCAAGTGACAGAATATGTTGATATTCGTGAGGTTAAAGAGGGAGAGCTTTCGCCAGATGGCAAAGGGACATTACAGTTTGCCCGAGGCATTGAAATCGGCCATATTTTCAAATTGGGGACGCGTTATTCTGATAGTATGAATGCGACTGTCTTGGATGAAAATGGTCGCGCTGTTCCAATTATTATGGGCTGCTATGGTATTGGAGTTAGTCGCCTCTTATCTGCCGTCTTAGAGCAGCATGCCCGTCTTTTTGTGAATAAAACACCTAAAGGCGATTATCGCTTTGCGTGGGGGATTCACTTCCCGAAAGAATTAGCGCCGTTTGATGTACATCTGATTCCCGTCAATGTCAAGGACGATGTGACGATGAGTTTGACCCAATCGATTGAGGATCACCTGATCGCAGCTGGTTATGAAGTCTTGACAGATGACCGCAATGAGCGAGCGGGAGTGAAATTCTCAGATAGCGATCTAATCGGTTTGCCTGTCCGGGTGACAGTGGGGAAAAAGGCAGCAGATGGTATTGTTGAAGTCAAAATCAAGGGAACAGGAGATAGCGTTGAAGTCCATGCAGATCAGTTGCTTGAAACCCTGAAAATACTAACCAATCACTAAATAAAAAGATGCTGGATAAGAATCCAGTATCTTTTTATTTAGTAATCTGTAATGCCGCTAGTTGTTCAAGGGTGGCTTCAAGGGAAGCACCAGCCTGAAGAAGGGCTGCTGCGGTGTAGCTACCTTCCACGACAGAAACAGATTGGATGTGAATATTCTTGTCCGAAAAGTCTGCCACCATTTCCATATTCATGCGAGCGCTACCGAGGTCAAAAAAGGCGAGAATGGTGTCAGCAGGATTGCTATTTACCGCTTCTTCCACTCGGGAAAATGCTGTTCCGATACTGCCATCTTCTAGCCCTCCACAATAGGTGATGGGGACATCCTTTGCGATTTCTGAGAGCAGGTCGATGATTCCTTGGGCTAGATGGTGGGAGTGGGAGACGATAACGATACCAACTGTCTGTGTCATACTAGTCCTGCCTCCACTAATGCTTCAAAGAGTAGACCAGAAGAATAAGAACCTGGATCGATATGACCGACAGAGCGCTCACCGACATAGGAGGCCCGCCCTTTTGTAGCCTGTAAATCTCTCGTATTGTCAACGGCTTGTCGAATCGACTCAAGGCTGAGTTGTCCCGCTCGTATATCTGCGATAAGAGGTGTCCAGACATCTACCATAGTCTTTTCACCGACGACTGCCTTGCCTCGTTTTTGGATCATATCCAGCCCTGCTTGGAGGCTATCTGCCAAGGAAGCGCCGGTCTGCGCTCCTTTGGTGATCCCCATAAAGGCTGAGCCATAGAGCGGACCAGAGGCCCCACCGACCTTGCTGAGCAGTTGCATGGAAACAACTTTGAAGATGTCCCCAGGATGAGTAAATTCCTGACCTTCTAATTCTTCCATGACTGCTGCCATACCACGGGCCATGTTGCCACCGTGATCACCGTCTCCAATGGGTGTATCTAGTTGGCTCAATAGGTCTTTATTATCTTGGATTTTTTGTGCAAATAACTGCATCCATTTGAATACTGCTTGTGTCTCCATATCGTCTCCTTTACCAAGCTGGGGTTTCGACAGCGGCTTCTAATGCTTCTAGCCAGCCAGCATCTGCTAGCTTGATAAAAGTAAGGGAGAGTCCTGCCATGTCAATAGAGGTCATATAGTTACCAATCTTATGGAAGGCTACCTTAATCTGTCTATCAGCAAGGAGTTGGGCGACATCATTGGCAAAGACATATTGCTCCATCAGTGGAGTCCCACCGAGTCCATTGATGAGGAGGCCATAGGTTTCTCCTGCCTGGGCTTCAAAGTCTTGGAGTAGTTTTGAAACGAGTTCTTTTGCCAAGGCTTTAGAAGGTTGAAGTTTTTCTTTTTTATAGCCTGGCTCGCCGTGGATACCCACTCCGTATTCAAATTCATCTTCTTCAAGGACGAAGCCCGGTTTTCCAACCTCAGGAACCGTAGCACCTGAAAGGGCAAGTCCGATCGTTTTGATCTGGGGAACGAGTCTGTCTGCTAGTTCCTTGATTTCAGTAAGGGATTTTCCTGTATCGGCAGCATAGCCGAGAATTTTATGCACTAGAATAGTTCCTGCAACGCCACGTCGACCTTGAGTATAAAGACTGTTTTCCACTGCAATATCATCATCGACGACGATGCTTGCGACCTCAATGCCTTCCATTTCAGCCAGTTCTTGTGCCATTTCAAAGTTCATGATGTCACCAGAGTAATTTTTGATGACCATAAATACGCCCGCCCCTTCGTCAGCGGCTTTAATGGCTTCTAAAATTTGGTCTGGAGTTGGAGAGGTAAAGACGGCGCCACAGATAGCTGCAGACAGCATTCCCTGGCCGACAAATCCAGCGTGAGATGGTTCGTGACCAGAACCACCACCAGAGATGAGTCCGACTTTGCCATGTTTTTCAGTCTTTCTGACAATCACATCGTAGCCGTCCAAGCGTTCGACTAAGTTGCCGTGCATAAAGACAAGACCCTTGAGCATTTCATCAACGACATGCTCAGCTTGGTTGATAATTTTTTTCATTGATGTTCCTCCTCGAAACAAATGGTCATGTGGAATCATCTGACGATTGGATAGATCGAGTACAGCTATATTTTCCCATGACAGCCTAAATGATTACGCTTTCAGTATACTAGAATGTTCAGTAAAAAGAAAGGGACAAATGGAAGGGTCTGTCCCTTTGGATTTCAACGAAAGTATGATAAGGTAGAAACAAGATACAAAGGGCGTAAAAAAAGCGACTGAAAAATAGGAGGCTGTCGCAGTGTTTGTTGAACACAAGACAGCCTATCTTTTTTCCGAGCTTTTAGCCCGTGTTCAGTTAAGATGTGAGGACGTTAAAAGGTCTAAGCGAAAATAGGAAATGCGACGAGTGAAAAGCTCCAGTGAAGGTTTTCAGCCTAAATTATGAAGGAGCAATGTCCTTTCTTCGCTCTTTCGTTTTTAGGCTCGAGCTTCTATGATCACTTTCGTGTTTTTGGGTGACCGGTTGAAACAGTTCACCGAGACTCTTGATGACCTACCCCTTCATTTTTGAAGAGTATGAGGTAATCATCATGATAAACAGTAAGGATAATGTGGAGAAACCAAGAGAGAAAGGGGGGCTTAATGGGAACATCTCTGATTACAAAAAAGAGGATAGCCAAGGCTTTGAAACGTCAACTAGCAATGAAAAGTTTTGATAAGGTCTCCGTTGTGGATATTATGCAGGAGGCCAAGATGCGTAGGCAAACGTTCTACAATTATTTTGTGGATAAGTATGAATTGCTGGATTGGATTTTTGAGACAGAATTGCAGGAGCAAGTGACCGATAATTTGAACTATATCAGCGGTTTGAGCATGTTGGATGAACTGCTGTATTATATTGAGAATAACCAGCATTTTTACGTTCAATTATTTGAAACGAAGGGGCAAAATGATTTTGTTTCCTACTTGGAGGGCTATTGTCGGATTTTAGTGGATAAGATTTTGACAGAACTACAACGAGAGGAGCAGGTAGATGTAGGTCAGGCCTACCAGCACTTTTTGATTTCCTATCATACAGGAGCTTTGCTTTCCTTAATTGAGCAGGAAATGAAGCAAAGGCCCTGTCAGCTTTGTGCCCATTATCCACAGTTAGTAAGGGTATTGATAGGAACGGTGAGGGAGAGAAAGGGGACATAAATGGTGGCTATCATCAATCAAGCAGAGCGTGTTATCGCTCACTACATGGACGGTTTTTTAGTAGCGCATCCTGAACTTGGGCGCCTGAGTCAGGCGCCGGTCATCACTGTGAGAGAGGTGAATCACGATTCTATACCCGTCATTTCTGGGGGCGGCTCAGGTCATGAACCGATGCACGTCGGCTTTGTGGGGCAAGGGATGTTGACAGCTGCGGTTTATGGCGAGCTGTTTACCCCTCCTACAGCTGATGAGATTTTATGTGCCATTCGGCATGTGGATAAGGGGCGGGGTGTTTTTGTCATCATCAAAAATTTTGAGGCGGATTTGCTCTCCTTTCAAGAGGCGATTCGTCAGGCACGGAAAGAGGGGATTCAAGTGAAATACGTCCTGTCCCACGATGATATTTCGGTTGACACCAAAAAGAATTTTCAAAAGCGCCATAGAGGGCTTGCTGGGACCATCTTGCTCCATAAGATTGTAGGAGCAGCAGCTCAGTCTGGGATG
Organism: Streptococcus azizii; assembly: GCF_001984715.1. GTDB lineage: Bacteria > Bacillota > Bacilli > Lactobacillales > Streptococcaceae > Streptococcus > Streptococcus azizii. The sequence goes on from NZ_MSPR01000004.1 coordinate 61,031, forward strand.
TCTTTAGATTGTTTGGAGGAGTTGGCGCTCAGCGCATCGACCGAAATGGCAACCATAGGATTTGCAACGAGTTCGGCGCATGTTCCACAGGGGACCTCTCCCCTCTTTGAGTTAAAAGAGGGCGAGATTTCCTACGGTATTGGGATTCATGGGGAAGAGGGTTATCGGACAGTTTCATTTGAATCATCTGAGCAGTTGGCAAATGAGATTGTCAACAAGTTAAAACTCCGCTTTCGTTGGCGGGAGGGGGAGGAATTTCTCCTTTTGGTCAACAACTTGGGTACAATTTCAGAGTTGGAGCAGGGCATCTTTTTAAATGATATTTGCCAGCTACTGGATGTGGAAGGCTTGCGGCTTCCTTTTATCAAGACAGGGCGCTTTGCAACCAGTCTAGATATGGCGGGGCTGTCTGTGACCCTCTGTCGCCTAAAAGACCAGACCTGGCTCCACTATCTCCAAGAACCCACAACTGCACCCGCCTGGTGAGCCCTGTAAGGTTAAGATATGAGAGCTTCCTACTCTTTAAAAATCAAAAGGATACTTCGTCAAGAGTGTAGATAATTGAAAAAGGATGAGCGGGAAAACTGGCTGAAGGACCCACTTTCACCCGTCTGTTTGACCTGTCATAGGAAAAGGCTCGAACATTGTGGTAAAATAGAGAGAATAGAAAGACAAGGGATATGAGAATGACAGATACGTTTCAATTACTATTGAATCAAATTGGTCTGCCGCTTGAATTAAAGGAATCAAGCGCGTTCACAGGCGGCAAGATTGAGCAGGTTTTGCTGCATAAAAAGAGTAAAGTGTGGGATTTTACCTTTCGATTTGAAGCACCGTTGCCTTTGGCTCACTATCAATTATTTAAGGCCAAGCTCCTCAACGAGTTTCAAAAGACGGGCAATCACGCACGTTTTCGTCTGGTAACGAGCCAAGAGATGGTTGATTCAGACCTAGTGCAGGCCTACTATCCAGAAGCCTTTACAGAAGAGCTGTGCCAGAGTGCTGGCTTTCGTTCGATTTTTCAGCAGTTACCCGTCGAATTCCGTGACGGTATTCTGTGGATAAAAGGTCCAGCTTCCATTGATACACCGCATTTCAGAAAGAATCATCTACCCAATTTGGTCGAGCAGTTTTCCCGCTTTGGCTTTGCCAATCTAGCGGTGGAAATCGAGGTCTGTGAAGAAATGACCCAGTCGCAATTTGCAGAGTTTCATGCTCAAAATCAAGAAATTCTCCAGAAGGCGAGTCAGGAAACCTTGGAAGCCATGGAACAACTGGCTCAGATGGCCCCTCCACCAGAAGTAAGTCCACAGCCAAGTTTCCAAGACTTTAAGAAGCAGACACCGCGCAAGGTAAGTCTTGAGAAATCGGAGATTACACCGATGATTGAGATTGAGACGGAAGAGAATCGGATTGTATTTGAGGGCCTAGTCTTTGATGTGGAACAGCGGACGACACGGACGGGGCGGGTGATTATCAATTTCAAGATGACGGACTATACCTCTTCTTTTTCCATGCAAAAGTGGGCAAAAAATGAAGAAGAAGCCCAGAAGTTTGACATGGTGAAAAAAGGGAATTGGTTGCGTGTTCGAGGAAATATCGAAACCAATAATTTCACGCGCGACTTGACGATGAATGTTCAGGAAATTCAAGAAGTCAAGCGCGATATTCGTAAAGACCTCATGCCAGATGATCAAAAGCGAATTGAATTTCATGCCCACACCAATATGTCTACTATGGATGCCCTGCCACCTGTTGAAGAGTTGATTGCCCGAGCGGCCCAGTGGGGGCATAAAGCGATTGCTATTACGGACCATGGGAATGTCCAATCCTTTCCTCACGGCTATCATGCAGCTCGTAAGGCAGGGATTCGTGCACTTTTTGGGATGGAAGCCAATATTGTAGAGGATAGTGTTCCGATTGTCTATAACGAGGCAGAGCTTTTGTTATCAGAAGCGACCTATGTGGTCTTTGACGTGGAAACAACCGGTCTCTCTGCTGTTTACAATAGCTTAATTCAGATAGCGGCTTCTAAGATGTATAAGGGCAATGTTATCGCTGAATTTGACGAATTTATCAATCCAGGTCATCCCTTGAGCCAGTTTACGACTGACTTGACGGGGATTACAGATGAGCATGTCAGAAATACCAAGCCTCTCAAGCAGGTCTTACAGGAATTTCAGGCCTTCTGTGAGGGGTCTGTTCTCGTTGCCCACAATGCGACCTTTGACGTTGGCTTTATGGATGTGAACTATGAGCGAGCAGGTATGCCAACGATTACCCAGCCGGTCATCGATACCTTGGAATTTGCCCGTAACCTCTATCCAGAATATAAGCGACACGGTCTAGGACCGTTGACCAAGCGTTTTGGTGTTGCTCTTGAGCATCACCACATGGCCAATTACGATGCCGAAGCGACTGGACGTCTCCTCTTTATTTTCTTAAAAGATGCCCTTGAAAAGTATGGTATCAGCCAATTAAGCCAGTTAAATACAGAATTGATAGCAGAAGATTCCTATAAGAAAGCTCGCGTCAAACATGCAACCTTATACGTGACCAATCAGGTGGGCTTGAAAAATATCTTCAAATTGGTTTCTTTATCCAACACCAAGTATTTTGAAGGGGTGCCAAGGATTCCACGGACGGTCCTAAATGAACACCGTGAAGGTCTGATAGTAGGCACGGCCTGTCAAGAGGGGGAGGTTTTTGATGAATTGCTGTCAAAAGGGATTGAAGAGGCAGCCAAGGTGGCAAGCTACTATGATTTCATTGAAGTGATGCCTCCTGACCTATATGCTCCCATGATTGCCAAGGAGCAATTCAAGGATATGGCGGAAATAAAAGCCATGATTCAGAACCTAATTGAGGTTGGGCGTAGGGCTCATCTACCTGTTCTGGCAACAGGGAATGTCCACTATATTGACCCAGAGGAAGAGATTTATCGGGAGATTATCGTCCGTTCCTTGGGACAAGGTGCGATGATCAATCGAACCATAGGACATGGTGAGAATGCCCAACCAGCACCACTTCCTAAGGCTCATTTTCGTACGACCAATGAAATGCTAGATGACTTTGCCTTCTTAGGTGAGGAGATGGCGCGCGAAATTGTGATTACCAATCCAAATGCCCTGCTCGAGCGTTTTGAAGAGGTCGAGGTGGTCAAAAAAGACCTCTATACTCCTTATCTGGAAAATGCCGAAGAGCGAGTGGCAGAATTGACCTATAAAAAGGCTTTTGAAGTCTATGGGAATCCTCTACCAGATATTATTGACCTGCGGATTGAAAAAGAATTGACTTCGATTTTGGGGAACGGCTTTGCCGTGATTTATCTGGCTTCTCAGATGCTGGTAACGCGGTCGAACGAACGTGGTTACCTCGTTGGTTCACGTGGGTCTGTCGGTTCGAGCTTTGTTGCTACCATGATTGGTATCACAGAAGTCAACCCGATGCCACCGCACTATGTCTGTCCGAAATGCCAACACAGTGAATTTATCACAGATGGCTCTTACGGTTCGGGCTTTGATATGCCAGATAAGGACTGTCCAGAATGTGGTCATAAATATGCCAAGGACGGGCAGGATATTCCCTTTGAAACCTTCCTAGGTTTTGACGGGGATAAGGTCCCCGATATTGACTTGAACTTTTCAGGGGACGATCAACCGGATGCTCATTTGGATGTCCGGAAAATCTTTGGAGACCAGTATGCCTTTCGGGCTGGAACAGTGGGAACGGTTGCTGCGAAAACGGCTTATGGCTATGTGCGTGGCTATGAGCGGGACTATGGCAAATTCTATCGTGATGTAGAGGTAGAACGCCTGGCTGCTGGTGCGGCCGGTGTTAAACGGACAACCGGTCAGCACCCGGGAGGAATCGTCGTCATTCCAAACTATATGGATGTCTATGATTTTACCCCTGTCCAATATCCAGCAGATGATTTGACAGCCAGCTGGCAGACGACCCACTTTAATTTCCATGATATTGATGAAAACGTCTTAAAGCTGGACGTACTGGGACACGATGACCCGACCATGATTCGCAAACTTCAGGACCTATCAGGGATTGATCCGCAGACCATTCCCGCAGACGACAAAGGAGTCATGGCTCTCTTTTCAGGGACTGAGGTGCTGGGAGTCACACCAGAGCAGATAGGGACCCCGACTGGTATGCTAGGGATTCCCGAATTTGGAACCAACTTCGTCCGTGGAATGGTAGAAGAAACCCATCCAACGACCTTCTCTGAACTCCTCCAATTATCTGGTCTATCGCACGGAACAGATGTCTGGTTGGGCAATGCCCAGGATTTGATTAAGGCAGGTATTGCCGATTTGTCTACGGTTATCGGCTGTCGGGACGATATCATGGTCTACCTCATGCATGCGGGACTCGCTCCTAAAATGGCCTTTAATATCATGGAGCGGGTGCGTAAAGGAGCGTGGCTCAAGATTTCTGAAGAGGAACGCAAAGGCTATATACAGGCTATGAAGGACAATAATGTACCGGATTGGTATATTGAATCTTGTGGAAAAATCAAGTACATGTTCCCTAAAGCCCATGCGGCAGCCTACGTTATGATGGCCCTTCGCGTGGCCTACTTTAAAGTGCATCATCCGATTTATTATTACTGTGCTTATTTCTCCATTCGAGCCAAGGCCTTTGATTTAGCGACCATGTCTGCTGGTTTAGACCGGGTGAAGGCTAAGATGGAAGAAATCACAATCAAGAAGAAAAATAATGAAGCCAGCAATGTGGAACAGGACCTCTTTACCACGCTTGAAATTGTCAATGAAATGTTAGAGCGCGGCTTTAAATTTGGCAAGCTAGACTTGTACCGGTCTGATGCGACCGAATTTCAAATAGAGGGAGATACCTTGATTCCACCATTTGTAGCTATGGATGGTCTAGGTGAAAACGTTGCCCGTCAGGTGGTCAAGGCGCGTGAAGAAGGGGAGTTCCTCTCTAAGACTGAGTTGCGCAAACGCGGAGGTCTCTCTGCGACCCTCGTAGACAAGCTCGATGAAATGGGGATTTTAGGCAACATGCCTGAGGATAATCAGCTAAGCTTGTTTGATGACCTGTTTTAAAAGAGACTAAGATGAGGGAGACTTGAAGAACATAAAAAATAGGGAATTGGAGAAGATGACGCTTGTCATCAATCCGCTTCCCTATTTTTCTATCAGGTTATACTCTTCAAAAATCAACTATACTAGGCAACGAGCTACAGGCTACTTCAACAGTCTCATGCTATTGAAGGAGGCTCTAGCTATTGACACGTCTTGCTCTTGTTTTATCTCCAACCTTTATCAGGCTCCGTCATTTATTGGAAATCACCCCTTGCTCTATAAGGTAGGCTTTTGCGACCTTGCTTGGTGATTTGCCCTCAACATTCACTTGATAGTTCATGTCCTGCATGTCTTTTTCAGTAATCTTACCAGCTAGCTGATTGAGAATGTCCTCTAGTTGGGGGTATTTTTTGAGTGTTTCTTCCCGTAAAAGGGGCGCTCCCTGATAAGGCGGAAAGAGCTGCCGGTCATCTTTGAGTGTTTTGAGGTGGTATTCCTGAAGCTCACTATCTGTGGAATAGGCATCGATGATTTGGACATTCCCATTATCGATCGCCTTGTAGCGTAGGGCAGGTTCCAGTGTCTTGACTTGGAGCTGGAGCTTGTAGCGTTTCTGCAATCCTTTCCCGCCATCTTGGCGGTCATTAAATTCTAGGCTAAATCCAGCAGTAGCACTTGTCTGGACCTTGGCTAGGTCGGAAATGGTTTCTAGGCCGTGTTCTCTAGCGTAGTCCTCCTTGACGGCAAGTGTATAAGTATTTTGATAGAGCATGGGTTTGAGATAGATGAATTTATCTTGTGCAAAAATCCCTTTGCGGGCAGCCTGGTATACTTCGTCTGGATTAGTGGATGTGCTAGGCGGCTGTTTTAAAAGAGTTGAGGTTACCGTCCCTGTAAATTCAGGGTAGAGATCGATTTGTCCTGCCTTCAAGGCTTCATAGACAAAGGTCGTTTTCCCGAAGTTTGGTTTTAACTCTACCGTAATGTCCGTCCGATCCTCGATCAGCTCCTTATAGATATTGAGCAAGATTTCAGGTTCAGACCCTAACTTTCCAGCAATCACAATCTTATCCTGCATCATCATGGACATAGGAAGGAGCGAGATGGAACTGAGACAAAAGAGAGCGATAAAAGAGATAGACATAGTCTTGAGACTCCTTTTATCAACTAGGCCGATTAGGTAATGAAAGAGGAGGGCTAAGATAGCAGAACTCATCGCTCCAATCAGAATGAGGGAGCTATTGTTGCGGTCAATTCCCAAGAGAATGAAAGATCCCAGTCCCCCTGCTCCGATCAGAGCAGCTAACGTCGCTGTTCCAATCACGAGGACAGTGGCTGTCCGAATGCCTGACAGAATGACAGGTGCTGCAAGAGCAATCTCAAACTTTGTTAGTTTTTCCCAGCGGTTCATTCCAAAGGCGGTTGCAGCTTCCTGTAAGGAGGGGTCAATCTCCTGTAAGCCAGTGACCGTATTCTGCAGAATTGGAAAAATAGCATAGACGATCAGAGTGACAATGGCAGGAATTTTCCCAATCCCGAAAATCGGGATGAGCAAGCCTAAAATAGCCAGAGAAGGAATGGTCTGTAGTATCCCTGTAAATTGTAGGGCAAGACTGGCCAAGCGCTCTCGTTTAGAGAGGACAATGGCTAAGGGAACAGCCAGTAAAATCGCACAGGCGAGCGCCATAAAGGAAATTTGCAAGTGTTCTCCAAGAGCCAGGAGCCAGTCCTCTTTTCTATCTAAAAAGGTTTGGATCAAATCGTTCATGGTAGCCTCCTATACGTGAAAGAAATCAGCGACAAACTGGGTCGCAGGGGCTTTTTGGATACGTTCAGGAGTATCCAGCTGTAGGATTTTCCCTTGGTCCATAATGGCAATGCGATCGCCCAATTTCATGGCCTCAGCCATATCATGGGTCACAAAAATCATGGTCATTTGAAACTCTTTTTGGATTTTCTTGACCAAGTCCTGTAGTTGCTCACGGGAGATAGGGTCGAGGGCGCTAAAGGGTTCGTCTAGCAACAAGACCTTGGGACGAGCAATGATGGCGCGCAATATACCGATTCGCTGTTGCTCTCCACCCGATAGTTCGCTTGGCATGCGGTGGAGGTAGTGGGTGGCAGGAAGTCCGACTAAATCTAGTAACTCCTTGGTGCGGGTATCGATTTCTTTTTTAGACCATTTTTTCATCTCAGGAATGAGCGCAATATTTTCTGCTACGCTGAGATTGGGAAAAAGGGCAATTTGTTGCAGGACATAGCCAGTGGATAGACGCAATTCTCTTAGTTGGTAGTCACTCAGGCATTTGCCGTCCAGATAGATGTCTCCTTCATCTGGCTCAATCAAGCGGTTGATCATTTTGAGGGTGGTCGTTTTCCCACTGCCACTTGTGCCGACCAGTACAAAAAATTCCCCATCACGAATAGTAAAGGTCTGCTCATGGAGCACGTATTTGTGATTAAAATGTTTGCTGACCTGTTTAAACTCAATCATGGGCTGCCTACCTTCCTAATTGTTGCTGCAAGGCTTCATTAAAAGAAGCATAGAGTTGTAGCAGTTTTTCGCGCTCTTTTGTATCCATCTGGGACATGGCATAGCTTTCAGCTTCCTCCAGTGGGTCTAAAATTGAGGCGGCGTAGGCTCTACCTTTGCTTGTTAGGCAGATAAATTTCTGACGTTTATCACGTTCATTTTGCACAAAGGAGAGTAATTCCGCTTCTTCAAACACCTTGATGGCGGTATTGATGACCTGCTTGCTACTTCCCAGTTTATGGCTAAGGCAGGCTTGTGATAGGGGGCGTTGAGAGTAGTATAGCCAGACCAGAATGAAAAATGATGTCCGTTGTAGACCAAATTTTTTCGCATACTGGTCATAGAGAATGTCTTGTTCATATTTCAAGCGAGCGAAGGTTTTTGCCTGCTGTTTCATCTGCATCATCGCGAGAATTCCCTCTTTCTAATACTCAATAAAAATCAAAAGTAGACTAGGAAACGAAGGCGAAGGTAGAACTAGCGTTCACCGAGACAAGTTGACAACGTATCCTTTTGATTTTTAAAGAGTATAAATTCATTGCGACTCCCCAACAGAGCGTACGAACAAACGGGCTTTCATCAATAGGAATTGTGAACGTCCGTCTATTTTGATTGAGTATCGTATCGATTTTGGCGAGCATTAAATGGTCAATAATATTGACTATCAGTATATCATACTCCTTGGAAATAGTCAAAAAAATGGACGATTTATCTTGATAGACCTTACCTAGACTTTATCTCAATAGGACTGAGACATGTCCTTTTTATTCTTATATTTTGGGTGGGATTCAGTTCAATGAGCTGGGATCACTATAGCAGAAAATGACGACAAATGCATGAAGAAGATTTCGCTTTCAGATAACCATTTTTCATAAAAGTTATCTTTTTATCATGAAATTTTGTCATAATGTAGGTGAAAATGGGATAAATCACAGCCATTATGTAAATGTCGTGAAAATATTCTTGAAAAATGCATGTAGCTAGAAAACAGTTACGTATATTTTCTTCATGCGTATGGCGTGGTAGAAAATATCTTCCCCTGGCAAAATATGGTACAATAGGAGGGAATTGAATAAAAGAAGGAGTAAATCATGGTATTACCAAACTTTAAAGAAAACTTAGCAAAGTATGCTAAGTTACTTGTATCAACAGGAATCAATGTGCAACCAGGTCATACAGTTTCATTGACTATTAGTGTTGACCAGGCTGAGTTGGCGCGCTTGATTGTCAAAGAGGCCTATGAAAAAGGGGCTGTAGAAGTGCTGGTTAATTGGCAAGATGATGTGATTTTGCGTGAGCGCTACTTGAATGTGCCGATTGAGCGCTTGGAAACCATTTCTGAACAACGGATAGCAGAGATGAACTACATCTTGGATCATAAAGCAAGCCGTTTGGTTGTTTTATCTGAGGATCCTGGTGCCTTGGACGGTATTGACCCAGAAAAGCTCTCTCGTGCGACACGCGCAGCAAGTATCGCCTTAAACCCAATGCGTCAGGCGACTCAGGCCAACAAAATTAGCTGGACCTTAGGGGCAGCAGCAGGATTAGAATGGGCGAAAAAGGTTTTTCCAGATGCAGCGAGTGATGAAGAAGCCATCGACTTGCTATGGGACCAAATTTTCAAGACCTGCCGTGTCTATGCAGATGACCCAGTAGCCGCTTGGAAAGAGCATGAAGAGCGTCTCGTGGCGAAGGCTGCTATTTTGAACAAGGAGCAATTTGTTAAATTGCACTACACTGCACCAGGAACAGACCTGACTCTCGGTATGCCGAAAAACCACTTATGGGAGGCAGCAGGGTCTATCAATGCCCAAGGGGAACACTTTATTGCCAATATGCCGACAGAAGAAGTGTTTACAGCACCTGACTACCGTGTGGCAGACGGGTACGTGACTTCCACAAAGCCCCTCAGCTACAATGGCAATATCATCGAAGGGATTAAGGTGACCTTTAAAGATGGTGAAATTGTCGATATTAGTGCTGAAAAAGGCGATGAAGTGATGAAGAAATTGGTCTTTGATAATGCTGGAGCGCGTGGACTCGGTGAGGTCGCTCTCGTACCAGACCAAAGCCCGATTTCCCAATCAGGTGTTACTTTTTTCAATACCTTGTTTGATGAAAATGCTTCAAATCACTTGGCAATCGGTTCAGCCTATGCCTTTAGCATCGAAGGTGGTGTTGAGATGACCAATGATGAATTAAAGGCAGCGGGTCTCAACCGTTCAGACGTTCATGTGGATTTCATGATTGGGTCAAACAAAATGAATATTGACGGTATTCGTGCAGATGGAACAGCTGTACCAATCTTCCGTGATGGTGAGTGGGCGATTTAATGCTCCTTGCAGTCAAGCTCTCCCTCGTTGAGTGCAAGTGGTCCTTTGATGTTGCACCTTGTCAGAGCTTGGTAGAACAGAGTAGAGGAGGAAAGATATGCTTGGAAGTCTAATAGTTGGCCTACTTGTTGCTATTATTGCTGCAGCGATTACCAATCGTGGTGAAAAGATGGGCTGTATTGGCAAGATTTTATTGGGACTTGCAGGGGCTTGGGTTGGCCAGCTCCTCTTTGGTGATTGGGGACCCCAGATTGCAGATACGGCTATCCTTCCTTCCGTTTTGGGGGCAGTCATTCTTCTAGCCATTTTTTGGGAACGGGGAAGTTGAGAAAAATCCCAGACTGGTGTAGTCTGGGATTTCAGGTTGTAGACAAAGTATCTCTGAGAAAATTTGTCAATGTCAACATCGAAGGATAGTATCAGTACTCTTATCTCTTCGTGAAAAGGCGAGCGAAGCGAGCCCATAACGGCTACTTTACGCCGTAGCAACAAAGAGGCTGGGACAAAAAGATTTTGATTTTTGAAATTCCCTATTATAACTTCTGTGAAATTTACAATTAGCCACTAAAAACGAACAAAATTGAATTTATGTGACTACAAATTTCATATTCGTTCGTTTTTTCTATTTGGAACAGGGTTTTTGTCCCAGCCTCTTCGGAGATTTTGAGACTCAGGCTCAAAATCTAGGCATGAAATCCCGTAGGGAGTTGCTGCCGTCCGTGCTACCTAAGTAAAGTATCATAATAAAATAATCGTTTTGGAGAAAATAGACTTTTTCTTCAGTTTAGGATTTCTTAATGGGGGATGAATCGCTAGTTGTCGCTCCTACTCTTTCAATGAAGAGGTGTTTTCTGATGACACTAAACCATTAGACTGCAGGGGGCATAAGGTGGCCGATCGTGTTTTTTCAGGTGAAGGTTACTCAATCACTAGCATGCCTTCTTTAATAGCAAAGGGATGTTCAGGGTTGATGCGATCGTAGAACATAATCCCATTGATATGGTCAATTTCATGCTGGACGACAATGGCGTTGAAGCCCTTGAGCTTGATGCGGTGTGTCTCTCCATTTTTATCAACATATTCTACCGTTACACGGGCATGGCGGACCACATATCCAGGGACTTCTCGATCAACGGACAAGCAACCTTCGCCCCCTTCCATAGCTGCTTCCTGAATGGAATGGGAGACGATTTTAGGATTATACATGACCTCTTGCAGGGCATAGGCAGTGGTCGATGGCTGACTCTCATCTACTTCGGGCTTGGGGACAAGAATAGCGATGATACGTTTTGAAATGTTAAGCTGTGGCGCAGCAAGACCAACCCCACCACGCAGTTTTAATTTTTCTGCCATGATAGGATCCTGCGAATGCTTGAGGAACTGCATCATTTTTTCTCCTAAGATTACGTCCTCATCAGACAGAGGGAGCTGGACTTCCTCAGCGACCTTTCGCAGAGTGGGATGTCCTTCACGGATAATATCATCCATATCAATCAAATGGCTAGCTTTTGTTAAACGTTCAATTACAGACATAGTGTTCTCCTTCTAGTTTCTAAAGACTAGTATAGCACGAAAAGAAAGAGAAGAAAAGGAGGGTATAAGATGGGAGATACTGTGCCGTACTGGTATGAAAAATATTCCCCTATAAGGAATCGGAGGATAGCAGATGCGTTTGGATAAATTTTTAGTGGAATGTGGTCTTGGATCACGGACAGAGGTCAAAAAAATTCTCAAATCAGGAAGGGTAACGGTCAATCAAGCAGTGGAAACATCTGCAAAGACGCAGATTGATGAAAAGAAGGACCATATCGCCTATCAAGGAAAGAGGGTCATCTATGAAAAAATGGTCTACTATCTCTTAAACAAGCCCAAAGGGGTGGTCTCAGCGACAGTGGATCGCAAATACCAAACTGTTTTAGACTTACTAGACGACACTGCGAGACAAAAAGAGGTGTTCCCTGTGGGACGCCTAGATAGGGACACGCATGGACTCTTGCTCTTAACGAACAATGGAGCTTTGACACATGAGCTGCTATCGCCTAAAAAGCATGTAGACAAGGTCTATCAAGCTGAGGTGGCAGGTATCATGACGCAAGAAGATGTTCGCCATTTTGCCAGAGGGATTGAACTGAAAGACTTCACCTGCCAGCCGGCTACTTTGGAAATTTTAGCAGTAGATGAGCTAAGTCAGACCTCGCGCGTGCAGATTTGCCTTGCAGAAGGAAAATTCCACCAAGTGAAACGCATGGTGGCAGCCTGCGGCAAGCAAGTGACGGATTTACAGCGCATCAAGATGGGGCCTCTGGTGCTGGATGAAACACTTGCCTCAGGAGACTACCGCAGATTGACAGAATCGGAACTAGCTAGCTTAGAAGTCTTTGGGGTGGCATTATAGATAATAAAAAGGCTTACTTCCAACTGGAAGCAAGTCTCAGGTTGTAGACAAAGTATCTCTGAGAAAATTTGTCAATGTCAACATCGAAGGATAGTATCAGTGCTCTTATCCCTTCGTGAAAAGGCGAGCGAAGCGAGCCCATAACCGCTACTTTACGCCGTAGCAAAAAACACCAGAAACGTTATGTTTCTGGTGTTCGGAGATTTTGAGACTCAGGCTCAAAATCTAGGCATGAAATCCCGTAGGGAGTTGCTGCCGTCCGTGCTACCTAAGTAAAGTATCATAATAAAATAATCGTTTTGAAGAAAATAGACTTTTTCTTCAGTCTAAGGCTTACTTCCAACTGGAAGTAAGTCTCTTTTTAAATATCCGCAGGTGCAAAAACAACTTGACCATTCTGGAATTTTTTAATGCGAGCGAGTGAAGTAACAGGTACGCCGGCATCTATCAAGAGTTGGCGACCATCTTGGAAGGACTTTTCGATGATGATACCAACACCAACTACTTGGGCTCCAGCCTGTTGGATAATATCAATCAAGCCTTTTGCTGCTTGCCCATTGGCCAAAAAGTCATCGACGATTAGGATGCGATCCTCAGGTGACAAAAACTTGTTAGCGATGGAGACGGTGCTAGTGACTTGTTTGGTGAAGGAGTAGACTTCAGAGGTCAAGATACCTTCTGTCATGGTAATGTTTTTATGTTTTTTAGCAAAGACCATCGGTACCTCTAGGCTTTCAGCAACATAGACAGCTGGTGCAATGCCAGATGCCTCAATGGTGACGACCTTCGTAATGTTCTTAGAACGATAAGCATCTGCTAACACTTGTCCCATTTCTTTCATCAAGCCAAAATCGACCTGATGGGTCAGGAATGAATCAACTTTTAAAATATTTTCTCCTAAAACCTGACCATCTTTTACAATACGTTCTTCCAAAGTTTTCATGATTCTTCCTCCAAATGCTTCCTTGTTGTATTATAGCATTTTTTTGTCAGATGAAAAAACAATAAGCGAATTATTATCATAAAAATAGGCTAAAAAGAGCCGTAACAAAATAAAAAACTGAACGTTAGTCGACTATTTTGTTGAAATGTATTGAAATGAGATGTTTTTTCTGTTAGACTAGAAAATATTATGTAGGAACAAAAAAGGAGAAACCATGTCTCAGAAAACAACAACTGAACATTCTTCGGAAATGCTCTATGGTGTTGATGAACAGCCACCAAAAGGTACGGCTATTTTGCTCGCTTTTCAGCATATTTTAGCAGCTTTTGCAGGAATCATCGCAGTCCCCCTTGTCGTTGCGAGTGCTATAGGGTTATCAGTAGAGGATACTTCTATCATGGTGTCCGCATCTATCTTTGTTGCCGGGATTGCAACTATTTTACAATCAAAAGGTTTGGGTCCGATTGGTTCACGTGTCTCAGGTATGATGGGAACGGATTTTACCTTTGCCAATCCAGCTATCAGTGTTGGTAGCCAGTTGGGAATTGCTGGTATCGTTGGTGCAACCATTGCGGGTTCATTTGTTGAGATTATTTTGAGTCGTTTTGTGAAACCGTTGATGCGATTCTTTCCACCATTGATCACGGGGACTGTTGTCTCTCTCATTGGTATTACCTTGATGCCCGTGAGTATGGATTGGGCAGCTGGTGGTGCGGGTGCTACGGATTATGGCTCAGTTGAAAATATCAGTATTGCCTTTATCGTTTTGGTTTTCACCCTGGCCTTGAATCATTATGGTAAAGGAATGCTGAAAACAGCGTCTGTCTTCTTTGGTATGGTCTTTGGATATGTACTCTGTATTTTCCTTGGAAAAGTAGATATGTCAGCCGTTGGAGAGGCAGCCTGGTTTGCTCTTCCTAAAATTTTCCATTACGGTGTTACGTTTGATGTATCTTCGATTTTGGCCTTCATTCCAGCCTATGTCGTTTCCCTGATTGGTACGGTGGGGATTATGATGGCAATTGGAGAGGCTTCTAACCAAACGATTTCCTCAGAGCGGGCTGCAAATGGTGTTCTAGCAGATGGGGTTGGTTCTTTGCTTGCCGGTATTTTTGGAGCAGGTCCGAATACGGCTTTCTCACAAAACGTTGGATTGATTACCTTGACAAAAGTTGCTAGTCGTCATGTCATGATTATTGCAGGCGTTATTCTTGCCCTACTCGGAGTCTTTCCAAAATTGTCTGCCTTGATTTCCATCATGCCTCAGCCTGTTCTTGGTGGTGTTGGTATTATCATGTTCGGTCTGGTTGCTGCTCAAGGGATTAAGACCCTCGCAACTGTTAAAATTGGTGATCGTGAGCTGCTGATTATTTCCATTGCCTTTGCGCTTGGGATTGGTGTAACTGTTCGCCCAGAATTGTTGAGCCATCTTCCGTCAGCACTTCAGATGGTACTGTCTTCAGGTATTTCGACAGGTACCTTGGCAGCCTTGGTGTTAAACTTGGTGCTGAAAGAGAAGAAATAAATTCATTTCGCATTGAATACGAATCGGAGAAGAATGGGGATTGCCATCTTCTTCTTTTTTATACTCTTTAAAAATCAAAAGGAAACATTCGTCAAGGTCATCCTTTTTTGTTAAAAAAACCAAACAAAATGCAAGATATATATTGCAAAATAGAAAATATAGTGTATAATTAAAATATAAAAATACAAGAGGAGGATGACTATGAGATGAAAAATCTTCGGCTAAAGTCGGCTCGCGTGGAAAAAGATATGACCCAAGGGGACTTGGCAGAAGCTATCGGAGTGACCCGACAGACCATCGGTCTGATTGAGGCGGGGAAATATAATCCTAGCCTTAGTCTCTGTCTGTCTATTTGCCACTGTTTAGGAAAAAGTTTAGATCAATTATTTTGGGAGGAACCAACTGATGAAAACGAAAAAAATAGTCACTGATGAACGTATTCGACAGGAAGAAAACCAAGTTTTTGCTTGGGTGGGCAAGGCAATGAATATTCTGTTGCCGCTCTCATTTTTGCTCAAGAGCCTGGTCCTAAAATGGTCTTTTGATACCTACGTTTTTGAACTGGTTGCCATGTTGGTGATTTCAGCCTATATCATTTTCGGCTATTGGAAAAAAGGCTTAGATATGGAACTGGGATCTGCTTGGCAGGGATACCTCTATTTAGGAGTGGGGATTATCGGTACAACTCTTTTAATGGCTGTGACCAATTACCAGAGGTATGGACAGCATTATACTGGCATCTGGGACGGCCATTTTTGGGCAGTCATTTTACTATTCTTTCTCTCTATTACCTGTCTGGTTCTGCTATTGCTACAAATCATTTCTTGGGCAAATACCTATCGGCAGAAGCAGGTGGAAAAAGAGTTGGCAGCAGAAATGGAGGAATGATGAGCCAGGGGTGCTTCCAGTCCCGTTATTTTCCTAGGAGAAGTAAAAATTTATAAAATTCCTTGCCAAAAATCGAATCTTTGTGCTACAATACCAAAAGCATAGGTTTTTAAACTCATCCTGAGAGGTGAGAAAGACAATTACGGAGTATTGCTAAAAGCGTATACAAAGGCCTATGACTATTATATGTTATGTGGGCCTTTTTGCATGCCCAAAAGGAGGACTATGAAAGAATCTGTTCGTTTGTTGCTCGATGTGGATGAGAAGCCGTCATTTGGGCAAGGTATTTTACTGAGTTTCCAGCACGTATTTGCGATGTTTGGTGCGACAATCTTGGTGCCCTTGATTTTGGGGATGCCTGTATCCGTTGCGCTCTTTGCCTCGGGTATAGGAACCCTGATTTACCAAGTTGCGACCCAGTTTAAGGTTCCTGTCTATCTAGGTTCCTCCTTCGCTTACATTTCAGCTATGGCACTAGCTATCAAAGAGTTGAACGGTGATGTATCTGCGGCCCAGACGGGAGTCCTATTTGTCGGTTTGATCTATGTCTTGATTGCAGGGTTGGTCAAGGTGATTGGCACCAAATGGATTGATACCCTCTTGCCACCGATTGTCATCGGCCCGATGATTATCGTTATCGGACTTGGTTTGGCAAACTCAGCCGTGACCAATGCGGGATTTGTTGCAGACGGTGACTGGCGCAATGTAGTGGCTGCCATTGCTACATTTTTGATTGCAGCCTTCGTTAACACTAAGGGCAAGGGCTTCGTGAAGATTGTCCCATTCCTGATTGCAATTATCGGTGGTTATGTGATTGCTTTGGCACTTGGCTTGGTTGACTTTACACCGGTTATCGAGGCCTCTTGGCTTGAATTACCAGGCTTCTACTTGCCGTTTACGTCAGGTGTATTTGAACAATATAGGCTCTACTTTGGCCCAGAAATGCTTGCGATTTTACCGATAGCAGTTGTAACAGTAGCAGAGCATATCGGTGACCATACCGTTTTGAGCCAGATTTGTGGCCGTTCATTCTTGAAAAATCCAGGCCTGCACCGTACCTTGATTGGGGATGGGGTAGCGACGGCAGTATCTGCCTTTATCGGTGGTCCTGCCAATACGACCTATGGAGAAAATACAGGGGTTATCGGAATGACGCGGATTGCTTCTGTGTCGGTGATTCGTCATGCGGCCTTGATTGCCATTACCTTTAGCTTTTTTGGAAAATTTACTGCGCTTATCTCTACCATTCCAAGTGCTGTTTTGGGCGGGATGTCTATCTTGCTTTACGGAGTCATTGCAAGCAATGGCTTGAAGGTCTTGATTGAAAGCCGTGTGGATTTTGGACAGGTTCGTAATCTCATCATTGCAAGTTCCATGTTGGTTTTGGGGCTAGGTGGTGCGGTCTTGAATATTGGTGCCGTCACTCTTTCAGGAACGGCCCTCAGTGCGATTGTGGGAATCATTCTGAATCTAATATTGCCAGGTGAGACGCAGAAATAGTTGACAAAGAAGGAAAAGATTGATAGAATGATGGGGTCTAAGGACAATCATTAGCCTTTCTTGGTCACAGGTTGCCAACCTGTTACTCGGATTTAGCTTAAATACAAAGGAGAATTACTCATGGCAATCTCAAAAGAGAAAAAAAATGAAATCATGTCGCAATACGCGCGTCATGAAGGCGATACTGGTTCAGTTGAAGTACAAGTAGCAGTGCTTACTTGGGAAATCAACCACTTAAACGAACATATCAAACAGCATAAAAAAGACCACGCAACTTACCGCGGATTGATGAAGAAAATCGGTCGTCGTCGTAACTTATTGGCTTACTTGCGTAAGACAGATGTAAACCGCTACCGTGAATTGATTCATTCATTAGGTCTTCGTCGCTAATCCAGCAACTATAAAAAAGGGACGTTTGTTCCCTTTTTTTGTCGTTTGAAAGTAGCTCATTTCCACGAGTACAGGGCTACTTCATTTTCCAATCCAGCAGTTGATTCAGTAAGAGTACGGTTTTTTCTGGCTGTTCAATGATGGATAATTTAGCAACCAGTTGAGAAGTGGGGCTGTTATCATCTGTAAAGTGAAAGAAGGTTGAGGGAGTGACCTCCAATGCAGATATGATTCTTTCCAAAGTGTTGATTTGAATGTTTGGACTCAACCCTCGTTCAATTCGGCTTAAAACGGTAGCCTCCATATCGGCTCGAATAGCGAGCTGTTCTTGTGATAATCGTTTGCTTTTACGAAGCTCTCGGATACGTTTGGCGACTTGGATACCTAATGACATATGTATAGCACTCCTTTTCATTGGTAGTGCTTTTATCATATCTTTAAGTGACCGTGAATATCAGTACCTATAAGTTTAGTTTTTTGTAATAAATTGACTAAGAAGTACAATTTTATTACAATAAAAGGCGTACAAATCCATAAAATAGAAAAAAGTAAATTTTTGAGTCTATTTTTTTACCCATTAGTTGATAAAGTGCTTTTATATTGCTTATATAGTCTTTTCGTTTATTTTTAATACTTGCTCCACCAGTCTGGGAGATTGAAACAGTTCGGTGAACTGTTTCAACTGGTCACCTAGAAACACGAAAGTGACCACAGGAGTTCGGTGAACTGTTTCAACTGGTCACCTAGAAACACGAAAGTGACCACAGGAGTTCGGTGAACTGTTTCAACTGGTCACCTAGAAACACGAAAGTGACCACAGGAGTTCGGGGAACTGTTTCAGCCTGAGCCTAGAAATTTGAGAGCGAAGTGGGCAAGGTTGAAAATAGGGAAACGGAGTTTCCAGCCACCACCTTTTAATGACAGGTGGCAGAGTGAAAACCTCCACTGGAGCTTTTCACTCGACGAAGTAATAGAAGAGACGCAGCTGTTTCGGCTTTCGTCAATGACAGCTGTGGCTACCTTTAGGTATAAACTAAGTGAGTATAAAAATGTTCACTGTATCAAAATGGAGTGTGGATAAAAAGAAATAAGGATTTATATCTATGAAATTAGCCTTTTGTGTAACGGACTCCCATATAGAGTATGTAGTGACCATCATTGAATCGGTTAGAACCTTTCATCCCAATGTAGCAGTTGCCATTCTTTCTTCTGATTTATCAGAAGGTTCTATGAGCAAGTTGAATCAACTGCGGCTTGAGGAGTTGAGACTCTATACGGAACTTGATATAAAGAGAGTGAGCCAGCTTCCTCTGACGCTGCATCATATTACAATCGAAACTTACTTTAGGTACTTTCTTCCCTCCATCATTTTGGATTGGGATAGGGTTCTCTATTTAGATAGTGATGTGTTGGTTTCGGGAAACTTATCCGAATGCTGGGAAACTGATTTGTCTGATGTCTACATGGCTGGAGTATCAGAAATCGATATTGCCCAGCACTATGCAGATTACAAGCAGCAGATTGGATTTGAAGTAGATGCTCTCTATGTCAATGCTGGGGTACTATTGATGAATCTTGCTGCGATGAGACGGGACCATATTACAGAACTCTTGTTGTCTGAGACAATCCGATTAAAAGATCAGATTCAATTCCAAGACCAAGACGTTATAAACATCGCTTTAAAAGGTAGGATAGCAGAACTTTCTATCAAGTATAACTATACTGCAGAAGCAATGAGGCAACAAAGATTGTTACTGGATGAGGTAGCCATTTTTCATTTCAACTCGGCCCATATCAAACCATGGGTTAAATGGGATAAAGAGTGGATAGGGCAGGTAGGTGATAGTATTGCTCTTTGGAGAAAAAATTATATAGAGATAATGAAGCGATACGGGGGTGTCAGTGTCATTCTTGCCGTTCACAATCAGCAAGCTACCTTGCGCCATACCCTGCATACCTTAGTCAATCAACTCTTTCATAATATTGAGATTATCATTATTGATGCAGGGTCAGATGATGACTCCTCCATTATTTGCCAGGAATTTTGCAGTCGAGATAGTCGTATTTTATATGAATATCAATCGTCGCCATCCCTAAATGCAGCAAAAGAAAGGGGACTGTATCTATCCAGTCGCCCATATGTCCTATTTATTGACGAAGGGGATTTTGTTTTTGACGAAGGTATTCGTGTGCTTCATCAATTCGCAGAAGCGACCCAGTCAGATATTTTAATTGGAGCTTTTGCACGGTTTCAAGGGGGCTGTTTCCAATTTCTTTCTTATGCCCCCTATAGATTAGCCAGAAAATCCCTCTCTGCTATCGCTCAGGAGATGCAGTGTTCAGAAATGAAGGGGACCTACTATACAAAAGTCTGGGGAAATCTATATAAGCGGACCTTACTAACAGGCTTACATTTTTTAGAGGAGGCACAACTACACGAGTCATTTGTCTGGAGTGCCTATCGGAGAGCGCAAAATATTCAAGTGTTAAGTCAGCAAGTATATGTTCGCCGAATAGATGGATAGGTATCTGACACAAAGGTACACAAGGGTAGGTTATTGGCGTTGGGTCCTCCTTATATTTTTTAACAATCAACAGGATACACCGTCAATCTCCTATTTTTTAGTCACTTTTACACGCCCTTTGTATCTTAGTCTACTGTTGCAAAGAATGGTGAATATCTGTGAACCTTCAAGGCCGTTGGTCTGTCATTGATTCCGCCTTTCTCTTCATAATTTTCGTTTTCCATCTTTTGTTTTTCTGCTAAAATATGATAAAATAAGTAGGATACGTGGTTTTGTGCAAAGTTGAGTCTGGGACTTTCCTAGGTTGATCTTTGTAGAAAACGCGTCATCCTCTTTGAAGTCAAAAAAACAGGCTCTATAGAGCAACTGTTGATGTTCTAGAGAATTATTTAACATTAGGAGATACAAATGGGAAAACAAACATTTGAAATGACTTTTGCTGGTCGTCCTCTTGTCGTTGAGGTTGGTCAAGTTGCAAAACAAGCAAACGGTAGCGTCCTTGTTCGCTACGGAGACAGTACAGTTTTGACAGCGGCTGTCATGTCTAAAAAAATGGCGACGGGAGATTTCTTCCCTCTTCAAGTCAACTATGAAGAAAAGATGTATGCAGCTGGGAAGTTTCCAGGAGGCTTTAACAAACGTGAGGGTCGTCCCTCAACGGATGCAACCTTGACCGCTCGTCTGATTGACCGTCCGATTCGCCCGATGTTTGCAGAAGGCTTCCGAAACGAAGTACAGGTAATCAATACGGTCTTGTCTTATGATGAAAATGCGAGTGCACCGATGGCAGCCATGTTTGGTAGCTCCCTAGCTTTGTCCATCTCAGATATTCCATTTAATGGCCCGATTGCTGGTGTCCAAGTCGGGTATGCAGCTGGCGAATGGTTCATCAATCCAAGCAAAGAACAGGCCGAGCAGTCCTTGCTTGAGTTGACAGTAGCAGGAACGAAAGAAGCTATTAACATGGTGGAGTCTGGAGCCAAAGAATTGTCAGAAGACATTATGCTAGAAGCCCTACTCAAAGGTCATGAAGCTGTCAAAGAATTGATTGCCTTCCAAGAAAACATCGTAGCGCAGGTCGGCAAGGCAAAAACGGATGTTGAATTGCTCCATGTAGATGAAGACTTGCAAAAAGCTATCGTTGCAACCTACAATAGTGACTTGCAAAGAGCGGTTCAAGTGGAAGAAAAGCTGGCTCGTGAAGCAGCAACGAATGCTGTAAAAGAACAAGTGCTTGCCGTTTATGAAGAACAATATGCAGACCACGAAGAATTCGACCGTATCATGCGCGATGTGGCAGAGATCTTAGAGCAAATGGAGCATGCAGAAGTACGCCGTTTGATCACAGAAGATAAGATTCGCCCAGACGGTCGTCGTGTGGATGAAATTCGTCCATTAGAAGCTGTCGTTGATTTCTTACCGCGTGTGCATGGTTCAGGTCTCTTTACCCGAGGACAAACCCAGGCCTTATCTGTCTTAACCTTAGCACCGATGGGAGAAACGCAAATTGTAGATGGTTTGGACCCTGAATACAAAAAACGCTTTTTACATCACTACAATTTCCCACAATATTCGGTAGGGGAAACAGGACGTTACGGTGCTCCAGGACGTCGCGAAATCGGTCATGGAGCCCTTGGAGAACGCGCACTTGAGCAAGTCTTGCCAAGCCTTGAAGAGTTTCCTTATGCCATTCGTTTGGTTGCAGAGGTGCTGGAGTCAAATGGTTCTTCCTCCCAGGCCTCTATCTGTGCAGGGACTCTTGCCCTTATGGCTGGTGGTGTGCCTATTAAAGCGCCAGTGGCAGGAATTGCTATGGGCTTGATTTCAGATGGAACCAATTACACTGTTTTGACTGATATTCAGGGACTTGAGGACCATTTTGGTGATATGGACTTCAAGGTAGCAGGGACACGTGACGGTATTACAGCCCTTCAAATGGATATCAAGATTGAAGGGATTACAGCAGAAATTCTGCAAGAAGCCCTTGCTCAAGCTAAGAAGGCCCGTCTTGAAATCTTGGACGTAATGGAAGCAACTATCCCAAGCGTACGTCCAGATTTAGCACCGACGGCACCTAAGATTGATACCATCAAGATTGATGTGGATAAGATTAAGGTTGTCATCGGTAAGGGTGGGGAAACCATTGACAAGATTATCGCCGAAACAGGTGTCAAAATCGACATTGATGAGGAAGGAAACGTAGCCATCTACTCCAGTGATCGTGAGGCGATTGACCGTGCTAAGGAAATTATTGCAGGCTTGGTGCGCGAGGCAAAAGTTGATGAAGTCTATCGTGCGAAAGTTGTTCGTATTGAGAAGTTTGGAGCTTTTGTCAATCTTTTTGATAAGACAGATGCCCTTGTCCATGTATCTGAAATGGCTTGGACTCGGGTCAACCGAGTAGAAGATTTGCTACAGATTGGCGATGAAGTAGATGTTAAAGTTATCAAGATTGACGAAAAAGGTCGTGTGGACGCCTCTATGAAGGCTCTTTTACCAAAACCAGAGGGCTATGTTGAGCCTGAAAAACGTGAGCGTGCTGACAAACCATGTCGTCATAAGGACAAGGATCACAAAGAGAAAAAAGACAGCAACTTTGGCGAATTTAAATTCCATAAGGTTGAAAAGAAATAGGCTGAGTAGACAAGTTCGATAGCGAGCTTGTCTTCTCGCTAGAAGGAGTGACTATGGGTTGGTGGAAGGACACCATTGATATTGTAAAAGAAAAAGATCCGGCAGCACGTACCAGCTTGGAAGTCCTTTTGACTTATCCAGGAGTCAAGGCCTTGGCTGCCCACCGTCTTTCTCATTGGATGTGGAAAAAAGGATTTAAATTATTCGCTCGGATGCACAGCCAATTCTGGCGTTTTTGGACTAATATTGAGATCCATCCAGGTGCTGAGATTGCCTCGGGAGTCTTCATCGACCACGGGGCTGGCTTGGTCATTGGAGAAACTGCTATTATCGAGTCGGGCGTCATGCTCTATCACGGGGTGACCTTGGGTGGTACCGGTAAGGATTGTGGCAAACGCCATCCGACTGTTCGCAGAGGGGCGCTGGTCTCTGCCCACGCTCAAGTCATTGGTCCCATTGAGATTGGGGAAAATGCTAAAGTGGGTGCAGCTGCCGTTGTCCTAGCCGATGTACCAGCCGATGTGACAGTAGTCGGTATGCCCGCTAAAATCGTCCGTGTCCATGGCAAGAAAGATGAACAGGTGATTCACGACATGGAAGGTAGCCGCGAACACTATATCACCAAGCTGGCAGAACTACGAGAAGCAAGCCATCATTCGTCGCATTTGTAGAACAGAGAATCGTTTATGTTGCTTGAAGAATTTGAACAATCAGAAGTAATGGAGAAGCTATGATTAAAATTTACGATACCATGACCCGCAGTTTGCGTGACTTTGTGCCCTTGGAAGAAGGGAAGGTCAAGATGTACGTCTGTGGGCCAACTGTTTACAACTATATCCATATCGGAAATGCCCGTAGCGTTGTGGCTTTTGATACCATTCGTCGCTATTTTGAATATCGTGGCTTTGAGGTGACCTACATTTCTAATTTTACAGATGTGGATGACAAGATTATCAAGGCAGCCAAGGAAGCAGGTTTGACAACCAAGGAATTGTCGGATAAGTTTATCGCGGCCTTCAAGGAAGATGTGGCAAAACTGGGTGTCAAACCAGCTAGTCAAAATCCTCGAGTGATCGATTATATGGATGAAATCATCGACTTTGTGCAGGTCTTGATTGACAATGGCTATGCTTATGAGGCCGATGGTGATGTCTATTTCCGTGTGGAAAAGGCTGAAAACTATGCCCGCTTGGCCAATAAAACCTTGTCAGAGCTAGAAGCCGGTGCCTCTGGTCGCGTTGAGGGCGAAGGGGAACTGAAAGAATATCCCTTTGACTTTGCCCTTTGGAAATCGGCCAAACCAGGCGAAGTATCTTGGGAAAGTCCGTGGGGGGACGGTCGTCCGGGTTGGCATATCGAATGCTCGGTTATGGCGACAGAGATTTTGGGCGACACCATTGACATTCATGGTGGTGGGGCAGACCTAGAATTTCCTCACCATACCAATGAAATCGCCCAGTCCGAGTGCAAGACGGGTCAGACCTTTGCCAACTACTGGATGCACAATGCCATGCTCAATATCAATGATGAGAAGATGTCCAAGTCCTTGGGGAATTTCTTGACAGCACATGATATGTTGGAGCAAATCGACAGACAAATCTTGCGCTTTTTCCTGTCTACCCAGCACTACCGCCGCCCGCTTAACTATACGGAAAAAGCGATTTCGGATGCGGAAACAAATCTCAAGTACCTGAAAAACACCTACACGCAGCCTCTATCAGCCATGTCAGACCAAGCTGGTTTGGCCAAGCACTTGGAGGCCTTTGAAGCAGCTATGGATGATGATTTCAACGCTGCTAATGGGATTACGGCTATCTTTGATTTTGCCAAATGGATTAACTCTGGTAACTATGATGAAACAGTAAAAGATGCCTTTGGCAAGATGTTGGCAGTCTTTGGTATCGTTTTTGAAGAGGAAGTCTTGGATAGCGAGATAGAAGCCTTGATTGCGGAGCGTCAAGCGGCTCGTGCCAATCGAGATTTTGCGACGGCTGACCGTATTCGAGATGAACTAGCAGCGCAGGGAATTAAACTTCTGGATACCAAGGATGGTGTGAGGTGGACACGTGACTAGTCCGATAGATGTCAACCTCATCAATGGGATTGCCCTGGCCTTTGAAGGCGATGCAGTCTATTCCATGTATATTCGTAGATACCTGATTTTTAAGGGGGAGACCAAGCCCAATCAACTGCATCACAAAGCGAATCGTTATGTGTCAGCCAAGGCTCAAGCCAGTCTCGTTTCAAAGATGTTAGAGATGAATTTTCTGACAGAAAAAGAAGTGGATATTTACAAGCGCGGACGCAATACCAATAGTCATACCAAGGCGAAAAATACAGATGTCGTGACCTATCGCATGTCTACAGGCTTTGAAGCAGTTGTGGGCTATCTCCACATGACCGAGCAAATCGAGCGTCTTGAGGAAGTGATTAACTGGTGTATCGAACAGGGATAGGGAGGTTTTATGCAGGTTGAACAGTTTTTTTCAAGTAAGGGAAAAAGGAGGGAAGGCTCTCATTTGCTAGATAGTCAGGAGGCCTTAGACTTCTTTCCAGCAGCGCGCATTGTTGCTCTGCCTTCTAACCAGCCGGATCAGCTGAACCTCCCCTTATCAAATGGTCAATGGTTGCAGGTCAGTCAGGAGAGTTTGACAGAGCGGGAACGTTATTTGCTATCTCTTTCTTCCAATCAGGAAGAGCTCTATGCAAGCCATCCCTGGTATCGTTTTTTAGTCAAGGGAATCGGCCCGATGCCCCAACAAAGTAGTCCCATGCAATGGATCCATGTGCATCATTCCGTGTCAGCCTTTGAGGACAAGGAAGTATTAGAGGATTGGTTGGAGGTCATGCGGTCTTTATTGCCCAACCGCCTAGCGGACTTTCAGCTGACAGCCCATGATAGGATTTTTGTACTTGATCAAACTACCTTTATCCCGATTCATGCCGTCTTAACCGATACCCTATCCACCATGGAATTTGACTTTAGCGTAAAGCTAACGGTTCTGGTCGGGCAAATGTGGTCACAAGTAGCAGAAGAGGACTGGAGAAGTCTCTTTCAAGCGGAGCATCAGCTCTTTATGGCTTGGCAGCAACGCTTCCAATCTTCGCGGGTTCTTTCTTTTGGCCATGTCTTTTTGTGGGGACAAGGTCAAGACATTTCGCTTAGCCCCTTGCGGCATCACCTAGCCCAGATGATTCGTCAGCAAGATCAGTTAGCAGCCAGCATTCTTGCCTTATGGGAGGAAGCAGCAGTGGTGACCAAGGCGGCTCAACGTCTCTATGTCCATCGTAATACTCTTCAATACCGCCTTGAAAAATGGTTAGATGTCAGCGGTCTCCAACTCCGCAACCTAACGGATTTAGCAGTTTGTTACCAGATTGTCTTGGAGGAAAGATAAGATACAAAGGGCGTATAAAAGCGACTGAAAATTCGGAAACATGATGAGGAAGTCAACAGAGAGTTTGCTTTGGCGAACTCTCTGTTGACTTTAAAATAGGCTGAAAATCGTCACAGGAGCTTTTCGCTCGTCAGATTTCCTATTTCCTAGCTCAGGTTTCTGTGGTCACTTTCTTGTTTCAACAGGTTACTCCTCGCTTTCCGCTTTCTTGGCTCGGGCTTCTATGGTCACTTTCTTCTTTTTTGGTGACCGTTGAAACAGTTCCCCGAACTGTTTCAATCCTATTTTCACTTTGAGTTTTTTACGGGCTTTGTATCTTGTGCAACTGAACACGGGCTACGAGCTGTGCAAAAAAGAGAGTTTTTCCTAGCTTCAAAGGAATGGTATACCTTTGAAGGCGGGAAATAGAAGTTTGCCATAGCAAACTCTCAGCAACCCTCTGCGTCAAAACTCCTATTTTTGCTTTGCTCGCTTCAACAGTCTAGGGATAGACTGTTGAAGGTTGGAAATAAAACGAGTATTACTCGTATCAAATGCTCTCGTATCTTGTAATTGAACTCGAGCTACAACTCACTGAAAAAAAGACCAATCTCATAGGTTGCAAGCCAACCTGCTTCGATTGTCTATTTTTTCTAGGAGTTGCTTTAACAGTCTAGGGATAGACTGTTGAAGGTTGGAAATAAAACGAGTATTACTCGTATCAAACGCTCTCGTATCTTATAATTGAACACGCCCTAAACTCTGTGTGAAAAAGACAAATACTCCTAGAAACTCCAGTTTCTTCGTCGCATTTCCTATTTTCGCTTTGAGTTTTTTACGGGCTTTGTATCTTGTGCAACTTGTACAAATTGTCTTTTTCTTTTTGTTCAGATTGACAGGGACAGATAAAGCGTTTTCATTTATAATAGAAATGTAAAAGAAAGCGAGGTTTGAACATGGTTCAATTAAATTTAAAAAATATCTACAAAAAATACCCAAATAGCGAGCATTACTCTGTTGAAGATTTTAACCTAGACATTAAAGACAAGGAATTTATTGTATTCGTTGGTCCTTCAGGATGTGGGAAGTCAACTACCCTTCGTATGATTGCAGGTCTTGAAGATATTACAGAGGGTGAAGCCTATATTGATGATGTATTGATGAATGACGTGGCGCCAAAAGATCGCGACATTGCCATGGTATTCCAAAACTACGCTCTTTATCCTCACATGACAGTATTTGATAATATGGCCTTCGGTTTGAAGTTGCGCAAATACAGCAAGGATGAAATTAAAAAACGTGTAGAAGAAGCTGCAGGTATTCTGGGCTTGACCGAATTCTTACAAAGAAAGCCTGCTGACTTGTCAGGTGGACAACGCCAGCGGGTTGCGATGGGGCGTGCTATCGTTCGTGATGCAAAAGTATTCCTAATGGATGAGCCTTTGTCAAACTTGGATGCGAAGCTACGGGTGTCCATGCGTACAGAAATTGCGAAAATTCACCGCCGTATTGGGGCAACTACTATTTACGTAACCCATGACCAGACAGAGGCAATGACACTTGCTGATCGTATCGTTATTATGAGTGCAACTAAAAATGAGGCAGGTACAGGTACCATTGGACGTATTGAGCAAATCGGGACGCCAGAAGAATTGTATAACGCACCTGTGAATAAGTTTGTTGCAAGTTTTATCGGAAGCCCAGCGATGAACTTCTTTAACGTAACCTTGAAAGAGGGTGTCTTATCAGACGGGGATCATTTCTCCTTGCGCTTGCCAGAAGGTCGCAGAAAACATTTGGAAGAAAAAGGGTATGAAGGAAAAACCTTTACACTTGGTATCCGTCCAGAGGACATCAAGGCTTCTCAACTGGAATTGGATACCTATCCTGAAAGTATCATGACATCAGAAGTAGTGGTTTCTGAGTTGCTTGGCGCAGAGTCTATGCTTTATAGTCGTGTCGGTTCAACTGAGTTTGTGTCTCGTGTGGATGCACGTGATTTCCACAAACCAGGTGAAAAGGTACGCCTAGCCTTCAACTTGAACAAGGCCCACTTCTTTGATAATGATACCAACAAGGCGATTGTCTAATACTCAATTAAGGTTCACTTGATGTTCGTAGTTTATTAGAACATCTGCTTGCTGAAATTTAAAGAACCTCCCTGCCAAACGGCAGGGAGGGTTTCGGCCTGTTCCCTTGAAATAGGATGGACCTATTGAGAAAAGTCATGGCTTTTCGTATTTTCAACTACCTTCGTCCTCGTTTCCTAGTCTACTGTTGATTTTTATTGAGTATTAGGTCGGGGTTTCCATGGTCACTTTCTTCTTTTGGGATGACCAGCTGAAACAGTTCACCGAACTGTTTCACTCCCTTGCATATTGCTCATAAAAATCAACCTTTAGCTGGATAAAGGCTTCCATATCATGGAGGAGTTGAAAGAGGGTTGCCCGTGCTTCAAATTCTTCTCTGCTATGGGGGAGTGGACGTTCCCGAAAGGTCTGGTGAAAGAGCTGAATATCGTCCAGAAGTTCATGACCGGGATTTTTCCTGCTCAGCTGGAGGGCTGTTCGTTCAAACAGGCTGGCTAGGATAACGGCTTCGCGCGTTTCGAGGGAAAATTTGTTCATATTGTTGGCCATGGTCCGTAATAGTTTGTTTTGCGAAAGACGCATTTCAAAGTAATGAACTTGGTAGTTGGTCTGGTGAAAGACTTGATTGTGGCGATCGAGGTAGACAATAGCTAGTGCTTCTTGGAGTATTTGCTCCAGTTGGATAATCAATTCTGCTTCGTTGCGCCCATTTCCTGTCAGTAAAAATGTTTGAAAGCGCAGGAGGATTGATTTTAGACCTTGTTCGACCTTTTCGTGGTAGAGTTGGATTTGTTTGTCTTGTGAAGGCATGTAGAGATTGGCGACAAGGGCAATCCCAGCACCGATGAGAAAGAGAGCCAATTCATTACCTAAAAGGCTTAGTGAGGTAGACTTCTCCAAGAACAGATGGGTCACAAGAACAGTACAAGGAGCAATCCCTGCTGTTAGATTTGCCTTGTATGCAAGAGGGACATAGAGGCAGAGATAGAGTCCTACCGTTAGGATATGAAACCCAAACAGGGAAAAGACAAGGGCTGCGATGGCAAGGGCTAAGACCGTTGACCAAAGTCTTGCCCAGGCTGTCTTGAGTGAAGCGCGCCTGGTCTCTAAAATGCTTAAAAGAGCAATAATCCCTGCGGATGTAGCGTAAGACAAATGTAAAAATTCAGCCAAAGAAATGGCGATACAGGTCGCAAGGACCAGCTTAATCGTTCGATGAAATAAGGGCATGAGCGCCTCCTATAGTGAATGTGAAGAAAAATAGATGATGCACTATGCTAATTATAGCATAAGATACGAGAGCGTAAAACAACTCCTAGAAAAAATAGACAATCGAAGCAGGTTGTCTTGCAACCAATGAGATTGGTCTTTTTTTCAGTGAGTTGTAGCTCGAGTTCAGTTAAGATGTGAGGACGTTAAGAAAATGTAAAGAAAAATAGGGAATTGGAGCAGGTGACTCCAACAACCGCTAACCTAGCTGTCTAATTTTTAGGCTCGGGCTTCTATGGTCACTTTCTTCTTTTTGGATGACCAGCTGAAACAGTTCACCCAACTGTTTCAATCCACTGGATAGTTTCTTCCGTCTCCGTAGAATGAATGGTATCTGTAACAGCGATAGCTGCCTTTCTTTTTATCTAGTATTGGGAAATGTGGATTTTTCTGTAGATTTTTGTTAACTAAAAAATAGATAAAAAGTAGAAACAGTATGTATAAAATGTGTTAATCTTATCTCTATGAACAGAAAAGGTTATAACACAGATTTGACAGATGCCCAGTGGTCTCTTATTGAGCCGTATTTTTCAAACCATCGAACCTATAAATGGTCCAAACGAGAGCTTGTAAATGCTGCGCTTTATATCACCAAGACGGGTTGTCAATGGCGCATGTTACCCCCATGATTTCCCTCCCTATCCGACAGTGTGGAGCTTCTTCCGACGTGCTAGAAATACTGGATTATGGGATAAAATACAGGCTACATTGATTAAAAAAGCTAAGTAGTTCTGGAGCAAGTTTGTCTCTATTTGTCTTACGATGGATAGAGACATTTAACATTGTCAAGCTGATATTGGCGGACAGCTGTTCAACCTGTCGCTAAGCTACTCTTTATTGATAAATCTTTGACACGGGCCCAAGAATGGACAGCAGATCGTTGTGCCTATTACTACGCACCCGAAGGAAAGCGATCTATGATGGTCTTGTTTGCCGGCAAACACCTGTACTCTCACGTTGATTTTGATGAATATATGAGAAGTGTGCGCAATCATAAGGATGGTTTTTGGTTAAAACTGTCAAATTTTATGGCCGACCATGCAGTCGGTTTTCGTCGGATGGAAGCAATCAAAGAAACAGAAGAAAAGGGTTGGGACGTACACGGGAAAATGCTGTAACAAGCAAGGTTATTTGCCTCTTGTCTAGGGAGTCTCTAAATACTTCTATTCAGACCATAGGAGGTGAATGTCTCTCAATATTTCCTAAAGCTCTGCTCTAGGATAAGTTCCATGTTGTAGGGTTCTTATCCAGAGATTTTTGCTATGGACCAATTCCCCCCCAAAAAAAACGTACATTCAAACTAGGTCAGCCTTGCCTCGCTGTACTCCAGTGTGGTTCGCTTTCTAGTTTGTTTTTTAATTTTTATTGACTAGCATCAGAGATTTATCACTAGAATAGTTTGTCGGTTGGACTGCTATCTGGGCTGTGGTATAATAAAGGCATGAGACAAATAGAAGAAAATGACATTGTGTACGGTGTGCATGCTGTAGTGGAGAGTTTGGAAGCCAACACTGGCAATAAGCTCTACATTCAGGATGATTTACGTGGAAAAAATGTAGAAAAAATCAAGACCCTAGCGGCAGAGAAAAAAGTGTCTATCTCTTGGACACCGAAAAAGAGTTTGTCTGACATGACAGATGGTGCGGTTCATCAAGGGTTTGTTTTGCGGGTATCCGAATTTGCCTATGCGGACCTGTCGGTGATTTTGGAAAAGGCGGAAGCAGAAGCCAATCCCCTCATTCTCATCTTGGATGGTCTAACAGACCCCCACAACTTCGGATCCATTTTGCGGACTGCAGACGCGACTCAGGTGGCAGGAATCATCATCCCCAAACATCGTGCGGTCGGAGTGACCCCCGTTGTGGCGAAGACCTCCACAGGGGCAGTGGCTCATGTGCCCATTGCTCGAGTGACTAATCTAAGTCAGACCTTGGACATACTAAAAACCGCCGGTTTCTGGATTTTTGGGACGGATATGAATGGTACCCCTATCCACAAGTGGAATACTGCAGGAAAACTCGCCCTTATCATTGGAAATGAGGGGAAGGGGATTTCTACTAATATCAAAAAACAAGTTGATGAGATGATTACGATTCCCATGAAAGGGCATGTGCAGAGTTTAAATGCCAGTGTGGCTGCTGCTGTGTTGATGTATGAAGTCTTTCGGAAGAAGCTGTAAGGTTGGGAAAGTATATCCCGAACTTATATCATTCAAAAATTAAAAGCACTTTGCTTATGAATACAGATTCTTAGAAATGGAGATATATGGCTCAGTTTACAATCGTGACCGATTCCACCGCGGATATACCAGTAGAGTGGATTGAACAATATGACCTGACGGTGATGGGCTTGACCGTGGAGCTAGATGGTCTTGTCTATGAAACTGTCGGGGAAAACTGTCTGACCAGTGATGTCTTGCTAGAAAAAATGCTAGCAGGTGGACAGCCGACGACCAGTCAGGTCAATGTCGGGCAGTTTGAAGCCCTGTTTAGAAAAACTGCTAAAGCCAATCAGGCAGTCCTGTACCTCGCTTTTTCGGCTGCCTTATCAGGTACCTATCAAAGCGCAGTGATGGCGCGGGAAATCGTCATGGCTGACTATCCAGAAGCAGTGATTGAGATCATTGATACCAAAGCAGCTACCTTGGGAGAGGCTTACCTAGTATTACAGGCTGCCAAAGCACGGGAAGCAGGCTTGCTACTACCGGAAACGGTTGCTCTCATCAAAGATTTGATTCCCCGTGTGCGAACCTATCTCTTGGTGGATGATTTGCAGCACTTGGTACGTGGAGGGCGCCTTTCTAAGGCTGCCGCCTTCATCGGTGGTTTGGCGAATATCAAGCCCTTGATTTCGATCGATAGCGAAGGAAAACTCGTCTCCCTCGCCAAGTTTCGAGGTAAGAAAAAAGGGATAAGGGAGATGCTGTCTCTAACGCTGGAGCAGTTGGCTGATCCCTATGTCATGGTGGCCTATACTGGAGATGTGGCAGCTGCGGAACGCTTACGGGATACCTTACTGGCAGAACAGCAGGTGGAGCAAGTGCTGATGGCGCCTTTAGGTCCTATTATTGCTAGCCATACAGGGACAGGTTCTCTGGCCATTTTATCCATTGGAACAGATAAGCGATGATTCGCTTTTCTTTCAAGAACTATGAGAAAACGTTTTCTAGGAGGAAGCAAATGAAACGATTACTATCAGCCTATACAAGTGATATACAAGCTATGGATAGATCTGACTTAAAAAAGAGTATTCAAGCTAGTGAAGGACGGATTTTACTAGGGGAAACAGTGGTCACAGCAGCCCCTCTGATTGCCGGAGTGTCTAATGCAGAGATGATGGCAGCTTTTGGCTGTGACTTGTTGGTCCTCAATGAATTTGATGTCTTTACTGGTGTTATTCAGGATTTTTATACTTGTGCCAATCCTATTGCAGAGCTGAAACGCTTGACAGGACGGCCTATTGGGATTAACTTAGAGCCAGTAGATGAGACAAAAGAGGTGATGGATGAGCAGATGCACCTTCCTGCTGGTCGCAGAGTCAGCCCAGCGAGTCTGCAAAAGGCCAATGAACTCGGTGTTGATTTTATTATGTTGACAGGAAATCCGTCTACAGGAGTCTCGCTATCTGCGATTGAGGAAGCTATTCGACTTTCCGTTCAGCATTTTAAGGGACTCATTTTTGCAGGAAAAATGCACGGGGCAGGTCTAGGAGAAGCGGTGGTTAGCGAAGAAGCCCTGCTCAATTTTGTAGCTGCTGGTGCAGACGGCGTGTTGGTACCAGCAGTAGGAACTGTTCCTGGAGTGAGGGAAAGTATCGTAGCACCGATTGTGGAGCGAGTCAAGCAAGCAGGTGCCTTGGTCATGTCAACGATTGGAACCAGTCAAGAAAGTGCAGACAGTCAGACCATTCGTGAATTTGGTCTGAGCAATAAGCGCGTGGGGGCAGATATTCACCACATTGGAGATGGGGGTTACGGTCGCATGCCAGATCCTGAAAATATACTGGCTCTCAGCTTGGCAGTCAGGGGAAGACGGCATACCTATTTCCGAATGGGACAGTCTATTCTTCGCTAGCTAGTAGCTAGTATAGTTTGGAAAATAAGCACCTACTATGTCGTTTTATTTCTATTTTGGGATTGCGTGAGTGATCATGGATATTGTTGTATACAGTAAGGAGCAGACATGGGATTCATTGAACGATTGTTTAAGAAGGTTGAAGAGGTCAATACAGGTCAAGCTAGCCCGGAAAGTCTGGCAGAAGACATGTATATTGGAGAGACAGTCTCTGAAGAGGAAGCTCTACAGTATTGGCACACCATGCAGCAGGGATTGTTGGTCAACGCTGTAAAAGCGGCAAGTCAAGAGATAGAGCGGGCTTTTGTGCTGGTCAATTTTAAAGAAAACGAAGAGACCTTTGACTTGTTTTATCAAGTGGATGGACGGCTACTCCGTTGGCAAGAATTGGGTGAAGAGGCTCAATATAAGATTGAACAGCAGCTACTTCCTCAGGCATCAGAAGTTGCAAGAGCTGTTCATGCGGACTTTGAGGGGGCAGGTTTGCCATGTATCGCATATGCGATGTTACAGTTTGAACAAGCCACCATGGCATGGTTTGGTCGCAGATTGGCGCAAGCTACTCCTGAAGCCAATCTTACATTTGAAGCATTTTCCAATCAATGGTTCGGACTCTTAGAAAGGAGTATTGGAGATGTTCCATTAGATAGTGACCGCCCCTTGCCTTATTTAGAGCTGGAGTAATCAAAGGTTTACTTTCCTTGGAAAGGTGGGAGCAAAAAACGGGCAAAAAATGGTGACAAAATCAAGAAAAAGGGGAAGGTAGGGCTTGACTTTCTCTCTTTTCTTTTGATATAATGGAAAACGGTATTGTTTACCCCATTTGAAAGGCCCCGGAACCCTTCAAATAACCTGCGGACCGGAACATCCGCTTCGTAAACAAAAACGATATTCATATAGGAGAAATCATGAACAAGACAACATACATGGCTAAGCCAGGTGAAGTTGAACGCAAATGGTACGTAGTGGACGCTACTGATGTGCCTCTTGGACGCCTTTCAGCAGTTGTAGCGAGCGTTCTTCGTGGAAAAAATAAACCAACATTTACACCGCACACTGATACAGGTGACTTTGTGATTGTTATCAACGCTGAAAAAGTAAAATTGACTGGTAAAAAAGCAACGGATAAAGTATACTACACTCACTCAATGTATCCAGGTGGCTTGAAGTCCATCACTGCTGGTGAGCTTCGTTCAAAAAATGCGGTTCGTTTGATTGAAAAATCAGTGAAAGGAATGCTCCCACACAATACCCTTGGACGCACTCAAGGGATGAAATTGAAAGTATTCGTCGGTGCTGAGCATAACCACGCTGCACAAAAACCAGAAGTTCTTGATATTTCAGGACTTATCTAAGGAAAGGAACAAATAAAGTATGTCACAAGCACAATATGCAGGTACTGGACGTCGTAAAAACGCTGTTGCACGCGTTCGCCTTGTTCCAGGAACTGGTAAAATCACTGTTAACAAAAAAGATGTAGAAGAGTATATCCCACATGCTGACCTTCGCTTGGTTATCAACCAACCATTTGCTGTTACCTCAACAGTGGGTAGCTACGATGTTTTGGTCAATGTTGTAGGGGGAGGCTATGCAGGTCAAGCAGGAGCTATCCGCCACGGTATCGCTCGCGCCCTTCTTCAAGTAGACCCAGACTTCCGCGACTCATTGAAACGCGCAGGTCTTCTCACACGTGATGCTCGTATGGTAGAACGTAAGAAACCAGGTCTTAAGAAAGCACGTAAAGCTAGCCAGTTCTCAAAACGTTAAGAACCAGCTACAATACAGATTTTACAACACTTCATGGTTACCACCATGGGGTGTTTTTTGTGACACAGGAAATTTAAAATTGGCCTAAAAAATTATTTGTGGTATTGATGAGCTCGGACAGTGTATACAGACTATCGTAAAAATAAGTATTAGAAAAGGTAGAAGTGATACTTTTTAGCTGATGTTTTTTATATCTCGGGACAATCCCTAATTCCCTTGAGAAATAGTTCGAGATAGAGGGGGAAAATGGTATAATGGAGGTATTAAAAAATAATGAGGAATAGTAACATGTCTGAACAAGCACAAAGACAAGAACTCCATCGGAAAATCTGGGCGATTGCAGATGATGTCCGTGGAGCAGTAGATGGCTGGGATTTTAAGCAATATATTTTAGGGATTCTGTTTTATCGGTTTATCAGTGAAAATTTTAAGACCTATATCGAGGGCGGCGACGAATCTATCAATTATGAAGAGGTCCCAGAAGAGTTGATTACGCCAGAGGTAAAAGATGATGCCGTCAAGACCAAGGGCTATTTTATTGGGCCTAGTCAGCTTTTTTCAACTGTCGTCAAAACAGCACGAACCAATGATAAATTAAATAGAGATTTAAAAGCTATTTTTGATGCTATTGAGGATAGTGCAGCTGGTTATGCTAGCGAAAACGATATCAAGGGCCTTTTTGATGATGTGGATACCAGGAGTAATAAGCTGGGTAGTAGCGTTCCTGAACGAAATCAACGCTTGGCACTTATTCTTGAAGGAATCGCAAGTCTTGACTTTGGAAATTTTGAGGATAATCAGATTGACCTCTTTGGGGATGCTTACGAATACCTGATTTCAAATTACGCTTCAAATGCTGGTAAGTCAGGTGGGGAATTCTTCACACCACAGAGTGTATCCAAACTATTGGCTAGAATTGTCATGCTGGGTAAGGATGAGAAAAATAAAATCAATAAAATCTATGATCCAGCATGTGGGTCAGGCTCTCTTCTTCTCCAAGCTAAAAAGCAATTTACGGAGCATATCATCGAAGATGGTTTTTATGGTCAAGAAATCAACATGACCACCTATAACCTAGCACGCATGAATATGTTCTTGCACAATATCAATTATGATAAGTTCAGTATCGAACGAGGCAATACCTTACTAGATCCCAAGCATGGCAATGACAAGCCTTTTGATGCGATTGTATCAAACCCACCTTACTCGATCAAGTGGATTGGCAGTGACGACCCGACCCTTATCAATGATGACCGCTTTGCACCGGCGGGCATTCTAGCACCTAAGAGCAAGGCAGACTTTGCCTTTATCATGCACAGCTTATCCTATCTATCCAATAGAGGGCGAGCTGCCATCGTCACCTTTCCTGGTATTTTTTATCGTGGGGGTGCGGAGCAGAAGATTCGCAAGTATCTAGTAGATAGCAACTATATAGAGGCGGTGATTCAGTTGCCAGACAATCTCTTTTTTGGGACATCCATTGCGACCTGTATACTGATTTTAGCGAAAAATAAGCCCACAACAGATGTTCTTTTTATTGATGCCAGTCAGCAGTTTAAAAAAGAGACGAATAATAATGTCTTAAAGGAAGAACATATTGAGAAAATCTTAGCCAGTGTCGCAAATAAAGAAAACGAAGACTATTTTGCCAAGCTCATTTCCCAAGAGAAAATCGCAGAAGCGGACTACAATCTCTCTGTCTCTACCTACGTGGAGAAAGAGGATACCCGAGAGAAGATTGATATTGATGACTTGAACAAGAAAATCGCAGAAACGGTCAAAAACATCGACCGTCTGCGGGCTGAGATTGACCAGATTGTCGAGGAGTTGAGTCATGGCTAATGAAGTGATTATTTATCGGACAGACGATGGGAAATCAGCCATTGAACTTCATCTGGATAATGGCACTGTCTGGCTGACACAGATGGAACTAGCTGAGCTCTTTCAAACTAGTAAGCAAAACATTAGTAAGCACATCAAGGCTATTTTTAAGGATGGTGAATTAGAGGAAAGTTCAGTTGTCAACTATCAGTTGACAACTGCCGGTGATGGAAAAAACTATAAGACAGCCTCTTATAATTTGGATATGATTCTAGCCATTGGCTATCGAGTGCGTTCGCCGCGTGGGGTGCAATTTAGAATTTATGCCTCAACGGTTCTCAAGGAATACCTGATTAAGGGCTTTGCCATGGACGATAACCGCCTAAAAAATATAGGTGGCAGCTATTTCAAAGAACTGTTGGCACGTATCAGAGACATCCGTTCTAGTGAAAAAGTTTTTTATCGTCAAGTTTTGGATTTGTTTGCTACATCCAGTGACTACAGTGCCAACAGTCCTGAAGCGCAAGCCTTTTTTGCCACGGTGCAAAATAAGATGCACTATGCCATCCATCAGCATACCGCAAGTGAGTTGATTGTTGACCGTGTGGATAGTGAGAAGGCTTTTCTGGGTTTGACCACTTTTAAAGGAGAATTGCCGACCCTAAAAGAAGCGCAAGTGGCTAAGAACTATCTGGATGAAAAAGAACTGCGTGGGCTCAATCAGTTGGTGTCAGGATACTTAGACTTTGCTGAAAGACAGGCGGAGCGTGAAATCGTCATGACCATGAAAGATTGGATTACGCATGTCAATAGTATCTTGAAAGCCACAGGCGATCAAGTCTTAGAGGGGAGTGGCACGGTTTCTCGGGAGCAGATGTTAGACAAGGTGACGACAGAGTACCGCAAATACCAAGCTAAGACACTTAGCCAAGTCGAGAAAGACTATCTGGCTGAATTGAAAAACTTAGAACAGCTTGCCAAGAAGGGGGAGAGGAACCATGACTAAGATTGAAGAGATGCTGGCAGAACACTGCCCTAATGGTGTAGAATGGAAAGAGTTAGGGGAAGTGTGTGAATTAAAGAATGGTTATACGCCTTCAAAAGCTAAGGTAGAATTTTGGAAAAATGGAAGTGTACCATGGTTTCGACTAGAAGACATTAGGAAAAATGGTCGAGTTCTTTCTGATGCTATACAACATGTCACTGATGCTGCTATTAAAAATGGAAAAATATTTCCAGCCAAGTCAGTTATTGTTTCAACAACTGCAACGATTGGAGAAGTTGCTCTCATAATGGTTCCATTTTTATGCAACCAACAGATTACAGCGGTCATTCCTAAGGCTTTATATAAAAAGACTTTGGATATTAAATTTTTATTTTACTATATGCAGATTCTTAGTGATGATATGAAGAAAGGGGTAAGTGAGGGGAGTTTTCCAATAATTTCTTTATCAAAGATGAAAACTTTTCAAATCCCTCTCCCTCCTCTAAAAATTCAAGAAGAAATCGTGCAAATACTTGACAAATTCACAAAATATGTTACGGAACTTACGGCGGAACTTACGTTCCGTAAACAGCAATATTCCTACTGTCGGGATAAGCTCCTCTCTTTTGAGGATGATGTCTATCAGGTGGAATGGAAGACATTAGGGGAAGTTGGCAAAGTTTCGATGTGTAAGAGAATATTGAAAAATCAGACATCTGAAGTTGGAGAGATACCTTTTTATAAGATTGGTACATTTGGAAAAGAGGCTACAGCTTATATTTCGCGAGAGCTATTTGAAAACTATAAGGAAAAATTTTCTTATCCTAAATTAGGTGATATATTAATCTCCGCTTCAGGAACAATCGGTAGGACGGTTGTTTTTAATGGTGAAGATTCATATTTTCAAGATTCTAACATTGTTTGGCTAGAGCACGATGAAAGTCAAGTTTTGAATCGTTACTTATTCTATTTTTATCAAATGAATCCTTGGCAAGTTTCAAACGGAGGTACAATTAGTAGACTTTACAATGGAAATATTGAAAAAACAAAAATTCCCCTCCCACCTCTTCATATCCAATCTCGCATTGTTCAAGTCCTTGATAACTTTGACACGGTTTGTAATGATTTAAAAATCGGACTCCCCAAGGAGATCGCACTACGTCAAAAACAATATGAATTTTTTAGAGAAAAACTCTTGACATTCACCGCCGAAGGCGTGTATGCTGAGAGTAGAGTAGAGTAGAGGAGTTGGGGCATTCCGACTTCATCAGGCTCCTCCAATGGGTCTTTGGACCAATACGGGTGTCATTGGGAGCTATTTGCGACTTTACACGTGGTAATGGTCTCCAGAAGAAAGATTTTGTCGAGGAGGGCTATCCGGTTATTCATTATGGACAAATCTACACGCGTTATGGTTTTTCAACGAAAGAAACGATATCCTTTGCAGAAAAGACAGTTTTTGACAAGTTGAAAAAGGCTCAACCGTACGATATTATCATGGCAACCACATCTGAAAATGTGGAAGATGTGGGAAAGGCGCTTGTATGGGAGGGTAGTAATGAAGTGGGGGTTGGAGGGCATTCTTGTGTTCTACATACTGAACAAAATCCCAAGTATTTAGCATATTATTTTACAACGAGGGATTTTCAAATTCAAAAAGAAAAATTAGTTGTAGGCACGAAGGTTATTGAATTTTATCCGAAAAATATTGAGAAAATAAGTATAATTCTTCCATCCCTTACTGAACAAGACCGTCTTGTCTCTATCCTCGATAAATTCGATACCTTAACATCTGATTTATCCCAGGGGTTGCCCAAGGAGATTGAGCAACGACAGAAGCAATATGAATATTTTAGGGATAGGCTATTGAGATTTTAGATAATGGATAAGGAAATAGTATGGGGAAAAAACTGGAAGAAATCGCTGAAGAGCTAAGGCAGTCCTCTAAAGCTGTACAGTTGATTTATGCCTTTAATGGCACAGGGAAAACTAGGTTATCCAAGGCATTTGCTAAGTTGGTTCATGCAGAGGCCGAGGGTGATAGCCTTACGAGAGATAAGATTCTTTATTACAATGCTTTTACAGAAGATTTGTTTTATTGGGATAACGACCTTGAAACGAATCAGGATTATCGGTTGAAGATACAGGCAAATTCTTTTATATCATGGGTGATTGAAGAGCAAGGACAGGATCAGAATATTATTTCAAATTTTCAGCATTATACAGATGATAAGCTGAATCCTAGCTTTGACTTGGCGAACAATCAGATTGTTTTTACCTTCCAAAGAGGAAATGAAGAAAGCCATGAGCAAGTAAAACTTTCTAAAGGTGAAGAGAGTAATTTTATATGGTCTATCTTTTATACTTTGTTGGAGTTGGTGATTAATGAACGAAAAATTGTTGAGCCAGAGGAACGGAGTACTAGAGACTTTGATAATCTAGAATATATTTTTATTGATGATCCTGTTTCATCTTTAGATGAAAATCATCTAATAGAAGTAGCTTCAAATTTAGCTGGTCTTATTAAGGAAAGTAATAATGAAAGGTTAGGATTGAAATTTATTATTACAACCCATAATCCGTTGTTTTACAATGTCTTACATAATGAATTTGGAAATGCAGGCAAGCATAGATTGGAAAAGCTAGAAGATGGCACTTACCAACTCCATACTCAGCGCAAAGACTCTCCTTTCGCCTACCATTTGTTTCTATGTGAGCAACTTACTCAAGCTATACAGAATAACAACATTCAAAAATTTCATTTTAATTTTCTAAGAAATCTTTATGAAAAGACGTCTACCTTTTTGGGCTATAAGGATTGGAAAGAATTGTTTCCAGAGGGTTCAAATGACGGGGTTCGAAACGCTTATAAAAAGAGGATTTTAGATTTTTCAAGTCACTCTAAACATTCTGCTGAAGAAGTTATAACTCTAAATGACCAGCATAAACAAATGCTAAAATATCTTTTTGAAGATTTTATAGAACGATACCATTTTTATAAGGAGTAAGCATGTCTACCATCACTCAAACAGACCCGATTTTGGAGTCCAATCATTTTATTGTCTTAGAAAAGTACACCAAATCTGAACAGGCTGGGTCGTATCAGACGGAGGCTGATTTGGAGCGGGAGCTGATTGCTGATTTGCAGCAACAGGGCTATGAATACCTCAATTATGTGACGACACCAGAGGCGCTCTTGCTGAATCTGAGAAAGCAATTAGAAAGGCTTAATGCTGTCAGTTTTTCGAATAGTGAGTGGCAGCGTTTTTTAGACGAATACCTGCATAAGCCTAGTGATAGCTTAATTGACCGTACTCGAAAACTTCACGATAATCATATCTACGACTTCATTTTTGATGACGGTCATATCGAAAATATCTATCTCTGGGATAAGAAAAAGATTAGTCGCAATACAGTACAGGTCATCAATCAGCTGAAGCAGACGGGGACTCATGCCAATCGCTATGATGTGACTTTGTTGGTCAATGGGTTACCCTTGGTACAAATTGAGCTGAAAAAGCGGGGAGTGGCCATTCGTGAGGCCTTTAACCAAGTACATCGTTATAGTAAAGAGAGCTTTAACGAAGAAAATTCCCTTTTCAAATATCTGCAGCTCTTTATCATTTCAAATGGGACAGATACCCGCTATTTTGCCAATACCACCAAGCGAGAAAAGAATTCCTTTGACTTTACTATGAACTGGGCCTTGAAAAACAATGAGCCGATTAAGGATTTAAAAGACTTTACAGCCACCTTTTTGAGCAAGGAGACCCTGTTGAATATTCTCATCAACTATTCTGTATTTGATGTGAATGATACCCTTTTAATCATGCGTCCCTATCAGATTGCAGCAACAGAGCGAATCATCTGGAAGATAAAATCCTCCATTGCGTCAAAGATTAAAAGTGGTCCTGAGACAGGTGGCTATATTTGGCATACCACAGGATCAGGCAAGACCTTGACTAGTTTTAAGGCGGCAAGACTTGCAACGGAGATGGACGAGGTGGATAAGGTCTTCTTTGTGGTCGACCGTAAGGACCTGGATTACCAGACCATGAAAGAGTATCAGCGCTTTTCCCCAGACTCTGTCAATGGGTCAAATAGTACCGCTGGACTGAAGCGTAATATCGAAAAAGATGATAATAAGATTGTCGTGACGACCATTCAGAAACTGAATAACTTTATGTCTAGCGAAGCGCAACATGAGATTTACAACAAGCAGGTGGTATTTATCTTTGATGAGTGCCATCGCTCTCAGTTTGGTGAGGCACAAAGACGCTTGAAACAAAAATTTAAGAAGTACTGTCAGTTTGGCTTCACGGGGACACCGATTTTCCCTGATAAATACGACAGTGATGGCAAGATTGTGCGAAAGGGAAACGCTATTTCAGCCTTTAATACGGCGTCTGTCTTTGGTCGTGAGCTGCACGCCTATGTCATTACCGATGCTATTCGTGACCAAAAGGTTTTGAAATTTAAGGTGGATTATAATGATGTCCGTCCCCGGTTCAAGTCGATTGAAACGGAGCAAGATTTGGAAAAATTATCCGCGGCAGAAAATAAAGAACTCTTGCGCCATCCGACACGGATTGCAGAGATTTCAACATATATTTTAGATCACTTTACTCAAAAGACACATAGGCAAAACGGCAAAGGCTTTAACGCCATGTTTGCCGTGTCAAGTGTTGATGCGGCTAAGGATTACTACAAAGAATTGCAAGCTCAGCAAGCTGGGAAGGACAAGCCATTGAAGATTGCGACCATTTTCTCCTATGCAGTAAATGGGGAGCAGGCTGCCATTGGAGAGATTGATGACGAGACGTTCAGTCCTACTGATCTGGAAGACATCGATAGCAAGGAATTTTTGAGTGGAGCTATTTCTGACTATAATCAGCTTTTTCAGACTAATTTTAGTATCAATGGGAATGAGTTTCAAAACTATTACCGTGATTTGGCCAAGCGGGTTAAATCTGGGGAGGTAGACCTGCTGATTGTCGTTGGTATGTTTCTAACAGGTTTTGATGCGCCGACGCTGAATACCCTTTTTGTGGACAAAAACCTACGCTATCATGGGCTTATTCAGGCTTTTTCACGGACCAATCGAATTTACAATGCGACTAAGACCTTTGGGAATATTGTGACCTTTCGTGATTTGGAGGAGGCAACGACAGAAGCCATTAAACTGTTCGGGAAGACGGAAACGGTAGATATTTTGCTGGAACGTTCTTATCAGGACTATATGAATGGTTATGTAGAAGCTGGAGAAGAGCAAAAAGGTTATTTAGCTGTTGT
The DNA here is from genome assembly GCF_001984715.1 of Streptococcus azizii. Lineage (GTDB taxonomy): Bacteria > Bacillota > Bacilli > Lactobacillales > Streptococcaceae > Streptococcus > Streptococcus azizii. The sequence goes on from NZ_MSPR01000004.1 coordinate 104,431, forward strand.
TCAAGAATTGCAAGAAAGGTTTCCAAATCCCTCTGAGATTGTCAAAGAAAGTGATAAGAAAGAGTTTGTGACCTTATTTGGTCAGTTCTTACGCTTGGATAATATCTTGCAAAACTATGATGACTTTATGAGTTTGCAGGTCTTGCAAGAGCTAGATATGACGGATGTAGCAGCTGTGGAAATCTTTAAAGAACGTTTTCATCTAGATGATGAGACTCTAGCAGAATTCTCACAGCTCAATATCCCAAGTATGCGTGAGATTCAAGATTATCGATCAGTCTATAATGATATCAAGTCCTGGTATGATAGTGAACGTCGCAATCAACAAGATGCTGAGTCTACTATTGATTGGGATTCAGTCGTTTTTGAAGTAGAGTTGCTGAAATCGCAGGAAATCAATTTGGATTACATTCTAGAGTTGATTTTTGAGACCAATCAAAAAGTGTCTGGTAAGGACCAAGTCATCGAAGAAGTCACACGAACCATCCGTGCAAGTCTAGGTCATCGGGCTAAGGAAGGGTTAATTGTTGATTTTATTCATGATAGTGATTTAGATAGTTTTGCCGATAAGTCAGATATTTTGGAACAATTTTATACATTTGCCCGTCAAAGGCAGAAAGAAGCAGTGGCTGACTTGATTGAGACAGAAGGATTGAACCAAGAAAGTGCCAAACGCTATATCCAAACCTCCCTCAAACATGAATATGCTAGTGAAAACGGGAATGCCCTTAATGAGGCGCTACCCAAGATGAGTCCACTTAACCCGCAATACCGTACCAAAAAGCAGACTGTTTTTGAAAAAATTGTTGACTTAGTTGAGACATTTAAGGGGATTGGCGGAGAAATTTAATCAATCACTCACAGAGTTTGGCTGGGTTCGTGAAATGAATGAAGGAGTGAAGCGTATCTACTCTGAGATGGAGTCTGCCTTTCTCCATGAACCTAATACTCAATAAAAATCAAAAGTAGACTAGGAAACGAAGCCGAAGGTAGAACTAGCGTTCACCAAGGCAAGTTGACGAAGTATCCTTTTGATTTTTAAAGAGTATAACTTGCTTTCGGTTCGGTACCCATTCACTCGCCCCTGTCTCCAACCATCAGTCGCTCCGTAGTGTTGCTCAGCGTTTTGCTGGGCATTTTTTTCACAAACTTGTTCACGGATGGGATAATGTATGGTACAATAGCACTGAAGAATATTATGTGGGGGTGTTTATGAAAATAGAAAAATGTAAGCGCTTTTCGTTGAGGAAGCTGTCTGTGGGCTTGGTGCCAGCTGTCATTGGATGTATGCTGGTGTCATTTCAGGCTAGTCCGGTATTGGCGAGTGAGCAAAAGACGCATACAGTAAACTATCAGTATGTAAGTGAAGAGGAGTTGACAGAGGAAGAAAAGCAACGAATTGTCAAAGAGTTGCCAAAGTTAGAACAGGAAGAAGAGGCGACCTATTACTTAATCTATCGACCAACGAAGGCTAGGGTGGCAACTATATTACCGTCTACAGGAAGTGATTATTCATTACTCCTTTCTTCGGCTGCAGTATTGTTCATGCTGGTAGGAGTTGCTGTTGGTAAAAATAGGCAAAGAAAAATAACCTCTGTGTTATTGGTCACTATTTTAGGGAGCTCTCTTCTGCCACCTAGTGCCCTTGCTCTCTCAAGCCATGCGCTGGCAAGCTATAACCAAACGCTATCCGTTAGCGACTCTGGACAGGCACCAACCCCGCTAGATATTCCGAATTATCACTATGTCGGGTACATCAAATCCAGCCCGTCACAGCACCCCCTACCGCCACTTGATGAGCCGCAACCAAGTCCTCAAGAGGAGGATAAGCGTCAAACCGCTTCGCAACTAGAGACGGTACCATTTGATACAGTGTATGAATCAGATGATACGATGCCTTATGGGCAATTAAAAGAAGTGCAGGCGGGACAAAGCGGTGAAAAAACAATTACTACCTATGTAGATACGACGGAAGTCATTAGTGAACGGCTCACAAAAGCGCCGATTCAGCGAGTAGTAGTGGTAGGGACACAGCCGTCTGTCACAAGAGAAGAGATTCCGTATCGTGAACAACGGATAGAAGACGAGACCCTATCACAAGGACAGGAAGTGGTGGAACAGGCTGGTCGAAATGGAGTAAAAACGACCACCGTAACCTATGTACTGGATCAAGCAACAGGTCAAGTGACTCCGAACGACCCCGTAGTCACCGAGGAACCTGCCCTTGATCGAGTCGTCAAGGTGGGGACGAAAATCAACGCAATCGAAACCCGAGTAGAGCTCCCGTTTACCACTCTGTACGAAGCGGATGATAGCCTATTACCTGGTCAAACCAGGGACTTACAAGTCGGACAAGTAGGAGAAAAAGTTGTTGCTAGACAAGCAGATACAAATGAGGTTCTCCATGAGACGGTCATTAAAGAACCTATCCATCATAGAGTCGCTGTTGGTGTAAAGCCGACTGTCACAACAGAAGAAGTTCCCTATAACGAGCAGCGCATTGCAGATGATACCCTAGAACAGGGGCAAGAAGTGGTGGAACAGGTTGGTCAAAATGGGATAAAAACCACCACTATTACCTATACGCTGGATCAAGCAACAGGTCAAGTGACGGCGAATGCTCCCCTAGTCACCGAGGTACCTGCTGTCGATAGAGTGGTGAAGGTGGGGAGTAAGGTAGGCGAAGTTGAAACGCGTACGATGCTACCATTTGAAACGGTCTATTCAGCTGATGAGACTCTGGATCTTGGTCAGACGGTAGAGGTAGAGGCTGGACAAGCAGGGGAAAAGCTAGTAGTTACGCAAGTAGGTACAGGCACCCTTATCCGTGAAACCATAACGATACTCCCCGTTACACGGCAGGTTGCAGTGGGAACGAAACCGACCGTCATCACAGAAGTTGTACCATACAGTGAGCGTCGAATAACGGATGATACCTTGGAACAAGGGCAGGAGGTTGTAGAGCAGCCTGGAGAAAATGGGACAAAAACGACTACGACAACCTATACAGTAGATGCACAGACAGGTCAAGTCATTGCAGGTAGTCCAACGATAGCTATCCAACCGGCAAGAGATAAGATTGTTAAAGTAGGCTCGAAGGTAAAACAGCCACCGACAATGACCGTGTCCACGCTCACTAAAAATGAAGATACTAGGTCGGTGTCCATGACCTTTACCTTGAGTGATCCAAGTCAGACCTATCAATCGGCTAAGGTCAAGCTGTATAAGGGAGATGTCTTGGTTCGTGATATTGCGATTACAGATGTTCATGCGCCGCTGACTATCGGAAATCTAGAGTATTTTACCCCCTACACCCTTAAAACAGAGCTTACCTACGATCTAGGAAGCGGTGCACAGAGCGATATTCAACAATCGACCACCGTTGAACTAGAGTATAAGAAGATCGAATTTAGAGATATTAGCAGTGTTGAGTTGTATAAAAAGGTTGGTGATACCTATCAGTTACAGACTGAGCCACATCTAAGGGAGGACAACCTTCAGACACACTTTATCAAAGTCTTATCCACCAGCGGCAAGCCCCTGTGGTTACCAATTACGACTAGTAGTGAAGAAGAAAAAAATGGCCTGCCTGTCTATAAGGTCCGCGTTGCCTTGCCAGAATTAGTCCAAGATGAGCAAGGAAGCTATCAGGATAACGCTGTATTTTATCTTCCTAAGTCTGCCAACAGGTCGGAGCGACTGAACCAGTATCGGGCGGACTACACTATGGTAGAAAACGCAAGGGCAGAGCGGACCATAGCCTACCATAATACAGAAAAACTTCTGCCGTTTTATAATAAAGAGTACATTGTGCGCATGGGAAATCAGATCCTAGCTTCACAAAAATTGTATCAAACCAGTTTGCGTGATGTTGTGCCAATGATCGATCATCAAGCAATTTTAGATATTCATACTCATAAGACGGCAATCAATCGCCTGCTGCTCCACTATGATGACAATACGATAGAATATCTGGACCTCGCCTACAAAGGGGACTTCAAAAATAATCGGATAGCAGAGTATAGTATTGTAGGAACTCCTCTACTATATACACCAGAGGTCTTGGTAGATAGCTATTCAGAAGTCATTGATGCTGTGCTACCAACCCTATCAGCGATTGAATTGGACTCACAAGCAGTCCGTCAAACCTTGAAGATTCAAGAAAACGATACAACAAAATCGATTCAGGATTTGTACCTAGACAGCACATTTACTACTGTCAAGGCAAACTTAGCGCAAGAGTTGAGAAAGGTCTTATCAACGGATGCGGCGATTAACCTTCCAGAAGGAGCAGTCAAGGAGGCCCTGATTGAAAAAATAAAGACCAATGCTACACCGTTTCTTTTGGGATTAACTTATTTAAACAAGTGGTACAATATCAATTATGGTGCGATGAACGTCAAAGATTTGTCAGCCTATAAATTAGACTTCTTTGGCAACCAATCCGTATCGACAATTGACCATATCATCCGTTTGGGAAATGTTGGCTTTGATCTATTAAGGGCTTCAAATAATGTTCAGGCATTTGATAATGTCATCAGCACTGCCAAGCCGAATAAGACACTCTTTGATTATGTTGAAAATTACCGCCAACTATTTTTACCAACAAAATCGAACAATGAGTGGTTGAAAGAAAATAGTAAGGCCTATATCGTAGAAACAGTATCGGGTGTTGAAGAAGCACGTCAAAAACAAGATGCAGCCTACGGTCAAAAAAATAATCGCTATTCTGTGGGTGTCTACGATACCATTGCGAGTGATAGATGGTTCCATCGGAATATGCTACTACCCCTATTGACATTACCGGATGAGAGTGTCTTTGTGATGTCAAATATGGCCGGTATTTCCTTTGGTGGCTATGAACGCTATAAGAATGCCACGTCACTAACTGGCGATGAGTTTAAGGCCTATATGAGAGAGCGTGTCAATACTGCTGCAATCTGGCAACGGGATTATTTTGATATTTGGTATAACATTTTAGAGGATTCAGCCAAAGATAAGCTGTTTGCCACTATTTTGACCTATGACGGATTTAATTATGCCAATGCTTCTGGAGGATCGTCTTGGCGGACACTGCATGATAAAGATGCTTCCATTCAAGGATTCTTTGGACCGGTTGGTCGCTATTATCTCAGTAATGGCTCTGCAGCCTATGCAACGGGAGTTGTGATCCACTTTGTTGCATATGGTGTCTTGGATAAGGCAGGGTCTCAGACCTTTACGCATGAAATGACTCATAACCTAGATGGGACAGCCTTCTTTAATAATTTGCATCGTCGAGAAGGGCTGGGTGCAGAGTTGTTTGCCTTTGGCTTGTTAGAGTCTGTTGGAAAAAGCTCGTCTATCATCGGCCTCAATACGATGTTTAAAGAGCCTGTTGATGATGCAGATAGATACCATGCGGCAAATCCTTTGGAGCGCTATCAAAGTATGGCAGATGTCGACCAATACATCACCCGCATGTTTGATGTTATCTATACCTTGGATTATCTAGAAGCAAGCTCACTCTTAAAACAGTCCGATGATGTGAAGAAAAAATGGTTGCGTGTCATTGAAAACAAATACATCACTGATAGGGATGGCAATCAAACACATGCGGGCAATAAAATTAGACGTTTAGCTGACAATGAAGTAGCCTCCCTTCAAACCTTAGATGATTTGGTGGATCGGAATATAATCAATCGACGGTCATACTATGATGAGGCAGAGCCTGCCCGCAACAGTTATTATGGAATTTCCATGTTATCGCCTATCTATGCAGCCTTGTCCAATGAGAAGGGGGCTCCTGGTGATATCATGTTTAAACGGATGGCCTTTGAGCTTTGGGCGGCGAAGGGCTATAAAGATGGGTTCCTACCGTATGTATCGAATCAGTATGGTCAGGAAGCTCTAAATAGTGGTAGTCGCACCTGGTCAAATTGGTTCCAGCGATATGTCGGATTGATTACGGATAATTTAGTATTTGATAAAGTCTTTAACCAAGAGTATGGCACGTGGGCTGAGTTTAAAAAGGCAATGTATGCAGAACGTGTTGCAAAGGCCCCATCCTTAAAACCAATCACGATTCAGTATGAACTAGGTGTGCCGAATTCAACCAAAGAGGTGACCATTACATCGGTGCAACAACTACAAGACTTAATGGATGCAGCGATGGTAACAGATGCGTCAAATATTGACCGAACCACATCGCATACACCAGCTAGCTGGGTTCACTTATTAAAATCTAAAATTTATAAGGCCTATCTACGTCAAACAGATGATTTCAAAACATCTATTTATAAATAAGGAGACTCTTCCAGTGTCTGCTCATTGCTGTTTCGACGGGCTAAGTAGCTCAGTATCCCTTTAGCCCAAGTACCATTTTAAGTAGAGGAAGGACCAGTTTGATTGTTTACGACTATAGGAATGTAGCGGTAGGGTAGTAGCAGTGTTTTAAGTGGCGGTAATGGAGGACGATATGAAGATTATCATTGCCATTGATTCATTTAAGGGTTCGGCGACTTCTGCAGAGTTGAATCAGGCAGCAAGAGAGGCTGTCGAGGGAGTGCTTGCAGGGGCGAAAGTAGAGACCTTTGCGATTGCTGATGGTGGTGAGGGGACTTTGGCGGCTTTAGTGGAGGCGCTTGATGGAGAGTTTATCAGTGTTCCAACGGTGGACTTATTAGAGCGCCCTATTGAGGCTTCCTATTTTCTGGTCGGACAGACAGCCTTTATTGAGGCGGCGTCAGTCATTGGTATCGATAGGATAGCGCCGACACCAGAGACGGTTGAGCGAGCGACTAGCTGTGGCTTGGGAGCCTTGATTAGGGATGCTCTCCGTCGCTCATGTAAGGAAATCATTGTTACCTTAGGTGGCACGGGGACCTCTGATGGCGGACAGGGGTTACTGGCTAGTTTGACGAAAGAGGAGAAGGAGCAACTGCGCTCCCTTTCTCTTGTCGGGCTGACAGATGTGACCAATGTCTATGCAGGCAAGGAAGGGTACGCCCGTATCTTTGGTCCGCAAAAAGGGGCTCTTCCCCATCAGGTAGCAGCAATGGATCGGGAGGCTTTAGCCTATGTAGCACTCGTCAAGGAGCAACTGGGCATCGATTTGCAGACCCTTGCTGGAACGGGAGCTGCAGGTGGTTTGGGTGGTGCGCTTGTGGTCTTGGGAGGTGAGCTCAGAGCAGGCTTTCCCTTTGTGGCAGAAATCGTTGGCTTACAGCAGGCGATGCAGGAAGCAGACCTAGTCATTACAGGGGAAGGGTGCTTGGATGCCCAAAGTCTGAGTGGTAAGGTTCCAGTGGGAGTGGCGAGCCTAGCTCGGACCAGAGGGATTCCTACGATTGCAGTTTGCGGCAGTCTAGCGACAGAGCTAGGAGTATTTGATGACTATTTTTTAGCCACCTATGCTATTCAGACGGGAGTCTATCCTCTTGAAACAGCCATGCAAAAAGAGGTGACCTTAGCCAATATCCGCTTTGTTGTCAGAAATATAATCCGGACTTTTTATCCATAACATCAGGGAGTAGGACAGGACTGTAGCTTTGCGAACGGTACCTGTTTACTCCCTTTTTTGTGTGGTGAATGTTTCTCTCATTTTTGACTATAACAATGTTTATAGTTGATTTTTATTGAGTGCCAGATTAGAATTTACAGATAATTCAAAGAATGTTATAATAGTCACAAATAGGAGAAGGGAGGAGTGGGATGCATCAAGCTCAGAAACTGTCACGGAAGAAGAGAAAATATCTGTTGGCACGACTAAAAGAGCAGATACGACCGAAGATGACAGTGGTCTATGTGGCAGCTTTGTTGTCTTGGGTTCAGTTTTTGGTACGGGTTTTGAGTTTTTACTGGCTGAGTCACATTTTTGCTGCTTCTCTAGCAACAGAAACGATTGCCCTCAATGACTTACTCTTTCGTATGTTAGCCGTGAATTTGGTCGGCTATGCGGTAGCGCTTATGGCGAAGCGCTTGCAGGGAATCGGCTCCCAGTTTGCCCGTGATGCGTTGAAAAAATCCTTTTTTGAGGTCTTGATTGCGCGAGATGGGCAGTTTGAGTCGGAGGCAACGGCCTCAGATGTCTTTACGATAGCCTCCCAAGGCATTGATAGCCTGGATACCTATTATTCCCATTACCTGACACTGGCGCTAAGGACCTATCTGAACTGTACAACGGTTCTCCTTGTGGTGGCTTGGCTGTTCCCGCTAGGGAGCCTCCTCTTTCTTATAGCTCTTCCTCTCATTCCGCTTTCGAGTATTCTTATGCAGAAGCGCTCACAGCGTATCATGAATCGCTACTGGGCCTCCTATATGGATGTGGGGAACCTTTTTCTAGATGATTTGAAGGGCTTAAATACCTTATATACCTATCAGGCAGATGCCGTGTATGAGAAGAATTTCAATGAGCAGGCAGAAGAGTTTAGGGATGCAACGATGGAATTGTTAGGTTTTCAACTGCAGGCAGTAGGCTACATGGATGCAGTCATGTATCTAGGGATTGGAGTATCCGGCTTTTTAGCTATCGGTCAGTTGGTTACGGGACACCTGTCCTTGTTTCAGTTTATCTTTTTTATTCTGATTGCGACCGAATTTTTTGCCCCGCTTCGAGAGCAGGGCTACGGTATGCACCTTGTCATGATGACGACCAAAATGGCTGATCGTATCTTTTGTTTTTTAGATAGTATGGAGGAAATATCAGAAGGACAGACGCCGACTTTAGAGAGTTTTGATTGTGTACGATTGCGAGGGGTCTCTTTTGCCTATGAAGGAAAGGAGGTCTTGCAAAAAATTGACGCCGACCTATCAGCGGGACATCTCTATGCTATTTCAGGAACGTCTGGACAGGGCAAGACAACCCTAGCCCAGCTCTTGATGAAACGCTTGACTCCCCAAACAGGAGAGATTGTATGTGGTGAAACTGCTCTTAAAAATGTGTCTCAAACAGCTATCAACCGCGAGGTTCTTTATGTATCGAATCAATCTTACCTGTTGAATCAATCCATCTATGACAATTTGGCAATGGCCTGTGATTGGACAAAAGAAGAAATCCTCGCATGGATAGATAGGCAGGGTGTCTTGCAGTTTATCCATGATTTGCCAGATGGCTTAGAGACGATAGTAGGAGAAAATGGACAGAAGGTGTCTGTCGGTCAACGCCAACAGATTATCTGCGCCCGAGCAATCTTGGCGAAGCGGTCCCTGTATATCTTTGATGAAATAACGTCGAGCATTGATGCGGATAATGAAGCGCAGATCTTTCGCTTGATTGAATGGATTGCAAAGACGGCAATCGTCGTGGTGATCACCCATAAGATGAAACAGGTGTATCGTGCAGAGCAGACCCTTTTCTTGGTAGATCATCAGGTGTTTATAGGTTCGGCAGAGGAATTGTATCATACGATTCCAGCCTTTCGCCACTTAGTAGATACTCAGGCAGAATTGGAGGCATCCGTCTATGGATAAAGAAAGATACCCGACAAGAATGGTGGTGTTCCGGTTGATAAAGATGATGCAACACCTGCTTTTCTACATTGGGCTAGCGGTTTTCTTTGCGGTTATGGGAGTTGGCACCACGATTGGCATTCCTGTTTTGTTACTACAATCAGCAGGGAAGGCTTTAGAGAAGGGGACAGCACCGTCTGGGTGGCTTCTTCTAGTCTTTATCTGCTTGGGGTTGTTGCGGGGTGTCTTCCGATATGGTGAACACTACTTTGGGCATTATGTGGCTTTTCATAGTCTTGCCACCTTGCGAAAGATGGTATTTGCCAAATTACGCCGTATGGCACCGGGTAAATTGGATGGTCAAGACAGTGGAGTCTTGCTCAAGATGATTGGTGAGGATATTGAGGCCTTGGAAATCTTTTTTGCCCATACCTTAGCACCTATTGCCACAGGAGTGTTGGTAGCCATTCTAGTAGCTGGTTTTTTTGCCTGGCAGAGTCTCCTCTTGGCAGCTCTAGCCCTTTTGACCTATGCTGTTCTGGGACTCGTCTTACCGGAGCGATTTGCCAAGGAGTTGACCCCTATTTTACAAGCACAGCATCAGGAGAAAAAGAGTTATGCAGCTTCTTTTCTTCAAGGATTGAAAGCGGTCAAGGATTTATTACAATTCCAACAAATGCCTGCCTACACCAAGGTCTTGCAGGGACAGAGTCAACAAGTCAATGCGAGGGAAAGGCAGGTGGCTCAGACCAATTTTATGCAGCAGGCAGGTAGTTTTGCGGTGATCGGTCTCGGTCTGACTCTCTTTGCTTGGCAAACGCTCCTACTTGTTGAAATGGAAGAATTGAGCGGATTTGCGGGCCTATCGTTAGTAGTTGCCTTTACCAGTTCCTTTGCACCATTTCTGGAGCTAGGTCGCCTGCCTTTAGGGTTTAGACGTGCCATGAATGCGGGGCGTAATATCTTGGCCCTGCTCGATGAGCCAGAGATGGATAAGACGGGAGAGCCTTTCTTGGAAACCATCGAGGAGATTGGCATTCGCGACCTACAATTTGCTTATGCACCTGATGGGGTACCCATCTATGATGGCTTGTCCGTCGACTTTACAACAGGGGGTATTATTGGCATTGTGGGAGCGTCGGGAGTGGGAAAATCAACCTTGATGAAACTGGTGATGCGTTGGTATGATTGGCAGGCAGGAGAGATTCGCTTGAACAAGCGCAATAGTCAGACGGTGCATCCTTACCAGCTACAGGCCCATTTTGCTTATGTCCCCCAGCAACCCCAGATGTTTAAACAGACCATTCGTGAAAATCTGGTCCTGGGACGGAGGAATATCTCAGATGAGGAAATCCTTTCTTTGGCAGAAAAATGCCAGATGAAAGACCGTATTTTAGAGACAGAGGCTGGGCTTGACACGGTGATGGATACGACGACATTTTCGGCTGGAGAAGCCCAGCGGTTGGAACTGATGCGAGCCTTGTTAAAGCAAGCAGATTGCTATATTTTCGATGAACCGACCAGTCATTTGGACTCGCTGAATGAAGCCTTGTTCCTCCAGTTGGTCAAACAGGAGTGCAGGGGCCTAGTCTTTCTTATCTCCCACAGGGAGACGACCCTTGCCTGCGCCGAATGGGTTTACAAGCTATAGTCGTTTCGTTTATACCTAAAGGTAGCCACAGCTGTAATGGACTAAATCTGAAACAGCTGCGTCTCTTTTCTTACTTCGACGAGTGAAAAGCTCCAGTGGAGGTTTTCAGCCTACCACCTTTCATTAAAAAAGTGGTCGTTAGAAACTCCGTTTCTCTATTTCCAACCTTGCCCACTTCGCTCTCAAATTTCTAGGCTCAGGCTGAAACAGTTCACCGAACTGTTTCACTCTCCCAGATGATTGGAACTCGCTTTGCTGTACTCTACGATTGTTACTGACTATCGTCAGTATGATTTCCAACCTTCAACAGTCATTAGACTGTTGAAGCAACCTGTAGCTATTGACACGAGTTACCTCGTTTCATTTTCAACCTTGCCCACTTCGTCCTCAAATTTCCAGGCTCAGGTTGAAACAGTTCACCTAGAAATAAGAAAGTGACCCTAGAAGCCTGGGCTAGGAAATAGGAAATCTGACGAGTGTTCGATGAATACAGGAAACGATAGCAACTACCTTTGATTTCCTTGCCTATTCAGACGTTAATTTGATAGAGTAGTGGTACTTCCTAATGTGACAATCAAGACAGTTCTGCCCTTAATAACGATGGAGAAGATGATGAAAGAATTAAAAGTAAACGATTTGATGGTGACAGGAGCTTTTGCAGCTCTCTACTTCCTATGTGTGGGTCTAGGAACCTTAGTAGCCACCTTATTTGACCGTTCGGGGAATATGATGTATGCTCCGGCCTTTTCGGCCATAGCAGGCGGTCCAGTCTATATGCTATTAGTGGCTAAGGTAGGAAAATTTGGCTCGATTAGCTTGGTGAGTGCTGTTATGGCTTGTTTCTTTTTCTTATCGGGTTATATGACGGCAGCCTTTTTGCCGAGTCTCTTCTTTGGTATATTGGGAGATTTTATTGCAAAACAGGGAGCTTACAAGCGCACAGGGGCTACCATCGTGAGTTTTGTCGTTTTTTCTTTTGGAAATCTAGGACCGATTATTCTGATGTGGTTGATGAGAGATGCCTATGAGGCAAATCTTTTAGCACGTGGGAAGTCTGCGGCCTATATTGCCCGTGTCATGGTTGACTTTACCCCTGCTAATGTACTGGGCTTGTCCGCAACGATTGTGGTCGGAGCCTTGATTGGAGCTTTTTTAGGTCAAAGAATGCTGACTAAGTCTTTCAAAAAATCGGGGTTATTAGAATGAGGTTTGATGCTAGAAGCAAGATCTTATTGGTCATTTTTGCGGGTGTCATTTATGGCCTACCTATGACAGTGCTAGAAGGTCTCTATCTACTGGTCGGCATGGCAGTTTGTTACTTTCTTGTAGGGCATATAAAGATGGGTTTCGTCACCTTGCTAGGTTATCTTGTGGTGAATCAGCTGAGCCAAGTGGACTGGCTTCCCATGTGGATCTTTCGCTTCACCTTTATGCTGAGTCATATCTGGTTTCCTCTGATGGCGGGACACTTTCTGCTTCTTACGACCTCGACCTATGAATTGATTCATGGCCTTAGAAAGTGGCGTTTACCAGAAAGTTTTTTGTTGACCCTAGGGGTTATGTTCTGCTTTCTTCCGCGGATAAAAAAAGAAATTAGGCTGGTTCAACTCTCTTTACAGACACGAGGAATATGTTTGAGGAAGCGCGATCTCCTCAAGCAGCCTCATCGCTATATAGAGTATCTCTTGGTTCCCTTAATGATGTCGTTGCTGCGTGCGGCCCAGGATTTGACAATAGCCACCTTGACTAAGGGACTGGCAGTGACAAAGAGACCGAGTGAATTTCTGCAGTCTCGTTGGACATGGATAGATTGGAGTGTGTGTGCGTGGTGTCTCAGTTTCCTGATTCTGAAATTCAACTAGAAGCCAAATCTCTGCGACTTAGGTATGCTCAGAGCGAGCAAGGAGCTTGCCAGATAGAGGACTTGCGTCTTGAAAAAGGTCACTGTCTAGTCTTGTGCGGTCCGAGTGGGTCAGGTAAGTCCTCCTTTTTACACCTTATCAATGGGCTAGTTCCAGAATACTATCAAGGGGAGATTGAGGGAAGTTTACGAATCGGACGGCTCTCCTATCAAGAGGCCAGTCTCGAACGCTTGGCTGAGGATGTCGCTTCGGTCTTTCAGAATCCGGCTGTCCAATTTTTTCACCGGGAAGTTCTACAAGAATTAGTCTTTCCTTGTGAAAATCAAGGACTGGACCGCAGTGAAATTTCTAAGCGGTTGGCAGAGGTGACCAAACATTTTCAGTTGGAGCCTTTATTGAGACAGTCTGTAGAAAATTTATCCGGAGGACAACAGCAGGTGGTTGCGATTGCAACTGCAGCGATGCAGGGGACAGATATTGTAATCTTTGATGAGCCGACAGCTAACCTAGATGCACCAAGCATTAAGCGAGTGCAGGAGCTGCTCCTTGCCTTGAAAAAGCAAGGAAAGACCCTCATTATTGCAGAACATCGTCTGGCTTATTTGCGTAAGCTGGCAGATTCGTATGCTTATTTTTATGATGGAAAGCTCATAGAACACTTACCTGCGAGTGTATTTTTAGCTTACTCGGAGGAGAAACGAGAAGAACTGGGCTTGCGGGCATCTGATGTCAGTCCTTACCAGACTCAGGTAGGAGAACTGGCTTGCTCCTTTCGCAATGACCCAGCTGGTCTTGAACTGCAACACTTTTGTGTCTATCATCGAAAAGACTGCCTCTATCGATTAAAACGATTAGTGTTGGCTCCTGGACAGGTCGTAGGCCTCATAGGGGCCAACGGTTCTGGCAAGACGAGCTTTGCCCGCTCTCTGCTAGGCTTAGAAGGTGATAAGACAGGGCCTGTTTATTGGCAGGGGCAGGCCTTAACTGCTCGCAATCGTCTCCTCACGATGGCCTATGTCATGCAAGATGTGCGCCTGCAACTGGTAACAGAACAGGTGGAGAAGGAGTTGAGCTTAGGGCTTGCCTCAAATCGGATAGACCGTGAAATAGTGCGAGCCTTTCGCCTTTCCCAGCTCCTAGACCGTCACCCCATGAGTCTATCAGTGGGGGAGCAACAACGCCTAATGATTGCAGCCAGCCTATTGGGGGATAAAGACATCTTCATCTTTGATGAGCCTTCAAGTGGTCTGGATAGGGAGCAAATGGAGCAGCTCGCTACTCAACTTCAATTCTTAAAGTCTAAGGGGAAATTGGTCTTGCTGATTTCCCATGATGCTGAATTACTCGCTCGAGTTTGTGATAAAGTGATGGATATAGAAAGGTTGGCACATAAGGGTTAGGCAATGCGCGTAGCCCTTTTTGCTTGTAGGATACTCCTGTTTAATACTCTTTAAACATCAAAAGGATACGCTGTCAACTGTTGATGTTTATGGAGTATAAGTTTTCTTTTAGGAAAAATTAAAGAATTTTTCAGAAAACAGATGTATACTTTTTCCATGTCGATACTCTGTGAAACATCTACCGAAGGTTATTTGCGGGTGTCGAAAATGATAGAAATCGAGGAATCATGTATGCAGTTAAAAAAGATCTTAGTGTCATCGGTGACACTGTTAAGTATGAGTTTACTTGTAGCTTGCTCAACCGCTACAGGTCAATCGTCAACCAGCACACAGACGAGTCAAGTTGCGACTAGTCTAGCGACTACAGCGTCCAGTGAACTTGACTGGGATAGTCTACCGACCAAGGAGGTGACCCTGACGAACGAAGGGCTAACGATTACAGAGGCAGGGACCTACATCTTGACAGGTAGCACAACAGCAGGTGTGCAGGTCAAGGTGACTGGGAATGTCCGTTTAGTGTTAGCAGGAACCAATATTTCCAGCCAAGATACTGCGGCAATTTTTGTAGAAGCAGCAGACAATGTAGTCTTGGAATTAGAGGAGGGAACAAAAAATCTTGTGTCAGATAGCAAGCAACATAGCGATAGTAATATCGAAGGGGCGATTCATTCCAAGGCCGACTTGACGATTACAGGTGGGGGGAATTTGACGGTAGAGGGCAATTTTGAAGATGGAATCGTCTCCTCGGATACCCTCGTCATTGAAGCAGGAACTGTTCAAGTCAGTGCAACAGATGATGGTATTCGCGGGAAAGATGCGGTGATCATCACAGGGGGAACGATTGATGTGACTGCTGCAGGCGATGGGATTAAGTCCAATAATGATGAGGATACGACCAAGGGAAACATTCAGATTACAGGCGGTAGTACGACGGTTCAGGCTGGAGATGACGGCATTAAGGCAGCCTCTAGTTTGACGATTGATGATGGGCAAGTGGCAGTGACCAATAGTACAGAAGGGCTGGAAGCTACAAATGTGACAATCACTGGCGGAACGGTTACGGTTACTGCCACAGACGATGGTATCAATGCCGCAAGCGATGCTCTGGGAGCCGATATTTTTATCAAAGTGACAGGTGGCAGTGTCAATGTGACGGTCGGTCAAGGTGATACGGATGCCTTTGATTCAAATGGAGATTTGTCCATCTCAGGAGGTAGTATCACAATCACAGCACCAACATCAGCCTTTGACTTTGATGGCACAGTTAGCTTCACCGGCGGTGATGTAACAGTCAATGGGCAAAAACAAACCGACATTGTTGCCATGGGACCAGGTGGTGGCTTTGGTGGGGGACATGGAGCAGGGGAACGGCCAGGTGGTTGGTAATATAGTATGTTTAGTTTATACCTAAAGGTAGCCACAGCTGTAATTGACTAAATCTGAAACAGCTGCGTCTCTTTTATTACTTCGACGAGTGAAAAGCTCCAGTGGAGGTTTTCAGCCGGTTCCCTGGAAATAGGGTGGAACTATTGAGAAAAGTCACGACTTTTCTTATTTCCAACTTGAAATAGTTATCAACTATTTCAACTACCTTCGCCTGCGATATAAGGAAATTAGCGATGCTAATCTCCTATTCAACCTTTCACAATTCTTAATTGTGAAAGCTAGTCTACTTTTGATTTTTATTGAGTATAAGAGTAGTAAGACGATCCCTTTGCTGGAGAGGAGGGCAGTTGTTCTCACCAATTTCCATTGTGAGCGAAACTTTTATAGAGTAGTAAAAAAACGCTGAGCCTCAGCGTTTTTGACTGTTTTCCATGTTTGGTAGATTGATATGGTATTTAATAACCAGTAAGCGAATGAGGAGAAAGAGGCAGAATAGTCCGATAAAGACAGGGATGCGAGCCATTCTCCAATCAAGGACAAGGATGTGATAGCTAATGCCTGTAAAAAGGGCAAGAACAGCATAGACATCTTCTTTTAATACAAGGGGTGTCTCGTTGACGAGCAAGTCACGGATAATGCCTCCGCCAACACCGGTCAGGGCGGCTAGAATACCAGAGGTCATGAAGTTAAGGCCTAACTCAGCCCCGCTACTGGCTCCAATTAAGGCAAAGATGACGAGGCCGATCGCATCAAAGATAAGGTTCATCCTCCCGAGAAATTGATACAAGGTCTTATCGCGGGGGGATTCATTTTTTTTCGTGATGACGAATAAGTACATGATAATCGATACAAGGATAGAGAGATAGATAGAAGAAGGCTCTACAAAGGTGAGCGGAAATCGGTTGATCAAGGCATCCCGAATAAGCCCTCCACCGATAGCTGTAATGGTAGCCAGCAAGGTAATCCCAAAAATATCCAATTTTTTCTTAAAGCCTTTAATGGTTCCAGAAACAGCAAATGAGATGGTACCGATATAGTTACATATCAATAGAAATAAATCGAAATCCATAGCGACCTCCATGGCTATCTTATCATAAAACACAGGAAGATTCAACGGGATTTAGCTTGTGAAAAAAAGAACATGATGAGGAGAGAAAACTAGGATGAAATTGTGAAAAAACGCACGATTTCAGGTGTTTTCGTGAGATTGGTATCAAATAGAAAACGGTTAAATTATTTGCTATTTGTGAATTTTTGGATTATCATGAAAGGGAAACAGAACAACTTTGGAGGAAATTATGGTATCTATCTCAAAAGAACAACATTTGGATATGTTCCTAAAAATGCAACAAATCCGAGATGTGGATATGAAATTAAATAAACTGGTTCGCCGTGGATTTGTACAGGGGATGACCCATTTTTCAGTCGGGGAAGAGGCCGCTGCTGTTGGTCCGATTGCTGGCTTAACAGAACAAGATATTATCTTCTCGCACCATCGTGGACACGGTCATGTTATTGCTAAGGGAATCGACATTAACGGTATGATGGCAGAGCTTGCTGGTAAGGCGACAGGAACTTCTAAGGGGCGTGGTGGCTCCATGCACTTGGCCAATGTTGAAAAAGGAAACTTTGGTTCAAATGGTATCGTAGGAGGTGGCTATGCTCTTGCAGTCGGTGCTGCCCTCACCCAACAGTACCTTGGAACAGATAATATCGTTATTGCCTTTTCAGGGGATTCAGCTACTAATGAAGGTAGTTTCCACGAGTCTATGAACTTAGCGGCTGTTTGGAATTTACCGGTTATCTTCTTTATCACCAACAATCGCTACGGTATTTCAACAGATATTTCTTATTCTACTAAGATTCCACACCTCCATCAGCGGGCTGCAGCCTACGGCATGCCAGGTCACTATGTCGAAGATGGGAACGATGTTGTTGCAGTGTATGAAAAGATGCAGGAAGTGATTGAATACGTTCGTCAGGGGAATGGTCCAGCCATGGTGGAAGTGGAGTCCTACCGCTGGTTTGGTCATTCGACTGCTGATGCTGGTGCTTACCGTACAAAAGAAGAAGTCAATGAGTGGAAGGCAAAAGACCCACTTAAAAAGTATCGTCAGTATTTAACAGAAAATAAAATTGCTACAGATGAGGAGTTGGATGCGATTGAGGCACAGGTGGCAGAGCAAGTAGAGGCCGCTGTGAAATTTGCCCAAGAAAGCCCAGATCCAGACCTCTCAGTTGCTTACGAAGATGTGTTTGTGGATTAAGTTGTGAGGTCGTTTAAAAAACGACTGAAAAATAGGGAACTGACACAGTGTGCTTGCACACAAGGAAGTTCGCACCCAAAGGTAGCCACATTCGTACTTCAGCTGAAGCTGAAACGATTGCGTCTCTTTTTTCCGAGTTTTTAGACCGAACACGATTTTAATGTAAAAAGTTGGACGATGTTCTGAGGAGCAAGTCAAACTACGGTATCCACTATGGTGGACTACCTACTTACTGGAGGGGAACAAAGTTCGCCCAGTCCTTAGTTCGAGTACAATTCTAAGTTGTGAGGTCGTTTAAAAAACGACTGAAAAATAGGGAACTGACACAGTGTGCTTGCACACAAGGAAGTTCGCACCTAAAGGTAGCTACATTCGTAATTCAGCTGAAGCTGAAACGATTGCGTCTCTTTTTTCCGAGTTTTTAGACCGAACACGATTTTAATGTAAAAAGTTGGACGATGTTCTGAGAAGCAAGTCAAACTAGGATGTCTCAAGCAGGTATGCTGATCAATGATGGTGGGGGAATTGGTTGATTTTCCTTAGTACAGCAAAGATAAATTGATATAAATTAGGAGTATAAAATGGCTGAAACAAAAGTAATGGCCTTGCGTGAAGCAATTAACTTGGCTCAAAGCGAGGAAATGCGTAAGGATGAACGTGTATTTTTAATGGGAGAGGACGTAGGAATCTATGGCGGAGACTTCGGTACCTCTGTTGGAATGTTGGAAGAGTTCGGGGAAAAACGTGTCCGCGACACTCCTATTTCAGAAGCAGCGATTGCAGGTTCTGCAGTGGGAGCTGCTCAAACAGGTCTTCGCCCAATCGTTGATTTGACCTTCATGGACTTTATCACGATTGCCCTTGATGCGATCGTTAACCAAGCTGCAAAAACGAACTATATGTTTGGTGGTGGTTTGAAAACTCCTGTTACCTTCCGCGTAGCTTCAGGTTCAGGAATTGGGTCAGCAGCGCAACACTCACAGTCTCTAGAAGCCTGGTTGACCCATATTCCGGGAATCAAGGTTGTTGCACCGGGTACGGCCAACGATGCGAAAGGGTTATTAAAATCATCTATCTTGGATAACAATCCGGTTATCTTCCTAGAGC
The DNA here is from genome assembly GCF_001984715.1 of Streptococcus azizii. Lineage (GTDB taxonomy): Bacteria > Bacillota > Bacilli > Lactobacillales > Streptococcaceae > Streptococcus > Streptococcus azizii. The sequence goes on from NZ_MSPR01000004.1 coordinate 123,533, forward strand.
CAAAAGCACTTTACGGTAAAAAAGAAGAAGTGAACCTTGACCCAGACTTCTATATCCCACTTGGGAAGGGTGAAGTCAAACGGGAAGGTACAGATGTCACCATCATTTCTTACGGCCGCATGTTGGAACGTGCCTTGAAGGCAGCTGAAGAAGTGGCAGCTGAAGGTATCAGCGTAGAAGTGGTTGACCCACGTACCCTTATCCCATTGGACAAAGAATTGATCATCAATTCTGTGAAGAAAACAGGCAGAGTGATTCTTGTCAATGATGCCTACAAAACAGGTGGATTCATCGGTGAAATCGCATCGATCATCACAGAAAGCGAAGCCTTTGACTACTTGGATGCCCCGATCATCCGTATCGCTTCTGATGATGTACCAGTTCCTTACGCAAACATTCTTGAAAATGCAGTATTGCCAAACGTGGAGAAAATCAAAGCAGCAATTTACAAGCAAGTAAACAAGGGGTAATCTATCGTCATCCGCTTATCTTTTTGACTTTGTTGATTTGGCTTGTCTAACGTAAGTTATGCCTGCACCAAATCGTCTCGTTAGAAAAGCAATCGGAAAAACGCTAACTCTGCTATGCTAGAATCTAGAAATTCTAGCTTCACTAAGAATGCTTGGAAAAGAATGGAACCGATTTGCTAATCGAAGCCTGGTTTGGTTCTTGACAAGGTAAGAAACTGAAAGAAAGGAATTGAACCCGTCCGGAAAACTCGGAAAAAAGATAAATCGTTACGAAAATTAAGATTTCCTACGATTTCCTATTTTTCAGTCGTTTTCTGTTCGGACTTGGTATCTTAATAATGGCTATTGAAATCATTATGCCTAAGCTCGGTGTGGACATGCAAGAAGGTGAAATCATCGAGTGGAAAAAACAAGAGGGCGATTTCGTCAATGAAGGCGATGTCCTCTTGGAAATGATGTCTGACAAAACCAGCATGGAGTTGGAAGCAGAAGAGTCAGGCGTCCTATTAAAAATTGTTCATGGAAACGGTGCAACCGTCCCTGTTACCGAAGTGATTGCCTACATCGGTGCAGAAGGCGAAACAGTCGAAGCAGGAGCTTCATCTGCTCCTGTGGTTGAGCCAGCGGCAGCAATCGAAGAAGTGCCTGCAGGTCGTACCCCAGTTGTCGTTGCTCCGACAGTTGCAGCGAAGCCCCAAGGTGGTGGCAAGGTTCGTGCGACTCCAGCCGCTCGTAAGTTGGCGCGTGAGCTTGGAATTGACTTGGGTCTTGTTCCAGGTACGGGTGCCAATGGTCGCGTTCACAAGGTTGATGTAGAAGCCTTCAAGGGAGCAGCGCCAAAAGCAACTCCACTTGCTGCTCGTATTGCAGCAGATCAAGGTGTAGACTTGGCTACCCTTACAGGTTCAGGTGTCAATGGTAAGATTGTCAAGGACGATGTTCTTGCAGTTCTTGCACCAGCCGCTACAGAAGTTGCAGCAACGGCTCCTAAGGCTGAAGAAAAACCAGCTAAAGAGTTGCCAGAAGGTGTTGAAATCATCAAGATGAGCCCAATGCGCAAGGCTATCTCAAAAGGGATGGTTCATTCCTACCTTACTGCCCCAACCTTTACGCTCAATTACGATATTGATATGACCAATTTAATGGCGCTGCGCAAGCAAATTCTTGAACCAATCATGAATAAGACGGGCTTAAAAGTGACCTTTACAGATTTGATTGGTCTTGCTGTAACCCGCACCTTGATGAAGGAAGAGCATCGTTATATGAATGCTTCGCTCATCAATGACGCCCAAGAAATTGAGCTCCACAAATTTGTCAACCTTGGAATTGCTGTTGGCTTGGATGATGGCTTGGTGGTTCCAGTTGTCCATGGTGCAGACAAGATGAGCCTGTCTGACTTTGTCGTGGCCTCAAAAGATGTGATTAAAAAAGCCCAATCAGGTAAGCTGAAAGGGGCAGAAATGTCTGGTTCGACCTTCTCTATTACCAACTTGGGTATGTTTGGCACCAAGACCTTTAATCCCATCATAAATCAACCAAACTCAGCCATTTTAGGGGTAGCTTCAACAGTTCAAACACCAGTTGTGGTCGATGGTGAAATTAAAATCCGTCCGATTATGGCTCTCTGCTTGACCATTGACCACCGTATTATCGATGGTATGAATGGTGCTAAGTTTATGGTTGATTTGAAGAACCTACTGGAAAACCCATTGGAACTGTTAATCTGATAATCGTTTTTCCATGGGACAAAACTAAAGAAATGTGCATTTCTGAATAAAAACTAAAGAAAGGGAATAAGAGCGAGAGAGTTTTAGCAACTGAACCCGAGCGGAAAGCTCGGAAAAAAGATAAATCGTTTAGAAAATCAGGATTTTCTACGATTTCCTATTTTTCAGTCGCTTTCTCTTCGCTCTTGGTATCTTAATCATGGCAGTTGAAATTATTATGCCAAAACTTGGCGTTGACATGCAAGAAGGTGAAATCATCGAGTGGAAAAAACAAGAAGGTGATCTAGTCAAGGAAGGTGATGTCATCTTGGAAATGATGTCTGACAAGACCAGCATGGAATTGGAAGCAGAAGACTCAGGAGTATTGCTAAAAATCGTTCGTGGGAATGGTGAGACAGTACCTGTTACCGAAGTGATTGGCTACATTGGTGCAGAAGGCGAAGTGATTGAGACAGGTGCAGCACAAGTAGCAGACATCGCACAAGCAAGCGCAGACTTGAAAGCGGCAGGTCTTGAAGTCCCAGCTACTCCAGCAGAGCTTCCGACAGCACCAAAGGCAGAGCTGGCGGCTGATGAATACGATATGATTGTTGTCGGTGGGGGACCTGCGGGGTATTATGCAGCCATTCGTGGTGCTCAACTGGGTGGCAAAATTGCGATCGTTGAGAAATCCGAATTTGGTGGAACATGCTTGAACAAGGGCTGTATCCCAACGAAAACCTACCTTAAAAACGCTGAAATTCTTGACGGTCTGAAAATTGCAGCAGGACGTGGGATTAACCTTGCTTCTACCAACTATACGATCGACATGGATAAGACAGTAGACTTTAAAAACTCTGTTGTAAAAACATTGACAGGCGGGGTACAAGGTCTCTTGAAGGCCAATAAGGTCACCATTTTCAATGGTCTTGGTCAAGTAAATCCAGATAAGACAGTGACGATTGGTAGCCAAACGATCAAAGGGCGGAGCATCGTCCTTGCGACAGGTTCAAAGGTATCTCGTATCAATATTCCAGGTATTGACTCGAAACTTGTCTTGACCTCAGATGATATTCTGGATCTTCGTGAAATTCCGAAAACACTGACTGTTATGGGAGGTGGCGTTGTCGGAGTAGAGCTTGGACTTGTCTATGCATCTTATGGTACGGAAGTAACTGTTGTCGAGATGGCAGATCGCATCATTCCAGGCATGGATCGTGAAGTGTCGATTGAATTGCAAAAGGTTCTTTCTAAGAAAGGTATGAAGTTCTTGACTTCTGTTGGTGTGTCTGAAATCATTGAAGCCAACGACCAACTGACCATCAAGTTGAATGATGGAACAGAAATTGTATCAGAAAAAGCCCTCCTTTCCATCGGCCGTGTTCCACAGTTGGCAGGTCTTGAAAATCTAAATCTGGAGATGGATCGCGGACGAATCAAGGTCAATGCCTACCAAGAAACCTCTATTCCAGGTATCTATGCCCCAGGTGATGTGAACGGGACGAAAATGTTGGCCCATGCTGCCTATCGTATGGGTGAAGTGGCGGCTGAAAATGCTATTAAAGGAAACCACCATAAGGCAAAATTGGACTTTACCCCTGCAGCGGTCTACACACATCCAGAAATTGCAATGGTTGGTTTGACTGAAGAGCAGGCGCGGGAGCAGTATGGTAACGATGTCTTGGTCGGCAAATGTAGCTTTACTGGAAATGGTCGTGCGATTGCTTCAAATGAAGCGCATGGGTTTGTCAAAGTTATCGCAGAAAAGAAATATCATGAAATTCTCGGAGTTCATATCATTGGACCAGTCGCAGCTGAAATGATCAATGAAGCAGCAACGATTATGGAATCAGAATTGACAGTAGACGATGTAGCAGCTTCCATCCACGGGCATCCAACCTTCTCAGAAGTGATGTATGAAGCCTTCTTAGATGTCTTGGGAGTGGCTATTCATAACCCACCAAAACGGAAATAATAGAGCATTCAGTTTATACCTAAAGGTAGCCACAGCTGTAATGGACTAAATCTGAAAAAAATCAAAAAGATACTTCGCCAAGAGTCTCAGTGAATTGAACTCGGGCTACGAGCTGTGCAAAAAAGATAGTTGTTTCCTAGAACTTGTAGTTCTTCGTCAAAACTCCTATTTTTGCTTTGCTCGTTTAACGCCCTCGTATCTTGATGAGTGAAAAGCTCCAGTGGAGGTTTTCAGCCTACCACCTTTCATTAAAAAAGTGGTCGTTAGAAACTTCGTTTCCTTATTGCCAACTTCAAATAATTTCATGATTATTTGAACTCGAATTGCCGTACTCTACGATTGTTACTGACTATTGTCAGTATGATTTCCAACCTTCAACAGTCATTAGACTGTTGAAACAACCTGCAGCTATTGACACGAGTTACCTCGTTTCATCACCAACCTTGCCTACTTCGCTCTCGGATTTATAGGCTCAGGCTGAAACAGTTCCCCGAACTTCTGTGGTCACTTTCTAGTTTCTGGGTGACCAGCTGAAACAGTTCCCCGAACTGTTTCACTCTCCCAGACTAGTGGAGCAAGTACTAAAAGCAACCTGAAATGCTAATATCTAAAAGAAAGTCCACGTGGCTTTCTTTTTTAAAGTTCCTACAATAGTATCAGTTTTTCGCAGTTTTCGACTGTTTTTTGAGAAAAAAACAGACTATACTTGTAGTAGAAAGAAGACAAGGAGAATAAGATGCCAAAGATTATTTTTTTAGATGTGGATGGTACTCTGGTGGATTACCACAACCGTATTCCTCAGTCAGCGATTGAGGCG